>CALROJ020000086.1:0-26869 GCA_943369735.1 bacterium Ga0077546
GGAAGAGCCCAAGGGAGAACTTACTGAGCCTATTGACTGAACCATTATCGCTCTCAACGAGAGTCAGACCATCACCAGGGCTATCTTTGGCTGCTAGATTAGCGATGAGCCGATAAGGAATGGTATGACCAATAATGCCGCGGTCTAGAGCTGTAAAGTCAATCCATTCGAATTTCATCATCAAATCGGGCCTTAGTTCAGGTTTGTCTTCAGTCGCACTAGTGCCAGCAATTATGCTATTGGCATGCTCAAGCATGCGGCTGAAAGCAGACAAACTAAAGACTGAAGTAAGCATACCGTCGGCAGCTTGCCCCAATCTGGTATAGCCACCATAAAGAAACTGAGAAAGGGGCAGGGCATGATCGCGGTGAGAAAAAAGTATTCGAACTTTCGGTGGTTCGAGACCATTGGACAGATAGTTATGTTTGGTTTCTTCAGTAATGCGAGCATATCTCGACATATAGTGCACAAAAGTCTCGGCATCAAAATCTGCATCAACCAAAAAGAATTGATCAAATACATGCTTGCCCCTAAGCACCGGAGCTGAACGAATAGCTATGCGATTGCCCATACTATGGGCCAACAAGTTAAATTTGATACCCGCGGTTTTCACCTCAGTCAATTGATCAACCAACTGGTCAAAATGCTCCTGACTCCATTCATTATTACCAGCATCTACTTCATATTGTCCGGCCTTACCTTTTGATGGCCAATCGTAAACAATTACAGGTTTTTCCAGGCTATAAGCCAGTAGAGCTGCCGATTCGGTCGCCTGAGCGAAAGTAGTATTGAAGCCGTGCACAATAACAAAAAATTCGCTCTGACCTGTGCGAGATGCAACATCTTTGATGGCCTTACCAAAATCGCTATAAGCACTGCTGCTTCCTGACCCTGGCAATTCCTTTGTCTGAAGCTTTGTTCGCATCTTCGCGCTTGGCACCCAACCCAACTTCTTCTGATTATCAGTCAATGGCTTGCGGCTAGCATTTGCAAGTGTGTATTCAGCTGTGCCGCAGTTCACATGATAAATAGAATTGCCGTCTTCAACTTTTCGCTGAGCAGCGTATCCATTTCCTTTGAGACAAGCGGCCCTATCAGTCATATAGAGCACTGGAATAGTGACGTGCGAACATTTTGCTGAGCTACCATCGGCAGCCCTAACAGGAGCTATGGCCAGCAAAAATACCAATAGAAAGGCGCAAACAAATCTCATAGAAATCTCGTACAAGAAGTAGGAAGGAGAAGTCATGAGTATAACATCGGCCACAGGTGCCACAGATGGGTAAATTCTCACCTAACCAACTGGAGCTATTCTTTAGTCGAGCGCAGGGTGAAATAAACAGCCAGACAAAAAACTAAAAGCACTGAAGCCATGACTAGCTTAGTTAAGATCCAAAAAAAGTCCATAATCGGCGCTGGGGTAAAAATACCCAAAACACATAGAAGCAATGGCAAAGCTATGAATGTGGCCGGTCCACCAAGCAGACATACTGTCCAAACCCATTTCTTAAGTAAGAAATCGTCAGGGGTTTCGGCCAATTCACTCAGTTTCGCTACGTCACCCTGAAGTTTTAGGGCTTCTTGCTTGCGAATAAAGAGCAATAGCTTAGTTCTATATTTAGCTAAGTCTGGTAATTCTTTCACTGGGACGGCAATTTCGCATTGTACTGAGCTGAATCAACCTGAGCACATCATATATTAAATGAGCAAAATAAATGAAATTGCAGCCAGACCATTGTCAAGCGGCGCTTTCAGGTTTTTTATGGGTTTTACAATCATGAGAAGGTGGAACAAACTAAGCAGAACATCTAAGAAAAAGATGCATAAAGCAGGCGTTAAATCGCTCTAAACACCTGTAGGCAGGGAAAAATGGTCACACCATCAAGAGTACTTAAAGCATATTACGCCACCACATTTCTTGTGGGGTTAGCCCTGACTGTTCCAGTGGCTTATTATGTCACCACCGATGATGTCGGTTATCGTGGTGCCGCTCTTGTATTGCTTAGTGTCAATGTATTATTCGTTATGCTACTACCCCTGGTGCTTGACTGGGCCGAGCGCCGCTATTATAAAGCTCGATTCTTGGCTATGGAAGAAGTAGCAAAAGATAACCCTGAGTTGGCCCTGATTCTTTCTTCGCAATGCGAGAAACTGGCCTTACCTGGTCTACGTCTAGCTGTAGTCGACGATAGTGTCGACGAAATGTTTAGCTATGGTCTGTGGCGCAATAATCCGCGTTTGATAGTTTCTACTCAAGTCTTAAATGCTCACGCCCAGAAAAATCTTGCTCCCAGTATAGAAGCTGAGCTGACACGCTTTGCCAGTCAAGACAATACATTGATCTTCCTGATGTTTGCTGGATTTCAGGTAATGATTCAGAATATCATCGTCTACTTATTGCAGAGTCACATCATACATTTTTAGCATTTTATATTAGCTCTCTGGCCAAGCTTCGGACAGAACCTCGGCCTGAAAAATCTCAATGCGACAGTTGCGCTTCCAGGCTCCTTTATCGAGCCCAGCCTTTTGCGATAACTGAGCCATTGTTTCTTCTATAGTCCAACCATACTCACTTGCGACTTTGGGCAGAAAGACAGACTGTCGCTGGCCTAAATGCAAAATAATTCCATCATGGCCAATTCTAATTTGATCAGCCGCTTCAATCGGCTGTGGATGAGTGAGCACACTAATTTCAATTTCAAGACCATCTAACTCAGCTATTTC
Source organism: bacterium Ga0077546 (assembly GCA_943369735.1). Taxonomy (GTDB): domain Bacteria; phylum Cyanobacteriota; class Vampirovibrionia; order Obscuribacterales; family Obscuribacteraceae. Next base: position 2,725 of record CALROJ020000086.1, read on the forward strand.
AACTGGCTCAAAGCGCGGGTCTCGAGAGCATGCAGCAACAGTGTTGGCGATCACAGCCTGGTAAAGGGGCTGCACCGGCAAAATGTAACCAATACAACCACGCAAGCGGTTATCCTCGTGCACATCTATATGAGGTTGGTGAGGCTGGTGAGCACGGCGATAGAGTGTAACAAATACCCCATGAGGGCTCAAAAGCTTCGCTGTTAAGCAGCTGCGCCAATCTAGACCAGGAGCAATATTAAAGTCCGCTGAATCAACCAAATCGGCTAAAGTAGGCACTCGCCTACTCTTAACATAAAACTCTAATGTAGTGCGAGCAATTTTTAGTAGAGTGTTCTTCTCTTCATCAGTCAGTTCAGAAATAATACTGGCCTGCTTGTGGGCTGCAATTTGGCTCCAGCTATGCTCGCCGGTGAAGGCAATTGCCATATACGAAACTGAGTTTTCGCCATCATCCGATAAATCAAGTGTGACTTGATCGCGCGAAGTGCGATAGTCGAGCAAATTACCGACAGAACCATGAGGCAGTAGGGCAAGAAGTGTGGCCAAGGCATAGACACCACAAATAGTGTCATCGGTGCGCTGATAGAAAGAGAGAAAACCCTCCAAATCTGGTTTGTGCAAATAGCTAAAAGCTTCCATATCAAGCTCTTTCAAGCGATCGGTCATCTTAGCTGAAAATGGTGTATAGCCATAGCGTGGGCCAATATGAGTAAAATCAGAGCTAACAACAATTAGGTCGCCGTCAGTTAAATGGCACGATAGTTTGTCGGCCAATACTCTCAATTCTAATTCTTCATCGGTGCGGCCAAAAAGCACAGGCACAATTTTCACATCACCCAATATTCTGCGAATGAAGGCCAACTGCAGCTCTAACGAGTGCTCGTTAAGATGGGTATCAGCACGTTCCTCATAAAGAGAATCTTGCTTTAGGTCGCGCACCACATCTATATCTATAGACAAATCACCAAAAGCAGTGGCAAAGCTCTTACAGGGGGTTAGAGCGGCACCAAAGAAGCCTTGATAATGACTTGGCCCAAAAAGGAAGACGCGCTTGACACCGCTCTGAGCGGCAGCCAAATAACTGGCAGCGGCAGTGGCTCCAGAATAGATATAGCCAGCATGGGGCGCCACTATTGCTAGCACGTGCCCTTGGCCAGGCATTACTGCCGCTACTTTGGCTTCGACACTTTCAACAAATTTGTCGATTTGAGCAGCTAAACGACCAGGGTCAGCGTCATACCAGCTACCAGCAAACTTAAGCGGCCTGCGTGTTTGTTTAGTTGTGCCAAATCCAAACATAATTTTCTACTATTTACTATTAACGGGATCAAGCCTAACACTGCCACCAGAACTAGAGTCACCATGGGGATCTGATTTAGAGTTGAAGGTGATAACCACAGTAGCTTTTGGCATGCCAGTTGGCAGTGCATCAAGGGGCTTAGCCTTATCAAAGGCAGCTTGAGCACTGGCTTCAGCTTCTGGGCTCTTAGGAGAACTCGTCACCTGCATGCTCTCAACTGTACCATCAGCAATTACCACTGCAGTTAGAGTGACATGATTATTGCCATCAGGGTAGTTCCACGAAGAGAGAATACGATTCCAGAGCCGAGCACTATAGGCCTGCCCAGCAGCAGCATCAGTTGAAGGCGACTGTCGAATCAGTTTCTTGGCAGTATTTTTTGCTGCTGGAGCCGCTTGGGCAGCAAGCAGAGGTGACAAAATAATCAAGCTAGCAAGCAAACAATTTAGATTTCTCATTTTCATTACTCTTTTTCCTTGAATATTCCAAACGAAGAAGTGTAGCCATGTAAAAAAGTAGAGTCTCCAACTGGTCCAATTTCACCATTACAAAAGAAGCCACCTATAGCTATATCACCAAAGAAATCACGAAAGCAATCACTATCGTGATTAGTGCGGCCATATAAGTGTTGTCCCCTGCCTAAGCAGGAGAATAGCAAGGCACCGCTGGCCTTTGAGCCCGATTTATCAATATATCGCTTAAGCATTGCTCTCAAATCATCTCGCGAAGTTGCAGCATCTCGTATGTGAAACTGAACTGTGCGCTCTGAGCGCAGTACTTCGCCGACAAGAAGTGCACCACTCATAGGTTCAATACCAAAAATATTGCGCACTAAAAAATCGCCATCAACAAATTTCTCTTGAAATTCATTCATGGCCACTCCAAGAAAAATGGCATCCTTGGCCAATTTTTGCTCACCATCTGAAAGACGCTCGATAGCATCGCGCAAAACATTAACAGCAGGCTTGCCATCAAGCTCATAAAGAAGATTGCGGTCACATTTAGTGACGCGACTAGGCTTACCAATGGCCCGACAGCCCTGGGCCACAACTGAGTCAACTTGTATGTTGCCAGAAAGGGCAACACCGACCAAGCCCGAGCGATAAACATTATCATCACAAATTAGCCGATTCTCGCCTCCTTTATGCCCACCAGAGGCCAGCCCGCCAATCTTAACCATACGAGGAAAAGCATAATCAAGGCCTTGAACAAAAGAGTCGATCTTTATACTAAATGGGTCACATAGCAAAATAAAGGCAGGCTGCTCCGAGCTTTCTATTCTCATCAATTTTTCCCAGCTACCAGGGGCATCATCGAGATCTGGTAAAGAATCGTTGGTGATATGAAAAGTTTTAATGCTAACTCCAGGCAAAATCGCTCCGGTCAAAGATATTGCCGACTGTTGCTCAACTTCTTGCCCCCCGCCGACTATGCCCCCGGCACTGCAACCAATCAGGGCGCCGCCAAGGCGCGCTTTTAAGGCAGCTGTTATTGCTTCAAAATATTTCTTGTAGTCAGGCGATATAAAAGCTAGCAATAAATCAGGCTTGCCACCCAGCTGGTTTTCCAGCTCTTCGGCCAAAGACTGCACTGCTTGGCCCCAATTATTCTCAGGGGAATGAGACCGCCCCTCCATACACTCAAGAACCGAGGCCCACTTCATCGACGACTCCATTTATTGGCCAAGAAACATGTAATTTTACTGGCAAGCGGGCACAACTATGTAGCTTAATACATTGCTGGAGAAAAGGTGGAAGGCGAAGACAAAAGCAACGAATTTAAGGCCGAAAAAGAGCCCGATCAGAAACAGGAGCACAAGCCAGAGCACAGGACTGACAAGGGCCCCTGGTGGAAAGTAATGTGTTTAACCGGGGTTGACTACTTTTCAACACTGGGTTATCAACCAGGTATTGCCTATATCGCCGCTGGGCTGCTCTCACCAATTGCCACGGCAATCTTGGTCTTACTTACCCTATTTGGCGCCTTACCGGTCTATTACAAGGTTGCAAGCTATTCACCGAACGGTCAGGGCAGCCTGGCTATGCTCGAAGAGCTTTTGGCTAGCTGGCGGGGCAAGACGCTCGTTCTCATCCTGCTTGGCTTTGCCGCCACTGATTTCATCATTACTATTACTCTTTCAGCCGCCGACGCCGCAGCCCACATCACAGCCAATCCGATGCTGAGCAAGATTTTGCCTCTGGGTCAAATGGGTCTGACAAGTCTACTTATTCTTCTTCTTGGTGCCATTTTCATCAAAGGTTTTGGCGAAGCAATTGGTTTATCCGTTGTCTTGGTCACAGTATACTTAGTGCTCAATTTTGCCACCATCGTTGCCGCTGGTATCGAACTGAGCCATAGCCTCGATCATTTTTCAAAATGGAGCGAGCAGTTGGTGATTGACCACCACTCAATTTGGAACATGCTCGGCCTCTCGATGATACTGTTTCCGAAATTGGCCCTTGGACTTTCTGGTTTTGAGACCGGTGTAGCGGTAATGCCACTGGTCAAAGGCTCTAATAGCAAAGGTGAGGAAGAACTCAGCTGTCGCATTAATAACACAAAGAAGCTGCTGCTTTCTTCAGCCCTAATAATGAGTGTATTTCTCATAGCCAGCTCCTTCTCCACCACCCTTCTCATTCCTAGCGCTGCCTTTCAAGAAGGTGGTGCCGCCAACGGCAGAGCTCTTTCATACCTATGCCACCACTTATTGGGCCCCGTGGTAGGTACCGTATACGACCTCAGCAGTATCTCTATTCTGTGGTTTGCCGGAGCATCGGCCATGGCTGGTTTGCTGAATTTAGTGCCACGTTACTTACCACGTTATGGCATGGCCCCTGATTGGGCCAGTGCTAAAAACCCATTAGTAATTTTCCTTACCGCCGTAGCTCTTGCTGTCACTATTATCTTTAAAGCCAATGTCGATGCTCAAGCTGGTGCTTATGCTACCGGAGTTTTAGTATTGATTACTTCGGCCGCTCTGGCTGTCACACTCAAAGTCTGGGCATCAGCAAAAGTTGGCCGCTATGCCTACGCCCTGATAACACTGATCTTTTTATACACCACGGTTGTGAATATCAACGAAAGACCTGATGGCCTGCACATTGCCACGTTTTTCATTGTTGCCATTTTGCTCACTTCTATTATTTCGCGGGTACTGCGCTCAACCGAACTGCGCATTAGAGAAGTAGTGCTCGACCACACCGCCAAGCAGTTTATCAAAGACGATCCGGATCAAGAGATTAGACTCGTGGCCCATAGGCCGGGTGGAGACCTAGAGAAAGCTGAGCAAGAAGCCATGACTACGCACAATCTCCACAATGAATATCTAATTTTTGTCGAGGTAACCGTTAGTGATGCATCTGAATTTAAGTTAAAACAAGTAGTGGTGCGAGGCGAACAAGTGGGCCGCTTCCGCGTATTAAAATGCACCAGCCCAGCCATCCCCAATGCAATTGCAGCCCTGCTCTTGCATGTGCGCGACCAAACCAAAAGACAAGCCCATATCTACATGGGTTGGACCGAAGGCAATCCGATACTATACGTAATTAAGTTTATCTTTTTAGGAGACGGCGAGACAGCTGCAGTCACCAGAGAAATCTTACGTGAAGCTGAATCGGACCAGAAGAAACGCCCCAAAGTGCACGTAGGCTAAAAGAAATTGGCTAAAGATGAAACTGAAGATGAAGATGAAGCCCTGATTGGCTCAACCATAGAAAATCGCTTTGTGCTCGAGCGCATACTCGGCCGCGGCGGCATCAGCACAGTCTATCTTGGCCGTCATAACCGCGTAGACTTAAGCGTTGCCGTAAAAATCTTGCACACACATTTTTCCGACACTGAAGAAAGCATTGAGCGTTTCAAGAGAGAAGCAATTATCATCAATGCTCTCAATCATCCAAATATTGTGCATATGATTTCTTATGGCATTTTGCAAAATGATAGTGACAAACTATCTAAAGCTAAAGCTGACGAGGCCCGGCCTTATCTGGTTCTAGAACATCTGCAGGGTCATGGACTAGATCACCTTCTTGACGAGAAAACCAGACTGTCAGAAGAGCAATCGCTAGAAATTGTCAAAGCAGTGGTTGACGGTCTAATTTTTGCTCATGATCTGGGCATCGTTCACCGCGACATAAAGCCAAGCAATGTCATGCTGGTAGACCAACTCTCTCAGTCTGATGCTCCATACACTGACGATACTCACTCAAATGTAAAACTACTCGATTTTGGCATTGCCAAATGTCAATCGGCTCACGATAAAACATCGCAAAAGCTCACTCAACCAGGCTTTATTTTCGGCAGCCCACTTTACATGAGCCCAGAACAATGCAAAGGCGATGAGCTAGACATTCGCTCAGATATCTATTCATTGGGCTGCATGTTCTACGAAATGCTGGCTGGCGCTGCACCGCTAAGAGGCAGCAATGCCATGCATACTTTTGCCATGCACCTTTACGAAATGCCTTTGCCCTTTAAGAGCCGACCAGAGCCAATCAAGGTCAATCCCAAACTAGAGAAAATCATCTTCAAATGTTTGACCAAAAAACCAGAAGATCGCTATAAATCATGCCTTGAGTTAAAAAAGGCTCTCCTGGCTGTATAGACCGCGAACGATTCAACTTTGATCAGGTGCGGTCATACGCATAGGGTCAAGCAAGGTAGTCAACTCTTCTTCACTCAATTTAGTCTTCTGCCGCGCCACCTCGCGTACAGTTTGACCACTGGTGTAAGCTTCATGGGCTATGGCTGCGGCAATATCATAACCAACTGCAGGCACCAAAGCCGTGCACAGCGCCAAGCCACGCTCAACCAATTTTGGCCCATTATCAGTCGCGGTCAAGCCATCAATACACTTTAAGGTAAAGTTAGATACTGCAGCCGCCAAAAGTTCGATTGATTGAATGAGATTGTAGGCAGCCACCGGCATCATGACATTCAATTCGAAATTTCCAGAAGCTCCAGCAATAGCTATGGTGGCATCGTTTCCTATTACTTGGGCTGCGACCATAATCAGCGATTCGGCAATAACTGGATTAACTTTGGCCGGCATAATAGAAGAGCCTGGCTGTACTTCAGGCAAAGCAATTTCAGCAAAACCAGCTCTGGGGCCGCAGCCTAACCAACGTATATCATTTGCTAGCTTGATCAAAGAGACAGCAATGGTCTTAAGCACACCAGAAGCGTCGACTATCTCATCGAGAGTTCCTTGAGCCTGAAAATGGTTACTGGTCTCACAAAGAGTCAATCCTAGAAATCCTAAGCGCTTAGAAATTCGAGCCAAAACTTTTCTAGCAAACTCTTCTCTGGTATTAATACCGGTGCCAACTGCCGTGCCACCGAGCGCCACTTCTGACAAACGGCTTTGAGCATATTCTAAGCGCAGCAAAGCCCGCTCAACTTGCCCGGCATAGCCTTCAAATTCTTGACCCAAGCGTATCGGAGTGGCATCTTGCAAATGGGTTCTACCAGTTTTGATCACTGGCATAAACTCTAACGACTTGCAACGCAAACTGCTCTCTAACTTCAATAAAGCTGGTTTCAACTGCTCGCTGATGGCAATTAAGGCAGCAATATGAATTGCAGTGGGAATGGCATCGTTAGACGACATACCATTGTTAACGTGATCGTTTGGATGCACTAAATTGCGGTCACCACGCTTGCCACCTAGAATCTCGATTGCTCTATTGGCAATCACTTCGTTAGCATTCATGTTAGTAGAAGTACCGGAGCCGGTCTGAAAAATGTCGACGACAAAATCATGATCAAGACTTCCAGCAACGACTTCTTCGCAAGCAGAAATAATGGCATCAGCCAGCTTGGCATCAACATCACCAAACTCTTTATTGACCTCAGCGGCACAAAGCTTGATTAAACCAAGAGCACGAATAAAACAGCGCTGAAATTTCAAATCTGAAATAGGAAAATTGAGCACTGCCCTCTGCGTACTGGCGCCATAATAGGCACCGGCAGGAACGTCCATCGCCCCCATAGAATCGCGCTCAACTCGAGTAGTAGTCATAATCTTGCTCAACCTTCACAATTAACTCTGCAATTATAGAGATTTAGCGCCACTATCTAAATTAACTTAAGAGCCTAAGTTAAGAGCTAAACTGAGAGCCAGAGTTAAGACATAAGCTTAAAAATTGTGCATAGTTTTAGTAAGCTTACTGGTCCCGAATTTAAAGTCTAAACATGAACACACTAAAGACAATTGTATTGATGGGCATGCTTACCGCTTTGATAGTGGCGATAGGCGGCCTCTTAGGCGGGCGCGATGGGCTGATTGTGGCCTTCTTCTTCGCCGTCGCTACGAATGTCTTTAGCTACTGGTTTTCGGCCCCCATGGCCTTGGCAATGTCTCGCGCCCAGCCCATAAGTGCAGCAGAAGCACCGGAGCTATACGACATCGTGGGCCGTCTGGCAGAACGGGCAAAGATACCTATGCCGACTGTCTATCTCATTGACGACGACTCACCCAATGCTTTTGCCACGGGGCGCGACCCGGCTCACTCAGCTATCGCTGTCACAAGAGGCATCACTCAGCTTCTGACTGAAGTTGAACTCGAAGCAGTGCTAGCCCACGAACTAGGCCATGTTAGAAACAGAGACATTTTGATATCGACTATCGCTGCAGTCTTAGCCGGAGTAGTCACAACAATCGCCCACTACGGTATGTATTTTGGCACGAGTTACGGCTCTAGTTATAGCTCAGGCAGTGACGACAATCGACCACCCAATCCCATTTTTGTCTTATTGATGATCATCTTGGCACCAATTGCCGCTAGTTTGATTAATCTTGGCATATCACGCTCAAGAGAATTCGAAGCTGATGCCACTGGTGCCCACCTTTGTGGCAAACCTCTGGCCCTAGCCTCGGCCTTAGCTAAAATCGAAAAACTCAGCCAATTTCGACCAATGACTGCAGCCAATCCGGCCCTATCTTCTCTTTATATAGCTCAACCAAACCAAGCAGGATGGCTGATGAACTTGTTTTCCACCCATCCACCAATGCTCGAGCGCATTATTCGCTTGCAAGAAATCAGTGAAAAAATGAGCCCTGAAGGCTAGCGCCAAAACTTGAAAAACTTGCTTAAGAAAGCAACCGCTTTAAGACCTTGCCGGTGGAGTTCTTCGGAATAACGTCGACGAAATCGACTAAGCGTGGCACTTTATAGTCGGCCATATGTTTGGCGCAAAAGGCCTTAACATCGCTATCACTAACACTACCAGGCTGACTTAATACGACAAAGGCTTTGACGCGCTCGCCCATGTACTGATCAGGCACACCAATGACAGCAACGTCACGTACTTCAGGCATACGTAAAATAGCAGCTTCTACTTCTCTTGGATAAATATTCATACCGCCGCGAATGATTAGCTCTTTACTGCGGCCCACCACAAAAACGTAGCCATGCTCATCTATGTAGCCCAAATCACCAGTATGCAGCCAACCGTCTTTAATATTATCGGCAGTGGCAGTGGGATTGTTGAGATAACCTTTCATGATGTTGGCACCACGAATGCAAAGCTCTCCAACTTCCGTAGTATGAGAGTAACTTCCGTCACTACCAAACACTGCTACTTCTAGGCCTGGCATGGCTGGACCGACCGAGCCATACTTGCGCAAACTACTAGGATTAAACGTAGCAATGACCGAACATTCAGTCAAAGCCCATCCTTCTAACACAGGCACATCAAGCTGCAACTCAAGCTTTTTCATAAGCTCAACAGGCATCGCCGAACCGCCAACTAGACCCAAGCGCAATGATTTAAGAGAGCGCGGCAAGCGCTCTAACTCAAGGGACAAAAATTGGAACATAGTGGGTACAGCAGGCAATACAGTAATTTGCTCAGCTTCTATCAAATTAGCTAAGGCTGCGGCTTCAAAATGCTCAAGCAATACCATTGTGGCGCCTTGCTTAATGGTGCCCAACAAGACCACAATTAAGCCATACAAATGACAGAGGGGTAAAACCGCAGCTAGTCTATCTTCACTACTAACATCAAGTCGATGAGGATAAGTATTGACAGCAGTGAGCAGGTTCAAGAAGGTCAGCATCGCCCCTTTGGGCTTACCTGTGGTGCCTGAAGTATAGACAATTAAAGCCAGCTCTTCGTTGACATTGACAGCAGAAGCAGCAGAGCCAAGTAGTGAAATTAAGGCTGCAGGTGATTGAGCCGAAAATGCCTTTTGTTCTTCTAGATGCTGCAACCAGCAACTCATACCACGATCAAACTTTTCATTGATCAGGTCGATCACTTCAAAAGCAGAAGCATTCAGGGGATTTTCAGTACGCTCATCATTAGACCCAAGACTAGAGTAAGTCTCGCCGCCAAGGAGGAACAACTTTCTCAGTGGCAGTTGATTTAGGGTCTCTTGCACTTCTTGGCTATTGCTATTTTCGCTGTCAAGAAAACGGCTGTGAGAGATTAACGCCACTGATTGTGAATCAGACAAGACATGACCAATTTCTTCAGCTTTGAGCAATGGATTAATTGGCACCACGGTTGCGCCAAGAGCACTAATGGCAAAAAAAGCAGCAAGAAACTCAGAATGATTAGGAAAGTACAAACCAACTTTGTCACCACGACCAATACCATGCTCAGCAAGCAATTGCGCTAAGTAAAGAGAGCGAGCTAGGGCCTGCGAATAAGAGTAATCAAGTTGATTGTGACGTAATACTTTTTTCTGCTGAAAATTTAAAGTGGTCTCAAGCAAAAGGTCGAACAAGCCACCGCCGACAAGCGGCAATCGAGGGCACAAATCAATATTCTGCACCGTGTTTTCGCGTTCCCGCACAGACACCTGCTGTTGCTCTTGCACTTCAAATTGAACCATTTCAGCCATCTATATAGTTTAGGACATGACGGTCCCGAGAGTGTCCCCCCAGCGCTCAAGGATAATAAGTCATTTTTAACCTTGGACACTATAAGGAAGCACTCTACGGCTCGTGAATCAGGGAGAAGTCAACTGCCACAGCCCCAGAATCTGCTCTAGCACCGCTGCCTGAGCCTTCTTTGACAACTATGACCATATTCGACTCTCGCAAAGCAGCTGAAGCCGAACGCCAGAGCTGGCGGCCACGAATCTTGCTGCTGCTGACAAGATCAGCAGAAACCTTAGTTGCTGGTTGACGTTTCAAAAGAGCGCCACTGGCAGACTTCTCTACCGACATCTTTATGCGCCTTGGCAATTTACGCTTGGCTACTGAACTAGAGCTAGAAACATAGCCGGGTACATAGGCCGTAAGATTGGCCGGAAAGTTCAAGACTAGCGTCGGGTCAAGTTTTTGCCGGCTGAGCAAGAGACCAACATTTTCTACACCTGGGGTTTCATCAAACTGTAGGGCACTTTCTGTGGGAACAATGCAGTCTCGACCGCGTTTGACAAAATTATCAGTGCCTGTTGCATCCAGCGGGAATAGAACAGACTTAGTGCCCTTGCTGCCTTGGCGCATAACTATATAGACATAGGCGTCAGCGTTGGCAAAAACATGAAAGCGAATCTGATCACCGCTGCGAAACTTGCTCTTGTTATTGGTCTTGTAGAGCTGTCCACCTCGGTTTAACTCAATGAAATAAGCAACGCCCAAATTCTGCTTGCTCTGCGGGTTAACCAGTTGTCGCAAGTAAGCAGTGCGAGCAGAAACCGGTCTAACAAAAGGCCGAGCACTAGTTCTAGCTCTAGATCTAGTTTTAGCTCTAGACTCTGGCCTTACTGGTGCCAGAGCCCAAGCACCCAGACAAGTGAATGACCAGATTGGTGCTGCTGCAAGCAGTAGGCACAAAAGCTTGCTGAACTTGAGCATAGACAACCTATTTTAGAATTTTATTGATACTGCTGGAGATATTACTTTCGCTGGTAAAACCAATCGAATAGCTTGCCACTTCGCCGTCGGGATTTAGAAAAACGATGGTAGGAATAGGACTAACGTCGTATTGATCCATGAGTGGTTGTGAATTGGGATCATCTACATCAACGCGCATAAATGAAACTCTCTCGCCATATGTAGACTTCACCTTGGTCAAAGCAGTATCGAGCTGCTTGCAAGGCTGACACCAATCAGCATAAAAATCGATAACCGTAGGCAATGCCGCACCACCCAATCCTCTTGTGCGACCAAGACCAAGCATAGCTGCGATCATTCTAGTTTGCGGGCCGGTCTTGGGCTTGATCATTTGGCTGGGCATGCTCATCAAGGCCAAATTAGCCTTCTGAGCGCTAGGAGAGCCGTGACCGAGGCGAACGGCAAGACGGAAGTGCTCGCGAGCCTTAAGGTTATTCTTGCTCTTGAGATAAGCTTGACCCAACAAGAGATGCGCTTCAGCATTCTTAGGGTTAGCCGCTACTTTTGCTTCTAAGTCTTTGATGGCAGCCGGACTGACAGCTAAACTAGTAGCTTTGCTGCTCTTAACAACGTTGCTTTTTTCAACGCTCCTTTTTTCAACGTTCTTGGCCGATGCAAGACTTTGACTAGCAGCCGGCAGGCTATAGGCCGGAGAACTCAAGCCGGTTAAAGCCAAAGCCAAAAACAAACAGAGCTTCAGACTTGGTTTTTCGCTAAGTACAAAAACAGAATTCATGCCTACCTACTTTATTTGATTGGCGCTACTTGCGCTTATATGGGTATCGATCCAACCAGCAACTTTGGCTATCACTTCATCTGTAAACTGGTTCTCTTCAAAAATTAGGTGCTCAGCATTGGGAATTAACACAATCTCACGGTCTGTGGTCGAGAGCTTATTATATAACTCAACGGTTCCCTCAGGCTTGACCAGCTTATCTTCGCAACCCTGCACAATCAGTACAGGCTTGGTTGTAATCAGTTTGGCGCTTTTGTGATTTTGATTCATAAACATCTGAAATTGCATCAGCTCTTTTGGCGAAATATTCATGCGCGCCACAGGGTCTTTGCTCCAGGCTTCACGCAATTCGGGTTTTTGCGTTGCTTGCTCAATTACTGATTCGCCAACATTGAATGGCTTATCCTTGTTTTTCAAATACTTAATAGCCACCTTCCAGCTACTGCGGCCTTGCTTGAAGCGGTCCCCAGCTGGCACCGAGGATATTAGACCATCAATTAACTCTGGATACATAGCAGTGACGCGCAAAGCAATGGCGCCCCCCATAGACTCGCCGAGAAGAAATACTGGTTTATTCGGATTAGCCCGGCGAATTGCAATTAAACTGCGGCGAACATCGCTCAAACAGCCATCAAAATCGCATGTTTTCTGGCCCTTTGAGGCCATAAAGTCACCGAAACCACGGACATCAATAGCGTATGTAGCTATACCAAGCGCCTGCATGCGTTTGCCAAAAGCCTCATAAGTATCTTTATGCAAGCCTAGACCATGTATGCAAAGTAGAACAGCTCTGGTTGGTACATCAGGATCGCTCCAGGCTATGCACGGGGCATTGGCCCGCTTTATCCCCTTAGCCTTGTCTTCAGCGGCATATTCGGCTTTGCGGTTCTTTGCTGCTTCTGTTTTAGTCGCGTCAACTTTAGTAGTTTCAGTTTTAGTAGTTTCAATTTTAATCGCTTCAGGGGCTGTCAGGCCTGGTTCTGTGGCCACAGCACTAGCTGAAGGGGAAAAGAGAACAGCAAATGCTGCCAATACAATAACGAATAAGCTCATGGGAAGTGATTTTCGCACAAAACCAAAGACAAACCAGCATAAACAAAGTTGTATATACAACTTTGTATATACGGCCGGCCAAAGTTTAGAAGAAAGTCAACTAAGAGTCTCTTAATAACGTAAATGCACAAAAATAGAAGACACTAAGCAGTGTAAACCCTTTGCCCGCCCATTTCTTACCCATATCTAGGCGATATACGCCTAGCCTTAGTCACAGAGAAAGAATCTGCACTCGGCCATTGACCACCCTGTATTTTCCGAACCACAGTCAGCGGCTCTACGCCTGGCAGCAATTGAACGCGACCACATTAAGAGCGCCCACGACTGGAAAGCTATTCTCCTGATCGCCTGTTTTGTTTTTTCATCGACCCTGGCTGACCGCATCATCGCCATAAACTTAGGCGCTACAACCGTTTTTCTCGGCCCCGGGGGTGAGAATCTTGGCCTCGGCGCTGCTTTCATTTTCTTGCCACTGGTAGTTTTTGCTTTACCACTCAGTCTGGCAGCTTCGTCATTCTTCTCTAAAAAGAGATTGCACTGGCTTAACTTAACCATCTTTTTGCGGGCACTAATTCCACTGACATCAACCTTAGCAGTGGCCAAAGATTTTTTTGCTGGTTCGCAACCGGCAGTAGGCATAACACTGTCGACAATATTTCTTTTAGGACAGTTAACCCTAGCTGCCACCCTGGTTCAATTGCGAACTTCAGCGTCAAGGCCACTACCCTACTTAAGTTTTATTATTGCTGGCTTTTTTGCCGGCCAATGGGCCGCCTTTTATATCGCACCGCAGGTAGTATCACAGCCAATTAGCGATTTCAGCATCGGTCTACTATTTTTATACGCTGTATCAATACTAACTTCCTATTTCGGCTGGCAGAGCCTAGCCGCCTACAAGCAAAGAGAAGATTCAGTTAGGCAAGTAATTGCCTCAGTAGATCATCAGTTTCCTAGCCAGGCAACAGACATGCGGCCGTGGCAATTGGCTAGGTTTTTAGCAGCGACAGTAGCCCTTTACTTGCCTTTATTCGCCCCTATGTTTGTCAGCCTGCTTTTTTCAATCGAATGCAATCAAGCTGGCACTTTCATGATAAGCAATCTCAGTGCCTCGCTAAGCTTAGCCTGTGCTGGTGGTGCGGTGCTCTCGATTTTCCTCAGCCGGCTTGCTCGCAAACGGGTAATATTGCAAGTTGTGACCATGGCCTCTTTGGCGCTTTATTTACTTGGAGCCTGGTCACACACTTGGTTTATTTGCTATGCCACCCTAACGGCAATGGCTACTATTGCCGGTTTGATTTTACCTGACTGGTACCACCACCTGCTCACACACCTATCACTCAAACAGTTACCGCACTTTCTGGCAGCCAAAGATACTATTTTAGTTCTGATATATGCCCTTTGCAGTATGCCAATAGAACAGACTTTGGCGGTGGTATCAGGTCTCTATTTTCTTAAGCAATTAAATGTGCTGGGTGCCGGACTTACAGCGGTGTCGATTTTACTCGCACCTGTAGTGCTCCGATTTAGCAAATAAATGAACAAAGACAATATCATTTTCATATTGGTGCGACCAAATTTCCTCGGCAATATTGGCTCTACAGCCAGAGTAATGAAGAATTTTGGTTTTTCCCAACTGCGCCTGGTCAATCCACCACGCAACTACCTCGATGCTGAAGCGCGAAAAATGGCAGTAGATGCCTTCGATGTCCTTAAAAGTGCGAAGGTTGAAAATTCGCTATCTGACGCGCTCAAAGATATAAATTTAGCTTTCTCTACTTCTGCCTGTCAGCATCGCACAGAAGAGCCCGAGGCCTTAGGTATACTGGTAGAAAAGATTCACAAAGAAGACCTCACAAGTGATAACAAAATAGCATTTGTCTTTGGTGACGAACGCGACGGCTTGACCAAAGAAGAAATCGCCCGCTGTCACGAGCTTATTCTGGTGCCCACCGAACCAACTTTTGCCAGCCTAAACTTAGCTCAGGCACTGGGGATAGTGGCATATGAACTCAGTCGAGTCTCTGGTTTGCAAAATTGCAAGTATTCCCGCTCAGAGATACTGCCATGTGGAGTTGAAGAAGACGAACTGATGCAGCTCACTTGCGATCTGATGGACAAAGCCAACTTTTCGCGCCGCTATAACCGCGACCTAGTTGCCCTTCAGCTGCGCAGCGCCCTGCAAAAGATGCGACCAAATAAACGCGAGTTTGATCTATTGCGCGGATTTCTTTTACGTCTCAATGACAAACTAAGCAAGTGCGAGAAATAAAGATTATGTACATTTTCGACTGGCTTAAAAATGTCCTGGCTAGAGCTACTTGCAACCAAGGCAAATTTTGGCAGAAATAACTTTCAAATATGAGTTATTATCTTCTTCGCAGTTACTAGATAGTCGCAATTACTAGATAGTCAAGATAATTAGGTAATCAAGGTTAGTAAGGTAATTAAGGAAGTAGGATATTGATGCGTCTTCGCAATGACCAGGCTCGACAAACTATTCCAGCCCAGCAGATTCTGCCACTAGTTTGCCTTATAGCAGCGGCCCTGAGCCTTCCACTTGGCTTGACCAGCTGTAGCGAACCTTCTTCGACCACATCAGATAACAGTAACAGCGATGGAAGCAAGTCAGACCAGGCAGCTCAAACCAAAAGTAGCGAAGACATGTTCGTCACTGCAGCAGACGAGAAGCGTTTTGTCACTGACTCTGCTGACACTAAGATTGCCTTCCCTGAAGCTGAATTCGTCAAAGGGCGCAAGCTAATCGATCAGTTAAACGTAGCTGAAGCAGAAAAAGTTTTGATGAGCAAACTCGACGATGCCGTCAAATCTGCAGCTGGCGAAACTAAGCTTGGACAATACTGCGCTCGAATTAGTACGGCTTTGCACATGGAAGGCAAAGAAAAAGAATCTTTGAAATATGCCATTTTGGCCGGACACATTTTTTATAAGCAGCCAGCAGAAAAAAGACCGTTGCCACGTTGGTTCTTCAACGTGCACTTGCACCAAGGTCTTGGTTACAAGAAATTGCGCATGTACCCAGAGGCAGAAAAACAGCTGAGAAAGGCAATCAACTTTGCCTCTAGCGCCCCTGCCGGACAAGTAGATTGGAATTGGCACCGCTTGTGTCTAATCGAACTGATTGATACGCTAGGACATGAGAAGAAGACTAACGAAGCTAAAGTCGTCAAAGGCGAATTGAAAGCTCTCGAAGATAGCCACCGCTAGTCAAAAAGTAAATCTTGTTCAACTAGTGCAGAATCAGTGTAGATTTTGGCGAATAAACAACTTAAACCTGTTCGTAAGCAGTCAATTCTAAACGAGCTTCTTAGCCACGAAGAGTGGGCGCGCATCAGAAAGCCAATTATTTCGGCTTTTCTAATTTTGCATTGCACTCTCAACTATTGCTACCTATTCAATAATCATCCATATATAAACAACGTCAATCACTTTTTCTTTGGCTACTATGCCTTTATGGGTCTAGAGCAAGCCTGGAACGTCTTTTCACCCGCTCCTCGCGCCACCAATCCCCACCTAACTGCTGTAATTACTTACCAAGACGGCTCAAGTAAACTGTGGACTTATCCGCGCATGGAGCGGCTGGATTTTTTCACAAAGATTCCCAAAGAACGCTATCGCAAATTCTTTGATGATAATGCCGCCTGGAATATCCCCGTGGTCTGGCCGGACATTGCCCACTATGTTGCCCGCACAAACTACTCTGACAAAGACAATCCACCTATTCTGGTGTCACTAATTCGCTTTTCATCAACGATTTTGCCCATGGAAGAAGGTATGGACAAACCTAACTTACCGCAATCAGAGTCTAAAGTTCTCGGAGTCTATCCCATTACAGCCGAAGACTTGGCTCGGGTAAAGCAAAAATGAGCATAGCAACAATACTGCAAGCCTGGGATAGGTTTTGGTTCTCTGAAGTTTCACCACTCTCGGTGGCAGTCTACAGAATTTTACTAGGCTTCATTACCGGTGCCTTTGTCTTGCTGTTGATACCCGATCTCTTTGTCTGGTTTGGCTCACGGGGCATGTGTTCGAATCAAGCAGTGGCTGATTGGAACAACGGTCATGCTGTTTTTCTCAATTTATTTTCTTTCTTCCCAGACAATGACCAGTTTGTAGTGGTCTTTCACTGTCTATTCTTTTTTGCCGCAATGGCTCTGATGCTAGGTTTTCACGCAAGAGCTGCGGCGACAATTTGCTATCTCTGCCTGACTAGCTATTACCACCGCAATCCATTCATTTTTAATGCTGGTGATACTTACATGCGCGTGTCAATGTTTTGGCTAATTTTTTCAGCCTCAGGCAATGCTCTTGCCCTGACAGGCAGACAGCAACGCAGTAACCCAGAAGGTAATTTCAACAACTACAAAAAGGTAAGCATTTGGCCACTGAGACTGCTGCAAATACAATTGGCCACAGTTTACTGGCACACTTTTTTCTGCAAAATTGTCGGTGGTCCATGGATAGACGGCAGTGCTGTTTTCACAGCTTCGCGCATTGAAGATTTGCAGAGGTTGCCTCTGCCCTATGTCTTTGAACACGCCTGGACAGTCAATTTTTTGACCTGGTCTACTCTCGGCATTGAAGGAGCTCTGTTTACTCTCATATGGATTAAAGAGTTCCGCTACTGGGTTATTGCCTTAGCTGTAATTTTCCATCTCACAATTGAATATCATATGAATATTCCTTTGTTCGAATGGCTCATGATCATAAGCTACGTTCTATTTATAGAACCAGAGCATTTGGCCTTTGCCCTCACTTGGTTGCGAAAAAAATTGACCGGGCAAAAACCCGTTTCGCCCTAAACCACGTTTCGCTCTAAACCCCATGTCGGTCGCTAAGGTCTTTGGCTAGTTCAGTCATATTTGCCTCAGTCACGTCTCTTAGATGTCTATATTTGGCACCATCAGCACCACTTAAATGTAGGCGACTTTGCTCTGAGCACTTTTGCCATAGAGATTGGGCCAGGGCAAAATGTTTTTTTCGCTCACTTTCTTCTTTTGAAGAATTGCCCCAAAGGTAGTGCAACACAGCCTGCTCATTAAGAAGACCTAGCTTCATAAGTTGCAGATCACTCTTATTTTCTAATTGCTCAGCGGCATTAGCTTGCTCTAGAAGCTTGGCAATTTTGTCGTAGCGATCTTGAGCAAATTGATAGAGCCCAGATTCACGGCAGCTAATGGCAGCCAACTTATTGAGCTTTACCCTTGCTGCTAAATTATTGAGCCTATTAACAGCTTTGTTACTGTCTAAACGGGCATCGGCGTCATCAACGGTGTAGCGCGCACCATTGTAGTCACCAGCAGCAAAAAGCGCTTTTGCCAGACCGACCCTGGCTTCGACGATGTCATGGTCAGGTGCAGCCATTTCTTCTAAAATCCGAATTTTATCTCGCCAAGCGCGCTCTTCTTTTCTAACTGTCTCCTCAAGCACAATTTTTCCGGCCCAACTTGAGCGCCACGAATAGATGTAAAGCATGGCAAAGCACCAAGATACCAGTGTTATTGATATCAACCAGTAAAAAACAGTGACTTTTCGAATCTTCGGCTTCGTCATAATTCCCACAAAATTGCTTCCATCTTCTATATTCACACTAGATACCATTACATATCAAGGCGGATTTTACACAACACTGAGCTAGAATCAGGAGCGGCCAAGGCTTTTACGAAAGTGCTAAAATCGCAGCCGTTAAGTTTAATGGAGAAAATTAATGGCTCTGTCAAAAGGTTCAGTTGCAATGTCAGCTCTAGCGCTGTCTGCAATCTTGTCTTTTCTCCCTATCTACCAAACTCAAGCTTTAGCAGCAGATGCAGCTGCTGATGAAAAAGTTGATGATGCGGACAAGCCCGCAGCAAAAGCAGTTAACGAAAAGATTTTGCCATTGATCAATGATGCCTACAAAGAGATTGGCAGAGGCGAAGCAAGTAAAGCTGTGAAGACTTTAGTTAAGGCTTTGACTATTGATCCTGACTCTATTACAGCAAGGCGCTACTTGGCCTTTGCCATGGTGCAAGCAAAGTCTTATGTACCGGCGCTATCACAGATGCAAAAGTTGAGCAAAATCACGCCAATGAATGCTTTCGACTGGTACGTCTTTGGTGAGGCCTATTCTGGCGCCGGGGCTGTAGACCACTCTTTGAGCTGCTATGAACAAGCTTTATTGGTCTCGCCCGCCTACCACGCTGCCCGCGGTGGGGCTGTCAAAGCTCTAGTGAAGAAAGGGCTATTCGCCCAAGCGCTTCAGCAAGCTGACAAAGGCGTTCCCTACGCCACCGACAGCGTTGTAAAGAAATACTACGCATCACTTCGCCAGGGCGTTCTTGATGCAGAAACCTACCAAAAAGATTCGGTTCGTTTGGGTTCGACCCAAGGGGTTGGCCAAGAGTTAATGGAGGAACAGGCAAGCAAGCCTGTTTTGATCAACCCAAGTATGAGCGAGGGTGATAACTAACTTTCCAGACAGCTCATTTCGCTTGACAATTATGTGTAAAAGCCAATTTATGAGCTTCTCCAACAGTTGACAGGCGTTTTTTTGCCGTGCTAAGTTAGAGGTATGGTTAACTTAGGTTAACTCCGCTTAACCTGCCCCGAGCATTTTTCTCAGGGGTGATTTATTGGCTTACCACGGGCAGATATAAAGAATAATTCCTCGGCAAATCTGAGCATCAGTTAACGGACGGTAGATACATATGGCCAAATTTGTGACGAAACGAAGAAAAAGCACTGGTGCAATGGCTGCAGAGTATGTCGCTACCATGTACGTTTTGTTCCTGTTCATTTTCTTCCCAGTATTAAATTTGGGAACCTGCGGCATGAGGGCCTTTTTCCTCTGGTTCGCCTGCAACCAAGCGACAATGCTTGCCGCTAAAGCCAAGACATTCAACACCTTAATCTATGTGCCTGAACCTTCTGGCACGCCCTACCCTGGCGCCTACGCCACAGCTCGTGCCAGAGCAGCCCAGATCCGCAGCATGTTTCCCGGTGTAGATTGGACCACTAATGCTACAAATCCCGAAGTGCGGATTATCAGAGCTGTTATTCCAGGTTCAGGCGCTCCGGCGGTAGCTGATGTCATCGGACCAGCTACTCTTGGTTTAGGTAATATCCCCAACGTTGACGAATACGTCTGTACCATTAGAGTCACTATTAATGGTCAAGTTACCCCACTTATTCCTGTTCCATGGTTCAACATTCAGGGTCTATCGAGTCCCATGTTCATGACCGTCAGTTCAGAAGCCCAATTTGAAAATCCACCCGGACTGCAGTTCTAGAAGACAAAACAGTTAAATAGAGGTTGTAAACATAATGAACGAACGTAGGATACGAAATCAAAAGGGGGCGGCGGTAACCGGGCTTGTAATCGCACTCTTCTTGTTTATCATGTTAGCTGGATTCTTCGCTTTCGACTCAAGCCGTCTGCAGATGGCCCAGAGAGAACTTACGGCAACGTGTGATGCATCGGCTCTGGCCGGTACCGCCATGCTCACTTCTCTCGATATTTCTAATGACGATGCCACGGCAACCAAACTACAGACGGCGCAGGCTCAAGCCTGTGCTTATGCCCGTAATATGTTCCAGGCAGGCAACATGCTGGGCCAACCGCTCAGTGCAGCCAACGTAGTCAGCCCCTACAGTGCGGTATCCGCCATCGGCAATCCTGGTGATTGCAATGTCATGATTTCGCTAGCTGATCCCCAACAACAATTCCTCGGGGTCGCTCCAGGCTTCCCATCCTGCCTCAATGGCCGCGCCATCATGTGCTACGCCGGATACACCTACAATCCTGTATTCCTAGGTGTAATTGGTGTCGGCAAGGTACTACTTCAAGCTAACTCTGGCGGCGGTCTACCTCAAGTAGATGCCGTTCTTGTTTTCGACTACTCTGGTTCAATGGATGATGCTACAAGCGTCACGTTTATCAGAAGAACATGGGATTCTACAGTCAACTCTGCTGGAGGTATATCTAACGGACAGGTTGACTACAGTAACCCAGGCGCTGGTGTAGGTGACCGTTCAAGCAATCGTGCGCCAGGTCCCAACCACGGGGTGGTGCATTACATAGAAGTGCCCCCTCCTAATACTTCCCATCGTTTGTCCGACTACTTAGTTCACGATTATGTTGCTTCTCCCAACGGCGTCCAACTCAACGTACTGCCACCGCAAAGCTTGCCAGTATCTGACAACTCCTACTCGATGGCAGGCAATAAGTACGTATTTGATCCCAACCTTCGTGTCAACACTCTTCCCTACTCAACAGCCATAACTCTAAAAGCTGGTTTGCCAGTTAACGCTAAGTTCCCTAAAGACTATGGCACCCCTCCTGGCAATTGCACTCTTAATTACCCCTTCGGCTACGGCGGTTTCTATAACGAAGATCTAGTCACACCGACAATGACCTTCGCCGCCGGTCCTACTGGAAATGCCGCGTACAACCCTAACAATCCTGCTGGTGGCTTGATCCCTACAGAACACCCAACCAGTCAAGCTCACGGATACTATCAATACCCAGCTTATGTAAACACAGGGACAGACTTCCACATCTACACCGACCTAGTGGTCAACATTGCCAACCCTGGCACATGGCCCTACCAACAACCGCTCAACGGACCAGATAACTTTGTCAGTTGCTCAGTTACTTTCCCCAGCCAAGAGCCTGATCTTGCTCTAGCTGGTCGGACCTTCGACTTTGAGAACATCGGGGTATTAACTGAAGCAGCCCGGGGCAACCTGGATGTAGTAGCTGGTACCAACTACTTCACCGATGCTCTTCTCGACAGAGGTTCTGTCTACACCACCACCAGTGGAACCATGGTCAGTAAACAACCAACTGGCATGACCAGCGCTCACCGTGCTGCTGACTACCAGAAGGCCTATCAGCGATTGGCGATGCTTTACTCGCAACCGATTGCCACAGCGATTGATGGTGCCTATGGTGGTTTCTTCCAGAAGATCAATACCCTGACCGATTGCCGCTTTGGTCTAGTTGGCTTCTCTAACTCAGCTAATTCACTGGCAAGCCCAGCAGGTCCGAACTTCATTTCGCAAGGTTCAGGCCACCAACAATTCGATGACCAACCAAACAGCTTCTTCGTTTCAAGTCAATACAAGCCCAAGAACATAGGTCATAGGTACCGAGGATTTAACGTCGGACCGGAGTACCTGACAGGAATAGCAGGAGGTGCGGGATCGGGCTTCAGGCAACCGCGGAGAGCTCTGGTGAAATCAGAGTCCCAAGATACTTCTTACAAAGGAGTGGTCGGTGGTCTACAAAGTTCGACATTGAATGCTTTCTGTGCTCCTTGGTCTGCTCTAGCTACTACAGCTGCAGCCAACGGATTAGAGAACGGTACTCCACTGAGCGACACTGCTACAGCCGAGGCTCTGACCACCGCTCGTGCCATGTTCCACAATGGTGCCAGCTATGACATCGCCACACTGTCCAACAACCGCCCTGCTGCTAAGCATGCCATCGTCTTCTTTACAGACGGTGTACCAAACTCTAGCGATGCCGGACCAACTTTGACCCAAGCTCAAGGTTGCAAGGGTGAAGGCATAGCGGTGTTCACCATCGGACTAGACGTAACTAACAACCCAGTTCTGCAAGGTTCGCAGATTACCTTCCTCGGTAACCTACCATCAGGCTTAGCTGGTGCTTCCGGTAACGGCGGCAAGTTCTTCCCCTGCGCCAACGCCAGTACAGTTAGAGATTCGTTCTCAGCTGTTGCTCGACGTCTGACTCAAGGTCAAAGATAAGTTCTTACTTCAAGTTAGGTTAGTCAGAAAACTGAAAAACCGGTCTGGAAACAGGCCGGTTTTCCTTTTTGGTTTCACCCTCACTTCACGCAGGGTAGGTATGTTAGTAGATGTATACGTGTAACCATCCTTTTCAGGAGGCGGTTCGGTGGTTAATAAACCAAAATCGGTACCTTCAAGTCGTAAGTTGCTCCGAGAGCGGCTTAAAGGTATCACTGCGATCGAGCTAGCTGCAGTCGTTTCAATTTTAATTGTGATCTGCGCAATGGCTCTCAACATTACCGTTTTAGTCTTCGCGGCTGACATGTGCGATAGAGCATGTAAAGACTGCGCGAGGGCTGCCGGTCAACAAGGTACTGTAGGTCAAGCGGTTTCTGCAATGCAAGCAGCCCTAGGCACTCACCCCTATGACGGCACGGTGATTCAATCTCTCAATGCAGAATTGATCACATATGAAGACTATGGCGCTGGTAACGGCGCAGGTCAGACTACTACTACTGGCACCAACGGTCCAATTGGTACCACATCAACTACCAGTGCTACTACTGGTGGCGCAATTCCACCTCCCGGTGCAGGCGGAGCAGGTTCATCACCTGGTCCATTTGCTAGCGTTAGAACTACTCTAATCGCTCGCATTCCAGCACCTATGGTGTTCTTCAGCCTCGATATGGGCAGTGAAGCTTCAAATCAACAGGGCGTGGCACACGGCCTGATTCGTTTCCAGAGCTTATACACCTATCCGATCACTAACACTGCTGGTCCGGTTTCTATTGGTGCCCCTGGTGGCCCAGCTGGACCGACTGGCGTAAGTGGACCTGGTGGACCCGGTCCAGGCTCTCCCGGTACCCCCGGTGGCCCCCCTGGCCCTGGTGGTCCTACTGCTACGACTAGTGCCACAAGTGGTAGCACTGGCAATTTGCCTGGTGCAACCAACGCTGGTCCTACAGGCCCGATTGGTCCTGGTGGTCCTCTTGGTCCTTTAGGTCCTAACGGCCCTGGTGGTCCTCAAGGTCCTGGCGGTCCTGCTGGCCCTGGTGGTCCTTCTGGCCCTGGTGGTCCTCTTGGCCCTGGTGGTCCTTCTGGCCCTGGTGGTGTAGGCGGTCCTGGTGGTCCTTCTGGCCCTGGCGGTCCTGCTGGTCCTGGTGGTCCTGCTGGCCCTGGTGGTCCTTCCGGCCCTGGTGGTCCTTCCGGCCCTGGTGGTCCTTCCGGCCCTGGTGGTCCTAAGGGTCCTGCTGGTCCTGGTGGTCCTTCCGGCCCTGGTGGTCCTTCCGGCCCTGGCGGTCCTTCCGGCCCTGGTGGTCCTTCCGGCCCTGGTGGTCCTAAAGGCCCTGGTGGTCCTTCCGGTCCTGGTGGTCCTAAAGGCCCTGGTGGTCCTAAAGGTCCTGCTGTTCCTGGTGGTCCTTCTGGCCCTGGCGGTCCTTCCGGCCCTGGTGGTCC
>CALROJ020000087.1:0-26797 GCA_943369735.1 bacterium Ga0077546
AGACATGATCAATGCCTTTTCTCTCGATGGCTTGCTTTTCTATGGCGGCCGCGTAATTGGCCCTGCCACTGGGGCTCTGCTTCTGGCTTTCACTGGTCCGACTTTGTGCTTCGCCGCCAACAGCCTGACCTACTTGCTCGAATTGGGCACCCTGCGAAAAATCAAGCCAGCAGCGAAAGAGAAGAGTGACAGTGTGCCACTGCGCGAAGCGGTTGCAGTGATTGCCCGCAACGGCAAGACCAGATCGCTTCTGCTCTTCGTTGCCGCTCTTACCTTCTTCGGCATCTACATTCCGCTCATGCCAGTCTTCAGCCACAACCTAGGTGGGGGCTCAGAATTGAATGGCGCCTTGATTGCCATCTCCGAAATCGGTGCTATCATCGGCTCGATTTTCCTGGCGCACAAAACGGCGCGAGCAGCCAGCACAGCAACACAAAATCCGGCAAGCGGATCAACTTCCAGGCCAGCCAAGCAGACCAACCTCAGGCGCACAATTGCCCTGGCTGGCTTGGCCTTTGCCGTGCTGCTTGTGCTCTTCAGCTGCTCCACCAACAAGTACATCGCTCTGGCACTGATTGCACCAGTGGGCTTCTGTATGACTCTCGTCACCATCGGAGCCCACGCACTCTTGCAAGACGAAGTAGAAGATCGCTTACGAGGTGTCGCCTCGACGATTTTCTGGATGTACTGCTACTTCGGCATGTTGGCTCTGGGAGGCCCTTTCATGGGCTTTCTCTTAGAGCACCTCAGCATCAGCCAAAGCTTCGGCATCGCCGGCGCGATTTGTTTCGCCAGCTCTGCCGCCTTCTTATCAACAACTTCAACCAAAGGCCGAGCCTAGCTCCGCCGAAAGTTTAGAGGTGTATTATGAACACGATTGTCAACAGAATTGCCGATGCCATTCGCACCGCCGATACCACCGCTGGTGCCACTACGGATACCACCGCAGATACCATCACAGCAGCACCGCGCACTCGCCTTGACCTGGTCACCCCCAGCGAAGACGACCGCGCCTTCCTCGCCTTCATCAATAGCAATCTCTTCGGCCAGCCCGCTGCCAAAGAGATGCTGCTGCGCATCCACCGCGCCGCCAAGAACCCCTTCCGCGACCGCACCCGGCCAATCTACAAGGCCCTGATGCCTGGCGATTCGCACACCGGCAAAACCGAAACCGCCTGCGTGCTCGCCGATTACTACCACGGCAACCCCGAGGCCTTCATTCGCATCAACTGTGCCAACTACAAGAACAAGGGCGACATCTCGCGCTTGCTCGGCACCGGACCCGGCTGGGTTGGCTATCAAAAGCCGCCCACCGACGAAGAGTTGGTGGCCAATAAAGACAAGTTCGACGCCTCTGCTCTGCTCTCGGCTCAGAACCTGACGGCCTCGCGCAAGGGCTCTAAGACGCCCTACACCATTGTCTTGCTCGATGAGTTCGAGAAGGCCGGCGACGAGTTCGAACAGTTCATCCTGGCCATCTACAGCGCCGCCAAAGAGCGCATGGGCAACAACCAGGAAGTCGACTTCAGCGACTGCATCTTCCTCATGCCCTGCAACCTGGGCATGTCTGAAATCGCGCAGAAGCAGAACCACAGCATTGGCTTCGTTACCAACACCGTCGACACCGCTAGCGAGCTGGATGGCATCATCACGCGCCGCTACCCCATCGAAGTGGTCAACCGCTTCGACGAAGTCTGCATCTACGGCAAGCTCACCCGCGACGACGTCAACAACGTACTCGGCCTGCACATCAAGAAGGTGCAGAAGCGTGTGGATGCCGCCTATGGAGACTCTGCCTTCACCATCGTGGTGGAAGAGTCGGCGCGCAAGCGTTTGCTCGAACTCTGCCTCAACGATCGCGGGGATGTCGCCGACCTCAAGCGCGTTGTGCCCCGTCGCCTCACCGACCCCGTGTCGGTGGCGGTGGAAACCGGCGTGATTGGTGCGGGTGACGAGCTGATTGTCTCGTGCGAAGACGGCAAAGAAATTTGCTTCGACCGCGCGGGCAACGGGCCAGTGCAGAAGCTCGATGGCAGCAAGCTGCCCAAAGAGGCGGAACCAACTGCTCTGCAGAAAGAAGCCGCCGTACCCAAGCGCCGGGTCAATCTGGACGTGACCAAACTGGTCATCGAAGCAGCTGGCCTGGTGAAGAGCGGCGAAGAGCGGCAAGCACAGCTGGTGCTCGAACGAGCCCTGATCGTTATGGCGAAAGCCCCAGACGATCTCATGGCCGTGCGGGTGAACAACATGCTCGGTCTGCTGTTGCACAAGAACCGAGTGTACGGCGAGGCAGTCAAATACTTCGCTGATGCTGTCGATGCTCGAGCGGCTCTGGAAGTATGCCACGAAAGCCTGCCCTTCGGCATTGTCTTCGGCAACCTGGCAATGGCCCTGAGCCACGATGGTCGCAAACAGAAAGCGCTTGAGTTCATGGCCGACGGCATGACCGCCATTCGCCTCTACAGCAAGAGCGAAACCGATGACGGCCTCAAGCACTTCATGAACACCTTCCTCGGCATCGACGCAAGCAAGGCCAAACAGCTGATCGAGTTTTCGATTAGCCTGAGAGAGCCGAACTAATAACTTGGTCGCGCTTGTGGTTCTCGAGCGTTAGCTTTTAACTTGAGAAAGGGGCTCAAACCCCTTTCTCTTTTCGCCAACCTACGACATGACACAGTACAAAAAAAGGAGAATCCGACATAGAGTATGTAGCCTAGAAGATATCCAGTCGGCACCAGAAAACAACGTCTAGATCACCCGCCAGTCCTTTCCTTTGTCAAATTCCAAAAAGGGAAGATTTTTTCGAAAAAATCTTCCCTTTTTGAAACCCAGCAATAGAGCCAATCAAGCCAGCGAAATTAAAGAATGAAACAATGAAAAATGCTTTCAGGCAGCGGGTGGGGCAATAGTGATATCATCGCCCAGTTGATCAGCCCCGAATTAAGCCTGCAATGCTATTTAACAGTTTCTCCTATCTAATATTTTTACCGGCAGTCTTTATTCTTTATTGGCTATCACCGGCGAAGTATCGCAAAATTTTGCTCTTAGCCGCCAGCTACTTTTTCTACATGAGCTGGAAAGCTGAGTACGGACTATTGATGTTCATGCTCACCTTAATCAATTATGGCTTCGGCTGGCTGATTGATAAATACAAGAGTGAAGACAAAGCTGGCATCGCCAAGAACATTCTGGTCTTTGGCATCATTAGCAATTTGGTCTGCCTTTGCTTTTATAAATACGCAAATTTGCTGCTTGAAACAGTCTTCTCGGCCTTGCATATTAGCGGCAAATTCTTGCATGTATCTGCGATGGAAAGCTGGTCATCACCAGCATTGAACATCATCCTGCCACTAGGGATTTCCTTCTTTACTTTTGAATTCATTCACTACATTGTCGATGTTCATCGTGGCAGCAAGCCAATCAAAAACTTTATTGATTTTGCTCTTTTTGCATCGTTCTTTCCTTCGCAAATATCAGGCCCCATCAAGCGTTTCCAAGATTTTTACAAACAAATGCTGGAAGCTCCCGCATTTCAACACTCACAATTTCGCGAAGGAATTTTTCTCATCCTCCAAGGCCTCTTCAAAAAAGTTGTGCTCGGCGATCACCTCGGCATGCTCTGCAACCTAGGCTACAGTCAAGTTGGCTCTCTCAGTGTTTCAGATGCCTGGATTTCCATGAGCGCTTTTTACTTCCAAGTCTTCTTTGATTTCTCTGGCTACACTGACATTGGTCGGGGCTCAGCAATGTTACTGGGCTACAAAGTTCCAGAGAACTTCAACCTACCTTACCTCTCGGTCAGCCCCACTGAATTTTGGCGCCGTTGGCACATATCGCTTTCAACATGGTTACGTGACTATCTCTTCATCCCTCTAGGGGGCTCACGCGGCGGTGAGTGGTTACTCTGTCGCAATTTGTTTATCACAATGGCCCTAGGAGGCCTCTGGCATGGTGCAGGTTGGCACTTCATGGTTTGGGGTGGAATACACGGCATTGGTCTAATTGTTGCCAGAAAATGGGCTGCTTTTTGCCAGAGTAACGCCACCTTGACACTTTGGCGCCCGAGCGCAACTTGGCACTGGAGCGGCATTGTCTACACAATCTTATTTGTTTCACTGAGCCACGTTGTTTTTAGATCAACCAGCGTAGCAGAGGCTGGGGTCTTTTATCAGCGCTTATTTAACTTCTCTACCTTGAGCCATCCAGGGGCGGTAACCGCCGCCTATCTCACTTCTACACTATTCGTCACCCTTCCGCTGTACAGCCTATACAGCTTCATTAGACACAAGAGCATCAAACTAAGCAAGAACCCAAGCGCTGCTCTATCCAAACCAGTGGTGGCCATACAAAACTATTGGAACAAATCAATTGCCTTACGCCTAGTGACATGCGTCGCCACCGCCTGGATCATCGCTGGCTGCGCCCCTTCACAGTTAATTCCCTTCTTCTATTTCCAGTTTTAGTGCCATCTCAATCTTCAGTTAGTGCAATCGCAATCTTCAGCTTGATTCTTTAGGACCAGTTAAATGCCAGAAGCCCCAATCACAAAAACTGAAGATGTCGACAACAGCAACGGCAGCAACACAGCCGCTAACAAGCCAGTCCCGAACAAGATTGAGCGTGGCCACTCTGCGCCCATTACCGCCTTAGAACTTCTTCTCTTTGCACCAATAGCAGTGCTAATACTGGAAGGCTTTTTCACCATCGCTGGTGTCGGCGAACAGAATTTCATGAAGCCAGATCTAGAGCTAGGCTCAATTCATATTCCCGGAAAGCTAGTTACTTGGCGACTTGAAGGCTACTCGCGCGAATCGTTTTCAAAAGCGGGCTGGCGTGATGTTGAACGCACTGTGGAAAAACCAGCCAACACTTATCGTGTTGCACTCATCGGCGATTCCGCCACAGAGAGCCTACAAGTACCGCTAGAGCAAGTCTGGGCCACGATTGCAGAGAAGCAAATCAATCAAGATTTAGCTGCCGCTCCTAATGCGGCGGTGACTAAATCTGCACAACCAAACAAAAAACCACCACATGTTGAAGTGATCAATTTTGGAGTCTCGGGATACTCCACATCACAAGAGCTTTTGCTGCTACAAAAAGAAGTTGTTAAATACAAGCCAGACCTAATAGTCGTGCTCTATTCGCGAGGCGATTCAGACGAAAGTTCAGTCGATCCCGCTAAGTATGCAACGGCTGAGCCGAGGCCCTACTTTTACCTTGATCAAAACAATCAACTCCAACTTGATCGCACAGTCTTACTTGCTAACAAAGCTAAGCTGCAGAGCAATCCCATACTCGAATTCTTGCGGGCTCACAGCCGCATCTATGGGGTCTTTGATCAAACCAACTTCCAGCTCAATTTAACTGACAAATTCTATGTAAAACTACGGCGCATATACACACAAATCACTGAAAAATTATCGGGAACCAACACCTTAAGCGCAGCCGAAAAGGCAGAGCAGCCGCAATATCCGAAGCAAGATAGCTTTAAGGTGACGCAAGCGCTTATGACTCAGATTCAAAACACTGCCAAAGCCAATGGTGCTCGGTTCCTTCTGCTCACCTTCCCTGACATGGGCAATATTGACCCTGTATTCACGGCACAATTACCTGCTTTAGCCAAGCAAGGGCAAACTGAGGGCTTTGACGTACTGGAGCTAAGTCAGCCGTTCCGCGACTACAAAGGCAATGAACAGCTGTTTTATCAGGTACACTTTGCCTCTGGTGGTCACAAAGTGGCAGCCCAAGTACTTTCTCAATATGTTGAGAAGCTGATTTCAGAGCAGCAACACTCGACCGAGCCCAAAGCTGAGCAATCAAAATAATCTCAACCTGACAATGCGGTGACTATGGACGAGCGGGAAGTAAAAGCTTCAGAAGCACAGAGCCCAGAAGTCGCCCACTCGCCTTCTGAAGATGAAATTACAGCCCTAGTGACGCATTACACCTGCACGCGCAATTGCAGCGGCCACAAAGGCAATGCTGCAGGCTGCTGTACTGTTGCCGACCGGGATTTCATTATTGGGCCAATCACCGATACAAAAGACTTCCTCAAACGCTTAAGTGCCAAAGATGGCCGCAAATACAGCCACAGCGAAGTTTTCATTGACTACAAAGAAGGCAGTAAACTCTTTCCCGACAAAACGGCCTGGCAAACAAAGGAGTTTTACCCTGCCTTAAGAGTGAAAATGGACGCTTCTCCCCTTTTCCCTTGCCGGTTTTTATCTGAGGCCTTTGAATGCACCGTTTATAACGACCGGCCAAGCATTTGCCGCACCTACCAGTGCGATCATTTAAAAACGACCCTCAAAAATCTCTGAGGGTCGTTCTGAAGTTTTTAAGCACTGTAGCCCTTTGAGCTTGAAACTCTAAGCGGCTTTCTTGGCGTTAACCCGCTCATCCAACCATTTATCTGCGTCAGCAGCGGCGGTTGCGCTTGTTGGTGGGTAGATGCTGTTATCGAACACTAGAGCTTGGCCACGACCGGCAGCAGCTCGCTTAGCCTCGTCGTTCATTGTGAAGGCCAGCGCCTCTTTGGATAAATCGGCGTTATCGCCTTTTGACTGTTTGACCTCAGCGGCCTTATCAGAAACCTGCTCAGCGGCTTTAGGCTGATTGCCAACGACCACTTCTAACTGATTCTTTACTCCGTGACAAACCCCATCAGTCTGGTCTTTGACAGCGCTACCAGCACTTTTTTGGAAGGTGTCTAAAGCACAATGGAGTAAATTACCATGAGCTTCATCACCGCCAGCCGCGCCATTATTCTGGTCTGAAACCCTATTTCTTGAATCGTTGCAATTGTCGTTAAGCATAATTGAGAAACCTGCACTCGAAGGCGTGGGGCCATGAGGACACTACTACTAAGTGGACTCTCTAATTAGACCATGGCAAACGCGATTGTCAAGCATTTTTTATCTATCTGAAACAGAAAATTCGCCAAAGCCCTAGGAACGGCCATAGGGGTTTTGCTAGGGTGAATCATCCCCACACTTCCTCCTTATATAGAACTCAAAAACCCCAAGTCTCGACCCCGGCCTAAACCCCTAAACCCTTCCAGCTCATATTGCGAGTGGAAAGCGAGACCCAATTTGAATTTCTGCATTCGAGAGGAATTTTTTCACAGGCAGCCACTGCCCGTTAATCTCAAAGGTAACTATCATGGAAATCACAGCTTCTGCGGTGGCGGTCTACGCTACCCTGGCCCTTCTGTTCGGCGCTTTCACCTGTTTTGTCGTTGCCCTGCTTCAACACCGCCGCGTGCGCACACAGGGCAAACCGGCCCTCGCTCGCTCACTCACCTGGAGCGGCGTCGGCTTCATGCTTTTCAGCGGCTGCGGCTTCGTTGCTGAATTCACTGCTTTTGGTCGCATCGCCACTGGCTACTACATCGTCATCACGCTCATGTTCATTTTGGGCGTCTGGATGTTTCTCAAAGCTCGCGAACTGAAAGGCAAGTAAGCCCCTCGCCAAGTTAGCCCAAAGGTAGGTTGGCGCGTACCAAAGCAAACCAAGAAATCAGGAATAGCTGATGCTGGATTAGACCTCAAGTCTTCTCTAGCGTCAGCTATTTCTTGATCTTCTTGTCTATAGCTCTTTGCCGCTCCAAGCTATTTTTTTTGTTTTTTCAGCCTACTGTATCATACAGTTAAAACGAAATGCCGGTCAGGTCGGGAAAGGCAAAAGTCAGATTTTAGTTGAGGCAACGGTTAGTCAATGGTGTGTTTTTAGATGAGTCAATGCGCCGCCAAAAAAGGAAGATTTTTTCGAAAAAATCTTCCTTTTTTTTTAGAAGAGTCGAACAACAAGGGCTACACAAAATTTGAAGCCAAAATCTGACAGTTTTTAAATCCGAATACGAAAGACTAGCTCCGATGAGCCGAGCGCCCTGCTATTTTCTTGCCTGCCACCATACCCGGTGCGGCCAAATTATAATTATTTGTATTGGCATAAGCTGGCGCAGGAGCAACCACACCAAAGAGCGCAAGAGCGCTATAGGCCTCATTTTCCACGCTAGGCACATGATAAGTACGAGCCAAAGTTAAGGCGTTTTTGTACTCATCAATGGCTCCGTTAATGTCGCCATAGTGTTTCATGGTTTTGGCCAATATTAAGTGAGCTCCCGCATCTAGCGGATTGTCTTGTAGATGTTCGTTAAGCAACTCAGCACAGCGAATTGTGTTACCAGAAGCTAAATGTTGCCGAGCAACAGACAAGCGATATTGATTAGCCACCGCATAGTCTTGCGCAGACGGGGCGGGTGTTGACGGCCCGTTATACACAACAGCCATTTGTGTGACATCAAAGCAGTTAGCCGGCTCAGTAAAAGTAAGCAAGGCATTGGGCGAAAGTTGGTAGCATTCAACTGGTTGGCCATTGTCATCAAAATACTGACGCATTGGCTCCCCTAGCTGCTTTTTAATATGCTTGAGCTGCATTCCCGAATGAGGGAAAAGAGCGACAAAAGTTTTGGAAGTAGCCAAAGGATGAGCGACTGCAATGGTTTGCTTATTGGCAAAACTGGCAGTGCCATTTTGCAGAGCATAACTTGGAGCACCAATTTGCTTAGCCCGCCAATTCAAACTACTCATACCAAAGCCAGATGTACCCTTGTTATCAGGAGCACCAAGTATCGTGCGCAAGTACTTTGCTTCAATTAACTCTGGGCGCATGGCCATATGCACCATCATCGGAAGAACGGCATCACCGTGGCATTGTGGCCGTTTATTTTTAGCCTGATAGCGACTAATAGATGCTTTTACAGGAGCTGCGGCTTTAACTGGAACTGAAGCTTTAACTGATCCACCACCTGTCTGGGGAACAATCGGGGCAATAGTGCCATTAGTGGCGACGGAGTGCAAAGTCGACAGCGGCAGATTAGTCGGGCGAAGAGTGACAGCACCAGCTGGTGGAGACACTTTAACTAAGGTGCTTTGGCCATAAGAGCCAAGAGCGTGCGCCAAGGGAGCACTGACAGTAGAACTACTCGTATGGGTCGAACCAGCAACAACAGAAGCATGTTCGGCGAATGGATCGAAATCAGCAGAGTGTTGCGAATAGCCGGGATTGGCACGAACACTGCTGATAGAAAACAGTTGAAGAAGCAAAGCAAATGCCACAGAGCCTTTCACAGCTTTGCTAACCGGTCTTTCATTGGAACCGTTAAACAGCATTGGAACCCTGTATAGCTGCGACTTTCAGCCAGCAATTATATAACAACTTCGGCCATTCTCAAACAAATCTCATATACAAAATGCAAAAGAACGCAAAACAGTTGAATAAAACCAGGTTGCCAAGGGGTTCGCCAGCTGTGGCAGTGGCAAAGTTCTGTGTTGACAACCTAAAACACCTCTCACTTATAGCTCTCTGACTCAAAAACTACTTTCTTTGCCTATTACTAATCCATTAGGAAGAAGTGTAACTACCAATTCCCTTTCTTATAAACAACACCAACAAGCCGCTCGAAGACTCAAAGCAAATCACCACCTCCTCGTCACAAAGCCGGCCACAAGCCAGCTCAGGAAGTGCTGTTTTCCACTCAGCTTCATAGCGAAATCACATTTAACCGAAAACCAGCGCAGAAGCTCCTGATGACTTCCGCTGAACAACCTAGGAGGTATCTTTATGACCGCTAACTCAAGCTCCAACTGCATTGTCGGTGAACGCAACCTGTGCACACCCAACGGCAAGATCGCAGCACTCCTGATCGACATGGACGGCACCACCGTCGTCTGTCAGCCCTACTTCGACGAAGCCGTTGAAGAATTCGCCACTTTCATGAGCTTCATCGGTGTCACCAAGGACGTCGCTCGTGAAACCCTGCGCAAGGTCTACAGTGGCAGCATGCCGCACCGTGGCTTCGAGCGCGAACGTTTCCCTGAAGCTCTGATGGAAACCTACGAACTGTTGGCCGGCAATCACGCCGTCACTGTTCCGCCGGAAGACATGGAGAACGTTCGTTCGATTCTCAAGGGCATCGGCAGCGCACCGTACTTCCGCAAGCCCAAGCTCTTCCCGCACTGCATGGAAGTGCTCAACCGCGCCCACGATCGCTTCATGCTCATCGCTGTCACCGTCGGTGACTACGAAGTGCAGGAATACAAGATCCGCCAGGCCGGCCTCGACAAGCTCTTCGACTACCGCATCATCACGCTGCAGGAAGCCAAGGACGAACTCGTGGAAGAGGCCATGCACGACCTCAACATCGACCCGCAGTACTCGGCTTTCATCGGCAATTCGGTTCGCTCGGACGGCATCTGCCTGAAGAAGACCAACCTGATCTACCTGCCGCTCGAAGCCTCGCTGCCCAAGGCCACTGACAAGTTTCCCGAGAACACCGGCTTCACGCACTACAACGTGAACAACTGGCGGGAAGCCGAACAGCGCGCCATCAACCGCCTGATTCGCCAGCGCGACCAGGCCATTCGTTCACTTCCTGCGGCTCCCGAATGCGCCCCCTGCAAGACCAAGCGGGGCGGTCGGGGCAATCGGACCAAGTAACCTACGGGTACAATCATGAACCAAATGCTTCAGATGTTCTTCATGCAGATGCAACATCTCTGGAAGATGTTCTTCTACTTCCTCGCCGCTGCGGCCGTCACCTGCGTCTTCGGACTGGGTGTCAGCGCCGGCGACCTTCTCCCCACTGCTCTGGCAGCGATTCTTGTCTCGGCAGGAGCGCTGATTGGCGGTGTGGGCCTGACCATCGGCATGCGGGCCCTGTTCGGCCTGATGCAGGTCGGACGGCTGCTGCAGTACACAGCCTTCTGGCTGTCTGCTGCGGCTTCGCTCAAGATCGTCGGCATCATCGGCGGGCTTATTTTCGCCGCCAGCCTCTCCGTCAACAGCGCGTTGCTTGCGGGCTTCACAGTCTTCGCAATCGCCTTCGCTGCTGCCACCATCACCGGCGAGGTGCCGACCAAAGGTCGCACCTGGCTGCCGATGAAGATGAAGATCCCGCCGAAGAAGTAACAACTACTTCTTCACGGGCCTAGAAACAACTCGGGCCGAATAAACACGGCCTGAAAACAAACCTGAAAGGCGCCACAAAATGCGCATTGAAATCGACCCCAAGGAGCCGATGCGGATTCGCGTTCGCTACAACGGCAAAGAGGTGTTCGACCAGACCCTGCAGCCGGGACCGAACGACATCAACATCGAGCACCCCAAGACCTGCGGCAAGGCCGAAGCCTTCATCGTCGAAGACGACGGCAGCGAGATCCCGATAGGCTCGACCGACTACGGCGACTGCGAGTGCACTCCTGCGTGTGCTCCCGCCGCCGTCTAGGTCTGCGCTCAGCCTGAATCCCTGGCGGCGCCGCGAAGTGCTCTCTGACCTGACTGGCAGAGTCACTTCAAGCGCATGCCTTTCCAGTAACAAACAAATCTGAAAATCTCTTCGAGGTACACAAACTTATGGGCACCACAACCGTTGACATGAGCAGGTCGGGACTCTTTTCCAAGGTCTCGCTTCTGCTCTCTCTGAGCTTCATCATCTCCGCTGTCGGCACCTACGCCGGCGCGGGCATCACCTCTCTGGCAGCCATCATCGGCCTGGCCGTTCTCTTCCTCATCGGCGCTTTCGCGGTGCCGTTTGCAGCGAAGAAATCGGTCACAGCCGGTGTCACCGCCCTGGCCATCTGGACCTTCATTTCCGGTCTCTTCATCGGCCCGACCATCAACCACTACGCCCACGTTCTCGGCTGGGAAACGGTCTTCTTGGCCTATCTCGGCACCGGCGGCGTCATGGCAACTTGCGGCGCCATCGCCATTTTCAGCGGCTTCAACTTCAGCAGCCTCGGCCGCTGGTTGATGTTCGCTTTGCTCGGCCTGATCATCGCTGGCATCGTCGGCATCTTCGTGCCCTTCAGCCAGGGAGTGAACATCGTTTACTCTCTGATCGGCATGGCTGTGTTTGCGGGCTTCTTCCTGTTCGACTTCTTCCGCGCGAAGGATGCACCGAACACCTGGGAAAGCGCCATCATGGTGACGATGCAGAGCTACCTCAACTTCATCAACTTCCTGCTCTACCTGCTGCGCTTCCTCGAAGCGGTCTTCGGCAAGCGGCGCTGAGTAGGTTGCTGCTTCGTTGAGCAAATAGCTCATTAGCTCTCGGCTAACAAGCTTAAAGCCAACTAAATCTCGGGGAGCCACCTGGTGTGTAAAAACATCAGGTGGTCTCCTTTTTCTTTTTTCTAATTCCGTCTTTCTAAATCATGGTTTTTTTGCATTGCTCTTGATGCATTTTTTTGTGGCACGCAAACGACTTAATGTAGTAGAAAATGCAGCGAGGAGGAAGATTAGCAGTAAATGGCATCAGCACCGTCTTTTGCAGAGTTACCGCAGTGTCAGATTTTCTATGCGGTATTCGGTTACGCATCACGGGTTGACGATCCCCGCTCTCCAAAAACGGAGAGATTCTGCGCAAAAATCTCGCTACACTCAATCAGCCTTCCGCCCCGTTTTGCCGGAAAAGGAAACAGATCAACCACTACAAAATTGTGTGGTGCCTGTCAATTGCTCTATGCTACTCTTTCCAATTCAAATATTGACCTGAGGAAATGATCGTTGGCAAAAATTTTGCTCGTCGAAGATGACGCTCCACTAGCAGCGAGCCTGAAAGATTGTTTTGCTGCCGAAGGTCACCTGTTGGAAATAGCAGCCACAGGCGAAGATGCATTGCAGTTATTCGAGAATTTTCAGTATGAACTCTTGCTCTTAGACTGGACCTTACCCGGAATAACCGGTTTAGAAGTATGCAAGCTCTATAGAAAGTCTGGCGGCTTAGCCAACATCATCTTTCTCACCGGCCGCGGTGATATTGCGCACAAAGAAGACGCGCTCCACCACGGCGCTGATGACTACATAACCAAACCTTTTAACACTAGAGAGTTGTCTGCTAGAGTCCGAAGTGTGCTGAGAAGACCGTACAGCCTGTTACCGAATCAGCTTAAAGTAAATAATCTAGTTTTGGACTTAAAGCGTGACACCATAAGCATGGGAGACGGCGCCGAACAACATCTAACTAATCGCGAAGCGGCTCTCCTCGCCTTTTTTATGAAAAATACAAACCGTGTTTTCTCTCCTAAAGAGCTAACCAGGTTGATATGGCCAGTCGATAACGATATAACGGCAGAGACTGTCAGAAGTTCAATGCGAAATTTACGCACTAAAATTAGCGCCATAACCAACGATACTGTGATTCAGACAATTTCAAAGAGTGGTTATCTTTTAGAGAAATCGAGTTGATTAGAATCTGAATCGCGCCTTTGGTTTCGCTGGAAATCAGGTAGTTTTTCTGTAGAACCTTTAGAATCAATTGAACCACTGGCGTCCGATGGTCTGGTAACCTTTTCTTCATGTAGATCAAGTTCTTTGGGCATGAAAGTACTGGAAGCAGGAAATTCTGCACTGAAAGCACCCATTTTACCGCCAGCAAAGACTTGGCCAATCAGTGTTTTGTCTGTCATCATCGTGGCAGCTTGATCGTTTAACCTTGCTGCTGGAAGGCTATCATTCAAATGGTTCTGGCGGTTAGTATTGTCCATTTTCTAAACCTCAGTCAATTCTCGAGGGGGTATGCGAACAATATAAGATTGCTTGCGTGCAAAGCCCGTGAAATTTCCTCAAAGCAAGACGGTAAACCATCTCAGCCAGTCGTGCACAGCTTTACCAATATTCGTGCAAATGATGTGAACATATTTTCGAAAATAAGCGCTATGCAACGCTATCTTAGCCTACACAGCGACACCATCATTGGTGCAAATGAAGTGAAAGATACTGCTTGCACTGGACACCAGCAAATATCTGTGAATATCCCTTGAATTTAGTGCTTTTACATTGACTGAGCGCAAGGCATTTTGCTAATTTCGATGCTATAACGCACCATCTCTCTAGCCACAAGGAAATTAAGTTACACCGCAGAACATCAACAATTTTCACTATCTGCAGAGCTTTAGTCAAACACAGATGTGCTGCGGAGCGGACTTCTAAATGAAACGCAAACGTGAAAGGAAAAGATATGTCCAGAGTTTCGTTCTTAATGATCTCCTTACTTCTA
Source organism: bacterium Ga0077546 (assembly GCA_943369735.1). Classification (GTDB taxonomy): domain Bacteria; phylum Cyanobacteriota; class Vampirovibrionia; order Obscuribacterales; family Obscuribacteraceae. The sequence goes on from CALROJ020000087.1 coordinate 14,060, forward strand.
ATAGTGGCAATAGATGTGTTATTACTCACAGGCAACAGCAGTTCTGGCACTGGCTTTGCTTCGAATTTTCCCACTGAGTCGCCACTGCTGATAGCCGTGCTGGTTTTCTCTAGCGTATGCTTGCTTTGCTTGGGCTTAATCATCAAAAAGATCTACTCCATCTGTTCCCTGCACTACTATCTGAAAAGCGCTGAATTTGAGCTCATGGAAAAATATGGGCGCTGGCGCAACTCTGATGGTGGCGATACCAAGGTCCAGAAGAACCTCAAGCTGTTTGAAGACCTGACCCAGCCGACAATTAAAGTAAACGACAATAAATTGCAGTCGGCAGTAATCGGCATCAATCATCAACCCGTTGACATTTTTGGCGCACAAGCTAAGGCTGTCTATGACACAAGAGTGGCTGAAACAGACAAAGCTGCGGCCAGGAAGAATGCTGTTCGGCTAAATGCGTCAATCTTGCGGCTTGTTCTATTTGGCTCACGCTACATAGCCCAAGAGAAAGTGCGTTTGCTAAGCGCCAAAGAAAGGGAGCAACTGACTGCCAGTATTATTTTACTGGTTAAAAGTAGCCATCTCACTACCACGACAAACCTATTTCTGGTCAAGCAAATGTTTCACTATCCTGCCGCCATTCGCTTTCAGACTGCTGAAGGTGAAGTGAGTGGATTGACTGCCCTGGAACGCATGGCCACTTTGTAAAAGCACAGACGAAGTCACTCAGGGCGCATGCCCTGGTGGCTTTGTCAAAAAAAGAGAAGCTCAACTATACAATGTCGTTGCAAGGGATTTGGCATGACTACTGACTAATACTAGCTCACCCCCTGCTAAAACTTTGGCAAAGTGAACCAGAAAGTGCTGCCATTGCGAACGCCTATTTGTCCGTTATGGCCCCTGATAATTAGCTTACAAATGGCCAGCCCGAGGCCCGTTCCTTCTTTGGTCTTGGCACCAGGTACCTGCTCAAAAGCGTTAAAAATTTTCTCGCAATAATCTTCTGGCACACCTGGCCCGCAATCAGTGATTGTCACTTCCAGAAATTTTGCCTGTTCGATTACAGCGACAGTGACAGGTTCATTTGCTGGTGAAAACTTGATGGCATTGTTCAAGAGATTGAGAAATGCCTGCAACAGCTTCTGCTTGTCTCCTCTAACTGTCCACTGTCTTTGCGGAAACCTAATATCAACACCTTTGGCTTTAGCATTTGCGCCAACCAATTCAATGGCCTCGCGGAACAACACAGCAAGGTCAAAATCTGCCAAATCCAACTCTAATTTTCCCGACTGCAATCGCTGAAAATCCAACAAGTCATCAACCAAGAGCATCAGTCGCTCCAGGTTAGCTGAGGCCTTGTCTATATCAACTTTTACGCCACCTTCAATTGCTCCCTTTGCTCCCTGTGAAACTAAGGTCAAAGAACCGTGAATCGACATCAGAGGGCTGCGCAGATCATGACTGATCATGTTTAAGAAGTCTTCCTTCATGCGCTCGATTTGCTTCTGTTCCGTTATGTCAGAGACCACACAAAAGAACTGCCCCAGGTAGTGAGACCAGAACACCGACCATCTAGTATCGACATTGGAGTTGGCATTGGAGTTGGCATTGGAGTTGGCATTTTTCATGCTCAGCTCAAAGCTGGTGGTGCTTGACGAAAACCTACATTTTCTCAAGATTTCATCAGCCCGAGCCACATCATCAACATTGACAAAATCAAACACGCTTATGCCAAGCAGGTCAGCGGCCTCCACTCCTAAAAGTCGACTAGCATAGCGATTTGCCGTGACAAAAAGTCGATCTTCGTCGAGTGAGCAGATCAATGCATTAGCATTCTTCAGCACAGCCTTTTCTTTGACAAGGGCTTCTTCTATTGACCGCGATACAGAGTAGAGCAAATGATTAAGTTGACCAAGTTCGTCTGGTCCAGCGTTAGAGCGCACAAGAGGCTGTTTTTGTGATAGCAACCGGCTGTTCTCTTTCAATTGTATTAGTGGTCTAAGAATGCCCGTTATGTACAAGTAACCAAGAAAAATGGAGAGCAACAGACCAGTTGGCACAGCCACAAAAAGAGCATTTTTGATGGCAGTGCGAAGTTCTTGAATTTGTACCGGGGCCTTACTTATTCTTGTTTCCTCGGACACAATCACAGCTCGGGCAGCATTGGCAAGATCAAGTGTCTGCTCGCAAACTCTTTCATAACAAAGTTGGTCTACCGTTACCCAATGAGCACGTCCTTTCGTCTGCTCTTGCTGTACCCAGTCAAGACACTGCATCATTTCACTGGCGGTTTTCTGTAGCTCAGTTACCTGCTCTTGCTGGTCTGCATCCCACTTTTGTGCTGCCAACCGCCTGATATGATTTTCAAACCGTGTTCTTTCCTGACTGGTTGTATCGCGGTCTACCAGGCCATCTACGTCTGAGTTGAGATGCATTTGGGAGACCGCGTTAAAAGTCTGCCAGACCAGTTGGTGTAGGTCGCTTGTCACCTCAAGAGAATGTGTGCTTTGCGATAACAGATTTTGTATTTGCCAAAGTTGTGTTGCTAACCAACCAACAAAGGCAAATTGGAAAAGAAATGGAATGATTACTACTATCAGCCCACGACTAGAGAGCTTAGACTTAAACACTATAGCTCCCCTTCTTCTTCTTCCGGGCCAGAATATCTCGGGATTCTCAGCCAAAATCGGCTGCCTTTACCGACCGTGCTCTCCACTCCCACTTCGCCACCATGAGCGCCCACAATTGCCTTGACAATGGAAAGACCTAGTCCACTGCTTTTTGTACCTGCATCTGAAACAGAAGCAGATTGTCGAAACTTTTCAAATACAAGAGCATGGTCTTCTGAAGGTATTCCTGGTCCACTATCGCTAACGCTTAACTCGATAAACTGGTCCAGTTGATCAACTGCCAGAATTACTTGAGCACCTGGCGGCGAGAATTTAATGGCATTAGAAAGCAAATTGATCATGACCTGCACAAGCCGACCTTGATCGCCGAACATCAGGCCGTCGTTATGTGGCTTCACTAGTTTGACTTGCGCCTGAGTAGCCATAGCTTCAAGAGTTTCTGCCGCAATAGCACAGACGTTATAAGCTCTAACGCAGGCACTTTCAATGACAAAGGTTTGTGATTCGAGGGTTCCCAATTCAAGCAAGTCACCAATTAGATCCGTTAATCTAGTCATGCTCCTTTGGGCTTTTTCTAGTTCCAATCTCTGCTTATCATTGATAGACCCGTGTCTACCATCTAAAGCCATACTGATACTAATGGCCACGGCTGTCAGCGGTGAGCGCAAATCATGGCTGGCAATGAGGAGAAATTGCTGCTTAAGCTCTTCAATAGCTCTCAATTCAGTGACATCGTGAACTACGCAACTGTAGCGCTGCTCTGGCTCTGACCAGCTAATTGACCAGCGGCAAATTCTTAGACTGCCATCTTTAGTTTTCACTTCACTTTCAAGTTCACCTTCTTTAGAACGTTCACCTGAGCCATCATTCGAGCCTTCATTCAAGCCTTGATTCGAGCCTTGATTCGAGCCTTCAGAAATTCGCTGAAAGGCAAGGCGCACTGCTTCTACTGACTGCTGCGGCAAAAGGGTAAGCAACGACATTCCCAACAATTCGTCGGCATCGTAACTCCAGTGGCTCAATGAAGCTGTATTAACAGCGACAAATTTAAGTCGAGCATCCAGCGAGCAAATCACCTCTGTGGCATTGTCCAAAACCGATAGCTCTCTTCGCCGAGCTTCGGCTAAGACATTGTTTGCCTCGTGAATTCCTTGATCTAGCATTGCTATTTCATCGTGACGCAAATCCACAGGCAGCAGTGCCGCACCCGTAGCCAACCTTCTGGCATTAGTCGTAATTTTACTTAGGCGCTGAAGAATTTCGCTGGTAAAAAATCGCACCATTACTAGTGCCAGAACAAAACCCACCACTACAATAACAAATAAAAGCGCCAGTATGCCCTGCCGAATGCGGCTCATTTCCCGTGGCCCTTGCGCCTTCATTGATGTTTCCAGTTCTATAATCTGCTCTGACAGATTGGAAAATTCGAGTAGCGAAACCATAAGAGCTTGCCGGCTGTCGCGCCTTGCCTTCCTATTCTCCTTGGTCTTAGGCTGATTCTGTTGTCCTTCCTTCGAGTGAACAATGCGAAGTACGCCTTTGCGCATTAAACCAGCGGCAATTACAGCTTCCTTCAATTCGGGAAAATCTTTGCGGCCAGCTGCTTCCAGAGCCTGAGGGGACTTATAGAAATTTTCTAGTTGCTCCAATTCCGCAAGGGCTGCTTTAAAGTCATCACTGCCACTTTTTCCGGCCATGGCAAGAATTGCTGCGCGGCCTCCAGAGCTGCCAATTTTGTTTAAATTTAAAAGTGCTTGTTGCTGGTGTTCCAGGCGATCTAGATCACGTCCGGCGCTTGAGAGCATGGCGGCCAAGCCGGCCACAATAAGAATCTCCAGCACAACCGGTATTAAAACAAGTAACCAGCCTCGCTGTGCTAGATTCAGGTTAGAAAACAAATTATCCTCGAGTTTCTCGCCGTTTCTCGCTCTTAATCGCTCTTAATCGTTACCTTAGTGGTGCAAAAATCACTTTTTCATCCGCCCCAATTTTGCCACTCTCACGCGAATGAATCTTCACACCCGGAAACATAGACTGCAGCTCCTTTTGCTTTGGCAAGACGTCTTGCGAAACCATTAGGGTCTTTAGTTTAATACCATGCAAAGCCCTAATTCCTTCAAAAGTCACCGCAGTGTCTTTTACATCTAAATGCTCTAGCTTCTTCAAAGACGCCAGACAATTCATGCAACTGTCTTCAAAATGGGGATTGCCATGCAAACTTAGCTCCACTAGACCAGAGCACTTCGATAGCTCTTTTGCTCCAGCCTGACTAAGGCGGGAATTATCAAGATTGAGCGTACTTAACTTAGGAAGCTTGCTGAGATCAATCAAATACTTCGGTTCGATCTTGCAATTGCGGAGATAGAGTGCCTTTAACTCAGGTAGTGACGCCAAGCTCTTAAAGCAGCTGCCGCGGACAGATGTAAAAAAACAACTGATAGAATTTAAGTGAGGCAGATTCTTTAACTGCGATAGACCCTCGTCGGTGACGTCCGAGCGATCAAGATCAAGAGCCCTTAAGCCAGTCATTCCGTTAACATAACTGAGTGTGCGGTTGCAGCTGTTTTCTTCTCCCTCTTCAATTCCAAAAAAACTGAGCCTGAGAATATCGATGCCATTTCCTGAAATCTGCCTAAGAAGTGCAGGGTTATCGCATACACGCCTATTCGGCTCCAGCTCTAGTGCATAGCCGGGAGGTACAGTCACTTTTACCACCCCCTCGGCAGAACCTGCTAGCTTGATCTCGCCATAGGAATACCAAGAATTGCGACTAAGGCCACGTCTTTCGACTAGTTTCAGGGTACCAATTGATTTAGGGGGAAACACTATGGTGCGGAGATCTGCCTGCGTTTTTGTAGGCTTAGTTGCATCAATTTTGGTAGTCTTTGCTCCTCTTGCGCCTTCCGCGCTAGCAGCAAGACAAACAGTGCCAACAAAAGCACAAAAGAACAACATGTATTTGCAGCAGCGAAAGTTCATTGTTGTTTCAATTCACAATTCTGCACAAAATATTTAAGTCGCTCAAATCACTTCCCTTTAAAAAGCCCATAGGTCGTTGGCGCATGGCTAGCAACTCTAAGGCTGTCAACGGAATCTGTCAACAACTGTTAGGCATTTTCAAATTCGTCACTTGATAGAGTTATTTAAACAGTGATTGCCCGGCAGCGACAGTCGCTCTAGCAGCAGATCCTACAACACCAATGGTATTAGCCCAGTAACTGTTGGCACGATCAAATTCGCGCACTGCTGCACCATTAGGCTTGAGCCCGTAACCGCCTTCTCCCATCATAAAATTGCGAGCAGCTTGCACCGGGTGGAATTCTTCTGGTTTGTAGACAAAGGCTCTCCACTGTGCCAGACCGCGGTAAGCGGGATCTTCGAAGTCCATAATATTGTATTTAATCTTGGTGGATGGCGCGTCGAGTCGATCGTAGAATTTAGCGCGGCGCAGGCGCACAGCTAATTCTTCAGCGGCAACTCCTACCTCTTTTGGATGTTCCATTTCCAAAGTTAGAGCACTAAATTTGGGATTTTCTTGGCTGACCATTTTGCTCAAACGCTCAGCATGAAGTGAGCCAATCCCTGCAGAACGTGCACTCTGCTGGGTAGCAATATAGTCTAAGTTGGCAAACTTAAGAGGATTTTCGTCATGTATGGAGACGAAAGAAAAGGCGCGCAGCGAACCATCAGCTTCTCTAGTGGTATGCACGGCCATACGACCACTGGCCACCAATTCTCTCACGTCTGCAGTAGGTTGAATCTCAGCTTTTGGAAAAGAGCCTTCGTATAAAGCAACCACATCATCCTTGACCGTAGTCTCTCTCTGGGTCACGTACTTTTGTGGATTTTCTAAGCGGTACGGTTTTTGGCCAATCACCTCAGACGGTTTGAGATTAAACTCTGGAGAGCGATTAACCCAGGGGCTCGTATACTTATGAGCGACACCGGCACCAAGGGCGCCACCAGCGAAACCGATACCATAATCAACTACACCAGCGCCGATATTATGGCCAAGCTGTTCTTTTGCGGCTCCGTGGGCCGAGGCATTATTCCACGTAGTTACAGCCGGAGCGCCAAGACGCACCGCCCAATCAGCTGCGACAACAGCGCCAAAAATTTTGCCGCTCTGCTCCAGACCAGTGCGTACTGCGCCTGATGCCGCTTTACCCAGCAAAGCCGGATTCTTTGCCAGAGCACCGATAGCCGCTCCGGCGGCAACTCCGATAGCGGCGTCTACTACCAAGGCACCTTGATCGTTTCTTAAATGCGCCTTGGCGGCCTCTACAGCTTTGGCAGGAGCGCTGGCGAACAACTCGCCTTCTCGTAGCAGCTTGGCTCCCAGAGTGTCTCCTTGGGGTGAATTAGCAGCGGCCTCTGAGGAACGATCTGGGCGCGGTCGATTTGACTTTTGGGGCATTTCTCACCTATGTACAATTATGATCGATAAATCGGGAATGAAAATTCAAACTGTGTATCACCTGGCTGTCTCTACTTCGGCCACTAGCCTCACCTTGCAGACAAATCTAACTTGCGCAAATTACCCAGCATCTGACTTCTCTTGGTTATTTCGGTTTCGATTTGAGGACCAAGGTCAACATTGTGCTGATTTCTATTTACTCCCTCGTTTATAAAACGGGCGCCGCCAAGGCCCCCGAAAACGGCACCAAGAACGGCCCAGCGAGGCCAAACTTTACCGCTCGCCGCCATTACTGTAAGAGTTGCACCGCTCACTCCAAGCATCAACCAGCCCGTTGTAAGACGTTCTTGGCGATAACGCAAATCGACCGATGACGGTGCAAGTTTTGTCAATTGATCAAAATGATTCAAGGCAGCAGCAGCAGCAATCATTCCAGCGCATTGATTTGGAGACAACTTCTGCAAACCTTCCAACTCTACTCTAGAAATCAAATCATCTCTATTTTGATCAGCCAACGGTGGAACTCTAGACAATTGCCGCACCAGACCAATATCGCCAGGAGACATACAGATAGCAGACCCCTTGGCGGATACTTCTGGTTTTGCGGCGGTATCACCAGCCACGTTGTCGTAGGGCATATAGAACTCCTCGTAGTGCGCTTTGCGAGCGTGCAGCAATACTAAGCACGAGCGCGTGCAAACACCGTGCAAGGGCTGAAAGGCAATCTAGCCTTCAGCATCAAGCTCTATTAAATTTCAAACTCAATTAGACTTGGAACTCAACTAGACCTCAGACTCAATCATGTAACCTGAGCCGGGAATGGTTTTGATTAGGTCAGGTCTGCCGGCTAAAGCCAACTTCTGACGCAAGTTTCTAATCCAACTTCTCACCGTATCTGGTGATGCTTCTTGGTCTGACGGCCAGATGGCATCAAGCAAATTCTTTGACCCAAATATCCGGTTTGGATGCCGCATCAAATATTCCAGCAGAATGCACTCTTTAGAGCGCAATGCATACGAAACTCCATCGACTACCATCGACTTGGTATTCATATCAAGGACAACATCATTGACTCTGATTTCTATGGGGAGAAGACTGCTTGGCCGCCTAGAGACACTGCGCACACGGGCAGACAGCTCCCTTGTATCAAACGGTTTGACCAAATAATCGTCGGCGCCTAAATCGAGCCCTTGCTCCTTGCTGTTAATGTCGCCTCTGCCTGTGAGAAAAATGATGGCAGTCGCCCCTCCGGCCTTTCTATATTGTCGGCAAAAATCTGCCCCAGTCATACCCGGCAACGTCCAGTCAAGCAAAATCAGGTCAAACGAGAAATTGTTCAACAATTGAAGGGCATCTTCAGCTGTAGTCACAGCTTCGAGCAGATCGCCCTGGCCGGCAAACCAGAGCCTGAGCTTATCTGCTAAATCAAGGTCATCTTCAACAAGCAGTATCTTTGCCATTTTCTACACGTAACACGTCGATGGAATACGGCATCATTATACAAGTGCCAGCTCTATTGGTCGCTCTCGCGCTTTGGACTTACCGACCAAGGCAAGCTGACCACATAAGAGGACTCAGTGGTAGTAAGATGCGGACAACCGCCAAACAAAGAGACCCAGATGATGCCACTAAGCGAAATTCCGCAGCGCCTCTAATTTTGGCCGAGTTATGCACTTTCCAACGCAGCCACCAAAGCAACAACTTTTCCACCAAAATCTCGAAAAGAGATAGTTTTTCCACCCACAAAGGCTATAATGCGAGTATTTCCACCAAAATTATGGATTTTCCACCGTGAAAATAGAGATGAGCGCAACCAAATCTTTTCAAGGGAAAGCGATTCCTCTTGGTGCATCGCTCGTTGGAACATCGGCTCTTGTTCAGGCCCTACGAGTTGAAGTACCGGTCACCAAGCCGACTTGCGTATCCGACAAACGCATCACTGCAGCCAAGCATTCGCGGCGATGAACAACCAGAAAAGACGAGACATTGCAAATTCGATCCAGTCGAACTATTGAAGGCTGTTTTAGAAACTTTTCCTGACGCTGAATATCTTGCGGGTCGATGATAGAGTATACGGCCAAATCAATGTTGAGATAAATCAGTGAGTGAATCAGAAAGCGACATTAGACCCGCAGCCCTCAAGCTTGCGCTTTCTATGCTTGCGAAAGCAGCCTTCTGCATGGCGCCTGCGCTTTGTATAGCGTCGCATACGAACTAGATATCAATGAGGAAAAGCCCTTCGATTTTCTCTGGGCTGTCAGCTCAACCTGCGCGGAGTTGCCCATGGACGAAGCAGATCGCTTCGGAAGACATCCAGATTGGCTTGCTCGACAAGACAAAAAAAGTACTAGAAACATCCGAGTGGTACCGCCCTCAAATTATCGAGCTCTGCAACTTTATAGTGAAGCACTATCCAGATAATGGGGAGTAGGATGATTTTGTTTGAACCGGCCACTACAGACACTTTCAATCTGTGTCCGGCGCAAAACTACTACCAAAAATGAAACGTGCTCAATCTGCCATCAGCGCAGTGCACTCGGCACTCGGCCACAATCTACCGCTCCCGCACCACACAACCAGTGACCAAATCTGGCACTGTTTGTCTTTTCTTGGCTGAGCCCAGCAAGATGTGCAAGGCAGCGAAAGTGGCTATGCATCCCAGTGCTGTCATCGCCAACACTGAAGCAGTCGGTGCATCAAGGTGCATGCCATACTTCAAGCTAGTGTTATAGAAGTAACTGTAAACCCCTACAAGAGCCAATATTGGCAAAAGTGAAAGAACGGTTTTAATCACTACTTGCTCAGCCCGTACATTTTCGCCATCGCCGTTGGTGACATACAAATTAAGCCAGAACTTGCCTAAAGTGGCCTGCACAGGCGACGCTTCGAAGGCGGCCTGATAACCGAGCACAGTCAACACGGCAATAATCGGCATACCGACATAGAAGAATTGAAGCATCAAATAAGCCGCACCAGGTATAGGCAAGAAGGCCTTGGCCAGCCCAAAGAAGCTAAAGAATTCCAAACCAAGCATTGAGGCAACTATGATGACGTCAATGGTTTTAGCAACCAAGCGCTTAGTCATATAAGCACGCATGGCCTGTTTTTCTTGATCGTGAACGCTACTAGAATCTGACTTAGACGCAAATCCACCAGAGCCAATAGAGCTGATTTTGGCCAGCGGGTCCCAACCACTTTTCTCTACGCCAGTTTCAAAATATTGACCACAACTACCGCAGGTCAAGCGGCGTTCGATTGCTTTGGCACCGCAAGCGCCACAAGTCAAATTGGTTTTATTTTCCGCTTCAGTCTTTTCTATGGCAGCAATGCGAGCGGCCAGATCTGTCGCACTGTTAACTGAACCTCCAATTACAGAAGCAGCATTCATAGAAGGAATATCTTTGGTTGTCTTGCGTGACAAATCTATTGTGCCGCTGGGAGCTTTTATCCTCTTGGGATTCTCCTCAGTAATGCGGCCAATGGTCTTCGCCAAAGAATGATTAACCGAAGTGCTTTCTTGTTTTGCCTTGCCGTTATAAGATTGGTTATATGAAGCGGAGCTGGCTGCCGCTTTCGTTTGATTTGTGTTGTTGTTAATTCCGTTATTCACTGTATTCACAGCCTACTTTCTGAATCTTTGAACCTTTCCGACCGCTAGTTTTTGAGCTAATTCCTTCCGTACCTTTCTGTACATATCGAGTACTTTTTGCTTCTAAATTTTGCTGTCTGGAATGCCAAGATATTAACGCCATCCCATAATTAGACCCGCTAAATTTAACATCCTTTAATCTTAGGATCAAATCCCCCTTCCCATCAGCCTTTTAGACCGTATAATCCCAAAACTGCAATTTCCTGGAGCGCTTTTCAATATGGCTGACGTTCTTTGTCTTGGTGAAATTCTTGTCGATTGGGTCTGCACCACAGTAGGGGCCGAGCTGGACAAAGCTCAGCACTTTACCAAGGCAGCCGGCGGCGCCCCCGCTAATACGGCCGTAGGCCTGGCTAGGCAGGGAATCAGTACGGCCTTTATCGGACGCACATCAGATGATGCCTTTGGCCGCTGGTTGCGTTCAATTCTTGAAGACGAAGGCATAAACGTTGATGCAGCCATCCTTGACCCCGCTGCGCAGACGAGAATGGCCTATGTGGTCACTACTGCCACCGGCGATAGAAAACTAGCCGAATTCTCCCGTATAGCCTGCGCTGACACCAAGTTACAACCGAACGATTTGAAGCAGCATTTGTTTGCTCAAGCCAGCGTTTTACATTTTGGTTCAATCTCATTAATTGAAAGCCCGGCCGCTGAAGCAACAAAAAAAGCAGTTGAGCTAGCCCGCGCTAGCAAGCTTCTTGTTTCTTATGATCCTAATGTACGCATCAGCCTGTGGCCTTCTAAAGAGACTTGCAAGCAAACCATTCTCAACACTCTCAACTGGGCCGACGTTGTCAAAATCAACGAAGACGAGCTTGAATTCCTCACTGGTTCCCGCGACTTTTCCGCTGCAGATGCCCTGCGCGCTGAGCATGACCTGCCAATGTTGATTATTACTCTTGACTCGCGTGGCTGCTATTTCGCCACCAAAGAAGGCGGCAAGCAAGTACCAGGCTTCCAAGTTGAGCTAGTTGAAGCCACCGGCGCTGGCGATGGCTTTAACTCTGGCGTTATCGCCGGTCTGCTGCCTTACATAAAGAATGCTCCTGACCGCAGAGAAGCTTTGCTGGCTCTTGATCATGCCAAACTTTCTGAAATAGTTCGCTCAGCTAACGCCATCGGCGCCATCACCTGCACAAAGGCCGGAGCTATCCCAGCTTTGCCACACACAGAAGAAATTGCCGCATTCAAGCAGAAGATGTCTGTCAAGAACTGAACACAACGCTAGTCACTAAGCACTAAACTCAAAGTCCTGGACACAAGACCAAGCACAAATTCTTAAGAAGCTGACGCCAACATTAATGAGCGTCAACTCTTTGCTATGGACATTAACAAACAATCAGTTGCGTCTAGCCCGAGCCAAGACATAGGTTGTCATTATCTCCCAATCTTCCTTAAACTCTCAAACCCATAAAGCCTTTAGAAAAACCCATCCAGTACTGCTCAATCAGCAATGAACTTTTGAAGTCTAGCTTCATCGACAGAGCTGGCCTTTGCCAACTCTGAATCGATAGACGCTCTGCCTGTTCATGAATGTTTTGGTGCGCATTAACCTGATTTGTCTCCCTAGTGTCACCCCCGGGATTGTCTTCATCCCTAGGTTTTCACTCTTGGCTTCAAACACTTGATTTGTTTCCTCGTCGTGGCCACCCCCGGGATTGTCTTCATCCCTAGGTTTCCACTCCTTGGATTCAAACATTCTTTCGCCACCAACTTGTCTCACCACGGGTTCACACCTGTGTTTCTCCCATCCGGGCTGGAGAGCGAGACAAGCCAACATAGCCCAAAAACAGTCATCAAAAGGAGCACTACCATGCGTATGGATCAGTACATCGGCCTCAACAAGTGGGCCCAAGAGAGAGTTTCGCAGTCGCAGGTTGTCCGCGAGGTCGGCGTTCGTATTCTTTCCAATGGAAAGGTCGAGCAGTTCGATCGTACCGGCCCTGTGGCCCTCGTCGTCAAAGAAGTGATTGGTCACATCCCCGGAGCCTATAAGGACCACGTCGCCGACCTGCATCGTTACACGATGCCCAATGGGTCGGTGT
>CALROJ020000088.1:0-26407 GCA_943369735.1 bacterium Ga0077546
TGCCAACAAGGCGACAATAGCGACAGTGCCTATGATTGTGGGTTTCAGCTGTCTCACAAAAAACTCCTCGACAAAGACATCAACTACTATATCAGCGCCGCTCTATTGACAAGCTCATGGAATCAACTCTGTACTTAAACCGCAGCTAACCTGCGCCACTACTTTAGTAGAATTGTGCGCACAAGCTTGAATATGGCGCGATCAGGCAGCACTCTGCGCAAGGCAAGCATGGCTTCGGCATTGACCGGATAACGCAAACGATATGAGCTATCAGTGGCCGCCTCAAATACAGTAAGAGCCACACCAGCTGGACCGGGGGCAGACCGACCTTCCTTCTGCATCTGAGGCAGAGCCTTAGCAACAAAAGTATCGTAGGCAGTAAGGCCTTCTTTGACAACAAGATCTTGGCTACGGTCATAGAAAGGCGTTTTTATTGGCCCAGGCTCAATCAACTTTACTCGTATGTTGAATTGCCTAAGCTCATATTGCAACGATTCGGAGAAGCCTTCCACGGCGAACTTAGAAGCATGATAAACACTATAGAGAGGGAAAGTAACACGACCGCCAACAGAAGAAATATTGATGATTGCTCCCGACTTGCGCTCGCGCATGGCCGGCAGAACCTCGCGAGTGACATTCATCAAGCCAAAGACATTGGTGGCGAATTGTCTTTCCACGCCCTCAACAGAACTGGCCTCAAATGCGCCAACCATGCCATAGCCAGCATTGTTGACAACAACGTCAATTGCCTCATGTTTAGCAATACCATCGCTCAGAGCTTGGCGAATACTATTTAAGTCGGTAACATCAAGCCGCAACACTGTGACACCAGGTAAACTCGCCAGCTCACCGGCATGAGCAGGATTTCGCATAGTTGCCAGCACGTTCCACTTCTTGCGCGAGAAGAGGCGCACGGTCGCTTCTCCTATGCCGCTTGAAGCCCCTGTAATCAGGACTGTCTTAGTTTCAGTGTTTGACATATGCACCCCTGCTAGTTCAACTGATATTACTACCAATAGCTAACTAAAAATCAAAGGCCTCTCAACCTCTTCACCATAGTGGTAGAGATCGAGGCCCTGCTCTTGCTCTGATTGGCTGGCAGTGAAATTGATAAAGTGATCTACGATTTTGGCAATGACATAAGTGCCGACAAAGGTGAAAATCCACACAGCCACAACCGAAGCCAATTGCGCTAGAAACAAATGGGCATTGCCGTGAATCAGGCCATCGGCACCACCCGGATTTATCGCTTTGCTGGCAAAGATACCAGTAGCTAGGGCGCCCCAAGTACCGGCCATACCATGACAGGCGCAAACATCTAGTGAATCTTGAATCTTGAGATGCTCGGAGAGTTTAATCGAAAAGAATGCCACAACAGCACCTACGGCTCCAATAATGACGGCGGAGGCAACATCAACGTAGCCGCACGCAGGCGTGATCGCTACCAGACCAACCACAGCACCAGTTGCCGCTCCGACTGCTGTATTTTTGCCTTCTCGACTACTTACTACCATCCAGGTCAGTGCCGCAGCGGCGGCAGCTACTGTTGTGGTAACCAGTGCTTGAGCAGCAGCTGCATTAGCACCAAGGGCGCTACCACCATTAAAGCCAAACCATCCAAACCAGAGCAACACGGCACCAAACAAAGTAAGCGGTACGCTATCGGGTTGAAAGCGGCCATCGATCGCTCGTTTCTTCCGCCGCAAGGCAATACAGATAGCTAAAGCAGCCACCCCGGCTGTGATATGCACGACTGTACCACCGGCAAAATCAAGCGAGCCCAAAGTCTTGAGCCAGCCTCCATCGCCCCATACCCAATGGGCCACCGGGTCGTAAATAAGGGTCGTCCACAAAAGGGTGAAAAGCATAAACGACTTAAAACGCACCCGCTCAACAAAAGCCCCGGCAATGAGAGCCGGGGTGATAATGGCAAACTTCATTTGAAAAAGCATAAAGGCCAGATGCGGAATATTGGGTGCGTAGCTGGTGCTGCTGTTAATGCCGATATTGCCCAGACCGAACCAAGACAGATCGCCAATTACATGGCCAACATCTTTGCCAAAGCAAAGTGAATAGCCAAGCAGAACCCACTGCATCGTGACAATCAAGAGACTGCCAAAGGTAAGCATGATGCACGACAGCAAATTTTTGCGCTCGACCATGCCACCATAAAACAAGCCAATAGCTGGAGTCATTAGCATTACCAACGACGATGACATCAAGACCCAAGCAGTATCGCCAGTATTGAACAATTTAGCTAATCCCCAATAAACGACTCTCAACGGTGTGCAATAACTGATTGTCTTCTTCACCAATAGGAACTATGAGCAAGAATTGGGGCAAGAATCTATCCCAGTTTTGCAATATATCTAGTGCTCGCGGGCTACCAGTGGCTTGATGATGCTGCTCTATCAACTGGCGCAAATAGGCAGCCGCAGGGCCTGCCACAGCAACTAATCGCTTGTCAGATTCACCGCAATATTGAGCAGCAAAACTCCTCTCGCTATTAAGCACATAAGCCAGTCCGCCAGTCATTCCAGCAGCAAAGTTGCGACCAACCGGCCCCAGTACGACAACAACACCGCCAGTCATATACTCGCAGCAATGATCGCCGCTACCTTCAACTACGGCGACTGCTCCAGAGTTGCGCACAGCAAAGCGTTCGCCGGCTTGCCCGGCGCAGTAAAGGCTACCCCCTGTGGCTCCATAGAGACAGGTATTTCCGGCGATAACATTGCGCCAAGACTGTAAATAGACAGGTGCTGAGGGCGGAAATTTGATAACAATAGTACCGCCGCTCATGCCTTTACCAACATAGTCATTGGCCTCGCCAGTAAGCGTGAGCTTGACATTTTCGACTATAAAAGCGCCAAAACTTTGACCGGCTGAGCCCTTGAAGCGCAAGGCGATTCTGCCCTTGAAGCCTGTGTCACCGTAGAGTTTAGCCAGAGTGCCACCAATGCGAGCGCCAACACTGCGATCGGTGTTTTTGATGGCATAGGCCTTAACAACATCGCCATGGTCAGCTATAGCAGCTTGCACCTCAAGGTCTGCCAATATGAGATCGGTGAGACTACTAACATCGCTATGTGGGGCCCCTTGAGGCAGCCTCCAGGTATCGGCCTGGCTAGCTTCACGTGCAAAAGGCAACTCTGCTTTCTCCAGCAAGAAATCTAAATTGACCTTCTCTACTTTGTGCGGTTTGACATCGGGCTTTACTTTCAACAATTCCGCCCGACCAAGCACTTCATGTAGCGAGCTATAACCCAATTGCGCAAGGGTCATGCGCACTTCTTCGGCGATAAAGAGAAAGAACTCAACTATTTGCTCAGGAACCCCTGTGAATTTCTCTCTCAGCTTTTCTTTCTGGCTGGTGATACCAACTGGGCAATTATTGGTGTGACAAACCCGAGCCATGATGCAGCCTTCAGCAATTAGAGCAATCGAGCCAAAGCCATACTCATTGGCACCAAGCATAGCGGCCATCACTACTTCCCAACCTGAACGCAGCCCACCATCTACACGCAGCAGCACGCGATGCCGCAAGTCATTGCCTAACAGGGCGCGATGCACTTCTACCAATCCTAACTCCCAGGGTGCACCTGCGTGCTTAATCGAGCTAAGAGCCGATGCACCGGTGCCACCATCGTTACCAGAGACTTGCACAATATCGGCATTGGCTTTAGCAACGCCAACAGCAACTGCCCCGATTCCTACTTCAGCCACCAACTTTACTGAAATTTGTGCCTGAGCACTAACTTGCCTGAGGTCATAAATCAGCTGTGAGAGATCTTCGATTGAGTAAATATCATGATGGGGCGGTGGTGAAATTAGTTGCATGCCGGCCTTAGCACGACGCAATTTAGCGATGTATGGCGATACTTTGTGCGCTGGTAATTGGCCACCCTCACCAGGTTTAGCCCCTTGGGCAATTTTTATTTCAAGCTGCTTAGCCGTGACCAAATATTCAGGGGTGACACCAAAGCGAGCCGAGGCCACTTGGCGAACGGCCGAGCTAGCAGTATCGCCAGGTATAAGGCCACGCAAGCCTGGGAAGCTGTCACTAGTGCCGTCGGCTTTAACATCAGCAATAGGATAATAGCGTAGCGGATCTTCGCCGCCTTCACCAGAATTTGATTTCGCCCCAAGACGGTTCATGGCTATGGCTAAGACTTCATGGGCTTCTTTGGAGAGCGCCCCGAGAGACATGCCACCGGTACAAAAACGTTTTACTATCTCGACAGCAGGCTCGACTTGGTCTAAAGATATAGCCTCGCGATCAGAAGTAAAAGTGAGCATGTCTCTCAAAGCTAGCGGTGGCCGCTCGCGCACCAAGGCAGAGTATTGACGAAACTGTTCTTGCCGCTCTTGAATGCTTACTACCTTGCGGCTAATACCAAGAGCCGAATGCAGGGCCTTCACAATTTTAGGATTGTTGCCGTGATACTCGCCACCAGGACGCGAACTCATCATGCCGTAGTTAATCAGCTGTTTGTGACTGAAAGGAAAAGCGCGACGATGGCAATCAAGCAGATCACGCTCGATATCATCTATTTCTAAACCACCAATGCGCGAAGGCGTGCCAATGAAACAACGTTCCACAATATTCTCGCCCAGGCCAATACATTCGAATATTTGAGCCCCGATATAACTCGACAACGATGAGATACCCATCTTCGACAAAACTTTCTGCAAGCCTTCTTCAATAGCTGCCCTAAAATTAGCTTGGGCAGTTTCATTAGAAAGCTCAACCAAGCTCTTCACTTCACTATCAGCACAAGAGTGACGGACAATTTCTAGAGCAAGATACGGACAAACAGCCTGAGCACCATAGCCAAAGAGACAGGCGAAATGATGGGTCGTCCAGGCTTGCGCCGTCTCAAGCACAATTGAACATTCAAGCCTGAGACCCTGACGAATGAGTTCATGGTGAACAGCAGCCACCGCAAGCAGGGCCGGAATAGCCACCCTCTCAGAATTGACACCGCGATCGCTTAAAACAACTATGGCCTTGCGATCGCGCACAGCCTCAACCGCCCGTTTACACAAATTGCTAAGGGCTACATCTAAATTGCTTTCACTGGGCAAAAAGAGCAACGAAACCACTTCTGAAGCAAAGGCCTTGTCTTCGTCGCCTGTGTGGATCAGTTTATCTAACTCTCGTTCGTTGAGAATCGGACTGCACAAATGTATCGCCTTGGCCCCCTCTTCACTGGGCACAAACCAGCCGCTCTGCCGCCCTAGATAAGAGTCTAGAGACATCACAAGTTTTTCGCGCAAGTGATCAATCGGCGGATTTGTCACCTGAGCAAAGCGCTGCTTGAAATAATCGTAGAGTAGTCGCGGCTGACTAGAGAGCACTGCCAGCGGTGTATCATCACCCATTGAATAAATAGCTTCGTGGGCAGTGGAAGCCATCACTAGTAATATTTGAGCAATGTCTTCTTTACCATAGCCATAGGCAGTCTGTAGACCAATAAGATCACTATCAGCCAGTTTAATTTGCTCGGCAAACGGCTCTGGTGAAAATTCTACGCGCTGACGATCAAGCCATTGGCTGTAATTATTCTCACGGGCGATCTCGCCTTTAACTTCTGAGTCACTCTGAACTCGACCACTAGCAAGATCAACTGAAAGCATTTGCCCTGGCCCTAAGCGTCCCTTTTGCAAAACTTTGGCTTGATCAAAATCAACCACACCAGCCTCTGAGCTTAAGAAGACACTGCCGTCATCAAGCACAGTAAAGCGAGCCGGGCGCATACCGTTGCGATCAAGCTTAGCTCCTACTGATTTGCCATCACTATAAACAATCAGTGCTGGCCCATCCCAGGGTTCCTGAATGGCAGCAAAATATTTGTAGAAGCTATCAATTTCATTGTGCAAATGTTCAATAGAATCATTTGATGCATCCGGAATGAGCTGCATCAAAACTGACTCGGGCTTGCGGCCAAGACGCACAAGCAGCTCTAGAGCATTATCTAAGCTGCCTGAATCGGAGGTGCTAGAGCTGACAACCGGAAAAAGACCTTGAGCGTTCTCATTATCCCAGTCAGGATGGTCAAGCACCATCTCTCGACATTTGATCCAGTTGCGATTGCCCAAGAGTGTATTGATTTCACCATTGTGCCCAAGCAAACGAAAGGGCTGAGCCAAGCGCCACTTAGGCAAAGTATTGGTACTGAAGCGGCGGTGATAGACAGCAAACTGACTAGAGTAAGACTGATTTACCAAGTCTGGATAGAAAAGCTCTAGTTCGTAGGAGCGGACCATGCCTTTGTAGACAATGGTTTTACTTGATAAAGAGGCAACATAAAAATCAGAATACTTGTCGCCATAACTACGCAAATAAGCCATGGTGCGTTTGCGAGCAAACAAGAGCTTACGCTCAAGCAGAGCTTCTGACCACTCGGGTGAGCCGTTAACAAAGACTTGCTGAACCCGCGGGCATGTTGCCCTCGCCAGTGGCCCTAAGACGTTTTTATCGAGAGGAACATCGCGCCAAGCTTTAGCAGGAAGTGAAAACCCTTCTTTGAGCAGGAAGCTCTCTAACTGCTCTCGGCAAAAGTCAGCTCCAGCTTCAGGCAGAAAGACCATACCCACTGCTGTTACTTGGGCAGCTACAGAATAGAAACCCTCTTGGGCGAACAAAGCCCAGGGAATGGCAGTAAGAATACCAGAGCCATCGCCAGTGACACCATCAGCCCCACACGCGCCACGGTGCTCCATACGACTCAAAGCAGTGAGAGCATCACGAACAACCTGATGGCTGCTTTGCCGACGATAAACGAAACCTACGCCACAAGCGTCTTTCTCAAAAGTGGTATTAGCTTCGTTCATGTCTTTCCAATGCAAAGCCAGACCATTACTGGTCACAGGTTTAAAGCTCTTGAGCAAATTTTAGTGAGCCCGTAAGTAAACTCAGTAGTAAGCCCCGAGCCTTCGATTATTAGCCATGCTTACTGCGATGACAAGGAAATGTTAAGTAAAGCTGAAGAGCCGTTTCGTACACATTCGCCGAAACCCTGCCACAGTCAGTCATAGAGCGGCTGTTACAAGAAGCAATACTTCACACGATATATCTATTTGTATACTAGAAGCTCTTGCCTAGCGATTTGAGAACTTGGCTTTTTATGATCAATGACAATTTGCAGCACTCTCTTTCAAGCGCTATCGAACTTACCCTGGCCAAAAAGGCTCACCCGCTCTTGCAAGCGGCGGCTTACGTAGTTCAGCACGCCAATCACGTGACCATCAATCTAACAGAACTGAACAACCTTGCAGCAACACTAAGTCAAGACTTAAGTCCAAGTTCAGGCGCTGACGTATGCCTTAACCTAAGTGTTGATCGAAGCAATAAATTTGGCGAACGCCACTGGCTAGAAAGTGCTCCAGCTCTTGTGAAAAACTTTTTGACGACTCTCACACTACAAAATCGCATTTTATTTTTGACCGTATTCCACACAATTGGTTTTTGTTATTGGGGAAATTATTCAGAGAACTCGGAGAAAAATACACGATGGACAGTGACTCTGCCAGAAGGAGACTTCTCGGAAACAAAATACTTGAGTACTCAAGTATTTTCCAAAACAGACTTGCCGAGCACAGAAATCCCGAATCTAGAATCTAAGTCAAAATCAAGTTCTAGATTCGATGGCGCCATGGCACTGCTCGTGAGCATGGCTATTAATCAAGATTTTCTCGACCTAGATTATTTGGCCAGACTGAACTTAGAGCAATTCAAAACACTGTTAGCTGGCCAATTGAGCGAGAATATAGATTCTTTACCACTACTAAAAGAACGGCATGAATTCATAGTCAGCTTGGCCCAGAAGATGCGTAGTGAAAACTATTTGCAGACTCTTTTACCGCTACTAGCAACAACTTCTGCAATGGCTCTCGCACTAAAACTGGCCCACGAGTTACCAGGCTATTTAGACATTGCTTACTACAAAGGCAAAGAAATTCTCTTTCTAAAACGGGCACAGCTACTAGTATCGGACATCAACCACACAATTCAAATATCTAAAATTGAAGAACTGACAGCCTTTGCCGATTACAAACTGCCGCAGCTCTTGCGTCACTATCAGGTGATCAGCTATGAGCCGGCTCTAGCCAAAAGAGTTGACCAACTTAGTGAACTAGAACCAGGCAGCGAAGAAGAAGTGGAAATAAGAGCGGGTACAATAATTGCCGTTGAATTACTCAGGCAAGAGTTAGAAAAAAGCGGTCTTGCCACCAGCGCATCGGCAGTCGACAGCCAGCTCTGGCTCTTATCGCAGAGACTAGACAAAACAAAATTGCAGCCCTATCACCGCTGCAAAACTGTCTTTTACTAGCGCTATTTTCTGTGATCTTTGAGATAACTATCCACGGCACTGTTACAAGCAAACTGAATGCCGCGCACAGTCGCCATGGCGCAAGCAATTGATATAACGCACAAAGCCAAAGAACCTGTGTCCATTTAACTTACCTACCGCTCCTGCCGCTAACAAAAGAAACCACTGAGCCACTGACAACATAATGCCACAACAGACATAAAGAAGGTGTCAAAGTTATATCTAGAGAAGTAAAGAAAAGGTCAAGAGGGATCGCGTTCGAGAATCTAGCGCACACCAGAACTAGGACTAGCTGCCGCTGCAGCCTTGATCAACTTATCAATATCATCCATCAAATCTAGACCTGTTTTGCCGGGATCAAACTTCAAGGCATTGTTGAGCAAGTTCAATCTGTCAGTCAAATGCTTATCGTAAGCCACTTGTCCGAATACTCGCCGCTCACACCAACCAACTTTAGTGGCCAGTCGAACCGCTGGAGCTGGCGGGGTCGCCGCCTCAATAATGGCTTGGTCAGCCGCTGTCGGTTGATGGCTTGCCTGCGGGCTAGCTTGAGCTGCGGCTTGAGACTGAGAAGGATTATCCACCGCACTACGAGGACGCACTCGCACACCGGCAAAGGGTCCAAAACCCGGAGCAAAGAAAGACTGCCCACCCGAAGCTGGCATGCCATTCATTGGTATGCCGAGTAGGGCGCTGCCCATTTTGGAAAGGAAGCTGCCGCCGGCTCCCGAGCCTGAATTTCCAGAAGCAGCACCAGACTCGGCACTATCGACAGTGGTTGAAGATTGACCTAGAATTTTCTTGTGCAATTTCTTTTCGGCATAGTCTTCTAGAGCATCTGTGCGATCACCCAAAGCTGAATCAGGAGTAGCCTTACCGAAGGCTTTAACCTCCATGCGAGCTAGGCGATCAGGAAGCGAGTCAGCTTCATATGCCTGCTCTAGAATAGCCTGCTCCAGAGCAGTTACACGGGGGTAAGAACCGGCTGCGGGGTGAGGGGGTGCAGCAGCGTCAGTGCTCTCCACACGGCCTGAGGTTCCTGCCGAAGCAAGCGGAGCATCATCCTCTGACCCTTGATCCTCGGGACCTTGATAGCCAGGCCCAGGGACCACCATCTGCTTATGCAAAGTAGTTTCAACATAGGTCTGCAAACTATCTGTGCGATCGCTCAAGTCAGCCTTATCAGAAGATTTCCCAAAGGCTTTTGCTTCCATGCGAGCCAAACGTGCAGGGAGGGCATCAGTTATATACGACTGGCCCAGTATGGCAGTCTCCATGGCGGTGATACGGGGATAGCTATCGAGATCACTGGCAGCAGACGATTGACCTGAAGCTTGACCTGCTGCTTGCGCCGAAGACGATGACGAAGAGCCAAGCGAAACAAGCAGCGTCGAAGTCAGAAGAGCCAAAGCATTATGACTGAGCCAATTACTGCTCCAGATATTGTTTCGCGTCTGAACGGGCGGAGTATTTCTAAGCATGCCCCATTATGACATCACCATAAATTCACTGCCTTGACTCTATCTCACCTGCTAGAGGCATTTTAGCGCTTAGCCAAAAACCTCTGCCCAGCCAAGCCGACCAGGCCAGCAGCCAGCGCCAAAGCCGCTTTTAAAAGTACACCCATTTGACCGAATGTGACAGTCAAACAAGTGTTACTTGTTGTCGCCCACTGCTCAAGTGCTAAAACAGCAAAAAAAGGCAAAGCAAAAGCCATTAGCTTCGGGCTAGAAAAGGGGCACTTACTCGTAGAGCACGAGCTTCCGTTCACTTTTTCGCTAGCCAAAACTTCAGCAACGGCGTCTTGATTTTCGGTCTTCGGCGCGGCATCTGAGCTCATGAAATAGACTCCAATAGCCAAGCACAACTAGCTACGTTCACTCCAAGGCAAGTTTACTACAATGGGTTCACGGCAAGAGAAAGCTGGCCTAAGCCGGTTTACCCCAGAGCCAACCTTGACCAAACGGCACGCCCATTTCAACCAGCAAATCAAGCTCTTCGCGGCACTCAATGCCTTCGGCAACAAGCTCGGCACCAAGAGAGTTAACCACTTTTACTAGTCGCTTAAGCAGGCGAGCTTTAGCAGGCTCTTCAGAAATTCCAGAGACATATTTGCGATCGATTTTGACTATGTCTGGCTCAAGAATAATCAAACTCTCAAGGGAGCTGCGACCAAAGCCAACGTCATCTACAGCCACAAGCAAGCCCCTCTCTTTTAGCGCTTGGACGTGATCGCGCAGATAAGCGGGGTCACCAATAAACTGTTGCTCACTGATTTCAATGACATAGTTACCGTCTGTTTTATTAGAAGGGAACAGAGTCATCAAACGCTCTATGGGAGTATCCATAATCGTTGAGGGGAAGAGGTTTACGTGGAAGCGTGCCGTTTGATCGAATTTAGGATCAGGACAAGCAGACAGACAAGTTTTCAAACAACGTAGGTCGACTATTGTCAGCAAGTTGTGCTCAACAGAGACGCGGAAGAGATCGTCAGGCATCTCAAAAGCACCGGCTGGACCACGACTCAAGATTTCATAAGCCACCACTTTTTCATCGCTAAGATGGAAAATTGGCATCGACACAGCACGGAAGCAATCGCCGCGACGAAGCTTCTCCGTCAATTCTTCTAAAGCAGCTTTGTCTGGAGATTGGCCAGCCCCAGCCTGCTTGTGCTTCTCGCCCGAAGAGACGCGGTTTTTACCGAGCATCTTCGACTCACGCACAGCCAGTCGGGCTAACGAAAGCACTTCTTCAATTGAACAAAACTCGTAAGGTAGAGCTAATACACCCAAGCTAGCGGTAACGCGCACAGTTTCAGAAGCTAACCTAAGTGGGCTCTCGGCCACAGCTAAACGAATCTTCTCAGCAACCAACATACCTTCGGCAAAGCGGGTATCAGGCAAAATCAACAAGAACTCATCGCCGCCTAGACGTGCCAAGTGATCAGTCGGTCTGACTGTCTCTCTCACCCGGTCTGCAATTTCATGAAGAACCACATCGCCTACGGCATGACCAAACTGCTGGTTGATGCGATCAAAATCATCACAGTCAATCAAGACTGTCACCAAATTCCAACCACCACGTTGGGCCCTAACATACTCTGCTTCAAGGGCTTTTTCTAGACCAGCCCGACTAAGGGCTTTAGTGGCAGCATCAACATTGGCAATCGTATCTAACTGCTGATTAGCTTCAAGAACCTTTCTATTGGCTTCATGCAACTGCTCTTCAAGCTGCTTCACCTGCATGGCATGACGAATTGACTGCAGCAAGACACGAGCATCAACTTCATCTTTAACTAAAAACTCACGAGCTCCAGAACCAATCGATTGGGTGGCAATGTCATCTTTGCTGCTATTGCCTACCACGACTACCGGCACACTGGCGTCTTGGGCTCTCAATTGGCGGAATTTATCAGCACCATCGTTACCAGCGCCATCTTTAGAACAATCGAGCAAAACGACATCAACCCCGCCTTCGCCAAGGCGCTTCAAGCCTTTTGCGATATTCTCTGTGAATTCCATGGAGATTTCCATGGAGGCATCGGGCCCCGACACTTTCTTAAGCACATCCTTAAGGGCGAACGCGCCCCCGGCTGTGTCTTCAATTAGTAATACTTTGGTCTTCCTGGCTTCCATCATTTCACCGAACTATCTGGGATTCCTGTCCATGCTCGAGTCCACGCTCGAGAACAATTTTTCAAGAGCGAGAGCCTCCTAATTTAACATCGATTTCATTTTTCGACAGCGATCCGAAAATTAGACAAAACATTAATACCATCCGATAACGTCCGGCCAACTTGCCCTTGCCAAGCATTCAGACAAGTTTTGACTTGAATGAAGGACAGCGGAAAAGCGCTTGTAAAGTACCCGTGGGAGAGATTTGACCTTAGAAAAACCTGCTTTGAGCAGACCGAAGACATATCTCTTTATGTATTGTGCCCGGCCAAGAAGATATTTAGCGATTTATTTGATAGCAAAAAATCTTCTCGATAATCCAAGTTCGGGCATTTCAGTCTAGTACCATTGGAAGATCCTACTGTGAGATTCTAGTTTCAACTCTAAAATTGCCAGAATGATCTTGCAGTTTCAGAGCTTTGTATCCCCTAGATGCCCCAATCAACAGTACCTCAAACTAGCAAGCCAGAATAGAGATATATGCAGGAACCCGCTGAAAAGATTTCAAGACCGAACAACCTCCTAAAGCAGCTCCTAGCAGCGGCCTTCGCCATCTTCCTTTTGTGGTTCGCCTTCAAAGGCACCAACCTGGCAGAACTTTGGCACTATTCGCAAAACGTCAAACCCTTTCCAGTTGTGCTGATCTTCGTCTCGGGCATATTCGGTACCTTTTTACGCTCCTATCGCTGGACGATTCTGTTGCGCCCCTTGTCCGATAAAAAAATCAGCCAGTACAATTCTTTTTATGCAGTCATGATTGGCTACGCAGTCAACGTCGCCATCCCCCGTGGCGGGGAAGTTGTGCGTCTTCTATCGATCTGCAAATCAGAAAATCTTCCCTGGGCAGGGGTTCTATCAACTATGTTGATTGACCGCATGCTCGACATAGCCCTTTTGGTATCGCTTCTAGGGGCAACACTAATGATTTTGCCGCCAGAACTTTTGGCTTCCATGCCCTGGCTTAAGCCAGGTGGTTTGGTGCTGCTTGTCGGCGTGGTAGTTGGTTTATTGGTCTTACCTAACGTCGGTGCCATATTAAAGAAGTTATTGAGCTTAAACCTGGCCAAAACCAGACTACCGGAAAAGCTCAGAGAGCGGTTCCAGCAACTAGCCGAACAATTCGACACCGGCACCCAAGCTCTTAAAAGCCCTGTCCTCTATCCTTACATAGCGTTTCTCAGCGTCGCTATCTGGTTTACCTACTGGCTCAACTTCTATCAAATGATCTACGGCTTTGGTCTGGAAGAAAAAATCAATCCAATGCAGTGCCTGATAATTTTCACCATCGGCTCAGCTGGAGTGCTAGTGCCAACCCCAGGCTCGGTAGGCAGCTTCCACCTGTTGGTGAAAGAAGCCGCAGTGATGACAGCCCACATACCGCCAGATCAAGCACTGGCCTTCGCCACGGTTCTGCACTTCCTTACTTTTATTGCCATCTGCTGTATACCGGCAGCTGTGCTGTTCTTCTATAACCGCTTCATAGCAAAGAAATAGAAGCACTAACTAGCAACTCGTAAAATAGATATCAGGAAATCGCAATGGAAACCCCACTCAGCTTTGCCGCTCGTATCACTGCCAGCTTCGCCTTAGGCTGCCTAAAGCCAAAGTCTAGAGTACTAGATGTAGGATGTGGCGACGGAGCAATCGCAGCAGCAATGATGAAGGGTGGTCTGCTTGTCACAGCTATCGACTCAAGGCAATCAGCGGTAGAAAAAACCACCGCCTTAGGCGTTAATTGTTTTAATAGTGAGTTGGAAAAGTTTGAGCACGACGAATTTGATGCCCTCCTATGTAGTCGCTCGCTGCACCATATGCAGCCACTAGACAAAGCCATTGCTGCCGCCTATCGCTTACTCAAGCCCAACGGCCTGCTTTTAGTAGAAGATTTTGGCTACGAGAGAGTGGATCAAAAAACAGCAATCTGGCTCTTCAACCTAGCGCAATTAATTGCAGCAGAGGACAGGCCACCTCGAAGCAAGAAAGATGAAGACGCCAAACACAACAGTGACGGACAACAGGAAAAGCACGGCCATAGCTGGCTCACAGCAGAGCGCCACGAAAGCACGACTCTGGGGCCAGGCCACGAACAATCAGAAGCAATTTCAATTTGGCGTCATCATCATGAAATAGACCATCACGTCAGCTCCTTCGAGGGCGTCAAGAACGCCCTACTAGACAAGTTCGATATTATCGAAGAACGCAGTGTGCCCTATCTTTTTCATTACCTTTGTGATCTTCTACCGGCCACGAAATCTGGTGCAGTCCGAGCCGGCCTGATTTACAACGGGGAAAGAGAACTGGCCCAAGTGGGTGGCATAGAAATGTGCGGAGCCCGCATCATTGCTATCAAGTCCTAAATTTTGCTCTTGCGTTTCTCTACAGCACCGATAATTCTCGGCTGCATGTCCTCAAAGAACTTGCCATAGTTTTCTGGCAAGTGATTGAAGACGGCAGCAACTTGTACACCATCAGAAAGGTGACAGACGAAGCTGGCAGTGCCAAAAGTAAGGGCGCCACTATGTGCCCACTGACCGGTCTTAGGGACAAAATTCCAGCCCTTGGCATAATACGAGCCTGATTTCTTGTTTTTTTGTTTGGCTGGCGCCACTTCCGGTGGTGCCAACATCAAACTTATGGTCTCAGGGTTTAAGAGCTTACAATTACTGTTGCTACCATCAGCTGCAGCAATGAACTTAGTTAGCTCTTCCGCTGTAGCCAGCCAACCACCGTGGGCATCCATGGCCTCTTGGGAGAAGCTCGAACCGTAAGAAGCTGCTACTTGTTCTGGTTCAGCGGCATAAACAGACCAGCCTCTATCCCCAATTCCTCTATCATCATAAAAAACCTCAAGGGGAGACATCTCTACTAGGCGAGTATGGCCAAGAGCCATGGCATTTGCCCCGGCAGGAGAGAGAACATTCTTTTTGACATAAGTCTCATAGCCTTCACCACTAACTTTTTCGATGATGCGACCAAGCATGTTATAGCCAAAATTAGAGTACTCATATTTAGTAGCAGGGTCGCGGTCTAGCGGCTTAGTCAGACGATAGCGCACAATTGCCTGCGGTGAAGCCGGTTGCGGCAAACTATACTTTTGTGCAGCAAGTCGCAGGTATTCAAATTGTGGATCACCCTTCTCATTAGAAAACCCAGAAGTGTGCTCAAGCAACTGACGCACAGTAATTGTCTGCAATTTCGGGTCAAATGGGTCACCAGTAGCGGGTTTGTAATCTTTTAAAATATCGAGAGCTTTGTCTTCAACTCTTAACTTTCCTTGCTGCACTAGGGTCATAATTGCCACAGCGGTAATTGGTTTAGAAGAACTAGCAATACGAAAGAGAGTATCGCAACTGGTATCAACTTTATGCTCTTTATCAGAGAAACCAAAAGCCTTAGAGTAAACAAGCTTGCCATTTTTAGCCACAGCCAGCTGCCCGGCGTAGATGTCATTGCTCTTCATCACCTTAAGCATGATTCGATCTAAGTCTGCAAGCTTACTTGAATCTAGTCCACTGCGGCTTGCCACCGGCAACTTCACTTGCTCTTTCTTGGCCGCCTTCGCTTGGCCAGGAAAACCAGTTATCAAGACACTAGCGGCCAAAACAGTAGCTGCCCATTTACAAGCGATAAACCGCGCAGGTTTCATTACTTTTGTCTCCTTATACTCGTACTTGCTCTTCTTCTAATCTGCTGGCATTGACTACAAAAATGACTAGAGCGGCCGTTCAGTTTAATACGCTCGATAGGGCTGGCACACTGACGACAAGGTTGACCTTCACGACCATAGACCCAAGCCAAATTTTGATAATTGCCATTGACACCACTACTGTCTGTGTAATCGCGTAAAGTTGAACCACCAGATTCGATGGCACGACTAAGCACTAGCTTCACGTTATCAACGAGCTTCACCAACTGATCTGCCGTCACTTTGCTGGCGGATAAAGTGGGATGAATACCGGAGAGAAACAACGACTCATCGGCATAAATATTGCCCACACCAGCGAGAATATGCTGATCAAGCAAAGCTGTCTTTACGGCCTGAGTCTTGCCTTTGAAAGCACATTCTAAATGAGCACTGGTCAATGACTCCAGTGGCTCAACCCCCAACAAAGCCAAACTAGGAATGACATCTTCGAATGTCTTGCCTTTAGGCTTGAACCAAAGTCGCCCAAAAACACGCATGTCTTCAAAGTGAAGCTCACGACCACTAGCAAGCATGAGGCGCACCCGCAAAAATTGCGGTTCTCTCATAGACTTTTCTGTCTCGGCAACTTTTATAGTCTTCGCTATAGCCTTCGCTTTCTTAGCAGTCTTAGGATTGGCCTGAATACCATCTCGTACTAAAAGTCGCCCCGACATACGCAAATGGCAAGCCAGGCCAGCTCCGCGATCAAGCTCAATTAAAAGATATTTTCCCCGCCTCAATACTTTGCCGAATTTATGACCTGGTACTGAAGCAATAAAGATCTCCACATCAGGATAAGCAATAGAAGCATCGCGCAAAACTTCAACAGCTACAATAGCATCGCCAGCCAAAGCCAATTCCAATCCACGTCTTACGGTCTCTACTTCTGGCAATTCAGGCATTTAGCATCTCTGGCACTCAACAACTCTAGCAAATAATTTTTAGCCCGGAGCAAAGAAGAAGGCAGCGCCTAAAATGGCATATACAGCTAAAAGCTGCACTCCTTCAAGCCAATTACATTCACCATCTGTGGCCACGAATGAAAGAATAATGACCGAAACCACAATAGACAAGATTTCTATTTCAGAAAAGCAAAGGTCCATAGGTCTGCCGATAGCGTGACCAGTGAAAACAATTACTGGAGCAACAAACAGTGCGATTTGAGCCCCTGAGCCTAGGGCAATATTGATGGCAAGATCCATTTTGTTTTTGGCCGCCATCAAAATGGCAGTGCTGTGCTCAGCAGCGTTACCGACAATGGCCACTAAGATTACACCAATAAATATGTGACTCAAACCAAGGGTGACAGCAGCCTCTTCTACAGCATGCACGAGATATTCACTAAGAATGGCCACACCCACTGTCGACATTAGAAGGACAATGATAGCGGTGCGCACACTCCATCCACCAACGCCGAGGTCTTCACCTTTATCTTCATCAGAGGCCTGATAGAGCTGTTTGTGTGTCTTGAGAGCAAAAACCAAACTCAATATATAGGTTACAAATTGCACGCCTGCAATCCACAGTGCCAAGTTATAGTCGCCATGGCCAACGTGATGCTTGTTAGCTAACTGGCAAACGGCAGGAACGGTCAGGCTTATGGCAGCTAGAGCTAGCAAAGTCGCAGATGTCGAAGCGGCAGTGCGATTAAAATATTGGGTGCGATATTTGATACCGCCAGCCAATATGGCGCCACCCAGTACAAGCAAGACGTTGCCAATGATCGAGCCCGTAATCGAGGCTTCGACCACATCTATCAAACCAGCCCGAAGAGCCGATATGGCGATAATCAATTCGCATGCATTACCAAAAGTGGCGTTGAGCAGCGCACCCGCGCCGGAACCAACTTTGTCAGCCAGTACTTCTGTGGCTTTTCCCATAATGCCAGCAAGGGGGACGATACCAAGGCAAGCGGTGAAGAAAATGATATAAGCCGGCCAGTGCAAGTAGGCGCCAACAATTGGCAAGGGAATAAAAATCAGAAAGATGTTGAGAATGTTCTCAAAGGAGAATTTCATCGATTATTTTACCGGCACCATATTTAATACCAAAGCAGACAAGTGTTGTCTTTAGTGTTGGCTTCAGCCTTGTCTCAGTCTTACCCGAAATTGCTTTAACTACACCAAGCTTGACCTCGACGCCCAATTTTCCTAATTACACCCGATATATCTTAAATACACTAGGCTTTCCTGAATACACTAAGCTTTCCATAAATACACTATAGGAATGCTCGTGCCGTTTAAAGACAAGTGTCCGAATAATTTCGCCAGCCATTGCTACTGAGAAAAAATTAAGTGGCTCTGCCCCCCCCAAATTGACCATATCGTTTCGATATCGGAGTTAACATATTGCAACGACAGGAGACTGTCGACTGGAATTGCCTTGACCGATTTACGGGAAATGCTGTAAAGCCCCCGGAGAAGCCAAGCCGTCCGGTGAACTGATGTCCAAAGAACAAATGTCCAAAGTACTTAAGTAGGGTTTAACACTTTAGGGGGTAGCTGTGATGGTAGCGGTCAAGTCGGCCAAAGTGCCGACAATGGAATGCGAAACCGAACACTTTTTGATGGCCCAAAGACAACTCGACGAAATCGCCGAAGAGATGGGTCTAGACAGAGAGCTACACGAGCGCTTGCGCTACCCCAAAAGAGCGCTAATTGTGACTGTGCCGGTACGCATGGATGACGGTACAGTTAAGTCATTCACCGGATACCGGGTTCACCACGACGTCACTCTCGGGCCAGCCAAAGGCGGCATCCGTTTCCATCCAGAAGTGAACCTGGGCGAAGTATCTTGCCTAGCCATGCTCATGACCTGGAAATGCGCCCTAATGGGCTTGCCCTACGGTGGGGCCAAAGGCGGTATTCGCTGTGAGCCGTGGAAGCTCTCAATCGGCGAGAATGAGCGACTAACAAGACGCTACACCTCCGAAATCATTACCTTAATTGGTCCAGACAAAGACATCCCTGCTCCTGACATGTACACGAACGAGCAGACCATGGCCTGGATAATGGATACCTACAGCATCAACGTCGGTCACACAGTGCCATCGGTAGTCACAGGCAAGCCCGTCTCTATTGGCGGCTCTTTCGGCCGTACAGAAGCCACTGGTCGCGGTGTTGCCTATTGCGCCCGGAGAGCAGTAAGCCACTACGGCATCAAAGGCGACTCACCCACTGTAGTTGTTCAAGGTTTCGGCAACGTTGGCTCAATTGCAGCAAAACTGCTACACCAAGCCGGTTACAAAATCGTCGGTGTTTCAGACGTTCATGGCGGCATTTACAACCCTAAAGGTATCGACATTCCAAGATTGTTTGCCTATCTTTCTGAAATGGGCAAGGTAGAAGGCTTCACTGGCTCAACTCCAGTAAGCAACAAAGACCTACTCGAACTTCCTTGCGATTTGCTCATACCGGCTGCTCTTGGTGGCCAAATCACAGAGGAGAACGCCAATAAACTCAATTGCAAAATTGTCATTGAAGGCGCCAACGGGCCAACCACACCAGAAGCCGATTTGATGCTTCATGAGCGCGGCATCATTGTCATTCCTGACATTCTTGCCAACGCCGGCGGCGTCACGGTCAGCTACTTTGAATGGGTACAAGGCATGATGCACTTGTTCTGGAGCGAAGATGAAGTCAATCAACGCTTAGAACAAATCATGGGCCGTGCTTGCGATCAAGTTTTGGAGCTAGCAACAAAAAGTAAATTGAGCGTAAGAATGGCAGCATTGCGTATCGGAGTTTCGCGAATTGCCGAAGCCAAGCGCTTGCGCGGGCTTTATCCATAACACAAAGGCCCTAGCGACTGATAAAGGCACTGGTCATAATAAGGCCAGTGCCTCTTTTTTTCTTGTTTTCTGATTTGCCAAGTCTAGAATGTGGCACAGATAAAATAAGAGGCCTATCGATTTGGCCGTTTATAAGTCTATTGGTAATCACATGTTCTCATCGCGTTCTCAAGCCGGGAAACAAAATACACCAGCACCGCGAAATTTTCGCCTGCCGAAACAATCGGTGGTACCTAACTACACCGATATTCAGTTCTTGGCCCAAGAAGCTAATAAACAGGCGGGCAGACAAGTTGAGTTACCATTTTCGGTCACGGAAGGCTCCCAAGAATTTGTTGTCACTGTAAAAGTTGACCATGCCATCTCAATGGATCCAATCTGGACTTTGACTGCCGTCACTTCCAAGGGCCACCAGCAAATCTTCCAGCATCCAGAGCCTGACCTCAGCATGGTCACCAATTTAGTGATGAGCGGCTGCGGTTGTGATCTGTTCGCAGACAACATATCCACAGAACAGATGATGGGCCGCGATACAATCTCGAACCTCAACCCCATCGGCACTCAGTCGCAAGAAGTGGCACCAGTAGCCAATCATCAAAGCCACTCGCAAGAGAGCGAAGTTGTCTTCGATGCGCCAAAACCAGGAGTTAAAGCCACTCTTGAAGGCGACCTGACAAAAATGCAAGCGCCAAACCTTTTACAATCATTAGCAATGGCAAAAATGACAGGCAGACTCGATGTAAAAGATAAACAAGAGTCTTGCCGTGTCTATTTTAACGATGGCACAGCTGTTCATGCCGAGATGAAAGAGGCCGTAGGCGACACAGTATTAATCGAGCTAGTCACCTGGACTGCTGGTGAGTTCAGATTTTGGCCGGACGAAAAAAGCACCCAGACAACTGTCAAAAGAAGGCTGGATGCCATGCTCATGGAAGGTGTGTCACTGCTTGACCAAAGTCAGTATCTCGATTCAGCCGGGCTCAAGCTGGAATCTTGCCTGGTCAAACGCAATGCCATTATTTCAGAACAAGAATTCACCGCCAGGTTGCAAAAAGGTGCACCAATAGCCCTGCAACCACAAATCGATTTTTATGAGCTGATCGACAATCACAGTCAATTTTTCGATATTTTGGCTAAACGCCCCATGCGCAAGCCCGAGTACGTGCCTATACTCTTTAATTTGATCAGTTGCGGCTTAGTGCAAGTAACCGATCAGCAGGCTCGTTCAGCCGGTCGTGGCCTAGGTATTGACGAAGGCACCCTGCAAAGTGTCAACAAGTCACTAATTCGCCAAGAAACCGATATCCTTACCTATCCTGCTTTTCTTTATTTCTTACAACAAGAGTATCTACGCTACGAATATTTCAACTTTCCCTTCTCACTTGTTGTCTTTAGTCTCGGCCACAGAAAAGGTGGAGCCGCAGGGCCAGTTGAAGCATTGCAAACCCTCGCGGTAAAGAGAGCAATGCAGAGAATCAGCCTAGTGAAGCGACCAATAGATATGCTTGGCCACTACGAAACTTTTGACTTCGGCTTGATTCTGCCAAACTCAAACGCCAAGGCGGCAGGAGCTTTAGCTCACCGCATTGTCGACGTCTTGAGAGAAGCCCCGCTCACAGCTGATATGGATCCAAAAGGTATGGTGTTCGCCTTCGGCGTCGCAGGAGTGCCAGAAGACAGCCAAGAACTAGACAAGCTGCTTAGTGCGGCCAAAGGGGCTCGCGACATGTCGAAGACAACACAACGAATTGTTCTCGCCCGGGACGTCACAGGCAGCTAGTTTAAACAGTGTTACATGCCAAAGCTAGAACGAAAAAGCGAGTATTGCTAGAAGTAGAGATCTAGATTAGATCTGCGGCAAATCGCTTGACATCAACTTAGACTGAGCTAATATAGAGTTCTCGCTCGTCTTTAGCGGGTCTTTCTTTTTTTACATAGCAACTTATCTAGTAACTTCTGGCAGGTGACTGAATGCGGCACTTCGGTGACTCCGCACAACCTAATACCAATGGCGTGGCCGCCGCAGACGCACAGCACACAGCAGTGCCAAAGAGCGAGGCCGGTGGTAATCTTGCTCGATTTATACACGATCAATTTAGCCCAGCCAATCGCTACGACCTCACTGTGCCATCACCCTATGAAGGCGCTAGTGCTAGCAATGCCTGGGGCAATGGTTGGGGTGCAGGTGAACGAGCCCGCAATCTAAGCCAAGAAGCAAAAAATCGTGCCGATTCTGCCGGCCTAGTAGATTCAGCAACACTGCCAGCACTATCATTTGATCCCAATCTGCGAAAAAGAGAGCGCCCCGAGCAGCTTCCAGAACAATGGGCAGCGTCTGAAAAGCCAAAATTTGCCGAACCAAAAGCTCTCGGCAATCTTTTCAGCCCAGCACCGGACAAAAATGCCTTTCTAAATGGTGCTAGCGAAAGAAGCAAAGAAGCATTTGCCGCATCCGTGATAGAAGATTTTCGCAGCCCGTTCAAGAGCATGCACAAACTATCATCGCCCAGCGATGAGACCAAGGCCGAAAAAATAGCAGCACGTGATGTCGCTTTCGAAGCACCTAATTGTTATCAAACGATTCAGATCAATCCCCAAGAGGGATCAACAAAAACTATTACAACACTGAGCGATTTATCCTCATCAAGAATACATATTAAATCAGCAGATGGCTCATCAACGACTTACACCGACCGGCTTGGAAGGCCAATTAGCGAAAGCCGCTTTGATGTCAGTGGCAAACTAGTTTCCGAGACCACCTCGCTGTTCGATACCAATGCCAATGCTGCAATCCCAACAAAAAAAATAATTAGAACAGCCAACGAAACAACCGAAATTAGCTTAGACAATCGAGGTATGGTGATAGCCAAAAACACCTTGCCTTATTCTGATTTGAACAATAGCTGAGGATTACAGTAAAGCATTTAACAACATCACTATTTCTCTGCACCAAGGAGACATTACCAGAGAAAATGTGGAGGCCATTGTCAATGCGGCAAACTCTTCGCTTATGGGAGGGGGTGGCGTTGATGGGGCAATTCATAGGGCGGCCGGACCAGTACTACTAGAAGAGTGCAAGCAGATTAGAGCGATGCAAGGCCAGTGCGCACCAGGCAACGCTGTCATCACTGGCGGTGGCAAACTAACAGCGCAATACGTAATCCATACAGTGGGACCAATCTGGCGTGACGGTAAAACTAACGAAAACCAAATTCTCAGCAGTGCTTACAAAAACTCATTGCAGCTAGCAGTCGACAATCAAATTGCCTCAATCGCCTTTCCCTCAATAAGCACCGGTGCTTATGGCTACCCGTTAGCAGAGGCCGCCAAGGTTGCAATTTCAGCAGTAGTAGACTTTGTAGAAAAGATCGACATGGACACTGAATTGAAACATGTACGTTTTGTCTTGTTTGATACTTTTACATTCAATGCTTACAAAGAAGCGCTTACAAATACCTAAGATTTAGAGCTAGCGAGGTCTAGACCTAAAGACATTTGGAGCTAGCTAACTAGACTCATAACCAACCGCTCAAGCTAAGGTTACCGAAGCTATTCGTCAAAGCCACGCTTGAAATCACGCTTACCGCCGCGCTGTTGCTTATCACGCTTACTGCCTTTTCTGTAGTCACCACCATCATCGCCCCAATCATCTTCTTCAACGGCAGGACGACGACTCTGTTTATTCTTGCCAGTTTTGCGACCAGTATTACCACCTTCAGCCACGTATACCTGCGGTTCGTAAGTAACCGGTGGCTCGCTGCTTGCCTCTTGGCGTGTTACTACCTCTGGCGCAGTGACTACTTCAGGTTTGGCAGCAACTTCAGGTTTGACACTAGATTCCGGAAGCGCTGTTACATCGGCTTGAACATTAAGGCCCGGCTTGACACCGTCAGGTTGAACCAAACCTTGCTCAACAAGACGAGCAGTGAAGTCTTCCGGAACAGGCTGCTTAAGCAGGTCTGCTAAACCTTGTGAAATGGTGGCATCGGTAGGCGGCTCTAAAGCGACAGGGGCTTCTTGCAGTGGCTTAACTACTTCGACTACGGGCTCTGCTACTGGCTTGACAGATTGTTGAGCCGTTTGGTCCACAACTTCATCGACAGGCTTTACTTCACCCTTGGGTTTGAAGTTATTCACCTCAGCACCGCGCAATGGCTGTTCCACTCTAGGTCTTTCTGCCGGACTATCGCCACCGCGGTTACTGCGGAAGTTGCCTCGGCCGCCGCCTGGTCCATTGCGGTCGAAACCACGGCCAGCTGCAGCACCAAATCCGC
The DNA here is from genome assembly GCA_943369735.1 of bacterium Ga0077546. Taxonomy (GTDB): domain Bacteria; phylum Cyanobacteriota; class Vampirovibrionia; order Obscuribacterales; family Obscuribacteraceae. The sequence goes on from CALROJ020000088.1 coordinate 23,760, forward strand.
CTGGAGTTTCAGGGCGCGGATCGCGAATCTTGCCAGAAACCATATCTGAAATTATTTGCTGAGCCCGCTGCCAACCCGGTTCACCTTGAGGAATTAAGCGATTGACAATGGAAAGAGCAAAGGCTTCATTAGTCTCACGAGCAGTGTCGTGAAAGGCAGCGTCTTTGCCTTGCTCTCTAGCCTTGTTAGCATTCTGATTAGACTTGTTACCAAATTGAATTGCATCGAGCAGTCCTCTAACATCTTCAAGAGAACCAGTACGAGGCACCACTAGGTTGAGCAGTTCTGTATGTTCAGGCGCTGAAGTAGTGGGATCTAATTTAGAGAGAATGTTCTTCACCGCGAAATGGTTCTGCGTACCCAAATCGAGAAGTTTGTTTACTAGCTGCGGATTTGCTGCAGTATTTTGCATGTCGATAGCCAGGTCAAGTACATTCAAGCGATCAGACAGCTGATTGTTCACGGGCCGGGGCGGACGATATTTTGGACTTTGCATTTCTACCATGCGACTGGCCTCAAGCCAGTTAGCAAGGTTTTGATCGAAGCCAGGACGATACTCATAAAGCCCACTACCATCAGTAGCTAAAGTTGAATAGCGATCACGCAAACTTCTTAAATACGTACTAGGCAATGCTTCTTTCAATACTGCTAAATTATCAACCGGCTTACCAGCGGTTTCTGGATTCATATCGTTGCGAGTTTGCATGCGCTCATAGGCAAGCTGCAAGCGATGACCAATGTAGGACAACTCGGCTTCTGAAATGGGTCCGGGATCTGTTTTTTCTGGTGCAGCCAGGAATTTGCGTATGGTCGGAATGTCTATTTTGGCATGATCCGGATCGCTTAGGGCATCGCGCACTTCAGCGCGATTGAGCACACGTCCGTTACCAATATGCATCACAGCCAGATTATTTACATCAGGATGCATGCCCGGCTGATTAGCTGGCCGATAGGCATGGGTCAACCAATCGGCAAAATCAGCATCACTCATTTTGCCGATGAACTCACTGAGTATAGTGCCTTTGACGACCTTGGCTGTGCCTTCGGCCTGCTGAAACTCTTTGATCAATGTCTCGGGACTTATAACAGCTCGCCCACCCTGATGGGTAATGGCAGCATCAGGGTTTTGAGCAATACGCTCGGCCTGTACGCGAGCCGCTTCCTGTCGATCACCAGCAGCTTGATCAGCGCTATACTCTGGCTTCTGAGCTTGAGCCAGTGCCTCTGGCTGGGCCCTCACTGTAGTCTCAACTGGTTGGGTAAACTCAGGTGAAGCCGCCTCCACGCCATCAAGTGAACGGCGCCCGGTGGCAGCTTGAAGCTGCTCCAACAAGTTGGGTGAGGTAACACTGCGTTCAGGGAATTTACCGAGAATATCGGTATGAAGCACAGCATCAATCACGGCGGCATGAACACCCACCCTTGTCCGGTGGCCATAGACTTCCATCAGTTTAGTGAAACCAGGGTTTTCATTGACCCATTGTTTAACACTCTCTCTAAATTGCAAATGCTCAGCCGCGCTGGTCACAGGCATTTTCATCAGGTCGCCGAACGACACTTTTACTTCGGGCGGAACTGGGTCAGTGTAGCGCTCGAGACTAGTAATCACTCGCACCAGACCGCCAGATCCAGCGTAAGCTTCTTGTACAATCTGATTGACTTCACGATCACCAGCTAACTCAGTCACCATGCGCAACGGCACCTCGGCGCCACGGCCTTGTCCATAGGCATAATCTAGAAGTTTGTAAACATCCAATGGGCTGGCATTGCTTTTGGCAGCAGCCTCAGCGAGTTGAACTCCTTCCTTCAGCGTAGCAATGCTTTCAGGAGAACTTCTAAAGGCCTCTTTAATCAATTTCTCCATAGGCACGTTGCCTAGGTCTTTGGCCTGCTCAGCCACTTTTGCCATGGCGACACTGGCAGACCGTCCATCTCCTGCTGCATGCTCAAAGAATGCCACCACATCATCAGTGGTAGCGCGATAGTCGACGGCTTTGCTGGCCAAGGCCACACTCTGCTCGAAGCTGGCTTTCATAGCCTCGCTTACTTGATGAGTGCGAGTATTGGAAAAACTCTCAGGGCTTTGATCTAGTTCGCTGAGTTTTACCTCGGCTACGGGTTCAGCCACTGTTTTAACTTCAGCTACTGGTTCCGCAACTGGTTTAACTTCAGCCACTGGTTCAGCAACACGTTCCGCGCCTTTAGCAGCATCGGTGGCAACAGTCTCTTTCGGCAGAACTGGTTCAGCAGCAACTTCGGTTTTCAGAGGCTCAGCTGTCGCCTCAAGCTTTGGCGGTGCAACTTCTTCACCAGCAAAGGCACGATTATTTCTTACTGCTGCCAGTGGTGTAACATCAGACTGTCCACCCAGGCTAGGCTTTGCGGAGAAATGCATAGCACTAGCACCGCTAGCGCCAGCAGCACCATCTGTGATGGCTTGAAGAGCACCGCGTTTGAGAATGCGAGCAATGTCATAGCCACCAGCAAAATCTTCGGAATCCTTCTGGCGCATGAACTCATTAGTAGCACCAGAACTAAAACCGAAAGTAGCACCCATGCCAGCATTGGAACCTAGCTTGCTTTCGTTGACAAATTTGCCTAGCTTAGAAGCGGCCATAGATTCGGCGATTGCAGTGCCTTCAAAGAGT
>CALROJ020000089.1:0-25018 GCA_943369735.1 bacterium Ga0077546
CATCTGTTCCCGGGGAAGTGGCTATCTGGAGGTGAGGTAGGCCGCACTCTTAAAACTGGTGTTGAGCAGATTGACTTCGGTCGTTCGGCTGGTCTTCTTAAGCGACGTGTTACTGAGTGGGTTGGTAATTCTTCTTCCGGAAAAACAACAGTTTTGCGCTCGATTTGTGCTAATTGGTGTGCCACTGGTTTGAATGTAGTTTATATAGATTCCTTTGACAGATTACTGGCTTCCGACTGGTGCTTTTTGAATAATGCAAAAGACGAAAAGCAAGGTAGATTCTGGGTTCTAAGAAGTAATATCAACACGGCCGTTAAGCGAGATTATATGAAAGATTCACTCTGGGCCTGCGAGCAACTGATTCGCTCACGTGTCTTTGATGTGGTCATTCTAGATTTGGGCGAAAGAAACATCATAACAAGCAACATCTATGCAAGATTGCAAAGGGCCTTAGAGCGATCGAAAGCCACACTAATAGTGCTTAAAGATGATGATTCTTCTGCTCAGTCGGCAAGTTGGGGGACCAATTCTAGGTTGAGTTTCAATTTCGCTAGACCGGTACATTTCGAACTAGGATTAACAGGACATAGTGATGATATCGCCACTATTCTGCCGACAATAAAAGGTTCGATTTTGAGGGATGGTATGACTGAAAATCTTGAGGTATCTGTGGCTCCATATGTGCAGAATCGCTTGTTTACGCATCCCCAAGTTCCAGATCGCAGTACATCAAAAAATAGAGCCTGAACTTAAAGGCAAACCTTTAGTTCTTCTCGCTAATTCTAAAAATCAAAATTTAAATCAAAATCAATCGTTGCAGTTTTCTAGCAGTATTGGTCGGGCAAAAGTTCTGGTTTGCTCGAGGGAAGCTGAGCGCGCCAATATTTATCCTGGCATGACGTTCACTGAAGCAAGGGCAATTTGTTCTCACATAGTTTGGAGAGAGTATGATGACAAGTTTTACAAGAGTGCGCAAAAGAAATTGGCAAGGGAACTCATTGCCGCGTCTCCACGTGTTAGCACTCGTGAATCAGGACTTTTCTACATTGACGCTGAAGGATTTAATCGCCTGGGCGGCGAAAATAAGCTTTGCCGAGATGTACTTAAGTTGGCTAGTCGTTACGGTTTTGTTGACGGCCGTATTGGCCTCGCTGATAGCGCTTTTGCAGCAAGGGTAGCCAGTCGTTCTAAAACGAAACGCTGGTACATCGTTACCCCAGACTGCGATACAGTTTTCCTTTCGCCTCTTTCTATCGACTTCCTGCCTGTTGAGGAAGAGGCGAAGGGAAATTTAAAAGAGTTAGGTATTAGAACCATTGGCCAATTTACGGAGGTGCCTCTTTCTTCTTATATAGGACGTTTTGATAACAGTGTATTGAATGCTTATGAGCTTGCCTGTGGTAAAGATAATACTCAGCCAGCATTGCCGGTTCATGAGAAGCAATACAATTGCACTATTGATATTGGTTCTGCCACTGAATCGTTGCGCGATACGTTGTTCATTTTTAAAACAATGTTAGAGCGTTTGACGCGTGATTTACAAGCGGATGGTCTTTGCGCCGACGAGCTTACTGTCTGGTTCTTTAACGATAATGATAGATTTGATGAGCGAACTATTAAGCTTATTCGTTCGTCCAGTAACAGTAAGTTCTTGTTAGACGTATTAAGGCTTTCACTTGAATCAAAGCAATTGATTCGTGAGTTTACTGCAGTTTATCTTTCTGTTTCAAGATTTTCGAAAGAGTATTTTGAACAAACGAGAGCGACTATTTCTCAGCCTGAGAATTCGGGCTGCTCAAGAGAAGAGCTGTTACTTACGGGAGGTGATGAACTTGATGATAGCTCTGAGCCAGTATTGCTTTTGCTCCAGCGCTTCATTACTAGGCTTGGTGAAGAAGCCTTAGTTAAACCAGTCCTAAATGATCAGTATTTACCAGAACTTGCTGGTGTTTGGATTCCTGTTGTTAGTCAATCAAATTTTACTTCTAGTGCCAATTCCTCAACTCCTGTTCATGAGGTATTTCTCGCTCACTCTGCTCTAAAAACTACTAAACCCAAATCTAGAAAGGACTGCTTGATGCCAGGATTGGTGCTTAAGCGTCACCTGCCGGCCATGCCGGTATTTGTTCAATTTAAAGAAACGAGTGCTAGTACTGAAGTTGATAAATACACACCGTTTCGTCCCTCGGCCATAACTTATAGAGGTCACTGGTATCACGTAAATCAAATCACTACTCCAGAAAAAATCTCTGGGATGTGGTGGGAAAAACCTGTTCGCAAGTCATACTATGTCGCTTTGATTGAGAAGAAGCCAGAATTGGCCATGCTTTCCAGAGCCGGAGTTAAGAGTGGCCTTCGATCAATTTTGCCAGCTTTGATGACTGTATTGCTTGTCTACGATCATCAAGAAAGAGGTTGGTTTGTAGAAGGAGTGTTTGACTAAACCAACACGCGACTAAGAAATAGTCTTTAGGTGCAAAGTGTTCAGATATGCCGAACTTCATTGCCATTCTGGTTTCTCTTTCTTAGATGGAGCTTCTAATCCAGAGGAGTTGGTGGGTCGTGCCAAAGACTTGGGTCTGGCGGCTTTAGCAATTACTGATCACGATGATTTAGGTGGTATCCCTCGTTTTGCCCATGCTGCCCGTGAGCTTTCTCTCCCTGGGATTATTGGTGCTGAGCTTACTCTCGAAGATGATTCTCACTTGATTGTTCTGGTGCAAGATCTTTTAGGATACCGCAATCTTTGTGCCTTAATTACTCTTGCTCGCCTAGAGCGAGAGCGTGGCAGTCCACGTTTAAGTTATGAGCAGCTATTTGCTCGCGCTAGTGGATTAACTGCTCTCTCTGGCTGCCACCACGGGGCAATTCCTGCGGCTTTAGCTCGCGATGATACAATGGCTGCCCGTAGGCTCTTAAAGCGCTTTGTTGAAGTATTCGGGTCCGACTTCTATCTAGAAGTTGGTAATCATTTTATTACTCAAGAAGCGCTGATTGTTCGTCAGATTATTGAGATGGCTAGCTCCACTGGTGTTAATTGGGTAGTGACAAATAATGTTCACTATGCCACCAGTGATAAACGTATAGTGCATGATGTTCTCACTTGCTTAAGGCACAAGGTGGCACTGTCAAATGCTGGCACAAGACTTCGTCCCAATGGTAGTTGGTATATGAAGTCGCCAGAAGAAATGACACATCTGTGGCGAGACAATTTAGTTGGCATTAAGAACACCCTGGCTATTTCAGAACGTTGTCAGTTTCGCCTTGGCTGGCTTGAGCCGCCATTACCATCTTTTACTTGTAACGAAGAAGTGGCAAAATATTGTGGAATTTCACCATATTCATCTGCTTCTTCTGAAAGTTTAGATAAGACCTCTGATATTGTTCAAATTGAAAGTGCTGGCCAGCTTCTCCCTACAAAAATGAGCTATCCGGCTCTGCTTGAGCAATTGGTCTGGTCTGGAGCAGCTAAGCGTTATGTCGATATTACTGAGCAGCATCGTAAGCAGTTAAATCATGAATTGAGTTTGATCAATAAGCTCAAGTTGGCTCCCTATTTTTTGATCATGTGGGATATCGTTCGTTACGCTCGCTCTAATGGGATTGCTGTTCAAGGTCGCGGTTCAGCTGCTAATTCGGCTGTTTGTTATTGCTTGATGATTACGGCAGTTGATCCTATCGGCATGGATTTGCTATTTGAGAGATTCTTGTCAGAAGGGCGCCATGAACCGCCTGATATTGATCTAGATATTGCGCACCAAGAAAGAGAGCGAGTATTGCAGTATGTCTACGAGAAGTACGGGCGTGCCCATGCTGCTATGGTATGTGAAGTTATCACTTATCGTGGTCGCTCTGCCACTCGTGATGCCGCACGTGTACTTGGTTTCTCCCAGGAACAGGCCGATTTGCTTTCGCGTGAAGCCAATCATAGTGAGGCTTATGATGCTGCTGCTCGACTGGCAAATGGTGGTCTAGAGCGGCTTGGTTTTGATATTAATGATCATCGAGTGAAGATGCTAATTAAGGTCATAGCTGGTCTTCATCAGCTGCCGCGCCACCGCTCTATTCATGTTGGCGGCTTTGTCTTATCAGGTCAACCAATCGGTGAGATTGTTCCAGTTGAAAGTGCTGCTATGGAGAAGCGCACAGTGATTCAGTGGGATAAGGACGATATTGATTTGGTTGGATTAATCAAAATCGATTTGTTAGGCCTTGGTATGCTGACCATGATTCAAGAAGGACTGAAGTTGGTTAGTCAGCATCGTGGTCTCGATATCGATATCGGTCGACTTGATATGAACGATGAGAAAATTTATCAGATGCTACAGAAAGCCGATACAGTCGGTGTCTTTCAAGTAGAGTCGCGGGCGCAAATGAATATTTTGCCCAAGCTTAAACCAGTTTGCTTCTACGATATTATTGTCTCAATTGCCATCGTTCGTCCTGGCCCTATTCAGGGCAATATTATCCATCCATATTTAAGAAGACGGCGTGGTGAAGAGGAAGTAATTTATCTACATCCTAGCTTAGAGCCCATTTTAAAGCGCACCCTTGGTGTCCCTTTGTTTCAAGAACAAGGTATGAAGCTGGCAGTCACCGCCGCTGGTTTTACAGCTTCGCAGGCTGATCAATTGCGAAAAGTGATGAGTCATAAACGCTCGAAAGAAAAAATGGCAAAGCTCTGTGGCGAGCTATCTGCTGGTATGAAGAAAAATGGCTTTTCTGAAACAGCAATCGAGACTATTACCCATCAGTTACAGGCCTTTGCCAATTATGGATTTCCCGAAAGTCATGCTGCTTCATTTTCACTGCTTGTATATGCCTCTGCATATTTGAAGCGCTACTATCCAGTCGAATTTTGCTGTGCCATATTAAATGCTCAACCTATGGGTTTCTATAGTCCAGCTTCTTTGATTCGAGATGCAGTGCGGCATGGTGTAGAAGTACGGCCGGTCGATTTAGCTCATAGTTTGTGGCATTGTACTTTGGAGCCTCTTGAGCCCCTTGAAACTCTTGAGCCAAGTACCAATACTCTTGGATTTGCTGTGCGCTTAGGTTTGCGTTTCGTTGATGGCTTGGGGCCTGCTAGTCAGGCTGCTCTTGCTATTGCTTTGCAAGATGAAAAAGGTTTATTTAAGTCTGTTGAAGATGTGGTGTCACGCAGTGGGCTTTCACCAAGTGATTTGAAAATGCTTGCTAAAGCAGGGGCTTTTGAATCTCTTTGCCCTGGTCGAAGGCAGGCACTCTGGCGTGTTTTGTCTCTCTTGCGGCCCCAAAGATCAATGCCATTGCTTGAAGCTCTAATTGCTAATGCTAGCGCGAATAATAATAATAATAATGAAATCGATTGTCTTTATGAAATGCCAGTTGTGCTGCCCTCAATGACCGAGTTAGAGGAAGTGCTGGCAGATTATCGCACCATGAATTTGTCTACAAATAAACATCCATTGTCTTTTTACCGAGACTGGGCGAAGTCTCGTGGAATTCATTCTTGTCTTGCTTTGTACAACCAGGAAGATGGAGATGATGTCATTGTCGCTGGTGGGATAATTTGTCGGCAGCGCCCTGAGACTGCTAAAGGTTTTGTCTTTCTTACTCTTGAAGATGAAACAGGCATGGCTAATGTAATAATCAAACCGAAGTTGTTTGAAATTTATCGTGAATTAGTTGTGACAGGTTCGCTGATTCAAGTGCATGGATTATTGCAACTTGATCAAGGTGTCTGCAATGTCATTGCCAGACATTTTGAATTATTGCCGCCACTACCCCAATTGCCCCAACTAATAGATAGGGTTTACTTACCGGCGAGAAATTTTCATTGATTTAGAATCTTTAGAAGTTAATCTGCTCGTTGTCAAAACTTTTGATGGCAGCTAGTGATTCAATTGGAATATTTAAGTATTTAAGCGCCTCTCGACCGCCTTCAAATGACTTTTCGATCACGGCCCCTATGCCTACAAGTTCCGCTCCACTTGAGGCTACGATAGCGACAAGGGCTTTGATTGTTCTGGCACTGGCAAGAAAATCATCGAGAATAATTACTCTATCTTCTGCTTTCAAATACTCTGGCGATACTATCAAATCGACGATAGAGCCTTTGGTGTGTGACTCTGCTCTTTCTGTAAATGGATTTTCAGCCATGGTGACAGGCTTGTGCTTTCTGGCAAAAACCAGAGGCAATTCTAGAATCATGGCACAGGCTAAAGCTGGGGCAATACCACTGGTTTCAGCTGTGAGTATGCGTGTGGCTTTAAGATCTTTGAAACGTCTAGCGAGCTCTTTGCCTACTTCATTCATCAAGGCTGGATCAATTTGGTGATTCATAAATGAATCGACCTTGAGTATGCCCTTGCCTAGATATTTACCTTCTTTGAGGATCTTGTCTTTGAGCAGTTGCATAGCTTTCCTTTTTTAATTGATATTAGCCGGAACTTTAGGTTCCCACGCCTCTGGCTTATAGTCAAGCTCACGATACCTTGCCAGTGCTACTTTTGCATCTTCAGCTTTGCCAAGGGCTATTAGTGTTAGAGTGCGATGATAATAGAAGGCCCCGTCTTTATTGTTGCGACGAATTGCAGTTACTAAATCTTGATCAGCTAACTGATATTTGCCTTGCAGATAGTAGGCGATGCTTCTGGTATCGTAGGCGGTGCTCGATGCGCGGTTTATTTTTATAGACTGATTGCAGTCTTCTAAGGCACTGTCAATTTTTCCACAGGCTAGTTTGAACCAAGCTCGGTTGTTGTAGCAAGTTGAATCTTCTTGTTTAGCCGTGGTTGAAAAAATATTCTGAATGTTGCTGAGCATGCCCATCAGTCCAGTGGCTTTGGGCACCATAGCTATGGCCTTATCCATTTCAACGATGGCCAAGTCGTCTTCTTCCATTTTGTGATAGATGCTGGCTTTGTTCATAAGAGCCAGTCTGTCTCTCGGGTGTTGCTCAATGACTTTGTTGATATCGTTTAAGGCTTTGTCAAAACGACCGATTTCAACTAGAGCCCGGGCTCTATCTGAAAGTACTGATGCATCGCTAGGCTTAAAGCTGTGGGCGGCGTCGAGTTTTTCAATGCCGTGAAAATACTTTTTCTCTTTCAGTAAGGTGATGGCATCCATGTGTTCAATGCAGCATTTGACGTCGTTATTGTTGTCTATTCGCTTTTGATCGATGGCAATGAGCACAGGCACAAGTGCCGTAAGTGCTATTGCTTTAGCCGGAGCCGAGCTAAAGAAGTAGGCTTTGTTGTTTGATGGCCTGGTGGTCAGAAGTAGGCTGGCGAGGATGCCTGTGATGAAGCCTCCCAGGTGGGCACCGTTATCTATATAAGTGCTGCCTAAACCAAGGGCAAGGCTATAGAGTAAGAAAGCTGCCAATAAAAGCAGCTGCGGACGACTGAGCCGTGCTGAAATCTCCGCTCGCTTTAGCCAAGAAGAGAGCATTAGTGCGCCAATGATGCCGAGATTGGCACCAGAGCATCCGATTGACGTTGTAGTTGGATTGGCTAGGACACTACTTAGGCCGCCGACTACACCGCTCAAAATGAAAATGAATACGAAACGCCATCGCCCCAGGGCTGATTCTGCCATGGGTCCGAACCCTATGAGAGCGTAGAGGTTGAGAGCTATATGAAAAATGCCAGCGTGGAGAAATATTGAGGCTAAAAGGCGCCAATATTCCCCTCGACCAATAGTCGTTGGTGCAAAATTGGCACCGGCATTGATTAAGCTGGAGCTGTCTGGGTTGAGCCAGTTAACACCCATGGCAATTTCAAGTAGATAACCTGCCACGCATATAGCGGCCAGGGCAAAAGTAGCAAGTTTTGGATGGTTTTTAGCTTGGTCGATGGTTTCTATCTCAGAGTTTTTTCTGATTTTAACCACTAAGATGAAAGGCGATAAGAGTGATTTCCCCACTAATGGTATCTAAATCGTCAATTTCTCCTGGCCAATTTTGATGATCAACTTCTGAAAGGGTTCGACTTTGATAATCAGGTAGAATGCTTCCGTGAATTTACTATCTGAATTTCCTATCTTAGTTTCCACGACACTTTTACCTGTGAACTGACAAATATGAAGATCCTAGTTTCGCTTGACAGCTCCAGCAGTTCTCAAAGAGCAATTGATTTTGCTTTGTCGCGACCATGGGCTGAAGATGATGAGTTTTTGATTGTCAGTGTGATAGACGCAGACCGCGGTGACATGAGCATGGCCAGCGCCATGACTAGCCCGAATCAAACTTTCAAAGCGGAGTCTCAGCGTATAGTTAGCGATGCCAAAGAAGTGTTGCAGAATTACCTGCCCAGCCATAAATTTGAGACGCGAACCTTAAGCGGCCCGATAAAGAACGCTATTATTGAGTGCGCTAAAAATTGGAGTGCCGACCTGATTCTTCTGGGGTCTCAGGGGCGGCAAGGCCTAAACCGCTTAGTGCTAGGCAGTATTGCTGAGGAAGTATTGAGAGATGCACCGTGCTCGGTGCAAATTGTCAGGCGAAAGTTTAGTCGGCGTGAAGACCAAACTTAGTGCTGAAAAAACCGTAAACTAGTAGCACATGCTTAGGCTGAAATTGACCTAAGGGTAGCTAAGCAAAGAGGTGTATATGCGTGTATTGATTCCGATTGATGGCTCTGAGTGTTCTAAGGCTGCTGTTGACTACGTTAAAGAGAGACCATGGAATAAGGAAGATACTTTCTTGCTCGTGCATGTAGTTGAACCAATTCCAGTAGACATTGGCATTGCCTACATTCCGGCAGCCTATACGCCTGATGATGGCGCTGCTTTTAGTCAGTCAGAAGCTTTGCTCAAGGTTGTCCAAGGTGATTTGACTAGTGCTTTGACCAATCCAATTGAGACGAAAGTAATCGCCGGACCAGCTAAGGCCGAGATTGTCGATTTGGCTCAAGAATGGAAAGCTGACTTAATTGTCATGGGCTCTCATGGTCGTAAAGGTTTCAACCGCCTTCTGTTAGGTTCAGTAACAGAAGACGTAATGAAATCTTCGCCCTGCTCTGTCACTATCGTTAAGAGTGCGCACTGTTCAAAAAGTGTATAGGGATTTCGTGCTCAAGAGTTATCAGAGCAGTATGCTCTGGCTTTAGGCCCAGTTCTTGCTCCACGTTCGCTGTAGCTTCTTTGGTTGCTTCTGTGGTTTCGAGGCGTACATCTTTCAAACTGCGTTTGCGTCCGCTCATATTTTGTGATGTGGTTAGAAGTTCTTTGCCAAGCACTTTTAGGGCTGACAGCACATAGGTCAACTCTTCGCCTTTGGCGGTGAGATTGTATTCCACTCTTGGCGGTACTTCCGGGAAGGTTGTGCGGTTGACTAGCTGTAATTCGCATAAGCGTCTTAGTCTTTGGCACAGTGTCTTAGCGCTGATGCCGGGCAGATCTCTTAACATATGTGTTGTGCGCTTTGCGCCAGCCGATAGGTCAATTAAAATCTCACTCGTCCAGCGTGGTGAGAGAACAGCCAATCCAAAATCGATGGCCTCAACGTCTGACTTGTGCAGATCTGCGCTGGAAAACTTGTTACCGTTCATCGTTCTCTCCTCAATGCCAATGTAATCACGGCAATAACCCATAGAACCTACTCTATAGTCGTCAATTTTTACCGTTGGGGCATCATCATCTATGCCGATTTATTGTCGGCAGCATTCATCCTTAGGGATGATTACTCTTAGTAACTACTCAAAGGTCGAACGATAAGCTCTCTTGGGCGATTATAAGTTCTTCATTGGCTTCAATTGCAAAAATTGCGCAAGTCGAGTTTTTGTTTGATATCAAACCATTCGTCGGCAGTTTTTGATTGACACGGCCATCTATTTCTAAGCCAAGCAAATTGCCCTGGGGCAATATAGCTGAGCGGGTAATGTGGTCGTGAAAGCCGATGCCGCCAGTGAAGGCAATAGCATCGAGGCGAGTAAAATTGCTGCTCATGGCGGCAATTGCTTTTGCTATTGAAAGGCAAAACATCTGATGGGCAAGTTTAGCCTGGCTGCTGCCGCTGCCGATAGCCTTATGAATTTCTTGCATATCGCTACTTAATTTAGAAATACCAAGCATTCCTGACTTCTTATTGAGTGCAATATCAATATCATTGAGCGATAGTTTTTCATTTTTGAGAAGAAAAATAATAATAGCTGGATCAATTGCACCGCATCTAGTGCCCATCATGACACCATCTAGGGGGCTAAATCCCATTGTAATATCAATGCTTTTACCTGCGGCAATGGCGCAGACAGATGAACCTCCGCCGAGATGGCAACTAATCATATTTAAATCAGCTAGGTCTTTACCTAATTGCTGAGCAACTGTTTGACTGCAAAATTGATGAGAAGTACCATGAAAGCCATACTTTCTAATCGAATACTCTTGCCACTCTAGAGGCAGCGGGTACAAATAGTGAGCTTGATCCATAGTGCTATGAAAGGCTGTGTCAAAGACTAATATTTGTTTAGCCTGGGGGAATAGCTTAATACTGGCCTCTACTCCATCGATAGCTGGTGGGTTGTGCAGTGGCGCTAGTTCGTTCATTTGTCTGAGGCCCTCTAGGACATCTCGGGAGGCCGGCATGCTCTTTTGAAAGCGACTGCCACCATGAACGATGCGATGGCCAACTAGGCCAAATTGCTCGGCGGCAATTGGGCTTTTACCGATTAGGTCGGCGATGGCTTCTTGTCTCTTGTTCTGATTGTCTGCCGAGATAGCTACTTGGCCTCGATAGACTGAAGTAAGTTTTTTACCTTCTCTTGTAAAAACAGCAATTTTTTCACTCTGGGAGCCTGAATTGAGCACCAAAATGTTATTCACTAAAATTCCCTTGAAAGCTTGAACTTTATCTCTAGTTACTACGTATTAGATTATAGGTGGCCGTTCGGGGGAGTGGTCACCGACCTATTTAGGGTACTTCAATTTAAGTTACTTCAATGTTATGGCACTACTTTCTAATGACACTTCGTGCTTATGGCACTTCTTTCTAATGCCACTCCGTGCTTATGGCACAACTTTCTAATGCCACTCCGTGCTTATGGCACTTCGTTAGGGCTAAATTCTTGCACGCAGTAAATCTTGTTGGGCATCACTACTGCCATGCCCACTCCTACTACAGCAGCATCTGGATTGAGAATATTGCCGCGGTGGTTGTGAGGATTGCCTGCTGGCTCGGACATCATCTCGGTTTGCGCTCCTTTGACCATATCTTTCCAGCTGAGTGGGCCATAGTTCACAGAGATATTTTCGAAGACTAAACAACTTAAACCAGCCATGCGGGCCCTCGTATGAGGGGTGTTGCCGCTTGGGTCGGTGTGATCGAAGAAATTGCGCGTTGCCATGTCTTGGGCAAATTGCCGCGCTACCTGGCTTAAGCCTGAACTTAGTCGAAGTTTTTGTTGTCCGAATTTTTGTCTGTCATTGTTGATCAGCTCGAACATATAGCTTTCTAAACCAGCTAACGATTCGTTGCTTACCGTACTTTTTTTGATGTCCCGGGCCGCTCTGTAGCTAGCCGAATACATGCCATTACCATTGGAACGTGAATTGGCAGAGACATCAACGTCTTGAGACTCTGAAGCACTAGAGCTAGCTACAGCACTATTTGTAGAACTAGACGCAGATTCAGTTACTTGAGGGACAAACCTGGCTTGGGGCTGGAGTAGAAAGACCCGGCCATTCTCTTGCCGTGCTACCACTGCTTTGACATCTCCGGCCTTCATGCTGTTGAGAATTCGATCGGCGTCCCTGGCGCTAGTGATCACTCTGCCGTTAATTGACAAGAGTACGTCGCCAACTTGTAGTTTCAGCCCTTCAGCCAGGCCGTAGCCTGTTAACCCGGTCACGTAAGTGCCCTTGGGGTTGGCCCCGTTCACAGCAGCACAGGCTGGTACCCCCCAAATTTTCAGAACATCTGAGGTTTCTTGCTTTTGCGAGAGACTATAGACCCAGTTTCGCTTGACCTGCGCCGGAGCAGCTTCTGCGGGCTGCATTGAGGTCGTAGCAAAGAGTAGGCTACTAACAAAGAGTAGGCTACTGAGGAAAAATAGGCTGCTGACAAGGCTCAAAGCCTTAATAGCTAAAGGTTTTAGCCGTTTAAGTTTCTCTCGATGGCTAAAGTAGGCATTCGTTCCAATTGGCATAAAATCTCCCGTCATACCTCTTTATGCCCAGGGTTTTGCCTGGGCTCAACTCTAAATGCAGTTCAACGGAGCTTCTTCCTGAGTTGTTGTAAAGAGAGTCAATCTTGCATCAACCTTTAGGTTTCGCGACTTGTTAAATTCTCTGGTTACAATTAACTTTCTAATTCTGATTCTAATCCTGACCAAAGAGGCCGTATGGACACAGTTAAGGAAGGCAAAGTGACTGGTAAAAGTGAGCAACTGACCGCCGCCATCGAGCGCATCAAGAAAGGTGGGGCTCCAAAGTATCACCATAAGCTGAAAGAAGACAAAAAGCTCTTCGTGCGCGACCGCTTGCGTCTACTGCTCGACCCTGGTTTTGAAATAGAAGACGCTCGTTTTGCTAACAATACTCAGCATGACCTACCGGCTGACGGGGTTGTTACCGGTGTTGGTCAGATCGAGGGCAAAACTGTTTGCTTTATGGCTAATGATTCCACCATTAAGGCCGGGTCATGGGGCTGGCGCACAGTCGAGAAAATTATTCGCATTCAAGAAACCGCTGGCAAGTTGAAAGTGCCAATGCTCTATCTCGTAGATAGTGCCGGTGCTCGTATCACTGACCAAATCGAGATGTTCCCTGGTCGCCGTGGCGCCGGTCGTATTTTCTATAACCAAGTGGAAATGTCTGGTTATGTTCCTCAGATTTGTTTGTTGTTCGGGCCATCGGCTGCTGGTGGCGCTTATATACCAGCCTTTTGCGACATTGTCATTATGAATGAAGGCAATGCTTCGATGTATCTTGGTTCCCCGCGTATGGCCGAAATGGTAATAGGCGAGAAAGTCACCCTCGAAGAAATGGGTGGTGCCAAAATGCACTGCTCAGTCAGTGGTTGTGGTGACGTTTTAGTCAAATCAGAAGAAGAAGCAATTCAACTCTGCAAAGATTATCTGCGCTACATGCCAGTCAATTGCGATCAGAAAGTGCCAGCTTTGCCAGTTCATGAGCCTAAAGTCTTTGAGAAAAATATCGAAGAAGTAATTCCTGAAAAGGAGAATATCCCTTTTGATATGCATTTAGTGATTGAGCGTTTAATCGATGCCGATACGTTTTTTGAAATTAAGAAGCTCTTTGCTCCTGAGTTGATTACTGGTTTCGGTCGCATCGGTGGCCGCGCTGTTGGAATTGTTGCCAACCAACCAAGAGTTAAGGGTGGCGCGCTCTTTGTTGATTCAGCTGACAAAGCTTCTCGCTTTGTTTGGCTATGTGATGCTTTCAATATTCCCTTGCTGTTTTTAGCTGACGTACCTGGCTTTATGATTGGTTCTAAAGTCGAGCGTGATGGTATCATCCGCGCTGGTGCAAAAATGGTAGGAGCTGTTTCAGCAGCAACTGTGCCGAAAATTTCGGTTGTGGTAAGAAAGGCTTACGGTGCTGGATTGTACGCAATGTGCGGCCCGGCTTTTGAGCCTGATGCTTGTTTGGCATTGCCTACTGCCTGGATTGCTGTAATGGGGCCAGAAGCTGCTGTTAATGCTGTTTATTTCAACAAGATTCAAGAACAGCCTGAAGCTGAGCGTGCTGCCTACGTAGAAAATCTGCGCAATGAGTATCGTCAAGACGTTGATCTCTACAAGCTTGCTGCCGAGATGGTGGTTGACGATATCGTTCAGCCTCTAGCTTTGCGCAATGAGTTGATCAATCGCTTCAACGCTTATTCTTCTAAGCAATTCTCGGGCTTCAAAAAGAAGCGTAGCGTTTTGCCTGTCTAGATACTCGCATTGGTGTCTCAAACTGAGCGATTCGACGATACCCATTTTTTGTCACTTGGTGGTAGCACTCGAGCTATCAAGCCAGGCGACATAGTCGGTGGCGCCTACAAGCTTAAGTCGTTGCTTGGCCAAGG
The DNA here is from genome assembly GCA_943369735.1 of bacterium Ga0077546. Classification (GTDB taxonomy): domain Bacteria; phylum Cyanobacteriota; class Vampirovibrionia; order Obscuribacterales; family Obscuribacteraceae. Next base: position 14,015 of record CALROJ020000089.1, read on the forward strand.
TGGCATGGGCTATGTTTTTCTCGCTGAGCACAAGATTATCAAGAGAGACTATGCTCTAAAAATTATTCGGCCAGATAAGATGGACGATTTTAGTTGGCAGCGTTTTGAGATCGAAGGCCGGGTAATCGCTAAGCTTGATCACCCTAATATTGTCAAAATATACGATATGGGCATCGACCAAGGGAGCTACCCATACTATGTTATGGACCTTTTACCTGGAGAGCCACTCTCTGGGTATATCCATCGAGGTGACTGCCTAACTTTTGAGCAATGTTTGGATATTTTTCGACAAGTGGCTGAGGGGCTCGCATATGCTCACAAGAAGGGCATTGTTCATCGCGACGTCAAACCAGCCAATATCATTTTGCTTAAAGATAAAAATGGTTTTCAGGCAAAGATTGTCGACTTTGGTTTGGCGAAAGTAATGAGTCCAGTGGCTGGCCAAGCAATTACAGCCAAGGGCCATGTCTTTGGCTCGCCTCATTACATGAGCCCAGAACAGTGCCAGGGGCAGGCAGTTGATCATCGCTCTGATATTTACTCATTGGGCTGTGCATTGTTTGAGAGTATTGCCGGCGAACCACCTTTTATAGGTGCTAATGCCATTGAAATTATGTTGATGCACACCGAAGTAGCAATGCCGAAACTTGCTGATCGCTTTAGTGAAGGGCCAGCCATTGCTGTCGATTCATTGATTGCTAGAATGACAGCAAAGGAACCATATAACCGCTATCAGTCTATGGATGAAGTAGCTACTGCTTTGGTTCGCTTGCAAAAACGAGCGCCATTGCTTTCCTCATTCATTGCAGCGGAAGACAATGGTGCTGGAGCTGTCGGCACAAGTGATAGTAGCAGAGGGCAGTCCTCTTCTCTCACTTATAGAGTTGATTCTAAGTGGCTTCTAGTCGGCTCGATACTTGTGGTCTTTTCTTTTCTGGCCGCTGGCTGTTACTTGTATGCAACTAACATTAAGGCTAAGCCTACGGCCGCAGGTCCGCCATCAGATATGGTGGCTCTCTTAAATTTTGGACCAATAAAGTCACGCCCTCTAGGTGCTACTGGATATAAAGAGATTGTCTTTCCACCCGTCGCTATTGGTTTTGTCGGTGGTCTGGGCGATACTAAACCGAGGCTTGCGGTTGGCTCTGTTCGTGTAGTAGAGAAAGGCCCGGTTGTTCTATCTGTTGATGAAAACGAAGTACCGCTTACTTTCGAATATCCTCAAGTATTTGAGCAAATTGGCAAAGACGAGTTTCAAGCCTTGTATATTAAGGCCAAGGGTAGTCTGGTCAAAATTGTTGGGACCGACGGACACGGACCCGCCCTTGATTTTAGTGGCATGGCTCGACGCGAGAGAATTGCTCATTCTCAAAAGCAATTGATAGCAATCCTGAAAATAGTCTCGAGTTGGCCTAGTCTTGTTTCCCTCACCCTCGACGGCTTCACTGCTAATGATCAAGTTTTTCAATTGCTTGATCAGCAGTCTCAAGTGACTTCTCTGAGCATCAAAAGAGCAGAATTCAATATGAAAGAGCTGATTAAATGCCAGTGCTTTGATAGACTGACTTCTTTTCTCATTGAAGAGCCGGTAGACAGTTTCATTGATCCGCTTCTCTACAGACTTGCTGAATGTCGCAATTTGACATTTGTCGAACTTGATAGTGTCGATTTTTTGCCAGGGTCTTTGAGTCAGCTGAATCGTTGCCCTAAGCTGAAAACTCTTTATCTTAACAAGGCCGATATTTCCGATGAAGTAACTAAGGTGATCGCACAGATGAAGAACCTCTCGACTTTTCGCTCAGAAGGAAAAAGCCTGACCGAAAGTCAGATTGCTACCTTGGCGAAGCGCAAGAACCTCCGTGTCACTCTAGAGGCCAAAGATTATGCCAGTCAGACTGATCAGCAAGGGCACGAGCTTTTGAGCTCTTATCGCGCTAAATTTCCGACAATCATTTTTCAGTGAGTTGCTGCCGTATAACTCTCTATAATTGATGTATGGATAATGCTGATCGAAAACCATCAGAGTGGAAGCAGCCAGAGCTAAAGGTCTCGGACCCTGAGCTAGTGGCGAAGCCCGATATTCTGTCTAGTGCCTTAATTACTAGCGGAGACATTGATGAAGTTGCTCTGCCTCAGAGAGTTGATGAAACAAACTCGCCAGCCTTACTATCTAAACCGGAACCTCAACAGAAGTCGCATCTTTCAACCTTAACAACTTATATACTCGAAAATGAAAGTCAGTTTTATTGGCTATTTGCTTCAGCTTTACTAACCTGGCTTGGTGTCTGGTTTCATGATACCCATGGCATGCTGACTTGGTCGTCTGAGTGGATCGCTTATCTGGTGTTCTCTATGAGTCTATTTGCACCCCTCTTTTGCCTGCCTATTTTGGTTTTCAGGCCAAATAGATTGGAGCGGCCGTTACTAACCATTCTCTCTTTTGTTGCTATGCTCTTCTGGAATCAAGTACCTACAGTTAGTATCTTTGCCCTGATGCTCTTTCGCTTTAAAAAAGCCAGTCGAACTCTCGGAATTGCAGTACTAACTGGTCTGCAAATTGCTGTGTTTTACCTTCACCCGTTTTTCTTTGGTCCTATTAAGGAACTTGATCATTTAAAAACCGCTGCCTACGATCTTAGTCTTTGCCAAGTTACCGCGGATTCAGAGCCCCGTTGCACTCTAACCTTAATAGAAGAATTTCCAGTGGGTCCTTTAGTCAATTTTGGCAAAATTCACTGGCGCATGAAAGACACACGGTCGCCAGAATCGGCTGTAATATTGCCAGTAGACGCCACGCATGTAGCAGTATTGATCAATCGCTTCTCGCACTATCACCGCACTGTGGTTGATTTGACCGTGAAGAATCGACCAATCAAAGTCGAGACTATTCCCGCGGACAAATAAGTACGTTAATGTAAGTGCCAATCAGCGACGAGACGAACGGGCATCCCATCCATAATAGGAATTAGACTTTCCTTTCAAGAAATCTTCGAGGTTGTCTCCGCTTCTACCTAAGTGTTCCCTTTCAAATACGTGAAGTTGAAATTTAGTATCAAAAATTTGCGATGGTGGCAAATCTAGTGCATTGGCCGGGTGGCGGATGTCGTGAATGAAATCGTTAAACATCGGAACTAGTTTGATCATTGGCTTGTCAAAAGCCGCTTCGACAAAGGTCTTGTAGCCCTTGTTCTGGTTGGAGACAGTCAGTGCTAGGTAATCATCTAAGCGACCGTGCTTTTGCAAGAACAAAGCCACTAAACGTTGCTGCACTTCCTGGCTAGCATCGGCATGCTTGGCCTTGCCTACAATGTTGGCCAAATTGAGACTAACGTTTCTGATCGCCTTTACTGATAGTGCCTGGGGAAACCAATTTTCACCGTAGCCATGTCGCAACACAAACTGGGGCGATATGGCCCCATAGACCTTTTCAAAGTAAGAGGGTATGCCTTCTTCCGCCCAGTACTCTAAATTCTTCTGACGACTGAGCACTGTGTGCATTAGTTCGTGCAAGTAAGTGCCAGGGCCAGCACCATCATAGGTAACAAGCAGATTGCGGCTGCTGATGAAGACTCCATGAACATGATAGGGAAAGTTGAGGCGGTCTTTGAGAAAGGCGCGCTCTGCCATCTTGTCGTGCAAAATGAAGATGCTGACTGGTTCTGGTGAATTCACAAGCTTCTTAAAAGTGTTACTTTCAGCTCCGCCGGATAAAGAGAATTCGGTTTCGCCCAACCCTTTGCGCTGAAGATAATCTAAAAAACCTTCAGCGATGGCACCATAGCGCTCTAGTTTTGTCTTGTCTATGTCACCAATGAAAACAAAGTGTGGCGTTGCCACAAAACTTGTCATGCCAGCTGTTATCTGGTCTTTCTTTGTGACGCTTTCAGGAGCTGGCTTGTGAGTGGCAGTTTCCAGCTTCTTTGCCAGCCCAGTTGCCAACTCAGCTATTTGAATGTTATTGCTAGCTTTCAGAGCATCAATCATTTTTTGTAGTGCTTCTAAGCGACCAGTTTCAATTAGGGCTTTGCCTATGGTCTCTAGTTGATGAGGGTCACATTGCTTTAAATCTAGACTGCTAGTTAAAGTTGCCGCTTGCTCAAAAGTTTTGAGGCTCTCTTCTTTGTTGCCTAATCTTGCCAGGCAGATACCTTTGTGCACCAAGGCATCAACTAAATTGCCATCGAGGGCCAGGGCTTTGTCATAGTCGCTTATGGCATTGCGGTAGTCGCATATTGACCAAAAGGCGTTGCCGCGATTTAAATAGGCTGCACTGTCGGGGTTTTCTTTTAGCTTCTGATTGGCTAAGTCGAAAGCTTTGCTAAATTGTTTTTGCCCCAGTAGCACGTTTACTTGGGGTATTTCCTCGGCCTTTAGCGGAGCTTGTGTTGGAGCTTCTGCGTTTGCCGGTGCGCTTAGAAGACATATCGCACCTATGAGCAGTAAGCAACGACTTCTCATATTACTCTTCAGAATTTAGCGCTGCAGGTCTTTCGAATTGGGCCCGAATTAGTCTGGCATAAGAGGCATCGCGTCCTAGAAGTACATCATGGGTGCCGCTTTCAACAATTTGACCTTGCTCTAAAACTAGTATCTGATCAGCGTGGCGAACTGTCGAGAGCCTGTGAGCAATAACCACAACTGTGCGACCTTTCATCAAGTTGTTTAGTGCTTCTTGCACCATTGCTTCTGATTCGTTATCGAGTGAGCTTGTGGCTTCGTCCAGAATTAGAACTGGGGCGTCTTTGAGGAAGGCCCGAGCGATGGCTAGTCTTTGTTGTTGACCGCCAGATAGTCTGACGCCGCGCTCGCCAATTTGGGTTTCGTATTGATCAGGCAGCTCCATAATAAAATCGTGGCAATAGGCTGATTTAGCCGCCGAAACTACTGCTTCTCTAGTAGCTGTGGTGCAGCCTAGCAGAATGTTTTCGTAGATAGTGGTGTTGAACAAGAAGTTGTCTTGGGTAACTACAGCAATTTCAGAGCGCAGGGAGGCCATGTCGATTTCTTTGACATTGATACCGTCAACCAAAATACTTCCTGCTGTTACGTCAAAGAAGCGTGGTATCAAATTGGCCATGGTCGATTTACCTGAACCAGATAGGCCAACCAGTGCCACCAACTTTCCTGGGGCAATATCTAGACTGATATCGCGCAGCACCATATTTTCGTTGTTTGGGTATTGGAAGAAGACATTTTCAAATTTGATACGGTGAGCGCCAGGTTGTAGTTTTATCGCTTGATCGCAGTTGCGAATATCTGGCACTTGGTCGAACACTTCAAATATGCGTGTAGCCGCCGCCATTGCCGGTTGAATTGTGCCGTTAATGCGGCCGATATTTTTAATGGGCGAGTATAGGGTTAAAAGGGCGACAATAAACGATGTTAGAGCCCCTGGGGTCATCTCGTGCTTGATCAGCATTGAGCCTGCTACCCAGATAACACAGGCTATGCCGCTGGCGCTAATCATAGCGAGAATGGGTGAGAGAACGGCTTCGGCGCTTACCGCTTTGATGGTGTTCTTGAAGAAGTTGTTATTGGTATCGACAAAACGCTTTACTTGATAGTCTTCAAGGTTGAATGATTGAACAATTTTGGCTCCTTGAATAGACTCTGATATTACTGAAACTAAATCGCCAATGGCTTCTTGTCCGCCTCTTGATGATTTGCGAATTTTCTTACTCAAAATAGAAACAGGCACCACAATCAGCGAAATGATGCATAGAGCAATTAGTGCTAACCAGAATGCTTGCAGCAAAATCACTAGGGCTAGAGATATAACGGTGACAACTCGTGATATTAGTGATTGAAAAGTTTGGGATATAGCATGTTCGACAATGGCAATGTCGTTAATTAGGCGGCCAATCAATACGCCAGAAGATTGACCTTGAAAATACATCAACGGTTGCTTTTGCAAGTGGCTAAACAGTTGGTTGCGTAGATCGCGAATGGCCGAAGCGCCGACATACTTAATGGTATAGGTTTCGATGAAACCAAATAATCCTTGCAGAAAGGCCACCAGCATGACAGCTGGTGGCACCCAATAGATATATTGCATTTGTCCTTCAGCGATAATCTTTTGCAAGCCAGCACCTGCTGCCCAGGCAATGACGCCATCCATACTGCCTGAAGGAATTGCAGCCAAGGCACCAACGACAAACAAAAATGTGTAAGGCTTGATATAGCTGAGCAGGCGCAAATAAGTCTGAAACTGAGTCGGACTAATACCAGAGGGCATACTAGAGGGCGTCAACATTTTTAGTTCATTGGACAACTTGTAGAAGCTCCTGGGCGCAGTTCTCGACAAAATCACCCTGGCCGAGTTCGGCGCGCAGGGTCAGTAGTTCGCTGGTGATTTCCTGCCGCAAGCCAGGAACGTCGAGCATATCAAGAGTGTATTTTACGAGCATTTCACCGCGACAATCTAGTTGAATTAACTCAGGAACCAGTTGATGACCAGCCAAAAGGTTCGGCCAGCCAAAGTTTTTCACGCTTTTGAAGAGCATTACAAGTAAGTAAGAAAACCAATTTCCCATGTAAAAGATAATCATGGGTTTGCCAAATAGGGCTGTTTCTAGAGTTGTCGTGCCCGATTTTGCCCAAATCAGGTCGCAGTTTTTCATTAGTTCAAAATTGCGGTCTGAATCAAGAATAGTTAGACCTTTGCCGATCATTTGATCGAGGCCAGAGGCCTTAAGGCTGGCATCTATAAGGGTGGCGAGGTAGTCTGTGGCGCGGCAGATGACAAACTGGGTATCTGGTCGAATTTCGAGAATGGTCTTCATGGCGCGCTCTACCACTGGCATATGGGCGATCACTTCTTGTTTGCGACTGCCTGGCATCACCACAATAATTGGCTTACTCGAATCAAGATTGAGTGAGCGGCACATTGTCTCTCTGTCAGGTATTGTGTCCAGTTCTGGCAGAGCACGCAATAGAGGGTTGCCGACGAAGCGGGCATTGACGTTCTTTTGAAGGTACACACCCTCTTCAAAGGGAAAGATAGTGAAAATCTTGGTTATAGAGCGCTTCAGCGCTTTGATGCGCCACGGGCGTGATGCCCATACTTGAGGCGATATGAAGTAATAGATAGGAACCGCTCTTTTCGATTTGCGCACTCCTTGCCATTTTAAATAGTATTTGAAGCCTAGGTAGCGCACTAGTGCATCAAACCACTCTTGCAAAATGTCTTTTGGTTTGCCGATTAGAGCGGCTAGCGAATGGTCATCATCAATATTGGTGGTATCACCTGGAATAACTGGCATTATTGAACGTACCGATTGGGCAAAGCCAACGTTGAAGCCACCAAAATCAACGAGCAGAATGGCGTCTGGGTCGCGCTTGATCACATTGGCTAGCAGTGTCCAATGCATTTTGGCAAAGAACCAGACATAGTCTTTGACTTCAAATATGCCGACAACTGTGTAGTCGGCGCTATTGAAGAGCAGCTCCATGCCTGCTTTTTCCATTTCAGAGCCACCCACTCCCCAAATATGGAGATCTGGATCTTTTTCTTTTAGCTCTCTTATGATTTTAGAGGCGTGTTTTTCGCCTGAGTGATCACCTGAGACAATCAGCAGAGAACGGCCAGTTTTTTCTGTTGTATTCGCCGAAACAACAGGGCCAGGGCCTGTCACCGTTTAGTTCCCACATGCAGTGCCACCGTTCCCAGTGCCTGGGCAATGTGGCGAACGTTAATCAAGCCAGCTTTTTTGAACATTTCAGAAATGGCTTCTGGTCTAGGATAAGTACGACCTGACTCAGGCAAATATTTATAGGCCTGGCGATCGTTTTGCAAAATTCCACCAATAACAGGAACAACATTGCTGAAGTAAGCATCAAAAATTGGGGCAAATAAGGGCACGGTGGAATGACCCAAATCTAGGTTGACGACGCGGCCTCCCGGTTTTACTACTCTGGTCATTTCGTCTAGACCTTTTTGCAAATCAGTGAGGTTGCGCAGGCCAAAACTAATAATGGCTCCATCGAAAGTGTTGTCTTCAAATGGCAAGTGTTGCGCGTCCCCGCATATCCACTCCATTTGCACCGTTTTGATTTTGTCTTTTCTTCTCGCCAAGCGCCTTTGTCGTTCGGCAGCGAGATCGAGCATATTTTGTGAAAAATCAAGACCCGTAATGTGAGTGCCAGCGGCAGCTTGTTTTGCCATGGCTAGCGCGAGGTCGCCTGTGCCACAGCAGATATCTAGATATTTTTCCTTGTTATGGCCTTCGCTGGCTCGCCGGCCTTCATTGGCATCTTCGCCGCTAGTTTTCTTCTGGCCCGTCATCAGTTCATGGATGGCCCGTAGCTTCCAAGCCCGGTGCATGCCGACACTGATAACATCGTTGCTTAAATCGTAGCCCTTAGCGATTCGCTCAAACTGTTCGTGCACATAATCGTGCTTGTCTTCTTTGGTTGGCAGTTTGAATGACATAGATGATGCCTGTCTGAAACTATTTGACGAACCCGAAGCCTAAGAACAGACAGACGAGCATAAACAAACCGAAAATGGTCCAAGTGAGGCGGTCAAGACCGGCTTCTGCACCGCGCTTACCGCTGAAAACTGTAGCAGCAGCTCCTATTCCAGCCATTCCATCGCCCTTTGGGGCATGGAGCAGAATGAGAATAATCATGAGAACCCCTAGAATGGCCTCAAAAATAAGTAGCGAGATGTAAAGTGCGCTCATGAAATTTCACTTTGGTCGCCTCAGGGGCCACCTAAACTTGCTGTGTGACATTAAAATTATAGCCGATTATTTCAGAGACCCTTCTATAAGCTCGTTCGTGCTAAACATTTAGAACTAATTCAAGAGGCTCAAGCTATGACCGCATCGCCGTCAGTAAGTTCGTCGGGGAATCACGCTTCGGAGCATCACAAAATTCTAATTGTTGGTGGCGGCACCGCGGGCATATCTGTTGCCCACCGGCTGATGCGAGCAATTGGCAATGTGGGAATTGCCATTATTGAGCCTTCGGAGAAGCACTACTACCAACCGCTTTGGACCCTAGTTGGAGCAGGTGTTTTTCCTAAAGAAGAAAGCGAAAGAGATGAGTATTCGCTCATCCCTTCAGGGGTTAAATGGATTAAAGAGAGAGTGGTTGATGTCAAGCCTGATAGCAATATTGTCAAGCTAGATAGCGGTAGAGAGATAAGTTACGACTACCTAGTTATGGCCTCCGGCCTGCAAATTGATTGGCATAAAATTGAGGGCTTGACCGAGGCTCTTGGTAAAGATGGTGTTTGCAGTAACTATAGCTATGCACTAGTAGGTAAAACTTGGGAGTTCATCTCTAATTTTGCTGGTGGCACAGCTCTCTTTACGCAACCCAATACGCCGGTTAAGTGTGGCGGTGCGCCGCAGAAAATTGCCTATCTGGCCGAAGACCATTTCAATATTTCTGGTATTCGCGATCGCGTCAAGATGATTTTTGCTTCGGCTAATCCTGGAATTTTTTCGGTACCTAAATATGCTGCCACTCTCAACAAAGTGATTGAGCGCAAGCGTATCAACACTATGTTTCGCCATGATCTTATTGCCGTTGATGGCGAAGCTAAGCGGGCTACTTTCAAGCACTTAGACACTGGTGAAACAGTTGAGGTTGACTACGATCTCTTACATGTTACTCCGCCTATGAGCGCTCCTGATTTCATCAAGCAAAGTGCCCTGGCTGATAGTGCCGGTTGGGTTGATGTGAACAAGGCCACTTTGCAGCACAATCGCTTTGCTAATGTCTTTTCGTTAGGCGATTGTTCTAATTTGCCAACTTCAAAAACCGGAGCGGCTATTCGTAAGCAGTCGCCAGTATTGGTGGCTAACTTAATTAGTCAAATGCGTGGGGAGCCATTGACTAAGTCTTACGATGGTTATTCATCTTGTCCACTGGTAACTGGCTACAGCAGCCTTGTTTTAGCCGAATTCGACTATGACTTGATTCCTCAAGAAACCTTCCCCTTTGACCAATCAGAAGAGCGATATTCTATGTATGTCTTTAAGAAAGACATTCTGCCTCAGATTTACTGGCAAGGCATGATGAAGGGTCTAGTTTAATTGTGGTCTAGTTTAAGCAGGTCTAGTCTAAGAATATGATTACTGGGCTTTCTGGCAACGAATTATTTTGTCTGAACGAAAAGGGCTACACACCAGGCAATCTGGTAATTGGCAATAGCGTTTTTTCTCTTGGTTTCGTTGGCAGTCTTACTTCTGGCCTTAAGACATTGGGCGGTGGTGAGATTCATGAATTGACTGAGTTAATTCGTGAGGGCCGAGAGATGGCCTACATGCGCATGATAGAGGAAGCTCGGCGCCATGTGGGAGCTGGTGTTACTGGAGTTACTAACCAGCTGATTTTTCATGATACCAATGTTGAGTATCTCGCCATTGGTTCTGCTGTGCACCGCGAAGGCGAGAGCAATAAAGATATTCCATTTTCTACTTCTGCCAATGGCCAAGAACTTTATTGCCAGTTAGATTGTGGCTTTCATCCCCTGCGATTTGTTTTCGGCAATGTCGCTTATTCTATTGGCATTGGTGGTGGTGTCATGGGTACACTGCGCAGTCTTAAAGCTGGCGAAGTGGTGGAATTTTCTCAGATGCTCAATAAGACTAGGCACCTAGCCATTGAGCGCATTTCTCATGAAGCCAAGGAATCCGGTGCCAATGCTGTGCTCGGTATTCAGACAACCATTGCTCCCTTGTTGGGTATGCAGGAAATGGTAATGACAGGAACGGCTTCCTTTCATGAGGAGTTGCCGCCTCAATATTCAGAAGTGCCGATCACTAGTGATCTGACCAATGAAGAGATGTGGAATATCATAGCTTTAGGGTATTGTCCTATCCGGCTGGTGATGGGCGTTTCAATTTTCTCTATTGGCTTTGCTGGTGGCCTCAAAGCGATGTTTAAAAGCTTTGTGCGCGGTGAAATTAAAGAGCTCACTTATATGATCTATCAAGCGCGGGTCAAAGCACTGAGTATGATTGCTGAAGATGCTGAGAGTTTTGGTGCAGA
>CALROJ020000090.1:0-24663 GCA_943369735.1 bacterium Ga0077546
GACAACCAAAGTAAACCAACTGAGGTCGTGAACAGTAAGATGACCGAGAGTTCTTTACGGGCGATGAACCTAGAGCAAGTACAGAACCCAAGCAATACTGGAACAGACAAGAATACTTCTCCGCTCCCGAAAATTGAGATTTTTGTACCCGGTGGCGGGCCTAGCGCATCCGGTAGTCCGCCTCTAGATGGAGGCCCAGCATCACCAGTTAGCCCTCCTGAAGACACTGCACGTCCAGTGACAACGTCAGAGCTTCGGAATAATTAGGGCTTTACAAGCATTGTGCCTGAATAGCACAATCAAAATACTTCTCCTTTTGGTTGATACGAGATAGAATCGCACACTAAAAACGATCCTGCCTTAAGGTTTTGACGGCGGCCCATAATGGGCTAGCAGAGTATCAATGCTAATAGAACCAGTATTTCGTAATATCTGCGCTTGAGCATTACGATGGTCTATGTAAGCTCGAATTTGCTTGGTTAGTGCTTCCACATAGTTTTGTTGAGCTTGAATAAGCTCTAGGTTTGTACCATTTCCTAGTTGCAGACGCCGAGACGCAAGACGTAGAGCCTCTCTTGAGGCGATCACATTTTCGGTAGTTATATCTATTTGTTGCTCTGCTCCTTGCAGTTCAAGGAAGAAGTTGTGCACTTCTTGCGCGACAAGCAAGACTCGTTGGTTGTACTGGTTCATTACTCGCCTGGCTAACATTCTGTTCGATTCGACGTTAGCTATATCTGGTACCCCTAGTCCGAGGAGGTTCCATGACAATGATGTTCCTAGTGAGACACTGCGGCCTGCAACTCCACCAACACCGATGCTACTTGCACCGGTACCGCTGGTCGAAATATTTACTCCTGCACTAGAGTTGCCAGTTGATGTGCTTCCACCTGCGATGTTTATTTTTGAGTTACTCGGCGATACATAAATTTGAGCAACAGGCATTAGCGCGCTGGCAGCTTTCGGTATTGCTGCTCGTGCCGCCAGTCTCTGCGCTTCCAAAGATTTCAGTTCAGGCCGATTAACTACTGCGATTTTAGTCCAATCATTTGCATTCAGTTTTGGATCGATGATAAATAACTTGCCCATCAACGTTTCTTCCGGCAATAGATTTGTATCTATCGGCGCATTCAGTGTCACGCTCAAAGCAATAGCTGCCCGCCTTGTGGCAATCTGTTGAGTAACAAGATTCTGTAGGTCGCTGGCAAGCTGTGTTTCAGACTGCATAACGGCAAACTTAGTACCTGTGCCTGCGTCAAACTGCTTTTTTGTGAAATCCAAGTTGGCTCTGGAAGTCTCCAAAGATTTTACGCGAACTTTGAGAATTGCCTGGTTGAGCAGCACTTCATTGTAGTTGCGGTAGGTCTCGAGTAAGACGTCGTTGATTGATGCTTTGTAGTCCGCCTTGGCCGCTTTGGCGTTGTAATAGCCTTCGAATATCCCAGATACTACACGGCCGCCTTGAAAGTATGCCCATGTCAAAGTTGTATTTCCTGTTTTGTTTGTCAGCAGGCGTTCACCGTATTGATAGGTGTTCTGAGCGCGGTAAGTCATGCTTAAATCTGGCAAAAGCCGGCCGGTGGTGCCCAAAAACAAAGCACGTTTTGATCTGTACAGGTCTGCTGAAATTTTTATTGGCAAGTTAAGTGAGAGTGCTTGCTGCAAAGCTTCTTTTAAAGTCAGCGATTGATTGTAGGTGGCCTCTAAGCGGATTGGCGGCAACTTTTGCGAACCGATTGCAAGCAGGCTTTGTGCATCAGGGAGTGAGAAATTTAGTGAGTCACTCCTACCAGGTGCTGGCATCTTTAGCAAGTTGTTGCTAGTAGAAGGATTATCTTGGGCAAACTCTGATTGTAAAAGAGGCGAGATTCTATCGATTGAATCGCTCGAAACTTGTTTTGGCAGTTGAGCCAAAGTGGCTTGACTAGTTGTTAGGCAAAGTAAACAAATTGGAAGTGATAGCACTGTTAGTTTCATTCGATCTTCGCCTCAATAATTAGGCGCAGGTCATGAAATACCGCAAAAATTATTGGAACAACAATTAGTGTGAGTACTGTCGATGTTGCCAGTCCACCAATTACTGCAATCGCCATAGGCGCTCTGATTTCGGCTCCTGCGCCAAATCCGAGAGCGATCGGTGCCATACCAGCAACCATCGCCATGGTCGTCATAAGAATCGGGCGCATGCGAACTTCACCAGCAGTCATTATTGCTTGCTGTACACTCATGCCTTGATGCATCGACATCAGGCAGTACTCGATTAGTAGGATGGCATTCTTGGCCACGAGCCCCATGAGCATTACGATTCCAATTAGTGCATACAAACCGAGCGGCTGCCTCGAAAGAAGTAGGGCACCGAAGGCACCACCTATTGAAAGCGGTAGGGAAACCATGATAGTGAGCGGATGGATGAAGTCTTCAAAGAGCAGGACCAAAACTCCGTACATCATTAGAACGGCCGCTATCATGGCTATACCAAAGCCTGAAAAGACTTCTTGTTGAATTTCTGTGTCACCCATAGCAGCTTCGAAGACGGTGGACGGACGCTCTTTTTGCGCTGGCAAATTTTGCACGGCTTCTAGTGCCTCGCCTAAGGCAAGATGATTAACCAATTGTGCACTAATTTTAGTTATTCTCTGTTTGTCGTAGCGGCTAATTTCAGATGGTCCGCTTTCTATGGCTATGCTAGCGATTGCGGCCAGAGGAATCTGGTACCCGCTGTTGTTAGCAATCTTGAGGTTTTTCAGATATTTGATATTCTGCCGGTAGCGCGGCTCTAGCTGCACACGAATGTTAAGCTGACGGTCTGGCAGATCGAATTTACCCAAAGCCATGTCGTTGTCACCAATTGTCGCTATTAATGCTGTGCGCGCAACTGCTTGTACTGTAATGCCAGATTCGGCGGCTAGTTCTCTATTTGGCCTGACAACAAGCTGCGGTGACCGTAGCGCGGCGCTGTTATGCACATCGGCTAATCCTTTGATTTGACGCATTTGTTGAGTAAGCTTATTAACAAATAATTCTAGGTCGTTGGGGTTTGAGCTAACTAAGCAATACTCTAATTTGCCACCCAGGCCAGAGCCCGAGTCGATGTGTGAGCGGACGGCCGGTATCTCTTGCATAGCGACTCGAATTTGATATTCCACTTGTTCTTGATTTAAATTGCGCTTGCTACGATCTACTAGTTTGATGAATAAGGTTGATTGATTAACTGTGCTACTTGAATCGGCGGCATTTCCAGCTCCGCTCTCTGCGGGAGTTCCGATGGTGGCAAAGACATGAGCGATGTTCTTATTTGCCAGGAGTGCTTGGGTAATTTGCAGTACGGTTTTAGTCGTTGATTGAATAGCTGTTCCCGGAGCTAGTTCTAACTCTAATGTTGTTTCGCCGCGATCAGTAGAGCTCATTAAGTCCATAGAAATGAAAGCACTGAGTGCGAGGCTGGTAACACAGAACGTGCTTGCTCCAATGATTGTTTCTTTTCTGTGCCATAACGCCCACTGTAAGGCTCTTTCGTAAGCGATCACGGTGAGTGATTTCTCGTGCGAAACTGGTGGTGCCTTGAGCCACTTGGCTGCCATCATTGGAGTAATTAGCCTAGCCACTACCAGTGACATAAACACAGCTATTGCAACTGTATAACCGAATTCTCGAAAGAATTGTCCTGCGATCCCACTAAGCCATGCGACAGGAACGAACACTGCGATAATAGAAAATGTCGTTGCTACAACTGCTAGCCCGATTTCATCCGAAGCATCTAAGGCGGCTTGATAGGGCGATTTTCCTTGATCAATGTGCCGAACTATGTTTTCTACTTCTACAATGGCATCGTCAACGAGAATTCCTATTACAAGTGTGAGGCCGAGCAAGGACATATCGTTAAGAGTAAAACCAAGTAATTTAACAAAGAGGAATGTAGGAACGATGCTTAGAGGCATCGCCACTGCTGAAATAGCAGCTGAGCGAACGTCTTTTAGGAAAAACCATATTGTGACTATAGCCAGAAATGCACCCAAAATGAGTGACTCAATGGTGGCATTGAAAGACTCTTGCACGAATCTGACGTTTGATCGCGCTTCTTCGATTTTTACTGATTGAGGAAGATCCTTTTTTAAAGTCGCTATTCTCTCTTCTACCAGTTTGGCGACCTGTGCCATTCCCTTACCGGTAGCGCGTTTAACTGAAAATGCAATCACTGGTTTCCCGTCGAAAAGTGCCAGCTGTCTTGGCTCAGCATACGAGTCTTCAACCAAGCCAAGTGAGTCGAGGCGAACAAAGGCACCACCAGTGACAGCAATTTTTAGGTTCTTAAGATTTTCAAGAGTATGGGAGCTGCCGAGGGTGCGAATCGATTGTTCAGCACCACTTAGAGAGCCTCTGCCTCCAGGCAAGTTGATATTGCGATTACGCACCTGATCATTTACGGCTTCAACGGTAAGGCCGACTGACTCTAACTTAGTCGGGTCAAGATTGATGCGTATCTCGCGATTCACCCCGCCAGCTCTTTCTATTCGTCCGACGCCGGGTACGCTAAGCAGCGCGCGAGCGATATCGTTGTCAACTAGCCAGCTGAGCTCAACATCATTTAATTTGTCGGAAGAAACTGTATAGGTTGCAAATGGTCCACCAGCGAACTCTTCTCGCTGAATAGACGGCTCTGGTATACCGGCTGGTAGAGTAGAGCGTATTCGACTCAATCTGTCGCGCACATCGTCTACTGCGCGATCTATATTGGTGCCCAAAGCAAATTCTAGCGATGTAGTTGAGACATCTTCTGAAATTGTCGAGCTTATGTGCTTGAGCTTTGGCAGGCCAGATACTGCGTCTTCAATTTTTCGCGTCACTTGTACTTCTAGCTCCGAAGGAGAAGCACCATTTTGTACAACTGTGATAGTGACGTTTGGAATATCGATATTGGGCATCTCATCCATTTCAAGCTGAGTGAAAGAGCTCACACCCGTTATTGTCAGCAAAATAAATAGAACTATTGATGGAATTGGTTTTCTGATACTCCAGGCTGAAATATTGAACATCTATATCCGCCTTATGCGAACAGCATCGTTATCAGAGAGAAACGCGACGCCTTGCTGAACCACTTGCTCACTGCCAGTTAAGCCCCTGCGAACTTGAACTAAGTGATCTGAGCGGTTTCCGATTGCGACCGGCGTAAGCTTAACGCGGCCATTGTTTTCGACATAAACGAAGTTGTCACCATTTACGGTGAGCAGCGCTGTATCTGGAATTACGATTGCTGCCTTTAGGCTAGCCATTGCAATTGTGGCAGTGACAAACATGCCATTTTTAAGTTTGCCTGGATTGGCTAAAGCTACTCGCACTCTGCCAAGCCGCGTCACTGAATCAACTATTGGCGATACCATCCAGACTGTGCCAGTAATTGATTCTTCTTCACTTGCTATTGTCACTTTTTGCCCTACACCTATTTGAGGCAGGTCATCTACTGATACTTTTGCCTGTAGCTCAAGTTCGCCTTTGCTAATTAGCTTGAACATCACCTGTCCTGCAGTACTTATGTCGCCAATGTGCAAAAGGCGTTCTGAAACTATTCCACTCTCGGGTGCTCTAATTTGCGCTTGGTCTATTTGCGCTCTGAGGCTAGCGATTTTTGCTTCGTGCTGCTGCACTGTGCCTTTGGCCGCTAAAATGTCTTCAGAACGTCCACCAGCATTTAACTCTTGTAATTTTTCTTTGTCTTGAATAGCGCTAAATTTGGCTTGATTCAGAGCTTCTCTAGCCGTGTTCAAAGCCGCCAAATATGACTGTACATCGGTGTTTCGTTGTTCAACATCCTGGGCTGTGGCACCACCGTCTTCATATAACTGTCGGTAACGTTCTGCAATTGAGACAGAGTTGTAGTATTCAGCCAATGCCTTTTGAATGGCCGATTGCTTCTGAGTTATGTTGGCCAGCGATGACTGGTAGGCCGCTTTTTGTACTGCTATTGACTCTTTGCGATTGGGTTGCAGTGACTTTTGCCAGGTTGCTTTTGCTGTCTGCAACTGTCCTTGCTCTTCGCAGAGGTTGGCATCAAGCACAGCTGTGTCTAGGCGAGCAAGTACCTGCCCTTTCTTTACGAATTGGCCCTCTTCGGCCAAGATTTCCTTAACTTCTAGACCGCTTAGCTCGGCACCAATTTGCAGAGGGTCGCGCGCTGCAATGGTGCCTGTTAAAACGGCAGAGCGCGTAAATTCCTGTACTGTAGGTTTGGCTACCTGTACCGTAAGGGTCTCTGCAATAGGCTCTGGTGCCTCCGCCTTGCCCATATTTAGAAAGGCAAAGATGGAACCAGCAATCACTATTATACCTGAGAGCATCAACCAGGTTTTTCTTATCGGTTTGCGCCAAGGAGCCTTTGTTTCCGGCTTATGTAGCGACTCTTCAAAAATCAACAAAAAACACCTACTTTTACTATGGACAATACAAAATTCCAAAATCGTTTGAGAGGCGTTCCTCTCTAGCTCTATAACTGGCTGGTGAACCAATTTCTAGAATCTATTGAACTGCTCAAGCATTAAATGCGTATTTGAATTCAATAAAGACTATTAGCTCTTCGCAAAGACGGCTAATAGGCTAAATTGAGCAAACTGTCATACCGTCTCCTTCTTACTAAGGAGACAAGCAGTTCTCGTTAATGCTCTCGCTAGTCAGGTATATTGAATCAAAGAATTGTTTACGAACTATTCAATCTGTTAAAGCATCATTTTAAAGAGGACAAATTGTCCTTCACATTTCTCGGCTTAGCGTAATCACTCCGTCACCATGCGTGGTTGACGGCTCTGATTGCTAGCTAACTCACCTGGCAAGAAAGGCCTAAGCCAACAGAATCGCATAGATCATTTAAATTTTGGCACTTATAGCGAAGGCATTACTATAGACAGAAAAAGTAATTTGGATAGTTCTTGCCACGGGAGAAAACTACCGTATGCATCTATTCTGGTATGGTCTCCAAAGAAAGAGGTTGAGAGGCTCCTTCTTGCAGGCGAATTTCGACTTGGAAACCACCACCAGGCCGATTTCCAAACTCAATGGTGCCTCCACAGCTCTCGATGCAGCTCTTAGCAATAGCTAGTCCGAGGCCGGCTCCACCCGACTCGCGGTTTCGCGAGTACTCTGGACGAAAAAACGGTTCTCCCAAGTGTTGAATACTATCCTGCGGCACACCAGGCCCTCTGTCCAATATGAAGATAGATACCCAATTGTCATCTTGTCTACCGACAATCTCAACGACCGCCAAATCTCCAGCGTACCTCAAGCAGTTACGAACCACATTGGAAATCGCTCGACTGAAGAAAAGTGGATCAGCTACCACTCTCAAATCGGGATCTACCTTGACCGCAACGTCCTTGGCACGCAACTGCGCCACTACGCCCTGCACTACATCTTCCACAGAGAGAACAACTAGCTCTGTGGGCTTCCCTTTAAGTCCGGCCTTCGTGAAGGCGAGAATCTCGCCCACCAGATGATGCATGTCACGGATCTCTTCTTTGATCTCAGACAATAACTCAACCTTGTCAGATCCCTCCGCGGATTGAAGCAACTCAATCGCCATATCCAAACGCGCAAGAGGTGTTACGAGTTCGTGCGATATATCCCCTACCACACGTTTCTGGGCCTGGAGAAATGCCTTTAGTCGATCGCCCATAAGGTTGATAGAGATCGCAAGTTGTCCAAGTTCGTCGCAAAACCCTGGATTCGTTCGTGTGTCTAAATCACCGTCAGCGATCTTCTGACTTGCCACAGTCAAAGCACGAATTCTAGAAGTAATACTGTAAGCAAACGGCCACCAAAATGCTAGCGTGAAAATTACAACCGCGCCAATGGCTATGATGACAAAACCAAAGTCAAATAGCAGTGAAGTATGCCAAAAATTGTCTAGCACGACGACTAAACTAACAGGCATCGAGATATTGTGCGCCCCGTCCATAGAGGAAACAGCGATGCCGATCCACAGCTCCCTATTTATACTAGCTGCCCATCTGACTATGGGAGGGACATGCCCATGTTTAGCAAGAAATTTCTTATCGTCAGAAAATTCAGGCGGAGATAGAGGAATCGTATGACGAAAATTAGGGTGCTCTAGTTTAGAACGAACCGCTGGAGGAAGCGTAAGGGGATCTCCAGCTAGCTGTTGCCCCTTTGAGTCAAAGAGCAAGAATCTTGCACCATATTTGGCTCCATATGATCGAAGAACAGCATCCCATTCGTTCTCATCATTTGAGCAGAGCGTGGTGTTGATAGCATCAGCGACAAGTATCAGCCTATCTCCAGCGGGACTATTCAGCAAAGCCTCCCAATCCATCCCAAAACGCATGTTTAAGCAGGTGAATAATGTAAGTAGCAAAACACCAACGTATGCCACCAGCATTCCAAGAGTTTGAACATACAGCGAGTACTTTACTTTTCTCACAGCACTAGTCGTCGCCGTAAGTTAGGGTGTAGCCAACTGACCGGATCGTTCTGATTAAGCAAGGGTTCTTAGCATCATCATTCAGTTTCTTTCTAAGCATCGAAATATGAACATCGACTGAACGATCACAAGAATCAGCGTTAGCGCTCTTTATGTCGTTCAGCAACTGTTCACGCGTTTTAATACGACCTTTAGCTAGTACCAGCGAGAGAAGGAGATCAAACTCGATAGCTGTTAATCGCAACGACTGCCCATTTAGTTTAACTGTACGTGAATCGACGTGCATCGTTAGCGGACCGACTGTAAGGTCAGATGCATCCCCTGGTTGCGCGGCATCTGCTCGATGAAAACGCCGGACCACTGCCCGCAAACGCGCAAGAATCTCTCGCGGCGAAGAACTCTTGGGTATGTAATCGTCGGCGCCTAGCTCAAGACCTACTATTCTATCTGTTTCTTCGCCCAGTGCAGTGAGCATAATTACAGGTACTCCGGAGCGCTCCCGAATCCCACGAAGTACCTCGTACCCCCCTTTTTCAGGGAGCATGATGTCTAGCAAGACGGCATTCCAACGATCCTTCAGCGCGGCTTCGAGACCAGATTTTCCATCGCTTGCGACGGACACTTTGTAGCCGTGCTCGGACAAGTATTTCGAGATCAATCTGGAATACTTCAAATCATCTTCTATTAATAGGATATCTTTGTCGCGCGTTTCAAGTGCAACTTGGTCTGCGTCCACGGCTCTCTCCACTCGACACACCGATGCTAGTCAAGATATCAGTTTAGCAGGAGCCCACTATTCTGTCACGGAACGAAGTAATCATAGTCCTTTACTCGACTTTAACACTTCCTAAATAGTCGAAACAATTGACTAACAAAAGTTGAAGCATGTCGCGCACGCGAACCCTATGAGCGACAGAACCGCGCTATTTGCGTAGCACCAATAGTCTTAACTGAATTCAAATACGCATTTAATGCTTGAGCAGTTCAATAGATTCCAGAAATCAATAGCCCTGCCAGCAATAACGTAGGAAAGGAATAACGATGAGACTTTTTTTGAATTTTGCGCTAGCCATTGAGCTTTGCTCAAGCTTGATATGAGAATGAAGAACAAACGATACAACTGGAAAGTTGAGAACTTCATCCGAGAAGTCCGCCGGAGTTGTGTAGCGGCAGAGCGACTTATCGAGACGAGGGAAAACGATGAACAATAATAGTGTGAGTCTAGTTGTTAGTCTAAGTATAATTTTCGGCACTCAAACGTCTTGTTTAGGTGCCGAAACTCCACTAGTGGCCCCTGTTGTGGATAACACACTTAAAGCAACTATAAATGCACAGGTAGAAAGGCAGAGCTATACCATGACTGTTGAGATTGAAAATGATATTTGTAGCTCAACTGTGCATCCTGGTGATATCGTTACAGCCAAGATGACTGAAGATTGTCACGTTGAAGACATTCAAATAGATGAGAGTTGCACGCTTAAAGGCCATATTGAAAATGTAGTCGGCCCCAGAAGCGGCTGGAGAGCTTTCAGAGAAAAAGAGCGCCGCTTTAAAAAAGGTGGCTCCTTCTTGATTGTTTTCGATACTTTGGTCATGGGCAATGGTAAGTCTATTCCTGTCGAAGCTAGGATTGGCGCTCAGAAAGCGTTGCGCTGCGCCACTCCAGAACAAAAGAGTGTTCAAGGTTGGCGTGAGGTACAAGCGAGTAAAAACGGCACTATAGTTAAGGCCAATGACAGCTTCTCGCCAACTAAGCGGAAAACAATAGGTGCTGTAAATGCTTTGAGCAGTGTTGCTACTATGCCGCTCGGTTTCGTTCCAGGAATTCTAATCGATATAGCAACGAGTGCTGCTATCGGTGCAGCCACTGCGACTGGTTCAGACAAAGATGCCAATGAAGGGGGGCACCCAAGAGTTCGTGGTTTCATCAATGGTGCAATCGGCTCCTTACCACCCGTCAAAATTGTTCGTCTTGTGGCTTTGCGGGGGGCTGACACTACTTTGAAGCGCGGGGACAAATTAGATGTTGAACTTTCCTTCAAATAGATTTTGTCTGAATCCGCTAAAGCCCAATTTGAGAAAAACATATGAACGCAGTTAAACGGATGAACAAATCATATCTAAGAACTTTGGCCGCTACTCTTGTAATGCCGATTCGAAATTCACATTACAAGCGCGTACAGATAGCAATAAAGATTATTTTGATTCGGGCTTATGCCAATAACTTAATTATCTACTCGGTTACACACAAAGGAGAAACGTCAGTGTGTATAGGAAACAAGTTCTATGAAGAAACTCCGGAAAGGAGAAGAAGCTTCAATAGAGCACTTGCAGAACTAGTTAACGACTCACTTATCAGGCTAAAAGCTGACAATGGATCTAGCGTTGCTGGATTTGAGCTAACAGCTAAAGGAAATACTGAAGCAATATGTCTCATTCGAGCATTTCGACTTTCTGTACAATTGCAACGCATTTACTCACCTCAGATAAAACCAAGCGGCAGTGCATAAAAATGCATAAGGGGAAGTTCCTAGTCTTAAACTTAATCGCGGCTTTTCTAGCCCAAGCTGATATTGCCTCAGCTTCAAACACGCGAAATTTACTACCAGTAATCGTCACTGGTATCCGCAACGACAAAGGTATGGTAGTAATGCTGTTGTATGATCAGCAACTGCGCTATGTACTTAGGCGACCAATAGACGTATTAACAGCGAAGATTGAAAAAGGAGAAGCGATAGCAACCTTCGATTTAGAGTTAATAAAACAGTGTGTGGTAGTTGTCTTTCACGACGAAAATTCCAACAATAGGCTAGACAAAACAATATTAGGCAAGCCAAAAGAAGGAACCGGTATATCTAACAATCAAAGTTCAAGTCATCGACCGAAATTCAAAACCGTTATGATAAAGCCAAACGGCAACCCATTAATTATTAACCTCAAGTACCGATAAATTGGCGAAAAAATATCTCTTTCTCCAACTCTCTGGAGTACCCAGTAACAAAGCCATAGTAGAACAGGCCTCGTTACCAATCTTGAGCAATCCAGATATTATTCAGTGAGGGAAATATGCCACTACATTTGGTGCTCAAGCGCACAGTGGCTCTAGTGAATGCCATAGTGATGGAACCTGGATAGTCATCACACAATATATGGGCATACTGAACTCGACTATTGAAAATTCTGAGAGCATTTTTTCAGAAGGTAAGTTCAGTAACAGACTTTTTTGCAGAAGAGGAATTCAGTGAGTGACGATAGCTTGTGTGACCTTGTGAGTCCGAAAGGGTAGGGTTTCGGTCAATGACTCAAGTGGTGTTCGAAAGTAAGGGAAGGGAGTTTTGGACGGCGATTGTGATTCGTACTCCCTTTTCGGACGT
This sequence comes from bacterium Ga0077546, assembly GCA_943369735.1. Taxonomy (GTDB): domain Bacteria; phylum Cyanobacteriota; class Vampirovibrionia; order Obscuribacterales; family Obscuribacteraceae. The sequence continues at coordinate 11,800 of CALROJ020000090.1, forward strand.
TTTTCAGGCGACGAGCAGGCAGCGAGTCGCAACCTATCGGGCATACAAAGAAACGGCCAGCAGGCCGAACCACCAATTTCAGAAGTCACTGAACTCGTCTTTTGACGAAATTGAAATCGTCTTCTGAAATTGACAACGGTAGTCCTAGGCGGCGGCGAGCGAGCAGAGAGACGCAAACGAGCGCAAGTAGGCCGAGCCAATTTTGCAAAAATTGAGCTAAGATAGGATAAAGCTAACGCGCCAAATGCTTGTATTGCCTAGTAGGATTGAGTTAACAGTGTCTCCAATAGACCCATTGCCAAGTGATGCTGTATCTCCAATGACAGGTATGGATATAATGATGAACATTAATAGTGTCGCCGGGTGTGGAAAATGTCGCAAGTGAAGAGAGCGTATCCGGGGGAGGGAAGGACGAGACTGACGACAGATGACCTAGCCAGGTTCAAGTTAATAGCGGCGTCAAAGAAGCTGGGGGATGCGGAGTTGGCGAGGCAAATGATCGTGGAGGCGCTGGACCAAGGGACCCTATTTTAGCGGAACCACTGTCCAACAAGATTTACCAACTACGCCGTTTATTGAGCGGCCATCGAAGCCCTAGCTTCCTCCGCACGAAGGTGCTTTCGTTCCGCTTCAGTCAATTTCTCTGGTTCGAGAACCACGACGAACTTTTTAAGTGTTCCAGTGAATCGAAATGGCATTTTGTCAAGATAACTCTCGGCTACTGGCGTACCGGTGTCCTCTCCAACATCAAAAGTCTCATCCAAGGAAAAACGAATTGGCACCGTCTGTGGTATCTTCCCCTGCCCAACTTCCTTGCCATCAACAAATAAAGTACTGGAGGCTCCCTTACCGATGCCACCACCGTCATACTTAAAGTCAACGCGCACCACATGGCTTCCCGCCAAAATCGGCTGGTCAGAACCTACACGGAACTTGTGCTCCGGTTGATTTGAAAGCGCGTACACGAATTCTGGCTTATTATCTTGCAGCATTAGCGTCCAGCCAGCGAAGCGGCCACCGAGAGTGGCAAGGACGCCATTAGCTCCATTCTCTGGAATCTGCACCTCGGCTGCAATCACCCAAGACTTGTTCTTGAAGTTCGGAGCTGACCCTTCAGGTATGCGGATCATCCCAGGATAGTACGTGAACTCATTGCGACCGCGCGTGAGGCTCGGACGAATTGAAGGGTCCCCTCTCTCAGCAAAACTGGAATCGAGAGGATAAACATTGTACTTCTTGGCTTCGACTTCGAACGCAGACTGTAACTCTTTGAGCTTACCAGGATTCTGCGCGGCGACATTGTGCGCCTGGCTGAAATCCTTGCTTAAGTCATACAACTCCCATTTAAAGTCATCGGGGTTTGGCTCAAAGCCTGCCGTCACCCACGGGAGGCGTAGTGGAGTCGTGCTTGCCATCCAACCATTTTTATACATTGCTCTATTACCAACGAGCTCAAAATACTGCGTAGTGTGGCGCGTGGGTGCGTTCGTTTGGTCGAACGAGTAGAGCAAGCTGACTCCATCAAGCGGCTTCTGCTTGACGCCATCCATGATAGTCGGAGGCGTGATTCCAGCAGCTTCGTAGATAGTCGGCACAACGTCAATGATATGCGAAAACTGAGAACAAATGCCTCCCTTGTTTTTTATCCGCGCGGGCCACGAGATCACCATATCATTGCGTGTACCACCTAAGTGAGACGCAACCTGTTTCGTCCACTGCATTGGCGCATCCATCGCATGCGCCCAACCAACGGGGTAGTGATTGTAGGCAAGGGGGCCACCCAATTTGTCCATCATCGAAAGCAGATAAGGCATGCTTTCTGTAACACCATTGGCGGCCGTCGCCACCTCATTCGTAGTGCCTCGCATACTCCCCTCTGCACTGGCACCATTGTCTCCCATAATGAAGAACACAAGAGTGTTATCCCTCTGCCCAGACTCCTCCAGAGCATCGAGCACGCGCCCTATTTGATTGTCAGCATACGAGAGCGAGCCAGCATAAACTTCCATCATGCGGCCGTACAAGCGCTTCTGATCAGACGACAAGGTGTCCCAGGCCTGAATCTCCTTCGGACGCTTCGTCAATTGTGTACCGGCAGGAACTATGCCAAGTTTGATTTGCCGAGCTAACGTTTCTTCTCGAACCTTGTCCCAGCCTTGGTCAAACCGTCCCTTATATTTCTCAATCCATTCTTTCGGCGCATGATGCGGCGCATGCGCTGTCCCAGTTGCATAGTACATAAACCAAGGCTTGTTTGGCGCAAGGGCATGCTGCATATTCAACCACCCGATTGACTTGCTTGCTAAGTCATTATCCAGAATGTAATTCGGATTGCCTCGATAGGGCTCTATCGGAGTAGTGTTTTCGTACAATGCCGGATGCCATTGGTCGCAATCGCCGCCAAGAAACCCATAGAAATACTCAAAACCCAGCCCGCTTGGCCACAAATCAAACGGACCGGACTGACTCGACATCCAGTCTGGCACATTGTGCATCTTGCCAAACCATGATGTGTTGTAACCGTTCTCGCGAAGAACTTTTCCCACCGATCCTGCGCTCTTTGATATTAGTGAGCTGTAGCCAGGGTACCCGGTAGCCATCTCAGTGATTACACCGCTTGCAACTGAGTGATGATTACGGCCTGAAATCAGCGCGGCGCGTGACGGCGAACAGAGTGCTGTCGTATGGAACATGTTGTAGCGCAGCCCGCTGTCGGCTAGTCGTTGAAAATTTGGTGTGCTTATTGGTCCACCAAAGGTGCTACTCGCTCCAAAACCAACGTCATCTGTCAAGATCACGAGAACGTTCGGTGCACCTTTGGGTGCTTCAACACCCTTCGGAAAGTCTGGTATCGACTCTTTAGCAGTCCGTCCAATCTTTCCTTTGAAAAGAGGCTCCGCATGAGGTAGAATCGTTTGAGCTGTTGCCTTAGTTCCCATAACCAACACGCACATGCTTAGGCTAGCAAGCTGGAGAATACAGCAACGTCTCATCATCTAGGTCTCTCCTGTTGAAGAATTGGTTGCCGACCAAATCAACGGATAGACGGTACTACCTGCCTACCGGCCCGAAGAGCAATGTCAACAGGGCATCTGGTCGAAGCGTTAACCACTTTACCATTTAGGGACTATCATTCTCCTGAAGAATCCGATTTCGGTGATTGGAATTAACAAGCAAAATTGCGTCGAAATGCCCGGGTAGAGACACATCCCCCTTTTCTCGCAATGCCGCAATCATTCAACGCACTACCGCAGCATTGGCATTAAGCATCTGCCCAAGCTCGGTCGAAGCGCAAGAGCTCCTACTTTTTGACACACGCAAATGCAGGCATCAGTTTTTCATTGAGTGTCCAGCGCTACCACCTCTAGCGATCGTCTAGCGTGGTGTTGGACATAGGGGTTGTCGTCATGCGCTAACAAAATTAGCAAATCTTTCTGTAGTTTGTGATTTTCCGTCATAGCTAGACGAACATTGACGTCTCTGTCTCTGCAGAGACGCTCAAGAACATCCACACGCGCCGCAACGTTCCAAGCAAGAGCTGCTCTCACCTCACTATTCTCGTCGTTAGCCAGTATCAGCAGAATCTCTTGAGAAGTGCAGGGGTTTTCGGCTAGCCTTCGCCTAACTGCTGGGTTTCTATGCTTGGAGAGAGAGTTCATAGACTCTTGTGACTCGATCTCACTGCCCGCTATTATGTAAGAACCTGTATATGTGAAGGAATTAGTCAATCTGCACCTCTTGCACGAAAAGTGCAAATACACGAAACTCTAAACGATATTAGGCCCGCCCCCTCGCCCTGGCGGCTCTTAGACGTCCTATTAGATATTAGCGTCTCACAAAAGCTCGACCGGGCGCTATCACCCGATTGGGGGTGAGACCCGCGGCCAGGGTAAAGTATAAACACACCTGTTTCGCGCGAGCCTTCCATGCTGATTAAGAGAATAATCTCAATCTTCTCATTGCTTATTTGCCTGGTATCAAGCGTTAGTCCAGTGTGGGCCACGGAGGTATACATCCTCACATTGAATCCTTTTACTGACTTTCTTGAAGCGCAGGCTACCGCCTATAGCCACGGAGTAATAAGCGAACAGAATTTCTTATCAACTTGTTTGCTAGAACTGAAAAATAAGAAACAAGATAAAGCCTGCCGAATGGCTATATCTACTCTAAAAACCAAACCGCGCTGGGCTGCGCCATACTTGGTGTTAGGGCGCTTTTCTGAGATGTGCTTTGAGGATGATGAGGCAATCGATTATTACAAAAAGGCACTTGTTGCCTGCCCAGATTGCATTACCACTTACGATCTGCTGGCTGACCTATTGAGACGAAATACTGATTACAAAGGCTGTTTGGAGATAGTAACAAAAGGCCTGCTTAAATTGGGTAAGCAAAACAGCGGTTCATTTAAGGTCGCTAGAGTAGCACTCCTATCTCGTCGGACAGAGGCTCTGCGAGCCACAAAACACTATGTTCAAGCAATTGAAGCTCGAAAGCAATCGATTAATTTATATCCAGAGTCCGGCGAGTTACTCATGGACCTGGCTGAAATGTACAACGAAGTTGGCTACTACCAAAAGACGATTGACATAGTTGATGGCTATCTTAAAAAGCATCCTAATGATACTACTGGCAGCTACTATCGGGGCTTTGCCTTTGCCCAACTAGGCCAGAGCCAACGAGCAATAGCTGATCTTTCTCGTTTCATAGAACGAAATCGCAGCACAATAGCGTTTAAATCAGAGGACCGAAAGGCTCGTCTACTGAGAGCACAACTATACGAAAAAATTGGCAAAACCGCCCTAGCTAAAGCAGACCTAGCCTTTTTGGAGAAAGAGCAGAAAGACGCTTATGACGATACTGTTTTCCGCAGTACCAAATAACGAACATAACACCCAGTGAACAAAGAAGTGTTCGATAGCATCCTTCTCACTAGTCTGCGCAGCATACAACAATTACAAAAATGTGCGGCGCCGGGAAAATGACATCGCAGGGAAGATAAGATTGAACAATGACTTCAAATAATCAGCGATTGCCTCAGGTGATGACGTGACTATAAATGATTTTGTACCTTATCTAGTTGTCCTCGTCGTACTCATACTGCTTGTAAAGCCAGTTCTTTCTGGCACCACTAGCTTGGGCGGCAGACACGGAACTTCACCTATTACATATTCACGCGACAATCCAAACGAAGCGCCAATGTACTATTTCCTAACCGGAGTTGGCCTACTCTATGCCAGCTTCTTACTTTGGGGAATTTTTGGTGATCATCACAGTGTTAGTCAACACCAAGGTCCCAAGCCAGTATTCATAAACGAATTGACCGATTCGCCAATTACATCTGCCGCCAGTAATTCTGCCAGCGGAACAGCACAGGCACGCCATAAAAACGCCACACACAAGAACACAAAACACACGCACCATAGCAAGTGAAATTACTTAGCGTCTCTTCCTTTGGCGACTTGCTCCTTGGTGTGGCACAGCAACGGCCTCTCATGCCGAATAAATAAAATACAATAGTCCACATGTTTAGCCAAAACGTCGGAACTCACACGACAACCCGCTTCATCTGGCACCACTATGCTTGAGAGCCCGACCAGAACTAGCTGCATGGATCGCAATGCCGTCCAGAAACACAATGTTCTCCCTGGTTTTACTCGCATCCTCAACAGAGATTATCGCGCTGAAATTTCTGCCAGAGCACTGCTGACTTACCATTCAATGCACCGGTGTCACCCCGCCATCATCGATGGCGTAATCCTTCTGTTCTGTTCGTCTGCCGAAGTTCCAGGAAACTTGGCTTTCCATTCTTCTGTGCCAAGAATGCAGTCGCTCCCTCAATACTTGACGGAATTTCCCGTGTAAAAACATGCTATTTTTGCATCGCCTGCGCAGCAGGACTAACATGTTTGTGCAAATCGGATTTTAGAAGCCTGCTTTCACTAACTTTTCTAAGTGCCCCAGCAACAGCAAAAGCCTCGTTCAGACTTGGATTGGCCACCAGATTCTTATAAACTTCCTCAATCTTAATGCAAACTTTCAGGCTCTATCCTCGTCTTGCCATTCCACACTCTTCAATCTACAGCTAGCTCATCAGTCTGCCATACGTATCGGCGAAGTCAATGGTAGAACCAGCCACGAGGGGGCGGCAGCCACGTGGGCCCCTCAAGGCATATATGCGCAGAAACAGTTCTAAGCTCCAGGCGATCTCAGCAACTTTCGCCAGGCTAGCAATGGAAGCTTGCCCTCAGTGAAGTGGTGAAAATAGAAACTTTGTTTCACCATCAACCTTGCTGCCATCCACTATCTGAGTAGTAGGGAAAATCGTCTTTAATTTGCGTTTCTCTAAGTCAGAAAGGCAGTCGCCCGAGACGAAAAGAGTTTTGATTGGCAACATCCGGATTGTTTCAAAATCTCTTAGAGTCACATCGCAGCCAGTTACATCTAGAATCTCGAGATATTTACATGCCTTTAAGTGAAGCAAGCCCTTACCGGTGATCGCTGCGTTACCGTTGATCTTGAGAGTCTTAAGATTCGTCAGCTTGCCGATCTCAGCCAGCGCCGTATCGTCGGCCGAAGTTGAGGTCAAAACCAAGCGCTTAAGTTGAGTCATGGTGCCGAGAGCCGACCATGCAGCAGGGCAAAGTCTATTGAAGGCCAGATTAAGCCGAACTAAAGACCTATGCCCCTTAAGAGAATCAAGCCTGGCCCCAGAAATACCACAATACCAGAGAGTAACATCTGTCAACTGATGCAGATCTCTCAATCCAGCAAGGCTTTCATCCGAGATGTCCGTCTCTGCATTGTCCAATACTCTTAGTAAACGCTGACTTTTTATCGTCGAAATATCAAAGACTTGGCCATTCTCTGATTCTATCGATTTCATGGTTAGACTGTATAAGCTATTAGGCGGAATAAGAGCAAGTGATTGCTTGCTATTCAACAACTTATAGTTAGCAGATAGCGCCAATTTAAAATTTGGCGGCAAAGACACCTTCCCGCGGGCGAGGCCAAAAAACTTCAGAGCTCCTTTCTCGTCGACACGATAGAGGCTACCAATTGATGTTTGCGAGGGAAACTCTAGAACAGTAACTTTTGCTGGCACCAGCGACTTGCAATGCACTACGAACGGATGGGTGGCAAGAATCAATGTTGCAATAACTGCCACTATTCCCCGGGGCCCTCTCATCGAATTGACTAAGACTTCAAGGACGATAGCAATCTCAAATTTACCCACAGTCAACGTTACCAGCTTCAAGATCATCTAGAGCACCATGCAATTATACGCGCGATCACTCGCTTGCTGACAAAGTCAACTAGACACCATTGGAAAAAGCGCATCACAAGAACAAAAGACACTTATTAGAACGAGCGCTCTAGCAACTCTCGAGCACTGTCCAGCTCCTAGGTTCAACGAAATGAATACAGCACCCAGCAAGCATCTTGAACAAGTTTTGCATGGGCGCTTTTGGACACCTACACAATTCACCGCATGAAAACCCCATGAATAGTCAATCTCCACGCAAACTGCGACCACCACAAAATTGCACAAGAGAGCGCAGAAACCCATGCAGGCTATACTTCTGTGACGTAGCCATAGCAATAAACAAGAAAATGACGCATCAAAAAACTCTGCCAAATATTTCGTCAAATTTTGCCAAACAAATCGCCAAGTCATACCATGTATCAGTACGCCCAAGCTGTTTGACAACCAGGTGCAGTGTCTTATCTTAGCTGTCGATTTGAACTTGCACCGTTTAGAAGGCATACTGTGTTGATGTCGCACAAGGACTCACCACTATGAAGATATTGATGTTCGGCCGAGGTGTGATCTCTGTTCTCTATGGGTGGGCTTTAGAGAAGGCTGGTCATACTGTCGAGTTCTACGTTCGCCCGGGCAGAGCAGCCCAGTACGGCTCAACGGTGGCGCTTAAAATAATCGATGCGCGAAAGTCATTGATCGGAAAACAAGTACAAGAAAGCTGGCCTATTCGTATGCGTGAGGACCTGCCAGCTGATCACGATTACGATTTGATCATCGTGAGCGTGCAGCACTACCACTTCGACGAGGCAGCGGCGTTTCTCGGCCCGCGCACCGGCAAGGCAACAGTGCTTGTGTTCAACAATTTTTGGACCGAGCCCAAGCAGGCTACTTCCCCTTTCCCAGCTGCTCAACTGGCATGGGGTTTCCCTCAGGCGGGTGGTGGCTTCGGCGCGGATGGCGTTTTGAGTGGTGCTATATACGGCAAAGTTGTCTTTGGTACGCTCCTCACCGCCCCTAGCCCCCAGGAACTGGTGGTACGGGAACTATTCTCAAAGGCGGGGTTCGGCATCGATGAGCAACACGACTTCCGCAGTTGGCTGTTTGTGCACTTCGCGTTCGATTGCGCGATGGAGACTGAGGGGCTAAAGGCTGGCTCGATGGCCAAAATGATGGCCAGCGGCAAACACCGCCGAGACGCGATTCTAAACATGCGCGAGCTGGTGCCTCTTCTCTTGGCTCGTTCAGTCGATCTAAAAAATCAATCGAGCTTCTTGACTCCGATTCGACTTCCAACCTGGCTGCTTGGCTTGATTATGGGACTCGCTCCGAAACTGCTAACACCGGTTCGTGTAATGCTGGACTCCCATTCCAATACAGAAGAACTCCGCTCGACCTGCCGCGACGTGCTCGCCGAGGCCCGGCTTCTAGGCGTGAAGTTACCTCGGCTCGAAGCCGCATCGCCTCTCTTCACGCACGCCCCTAATATTTGACTTGCCGTGACAGGCTGATGCATGAAAGTCAATTAGCGATGAGCAAAAGAAGAGGGTTAACCTCTTCTCCAGTTTCTAAGGCTCACTAATTGATGGTGCAAACGTTGTCAATTCAGCTATCTTGCCCTCCGCAGATATGCGAATTTGATCATGCCCTTTTACCAGTACACTTCCATCAGCTTTCACTAGTACCCATGTAAACAACGCGACATCGTGATGAGCGGACACATCATCCACATCAAACCGCCCACCCGGAAACTTGTTTTGAAACGCCACCATGTCCTCGATCATGGTCTCGAGCCCGCCAGATTCATGCTCGGTAGTTGTGTATTTAGCATTCTCGGCGACCACGTCAGCGACAAGAACTCTGCGTTCGCCTGGCGAAATCGGCTTCCAACCATCCACATACTGTTGGTACAACTTCCAGGCTTCCTTATTTAGCATTCTCTTTGTTTCATCCTTTGTTTGACTCGCGGCGTGCGGCATTATGAGGCTTGCTACCATAATAAGAAGCCCTACGCAAACAGTTGTGGAGCGAAATTTTTATGTACCAATCACGAAAACAATAATACACTAATCGTATAAATGTACAAGTACGAGATGACACTGTTTTGAAGAAGCAAAGTGAAAGCGATATTAATGAACGAAGAAACCGCCTGATTGAAGCGGCATCCATTGTCTTTTTGAAATATGGCTATGCTCGCACAACGCTTGGAGATATTGCTCTCGAAGCCAAACTCCATCGACCTAATCTATATGGTCTTTTTCCAGCGGGAAAGGACGAGCTGTTTGAGGCCGTTCTTTTAAATCTAGTTGAGACTGAAGTCGCTCGCTATCGCCGAGACACAGCAAAAATGAAGTCGCTTCGGCAGCAGCTTTTGCATTGCGTGGAGCACTGGACAATGGGTGGCTTTCGTATTATGGAAGCGCACCCGGACGCACGCGATGCTTTCAATATGTCGTATCCCGCAGTGCGCAAAATGTATGAGGTCCTCGTTTGCTTCTACGCCGAGCTCTTACAAGGGGCAGTAGCTGCATCCACTCTTAAAATGTCCCCCATGCAGCTCGCCCGACTTCTCGTTTTCTCGGTTCGCGGCATCAAAGACATAGCTACCGACGCCGATACCATGCATGAACTCTTAACCCTTGAAGTCGACCTGTTTTTAGCCGCTCTACACAAGAAGTAGCAAATTCCACTCTCTCGCCTGCTTCAGCCTTCAGTCCACGGTCAAAATCCTCACGTGTTTGCTCTGAAACTATGACACGGTGAGGAAGATGTTTGCGACAATAAGTTGCGGATCTAACAAATTTAAGCTGCCAATTTCGAAAGCTCCCTTCACTGGCGACCACGTTATATGGGACTTGTGCAGTCGGCTTCTAATAAAGGACAACCAATTTTATTTCAGAAGTCCTTTCCACTAGCCTAACAACCGGCAGGATGCAAAGAGGCTACATGGAAGAACTTGGGCTTCTTACACTTTCTCAAAGCAAGTGGGCAAAAGCAAAACATCGAGCCGATGTGATTGGACCACTCGCTAAATCATCACCTGTAGGAAGGGCGGCTGCGGAAGAAGCCGCAACTGAGCTTGGGATTTCGGTACGCAAAGTCTATGGGTTTATCAAGCGATGGCGCGCAGGCACTAGTCTTATGACGGACCTTGCTATGGGTCATTCGAGTGGAGACAAGGGAAAGCAAAGATCATGTGCAGCTTCACATAAACGCGAATCGTTGCCACCCCGCTATCTCATCTCCTCACTCTGTTCATGCAGCACATTGCTGCGCGGCGGGAGAGGTAATTCGCAGCTCCGGTCAGTCAAGCCATTGCAGTCGCCCAAGGCGGCTTGACGGCCGGCGGCGCGGCGAATCAAGAATCAGAGAGCGGCAGAGCCATGAGCCTAGAGCACCGTTCAGCACGGCCAAGTTAAGTTTCAAACTAGCTTGGACTTGATTTTCGCAAGATTATTTATTGATTTTCGCTGTGTAATACCTCTAGAACAAATAGGTGAACAAGATGAATCACTAACGCGCAATGGCCTTAAACCTAGACACCAACCTAGAAAATGAGCTTCGTCAAGGGCAGCAAATGTTTGAGCTTGAGATGCAGTCTGCTAATTCCATCGAGCAACTTAGCCAGAAAGTTACCAAAGGCACTGTAGACGTAGTAGTTCTTTATGAAACGCCGGAATTGGCCGGGATGGACCTTTTGCACACTGTCCGAAAGTTTCAACCGAGCAGACCGGCAATCCTTTTGGTTTCGTCGGCATCCGGTGCCTGGTCACAGACCTTAAACGACCCACAGACTGAACTAGTCTCTAGTCCAGCATGCGCGATGGAACTACAACATCGGATAGCAAAACTACTTACACAAGTGGATCGCGCGGCTAAGGCTGTTCCTGCTGGGCAATCTCTGACCCATGCCATTGCTGAGCTTCGCAATCCCAGAAGCGGCAAACTTGATACCTCTATGATCGCTGACGAATTCGGCATAACACTAGCCGATGTTGCGAGAAGCATCGGTAAAAAATTACAGACTATCCACCGAACCCCCGACTCAGACGTCCTGCAAAAACAGCTCTACCCGTATAAGCGCATTGCCTCAGCCGTCAAATACACGACCGGTTCATTGCAACCAGCGTTGAAAATCTGGCTCAACGCGCACAATTCGACCACGCCAAACACGTTAGCAGTTGAGTTGATCAAAAAAGGGCACGCAGCTCAGCTTCCCGATCTTTGGGATGACACTTTGCTGGGGGCATCCTGATTAATGCTTCGAGGCAAGCAAGTTTCAACGGCACTAAATGCGGTGCCAAGAACCAGAGTAACAGGGTTTTCTATCGCTCGATTGCTGAAGCAGCAATGCACAGCCTCTTGCCGCCGCAACCGCTTTACACCCCGGGAGAACGAAAGACTGGACAGCGGTTTACTCCCAAAAACGGGCCAGCATCACTATATCTATCGGCAAACTTCGACGCATCTTATATCGAAACTCATGGCACGGCTACCTCTATTGCCGCAAGCGGTCTTACCTTCACTCCCCCTCCGACTGTGATCATTGCTATATCAGTCGATGTTGAGAATGTTTTGGATTTGACAGAGCCTGCAGTCGGAGGCAACCTGAGAACAGATGAGGCAGAGTTAGCTGGCCCATGGTTTGAGCAAATGATCAAGGGAAATCTGGCGCCAACGCATGTACTGGCGCGGCTGCTCATTTATCCAATTTGTTTGAGGGACTGAAAGCAATTCTGCTCAGAAGCCAGGCGCTGTCAATCTTCTGGTTTGGCCGAAAAAGCTGAAAGCACCTATTTTCGTTGAGGTTAATGACCAGAGCCGCAGCTTCTATCAGCGCATACCTGCGTGAAAGCGCAGGAGAGCCCATGAAAACTTGGTTAAAGCTGACCCCAATCCAAGACGCGAGGCATTTATATTTCCTCATTATGATATTCTGCGATTCTTTCTTGAATTGCTTTCAAGCCGCTTTTGGCTGTTGCTAGAACTCCAGCATCAGCGAAAGAGATCTCAATCTTGCTTATTTCGGCAATTTGGATAATTAACGAATCACGACACGCTGTTAGCTCTGGCAGGGTGGGCGGGATATCATTATGCATTAATTCACCTAAACAGTTCTAACTACCGAAAAGCCTCATAAGCTCCTAAGACGAATCTAGCCTATTTCGGACTTGACTCAACAACTTCGGATAAGTTCCCACTTTCCAAAATTTGTTTCTAGGGCTGCTGGAATGTGATCAGCTTGCCCCGGAACGATCGAATAGTTTGGTCCTGACACTCAACAGTGAATTGCTACCAAAGACTGTTGAGGGACTAGCAGTCATTGGCAATAGTTCTGCAGATTCAGAGAGTTGGAATTGCAGTCATCAACATTTGAACGCCTAGAAATTCAGGTCTGAAGGCCTCGGCACAGTAAGCGTTTCGAGCCTCGCAATTTGAGGACGAAACATAGTGCTTATGTGCGACGTGAAAAGGGGGCCACATGAATGGAAGAACTCAAATCTTCCCAGGGACGCTCCATTCCTTGTCTCTACGTAAAACGAGTCTAGGACTCGGCCCGCGTGTGCGGTAAGTAATGAAACACACGTAAGCAGGGCACGAACGGC
>CALROJ020000091.1:0-23761 GCA_943369735.1 bacterium Ga0077546
TTCTGAATTAGCGGCAGTGCCTCGACGTCCAGCAAAATAGTGAAGGCCGGCCCAGGCAGAGACAAATTCAGCAGTGGAGCCATAGTCATCCCGGCAGCAATAGTCGACATACCAAAGCAGTGGTTTGGTTTCGTATTGGTTGTCCTTTAGCCACTGAGCCATTGAAATTTTGTCGAGGGCTGTGAATTGTCTGTCTTGCGAACTTAGGTCAAGGGGGATAGCAAAGGCTGGTTGGCCATCACTACCCTGCGCTTGGCGGAAGGAGATCATTTGATCAAAGAAGCGACTGATGTCGTCGCTCTCTTTCTTCTGTAGCCCACGTTTGGGCACGAGACCGTCATGAAAGGAACCGTCTTTGAATAGTCTATCTTGGGGTTGATGGCAGAGCATTAGCTCATCGTAGATGGGCTCAGCGGAAGCATCATAGCCTTGAATTATTTTTAGCTCTTCAAAGAGTTGGCGTACATATTTAGATTCTGAATTTGCTATTGGAACATAGTGCGCCCCCCAGGGAAAAGCACTAATTTGATTTTTTCCAGCGACAGAGTTACCGCCTACTACTGGCTCTAAATCAAGTAAGACAAAATCTGTTAGGCCTTCTTTTTTTAGCCACCATGCCGCCGACAAGCCAGCTATGCCGCCACCAATGATAGTGACGGTCGCTTTTCTTGAATTGCTGATTGGCCCAGCTTTTTGCTTGCCTCGTAAAAGGTGGCCAACCTTTTGCGACGGACCCAATATTCGACAGCTAAATTTTGGGCTGAAGTTAGTGCTTTGTTGTAGAAGACTAAGCCATTCGCGGCCAATTTTTGACTCTGCTAGAAATTTTGCAGTAGCTGCAGAGAGGCCTAGGGCCGCGAGCAATTTGAGAAATGCTGCTCGACTAATGGGCGTCGACATATTCGCTCCACTCGGATTCAAACAAGTGAACTAGAGACTGGTTGTTGAGCTTGTTGACTGAAGTGATTGTCGGAAGCATATCCGGGGCAAAACAAAGCATTTGAGCAACGGTGTCGCTATTGATGTAGCGCAAACCGGTTGGGTAGTGTTCCTGTTTCGCTGTCTTAAACGGTGCCAGGGAGCCAATGACATAGCCCCAATCGCCAAAGGCAGGAACATAGGCATGATAGGGGGTGGTGTTGAAACCAACTGAAGCAATGGTCTTATCAACACACCAGAAAGAATTTTTAGCGTAAAAAGGTGAGGTACTTTGCACTACAATCAAACCTTCAGGCTTCATCACTTTTTTCAGAGCGCGATAGAAAGTATCGCTGTAGAGCTTTCCCAGTGAATAGTTGCTCGGGTCAGGAAAGTCGATTACTGCCAAGTCAAATTTTTGCGGAGTGCTTCGCAGCCAAACAAAGGCGTCGTCAATGATTACTTTTACTTTGCTGCTATTCAACGAATTTTGATTCAGGCGTGTTAACACTTCTTGGCTCTTAAATAGATCGGTCATGGCCTTGTCTAAGTCGACCAGGGTGACAGAGCGCACTGAAGGGTATTTGAGAATTTCTCTCACGGCCAGCCCATCACCTCCACCAAGCACGAGAATGTCTTGGGGCTTGTTTAGGCTGGCCATAGCCGGGTGAATCAAAGCTTCATGATAGCGGTATTCGTCGCGAGAACTGAACTGTAAATTGCCATTGAGAAAAAGGCGTAAATCTTTGCTATTGCCAGTTAGAACTATGCGTTGGTAAGGAGTTGTTGTTGAGTAAATTACAGGATCTTGATAAGTTGCTGATTCGGCAATGCCCATCAACCTATCTGAAAAGGCAAAGCCTGAAACAAGCACCACAATCAGAATAAATGCAGTAGACCTTAATGAATTGCGCCAGGGGAGCTCTTCTCTAAACAAGTGAATGGTCCACAATGCTACGCCTAGATTGAAAAGGCCGAAGAGAAAAGATGTGCGCATCAAGCCAAGGTAGGGCACGAGCAAGAGAGGAAAGAGTAGTGAGGCTAACAAGGCGCCGACATAGTCAAAGGTAAATATCTGCGATACCAGGTCTTTGAAGTCCAGCCTCTGCTGGAGAATTCGCATTAGAAGTGGTATCTCAAGGCCGACTAAAATGCCGATAATTGCCACTAAGCTATAGAGCAAAATGCGAAAATTATCAATGTGATTGAACATAAGGAAGAGCAACGTAGCTGAAGCCCCACCGATGAGGCCGATCAATAGCTCTACTTGAACAAAAGTCAGGGCAATATTTTTCTCAATGTATTTAGAGAGAAAGGACCCGACACCCATCGAAAATAGGTAAACGCCAATTACTGTGGAGAATTGGGTGATTGAGTCTCCTAGCAGGTAGCTCGCTATAGTTCCGGCAATCAGTTCATAGACTAGGCCGCATGTCGAGATGACAAAGACGGTTATGAGCAGAGCGTATGTCAAGTCGACTACCCGTGAATCGCTGCGGCGATTATATTGCCAACAGCGATCATCATGGCTGCCAGAGTGATTGCTAGTGGTAGATTTTTCTCGACGACAATGTCTTTCCACAAGTCGCCGGGGGTGAGCATATCAAATACTTTTGTCGACACACATAGAATGACTATGCCGAGAGTTGAGTACACCACTGCTGCCAGGACATATTTGGCTGTTAGAACTTGTTCCACTTTTTTCTCCTCTTTCGCTCTTAACTTTTTTTGTAATTATTTTACTTGTGATAATGACTACCGGGGCCGGTTGGTCTAGCACCGCTAATGGCCCAAGGATCGATAATTTTCCAACCCCTCATGCCTGCATAAACAAACAGTGAGCAAAGAAGAATTCCTGTAACTAAATAGAACCGCGCCATTGCTTTTGCCCTCTTAAATCAACCTTTTAATTCATCATTGACTGCCGCACTAGTAGCTCTCTGTGTAACTTTCGGGGTCGGGGTAGGGGCTGAAGTCACTATTGGACCAGCGAGCCGCTTCTACGCTGTGCATGGCGGCGAAGGAATATAGTGGTATTACGCATAGTCCGAACAAAGTCCACCAGTAGTTGTCGTAAATTGGATAGTTGCGACCAACGGTAACTGAAAATTGTTGAATTCTTGTTTGCGAGAAGTCACCACTTTCAGTATCAATATTGATGTAATACTTACCCGGTGGAATGGACGAGATGCCGAGTTGAGCAGTATTGCTTCCTTCTGACCAGAAGCCATCACTATCGGTGCCTGAATAGTATTCTACTGACTTTTCAAAAGGGTATGTGGTGCCATCGCTGTCGTTCACTAATTCTCCCGAAACATAGAACCAACTGTTACTCACCGGCGCACTGAGAGTAATAACGGCGTTGGTCGTTTCATCGCCCATTGAGAAAACTGGAGTAGTAATGTCTGCCTTCTTACTATTGGTAGTGAATGTACCGTCGTACTGGAGTACCGTTTGTTGCGAGGCTTTGGCTGTAAAGTAAAATTGGGCGCAGGTAAGGAAGATAATAAAGACAGCGCAGAGTGAGCCAATTTGAGTGCAAGCCTTTAGTTCAGTTGGTGGCTTTGTGGCCGGCACGCCACTTTGATAGGGAAATTTGTCAGTGACTTTGAAAGCTTTGTAGATCTCTTTGGCGTCTATATATTCAGCTAGGCTCCAGACAATTTCTTTGCCGTCTTTTTCTGCTGAAAGCATTTGCGGTGGGTCGATATAGTCAGCAGTCAGGTTAGAGGAGCCAACCGTTACTCGCCAATAAAATTCTCCCAAAACATACTTAACTGCAGCAGTGCCGTAGTTGTAGATTTGGTAGTTTTTGCCGTCAAGCTTGGCCAGCTGACCTTTGGCTGGGTACTGATTGATGTTTTTGGCATCGGGTTTGCGTTTAATTGTGCGAACAAAGTTCCAGTGGCCTTTATCTTCTACTAGCCAGCGGTAGCCGTAGTAAGGATTGAACAATAAATATTCGGACCAAAAGTAATGGCTAGCTGTATCTTCGCGAACGAGAAAGCCAGTTACTTCCCAGGTTTTACCTTTGAGCTTGCCCCTTGCCCCAAGCGGAATATAGGGTTTAAAGAGAGAGGTTTTGCCAACATAGGTAGAAAGGATTCGGTAGTTTTCGCTAGTGACGTCAATTGTCGAATTGCAACTGCTGCAGACCACGGCCATGGTGGCACCGGGATATTTTATCGTTACCGAGGCACCACAAGCAGTACAGGCAAACATTTTTGCTTGCGGCTTTGGTGGTGTGGGTTCTTTTTTAGGCACATCTGGGGTGTCAGCTTTTTCTTCTTCTTCTTTACCAGCCATCTATGCGCCTCAAATTTTTGAATTGCAGATCGTCGAAGTCGACGTAGCTTCCTAAATAGACTCTGTTTTCTTTTTCGGCAATTTCGATTGTCGCCATTTCGTCTTCAAAGCCTGTTAAGTCAATGCTCTCTGATTTGCGGCCTTGGAGAGCATTAAAGGGTAATTCGCCCTCACTATATAGACATTTCACTTTGCGAATGTCTTCTATTTCGTAAATGCCATACTTGCCAAAATCAACTGCTTTTCCTGGATGAAGGTTGCCTATTGGTGGCACCATGTCAAAGCAAGGGAAGCACACGGCGTAAAAGCCCTGTGCTTCCGCCAGCCAGCCAACTTTTTCATCGGCAAAATAGGTAAACCATTCATTCCAAAAACCTTCGTCATAGCCCACTTTCATGCGCCCGACTACTTCAAATTTTTGCCCTTTGTACATGCCAGTGGTGCCAATTTGAATTGGTGTTAGATCATCTTGTAGCTCAGCCACTTGGCCAATCTTGTCGAGATCCATCCCTTGACGCACAAGGCTAGCCTTGCAGAATGAACATACGGCAAAAACTGATACTTTTGATTGGAAGTTTACGTTTGCCCCACAGGAAGGACAACTCAGTGTCAGCATTTAGGAAATACTCTTGAGTAGCTCTGCCTTTTTAGCATCGAATTCTTCCTGGGTTAATATCCCTTTGCTGACAAGACCGTGCAGCTTTTCTAGCTTGGCATAGACATCTTCTTGACCGCCGCCCGCACCCATTCCTTGTCCTAAACCACCAAGGGCTTGGCCCATGGTTTGACCAATCACAGCTCCCATGCCCAGACCTACGCCCGCACCAGCTAAACCACCGGGGTTATTGGCGGCAGCTGCGATACTGTCAGCCGCTTGGAAGTTGGCATATTTTTTTAGGTCGCCCACAAGATTCATTTGTGATTGCTTGTCGAGATATTCTTGCAGTTCTTCTGGCAGTGTGACGCTCTGCACTAAGAAGGTGTTGAGCTTGAGGCCGTATTGCAAGAAGGGCAGGTCAAGTTCTGACTTTAGCTGCTCTGAAAACTTGTGTTGATTAGCGGCGATGTCGAGAAAGGCGGTGTCGGCTTTGCCCAGTTTAGTCGCTATGTGAGTCATTATCATTGAGCGCAATTGGCCGTCAAGTTCGCTAGTAGTATAAACTTGGCGAGTACCACTAATCTTTTGATAGAAAGTATTTGGTTCTTCTATTTGATACGAGAACGTACCAAAGGCTCGCAGACGAATCACACCAAATTCTTTATCGCGGATGGAAATAGGGGTTTGCGTTCCCCAACGCTGATCGATTTGTTCGCGGGTGGAGAAGAAATAGACTTCGGATTTGAAAGGTGATTTAAAGGCCTTATCCCAGTTCATTAGAGTTGTTAGGATCGGCAAATTTTGGGTGTTGAGAGTGTAGCGACCGGGGCCAAAGTGGTCGGCTATGTTGCCTTCGTTGACAAATAGTGCCATTTGCGATTCGCGAACGGTCAGTTGTGCGCCGGTTTGAATTTCTTTGTCGAGAGTAGGAAAGCGATAGGCGAGCACGCCGTCACTTTCTTCTGTCCATTCAATAACTTCGATAAATTGCTTTTTGAAAATGTCTAACATTGAATCCCGCCTAGTTTAGAAAGGGAAAGGAAATACAGAAAAGAAATAGAAGGATGCCTATTATCGCTATTGCTATTACAACTACTGTCTACTGCAGCTATGTTACATGGTCAGATGCCCTATATAAGTTGAAAAGCACAAATTTGTTTAGGATTCCAAGGGGTGGTTTTTTTGCTTTTCTATCTCATTTTCAAGGCCCATTGCAAATAGGCTAGGTTGTCGCGCACTGACCAGTCTGGCCTTCCCCAGCCATGTCCTTCTTGCCATTTTATGTTGAGCAGAACATCAAAGCCCTGCTGTTGGCAAGCAGCAGCAAACTTGTATGAGTGCCACGGGACTACTCTGTTGTCTCCAGCTGAAGCATTTATTAAAAGATGGGGAAAGTCTTTCGTCTTGACTTTCAATTTGGTTATTTGATGGTACGGAGAGTAGGCCCTGAGCGCTTCAAATTCGACACTATTTTCTGGTGATCCATATTCGCTTTGCCAGGCCCAACCAAGCCCGTGGAATGAGAACTTGAGCATGTCAAAGAGGCCGTTATCGGCGATGGCTGCTCCAAACAAATCGGGACGCTGGGTAATCGCGGCCCCTACGGTTAGGCCGCCGTTACTGGCGCCGCAAATGGCAATTTTTTTAGATCGAGCGAGTCGGTTGCTAACCAACCACTGAGCACTCGATATGGTGTCATCATAAGTGCGTTGTTTGTTTTCTTTGGTTGCCGCCGAGTGCCAATGGGCACCGAGTTCGTCTCCTCCTCTCAAATAGGGCTGAGCCCAGATGCCACCCATGGCCAGCCAGGTCGCTGTTTGATAAGAGAAATGCGGCAAGTTGGCTATACTGAAGCCACCATAAACTGACAATATGGTGGCATTGTTGCCGTCGAATTTGGTGCCTTTGAGGTAAGCAATATTCATTGGCACCATAACTCCATCTTTACTTTTTACTTGCACCATTTTCTGCACCACTCTCTTGGCCATTGAATAGGTGGGTTCGTACATTAGGCTGGTGCTAGCTCTGTCATTGGAAAAATCGTGGCGATAGATGGTTTTGGGTGTGGCAAAATTTTCTAGGCTGAAGAAGATGTTCGTGTCTTTGAAGCTCGTTGATAGCGAACTCAATGTACCTTCAAACGGCAGTACGATTTCATCGAGTTCTTGACCCTCGAGATCAAATTGTAAGAGTCTGGTTTTTCCTTCGGGGTCAAGGGTAGAGGCTACTAGGCGGTCGTGCAACAGACGCACTTCTTGCAGGGTAAATTGACTTTCTTTGATCACTTCTTCAACGCTTTTCACTTCTAGTCGGTGAAAGTCGAATACTAAGGCTAAAACTCTTCCTCTTGGTGCGCTGTGATCTGTTTTGATGTAGAGTTTGCCGTTGGCTTCGCCCAGCAGAGAATAGTAGCCAGCTTTGCGGGGGAAGAGTGGGCACATTTTGCCCGTGGTCAAAGACTTGATCAGAAAGCGGTTGTGTAGTTTGCCTTCGGGCCATTCTGAAATCAAAACGTGCTTACTTTGCCCCAGGGGATAGAGATCTACCCAGTCAACTCTTGTTTTGCTTTGTTTGGGGCTATGAACGATTTTGTCGTTTTTTTGTTGGTCGCCAATGCGGTGAAAATAGATTGAAGCTGCTTTTGTATAGGATGGCTCATTGTTGTCGGTATTAGAATTAGTATTAGACTTTGTACTATTATTTGTAGACCGGCGGTAGTACAAGCCACGTTGCCGTGGATGAAAACGAATTGAGCCAGCTGGTACCTCTTCAATTATGTCAGGAAGATCTTTGCCAGTTGTGAGATCGCGCACCCGCCAAGTTTCAAAATCAGAACCGTTTCTTGATAGGCCATAGGCCAGTAGATCACCGCTTCTATTTACTCTAAATCCGCTCAGCCAAGAGTTACCATCGCCGACCTTTTTAGCGGCAAATACAATTCTACCCTTGTTTTTTTTGTTGGCTATGTTGGTTATGTTGGATTTAGAGCTGTTAGCAACGGCCCTTCTTATGGTTGTGAACCCAGATCTATCGCTGCTACTGAAGAAGTAGAAGGCACCGCGTTTAAATGGAACTTTGTGCAGCTGAGCGAAGGCAGCTTGATAGAATTCTTTGGGCTTTTTGAAATCAATTACTATGGGCAAAAGTTTGAGACGGGTGAGCATAGCTTGTCTCTCTAACCAGCTTTTTGTTGATTCGCTTTGGACTTCTAGAGAAGAAAATCTATCTTCAATGCGTCGGCCGCCCTTCACATAGCTCTTTGTCTTGGCTTGCGGAGCTGGTTTCTGCAGGATGCTAGCAAACTTGAGTTGCAATTTGCTGGCCAATTGTTTGATTGCAGTTCTATGCCGTTCGGTTTTTACCCAGGTCGAGATGCCGACTAATGCTTCGACAATGTAATTCATTAGATCTATGAAGCTGTCTTGGTTGGCTGTTAAATGAGTTATTGATTGGTCGAAGTGGCGAAGGGCTGCTACATATTTGCGCTGGCAGTAAGCGGCATTGCCAGCGCCAGCATAGAGCGCGCAGAGGCGGTTTTGGCGGTCGACAAAACCTTTCTCGAGCTTTCTTGCCCCCTTTATATATTCACTGCACGATTGGCTGTAGTTTTTTGCTCGAAGTTCTTTGTCTGCTATTTTACGAGCGGCAAAATAGATAGCACTAGCAGCTTCGTCTCTATCTTTTTTACTCGCTGGCTTTGTCTTTGCTTTGCTTTTGCTGGCCATATATTAGACTAAACTATTTTTGAAATGCCGCTACTGTTCGCTTCATTGTCTTGACGAATTCAGGATTTTTGAGAGCGACAGAGCCAGCATAAATGCAGGCACCAACTAAGCCAATCATAAGAAATTTGGTTATGCCTGGATAAGCCTGGCGATTCATTGACTCTTTGGCCCGGTTGCTGAAGCCCGGTTTAGCATGTCTGCCGGTGTTGTATTGAGATTTTGCTGGCACAAGCTTACTGCCGGCACTAATCCGCATGCGCGCGTACTCAGCAGCAGAAGGCAGTTGGCGCTGACAAGAGATGCAAAAGCGAATCATTGATCGCACTGGTGCTTGGCAGTATGGACAATTGGCATACGGTAAATTTGATTCGAGTTCTTCTTCCTCGGGTTCAGCCGGAGACTGTGGTCGAGGACCAAACACCGCACTCATGACGCGAGAGATCCAGTTGCGTTGAATATCTTGGCCGTCACCCTTGCTATTGCCAGCGTTACTGCCATTGTTATTGCTGTTGGAGAAGTCGACTACATCGTGCGCGCCAGTTTGGATGTTGCTTTTAAAATCTTTGGTATTTCTTGTAGTTTTACTATAGTTTGAATCTACTTGAGTGCTGGCGGCAATTTCCATTGCTGTTTGATTGTTGATGGCGTTTAAGTGACCTTCAGCAGCGAGGCCTAAGGTCGGATAGGAGCCTGTCATCAAGGCTTCTGCTTCGCTCTCCATGTCTTTGAAGTCGGCAATTTCCATGCGATGCTTGTAGGATTTCAGTTTCATTCCATCTCGAGCCAGAGCTTCATGAAGCTCTTTGCCGAATTCTTGAATATCTTGTTGTCTTTGTTCTGGTTCTTTGGCAAGAGCTTTGTTCAGTACGTTGGTCACTTCCGTGCAGACTTTAAAATCAGTGGATGCCTGTGAAAAAGGCGTGGGCGTGCCATATAAATGGCAGTCCATCATTTCAATGGCAGATTTGGCCTTGTAGGGGAGGAAGCCTGAGAGTGATTCGTAGGCGACAATGGCTAGCGAATAAATATCTGAGCGGGGGTCGACAGCGGATGCCGCTAGGCACTGCTCTGGGCTCATGTACGGCGGGCTGCCACAAACATCACCGGTTTTGGTAATAGTGTAGGCGTCCTGAGTCTTCGGTTCTTTCAGTTTTGAAAGGCCAAAGTCAACCAGAGTGACCCAGTCTCCGGTTGGCGCATTAGATGAAAGCACAATATTTTCGGGCTTGAGGTCGCGGTGAACAACGTCGAGTGAATGGGCGGCAGCTAGTCCGTCTACAATTTGTCCAAAAATACGGTCGGCTCGCTCGAATGAAAGTGGACCATTGTGTTTCAATTCGTCTTTGAGACTGACCCCTTGCAGATAGTCCATAACCAAAAATGGTTGACCCTGAGAGCTCATACCAAAGTCATAGAGCGTGACGATATGATGGTGTTTCACCTGCGAAACTGTTTTTGCTTCGCGATAAAATCGTTTGACCGCCTCTGAATCTGACACCATATGCGAGTGCAGCATCTTGATCGCCATGAGCTTGTCCATTTGTTCCTGGCGAGCTTTATAGACAACTCCCATACCGCCGCGTCCAATCACTGAAACTATTTCATAGCGGTCGCCCAATCTTGTGCCCACGAGCGGGTCACGATCTCCTGATTTCAGAAGACTGGAATCAGCGGGACATCTTTCAAGACCATCTTCGTATTCTGAGTAACACTCAGGACAGGACTTCACAGCCTAAACTCCAAGCCATTAGTAAAAACAAAAACAACCGCCTATATTCTGGTATTCCCCTAAAAGCTATGAATATCCTCAAATTAAGCGGCCAATTATTGAGTTACTTATAGGTATGCCCTGGGGTGTAATCTTCAGTTTGCCGTCCGATAATTCCAGCAACTTTTGCTCACATAAATATTCAATCTCGTCTTTTTGTGTAGTCAGTAGATTGATTCCATAATCTTGCTCAAATTGCCCTAGGTCAATTCCTTGAATCAGTCTAAGGCCCAACATTATGCCTTCTTTGATACGGGTTTTAGGGTCAATTATTTCGCTTACTTCATCGGTCAGCGGGCTGCGCATGTATTTTTTCAATGAACGGAGGTTGGCGCTGCGCACGCCGTCGACATAGCGATGAGCCCCAACTCCGAAGGCAAAGTAGGGGGCGTTGCGCCAATAGGTGAGATTATGCTGCGACTGCTGGCCAGGCTTGGCAAAGTTTGATACTTCATATTGCTGATAATTTTGTGCTTCAAGTTTGCTTACGAGGGTCTCGTACATTTCAACGCATAGGTCGTCAGACGGATAGCTAGATGAGTCGCGGGGAAATCGACTGAGCAGGGGGGAATTTTTGGCTATTTCTAGGCCATAAGCTGATATGTGCTGAATCGAGGGAAATTGCTCTGTCAGTTCGATGGCCTTATCTAGGGTCGCCTGCCAACTAGCTAGAGTTTGGCTGGGCAAGCCATACATGAAATCAATGCTGATGCTGTCAAAGCCTGCTTGATGGGCTAATTTTATGCCTGCAATAGCCTCAGCCACGCTGTGATCGCGGCCGATAGCGGTTAGCTCGGCATCAGAGAGTGATTCAATACCAATTGAGAGGCGGTTAATTCCGATAGCTCGCCATTCTTGGGCTTTTTCCGCCGTGATTGCATGGGGGGTGGTTTCCATGGCAATTTCGATTTCATCTGGCTGCAGCCCTTTTTGCAGTGGCGCAAATTTTAAGAGCTGTTTGTGAATCATGGCAATGTTGCTGGGCTTAATCAGCCCTGGGGTGCCGCCGCCATAAAAGACAGTTTTGAGGCTCAAAGGTTCAGGGCGTTGGCCTAGGCGCGACTCAATTTCACCAGCTAAGACTTGGCAATATTCGTCTTCTAGCTCGATTAAGCCAGCGAAAGCGGCAAAATCGCAAAATTCGCATTTATGTGTGCAGAAGGGGATGTGAATATAGGCGCTCTGCGGGGAGATGGCTTTGTCTTCACTTTCTTTAGGGGCTTCAGTTGCTATCATTTGGCAATGATTGTAGCGAGAAACTTAGTTTTTAACCGAT
Source organism: bacterium Ga0077546 (assembly GCA_943369735.1). GTDB lineage: Bacteria > Cyanobacteriota > Vampirovibrionia > Obscuribacterales > Obscuribacteraceae. Next base: position 11,592 of record CALROJ020000091.1, read on the forward strand.
TTTTGTCAGTCTGCTTAGCTTTGACCGGCAGTTTCGCTTTCTTTTACGAGCATGCTCAGGCCGCAAGTCCTAAATTGGACTCTCCTAAAGAGGTGAGTTCTCTCACTGTGTCGCAAGCTGGGTTATTGAAGTTAATGAGTAGCAAGCCAGCCAGCGTTGATTTGCGTTCTATGGGCGACCTCATGATTCAGCTGCGGCGTAAGATTACTGATGATCCCTATGATGAAAATTTAAGATTAAGGCTGGCCGGCTATCTTTACCTTGCCGGTGATTTGGAAGGCTCTGCTTCTGAGATGAAGCGGGCGGTGGCTATTGCCCCGGAAGACTATTTTGCCCACATGGTTTTGGCCAAAATTCTTGACCACAGTGGGGATGAAGCCAACGCTGAGCTGGAATTTAAACGGGCGATGCAGCTCAAGCCAGAGTCAGCTGAGTCTCACGAATACTATGCTGATAGCCTCTTCACTAGAGCTGAAGTATCCCAAGCGGTTAGTGAATATCGCCTTGCTACGCAGCTAAAACCAAGCGCCAGTAACTTTTCTGGTCTGTCCGAAGCCTTGTTAGCTACCCATGACATTAGTGGTTCGATTAAGGCCGCCCGCCAAGCTGTCTCAGTTGAGCCGAGCTCTGCTCGTGCCCATGTGGTCTTGACCAAGGCTCTGCTGACCTCTGGCGATTATCGCCCCGCTCTGCGCACCGCCAGGCAGGCCAGCTTGCTTGAGCCTGCTTCGGCCGAGAGCCATTTGGCTCTAGGTCGGGCGCTCTATGCCAACAAAGACAAGAACGGCGCAGTGGAGGAATTTCGCCAGGCTGTGCGTCTTGACCCCCTCAACGCCCAGGCCCGTAATGACCTGGGATATGCCTTGTACGGCAGGGGGGATGTCTCTTCGGCGGTGTCGGAGTTGCGTTTAGCTCTGCGGCTCAATCCACACCTTGGAGAAGCAAGAAATAATCTGGAAATTGCCATATATGGCTTAACTGGCAATAAGCGTCCATAAGTTTAAGGAATTCCTGAGGTATTCAAGTTAGAATGGCGCTTTGTTAAAAGCATCTACTCTTGGCACACTTAGCGAGGCACACTTAGTGCAATTCAAAGGCCAGAAGCCCGCACTTAATTTGCTGATATCGAATGCGGTATCACTGTCACTTTTGTGTGCTTGCGCTTTTACAGCTTCGCAGCTTCCTGCTTGGTCGGAAGAGGGAGACCACAATCCCAGTGTGGGCGAAAGCTCAAGTTCTAGCTCTGCTTCTAGCTCTAGCTCTGGGGCTGGGTCAAGTTCTAAATCTAGTGACTTGTCCTTTTCACCGACTAGCACTGGAAGTAGCACTGGAAGTAGCACTGGAAGTAGCAACGGAAGCAGCAGTGGACCAGCCATTCTTTCTGATTCGGATTTCGGCTCCGGCTCTGACAACAATCGTAAGTTAGCCCAAGGTTCGATGCGCTCAGTAACGCGCAATTCACTGCCGGGAGTGACCGGCGATGTGAAAATTCGGCGCCCTTTTCAACTTTTTGCTCAGAGCGAAGAAGGGCGTCAATTAATCCATCATCTGAGTTTTAGAGATACCCCAGTTAAAGATGTAATTACTGAAATAGCCCGTCGTGGTAACGTCAATATCATTATCGACAAGTCTTGCGCTGGAAAAATTACAGGTGATTTGCGCGACGTCAACCTTAACGAGGCGATGGACAATGTTTTAGCTGCCGCTGGTTTGCAGAGTCGTATGCTCGACAACAAAACAATTGTTGTTGGCTCAACTCAAGCCATGGTGCAGTTAGGACTAAATAGGCCAATGGCAAGAGCATTCAAGCTCAGCTATTCCCATCCCTATGATGTTGCTGCCTTACTATCTGCCTCGATTTTCAATAAAGGCTATCTGCCAGATTTTAAGACCACTACTAAGCGGCAGCTAGCCAACGAATCTACCGATGAAACAGCCAGTGAGAAGAAAGGCTCGGGTCAAGGTGGCGATTTAAGCGGACCTTCGGTGGAAAATACCGGTGAGAAAACCAGTGATCGAGAAGGTAGTAAGAGCGATACCGATAGCACTCAGAGCTACTCTCTAGAGACTCAACCGCGGACATTGCGTGGTACCAGTCGGGCGCAGACGCAAGAGGGCGTTGGCTTCAACAACGCCGCTACTGACCCTGGTACTCAGCAGATCAGAGCTAACCTTGAAATCGCAGCTGATTTTAGTGTTGACCCCAACGGTGGTGGCGCTATCGTCATTCCGGATGTAAAAGGTCGGCAAGTAATTGTGGTCGGCACCGCCGATGATGTTAATATCGCCGAAGATGCCATTCGCCTGATTGATAGACGTCCCAAGCAGGTGCATATTCAAGCTTCATTGATTGAGCTAAGCAATCAAGGTATTCGTCAGCTTGGTGCCACTCTGAACCTTCAGGGCGAGGGTCTTTCTAGCTCGATCATGGGTAATTCACAGGCCCCATTGAAGTCGTTCTTACCTGGTTTAGGTTCGGCAGCCAATTCCGTCGCCAATCCCAATATTCCGGCCATACCGTTTACTGGTTCAAACGTCACCAATGGCGCTGCCAACGGTGCTGGGACACCTGGTACTGCATATACCGGCTTGATCGGTTCATTGGTGCCTATACTTGCTCCCTCTATTGCTGGCGTGAACGCTGTTACAACTGCTCAGAGTGCTTTTAACTTCCTCGCAGCCGATGGCCGTGCCGGTGGTAGAGCTAACATTGCTACTGTGCCCCACGCCATTAACCTCTCCGTCAATTTGCTTTTGCAAACAAACAAGGCCAAGCTCATAGCTAATCCGTCAGTGGTTGTGGTCGACAATTCAGAGGCTTTGATCACGATTGCCTCTGAGGTTATTCACAAAGTTACATCTACAGTTAGTTTGGGTGTTGTTACTGCTAACGTCGAGTTGACCAAGGCTGGAATTTTCTTGAACGTACTTCCAAGAGTTAGTCAGGATGGTTTCATTACTATGCGTTTGCGTCCGCAAGTCTCGACGCCCTTAGGGCCGCCGCAGACTTTTGGACCAGTGAACCAACCAACCGTTGTGGTAACACTTTTGAACTACCGCGATATTATGGCTCAAGAGGTCCGCATTAAAGATGGACAGACTCTGGTACTCGGTGGTTTGTTCTCCGAAACAGAAGCCGCGCAGCTTTCGAAAACTCCATATTTGGCTGAAGCACCTGTGCTTGGCGCACTTTTTAGAAATACTTTGAAAGGTCGCAACCGCACTGAGTTGATGCTGCTAATTACGCCCAAAATTGTTGAGGAAGAACCAAGCTCGTCGCTGGCCGATAGGCGTGGTTCTGTTTCGATGTAAGTGAGGCAATCCTGTTTTTTTAGTGCTAGTTTTGTCAGGCTGTTCTTGCCCACTCTAGTAGTTCTGATTGTGCCATTTTCTTTCTCATTGCCCTCAGCCCTAGCTTCTCCTCCAGCGAGTAGCAATACAGCTGCTAAATATGTCCATTTAGATCAGGCGCACGCGGCCTTGAAAGCTCACCATTACAGCCACGCCTTTGCCATTTTGAGGCGTAAGGCCAAGCAAGGCTGCCCTTATTCGCAGACGATGCTTGGTCATATGTATGCCACTGGTATTGGTGCTACTCAAAATTTCAGTAAAGCAGTACATTGGTTTGAGAAAGCTGCAGAGCAAGACTATGGTCAGGCTCAATTGGACCTCGGCAAGCTCTATCTTGGTGGCGAGCGGATTGTGAGAGCTGAAGAACATGCCATGCGACCGGAGCTTGCCAAAGCCGTCTTCTGGTTGCGTAAGGCTGCTGAACAAGGAGTTGATGGCGCTCATGAACTATTGGCGAAGATTCCAGGTGAACAGACCGCTGAACGTAACCTGACTCAAGCAAGGGCGCAGGCGGCACAGACGGCCAACCAGGCTGAATCTGGTGTTGTCACTGGCTGGAAAGGATATGCCGATATGACCAATACTCTCAATCAAGCTAGTCAGCAAAGTGGCCAATAACTAGACAAGCCCGCTGGCGTGAAAGTTTAATGGTTCTGCCATGGCTTCGACATGATCGTTGTCTACTATCGCCTTATGGTCACTCTTCGTTTATTGCTTGCGAAGCGTACTTTACTAGCATCATCGTGAATAGTGAGGCACCGTCAATGGGAAAAGATTGCTCTCTTGATTCTGTAGGTCAGATATATAAAGATAACTTCGTCAGTCCGATTCTAAGCGAGGTTATGGAGGAGCTGCATCGCAGTTTAATGCCATTGCCCGGCCAGAGAAATGATTGCTCACATAATCAGGGGGCGCGAAATTCTGACCATAGTAATGGTTCGATTGATTTTGGCAATTGTGAAAACATATACGAAGCCAGGCATTCTAGTGCGCCAACTAAGAATAGTTTTCTAGACAAATTTGAAGAGGTTTTGCTTGATGTCGAGCGCGCCATCAGGGCTAGCGATAGAGGTAGTTCACGGCTGGCTCGGGAATGGATGCATGAAGCCGCTGCTGACTTGCGTGATCTCGGTGAGGCGCTAGAACCAGTTGTTGATGCTCCTTCGCAAGATGCAGAGAGCTGTCAGCAGGGCCAGTGTGAAGACTGGCAGCCCCAACACCCAGCAGCTGGTGGTGAGCAATCTTTAGATTACTCAAGCGAATTTGAAGAGACTTCTGATACTCCGTCACTGACTGACCGAAGCAATCCGGTGTCAGGTACTGTGGAGCAAGTGTTGGCTCAGAATGATCGTAGTCAAAATTCTGTTTTCCCTGGGGAGAATACTGATCGATTTGGCTGGTACGGAGGGCGCGCTGGCGCTGGTATAGATAGACCGACGACGCCTGATTCTCGTTTCAATTATCTGATGGCCTGGAATATGGTTTATCCGGAGAAAGGTAAACAGGCCAATCCTGAAGCCCTAGTTGAGATGCAAAATTTCCGCACCTATGTTCATACAAAAGATGGAAATTGGCAGGAGGTGCTCAATCAAAATAATACTGGAATCGGTGGTGGTCTTTCAGATGCTGATTTCGCCGACATGTACGCGGTTTATGATGCACCAATTAGCAATAGCTCTGATGGTGTAGCGTCTTTCAAAGCTCCAGCACCAGGCTTTAACTTCCAACCCTGGATCAATGGGCGTGGTGGCTTCGATAATCAGAACATTGACGGCATCTATATCTCTGGAATGGTGCGCTCGGATCGTCCAGACTCTAATCTAGTTATTGATCAAGGAGCTGACTGGTATGCCCGCAGCGAAGGGACTGCTGTTGGGCTTGAGAATTCTGACGGTGTTGGCACCAGCAATTGGTTGCGGCTATCTGACCGCTGGCAACCGCTTTTCTATAGCACTGTAAGTGAGGAAGAGTTGAGGCGCAATCCACCGCCGGGAATAGTTGCCTAGCAATATGGTTCTAGTAATATTCTCGTCGGCGACAGTGTTAATATTGTCGTGATGGCGAAGATATTGCTAGTTGAAGATGATGATGAGATGTCGGCTACCGTGGCAAAGTGGCTGAGCTTGGAGCATCATACCGTGGAAATTGCTCGAACCGGACCTAGTGGCTTGGATCTGGTTTTGGGTGGTGGTTTTGACGTCATTGTCTGTGACGTCAATCTACCGGGGCTAGATGGGTTTGAAATCTGTCGCCGCTTTCGAGATTCAGGCGGAACTACCCCAATCATTATGTTGACTGGGCAAGGAAACATTAAGGACAAGGAAATTGGTTTCAATTGCGGCGCCGATGACTATCTCACCAAACCATTTAGTGTCCGCGAGTTGGGTTTTCGCATTCGGGCATTGCTAAGACGTCCCGATACCTATAGAGGTAAAGTTACTGTTGGCAATCTTGTTTTGGATTTAAATGCACGGACAATTTTTCTCAACGGCAATCCAATTGCTCTTCTCCCTACCGACTATGCCTTGCTTGAGTTTTTCTTGCATCATCCCGGGGAAACCTTCAGCACCGATGCCCTGATTACAAGAGTCTGGGCCACCGACAAGTGCCCAACTGTTGAGGCTGTTAGATCGTCAGTCAAGCGTATTCGACGGGTTATTGATCAGCCTGATCAAGAGTCTTTGATTGAAACAGTTAATAAAATCGGGTACAGGCTGAGAAAGCAATAGCTAATACTGCTTTAACAGCCACTAGTCAGGACATCGGAATTTCGAACCAAAACGTGCTGCCTATGCCTACTTGTGAATTCACTCCAATTCTGCCGCCGTGGGCTTCTACAATCGCTTTGCAAATTGCTAGCCCTAATCCAGTGCCTGATTTCTCTTTCTCGTTGCGCGGATTAACCTGCTGAAAGCGGTCGAATATTTGTTCTAAGTTTTCATTTGGAATGCCGCGGCCTTGGTCACTAATACTAATTCTGGTGACAGCGCACTGATCTGATTCTTGCTTTAGCTCTGCTGTTACTGTAATCATTGCCTCTTCGTCGCTAAACTTTATGGCATTGCCTAGCAGATTGATGAGCACCTGGACAAGCCTCTCTGTGTCCCCAACAAATTCAATTGAGGGGCCAGCATAGCTAATTTTGACTTTTTTGCTATCGGCCAAGGAAGCGATGGAAACGGTGGCTTTGTTGAATAGTTCCCTGGTGCTCAAAGCGTCTAAGTTGAGTGAAATTACACCCGACTCCATTTTCTCTATTTCTAGAAGTTGGTTGATTAGAGCTAGTGATAAGTGCAGGCCACGCTCTGCTCGATTTATGTATTTCCGTGCATTGTCCGGCAATTGAAAGTGTTCTGAAGAAACTAGTTCGAGAGAAGCTTGTACCGAGTTCAATGGTGTGCGCAGATCATGGCTGAGCATGGCAACAAAGTCTCGTTTGAATTGTTCAAGTTCTTTTCGAGCGGATATATCGCTTATAACGCAATAAAGTGAAGCGTTAGACTGTGACCAGGTGACCGCCCAAGAGGTGTCTAGCCAAGTCGTAGAATTACCTTCTCCACTGCGGATTTTTGCCTCAAATCTAACTTCTGATGCACTGGTTTCGGCTTCTTCCAGCTGCGCCACCACTTTTTCTCTGTCGTCATCGCTGATCAGCTCTACTAGGCGAGCGTGATTCAATTTTTCTGCGCTTTTCTTCCAAAGTCTTGTGGCCGCGTTATTAAATTCAGTCAATTTGAGATCGCTGTCTACTGCACATATGGCCTCGGCGGCATTGTCTAGAATAGCTCTTTCTTTCTGTCTTAACTGCACCAAAATATCATGCATTTGATGATGAATACTATCGATTTTGGCCAGCTCATCATCGCCACCAATAAACTTACCTGGTGCTCTTCCGACCGCTAGAAGTTTGGTATTTTGCATTAACTTGTTGAGTCTTTTTGTGGTGCTCTGGTTGAAGAAGAGCGCCAGGCCAAAGGCAATTGCGCCGCTGAGAAATAGAGAGAGCTTCAGCGCCAATCTTAGCCTTCGATCATAGGTTTCATACTCGATCTCACTTTTTGCCTGGTCTTTCTTCTGGTCTAAAGTGAGTTGATTAGAGATATTGATAAATTGATTGAGTTTACTTTGGGCTCCGCTCCAGAGCACCGCTGCTTGCAAATCATTGCCACTGGTATAGGCAACTGTGGCTTCGTCAAGAGTTTTGTCAATCTCCTCAAATAGTTTGGTTAATCGTTTCCACTTTGTTTGTTCAGTGGTAGTTGAGCTGCTTACTATGCTCAGTTCGGCTATTTCTCTTCTGATCTTTTTCTTTATGGCCCCTTCAGCGTCGCTTTCTCGAGGCTGCTCTTTCATCTTTCGAAGAATAAGGAGTGAAACTCGCTGTACATGAGAATTGATAATTGAGTTTAAGTGGCTAGTGAGTTCTCTGGCGTGAACTGCCTTTAGCCTTGATGTTTCAATTTGATTGAAGAGATTGGTCACATAGGTAACTAGGCCAATTTCAAAGATTACTGGCACTGTTACTAGAATCAGGACTTTCTGAGATATCTTAAGGGACAGGTGTTTGCTTCCCGTTTGGTTCGTGTCAGTTAGAAATTGTGTTCAGCGTAGATTCTAGCAGACCGGCAGTTATGCGCATACTTGGGCCATTACAGGCAGTACCGATCGATTGTCAAACTGATTCGGTTGTACGGCGGAAGCACGGTGATAGAACTGTTCCGCTTCTCTAGAAGAACCGAGTTCGTTGTATAAGTCGGCTAGTTGACGCGCCACCATAGCAACAAGTGGATGGCTAGATCCGAGGGTCTGCTCACTTAACTCTAGAAGACGATTGGTTGTGTATGCGGCAGCACCGAGTTTGGATTGGTAGAAGTAGAGCTTTGAGAGTTTGAACATTCCCCGAAGAATATCGAATTTAGAGAATGCTCCAGAGTCTTGTTTGATTCTTAGGCTGCGCAAACTGACTGCTTCTGCCTCCTCAAGTCGATTCAACTGTTGGTAGGTCTCTGAGAGCAGATCGAGAGTAGTGACAATTCGCTGATCTGATTTTTCGCCATATTCAGCGTCTAGCAGAGCCATCTGAAAATTGAGTACAGCATCGTCGAACCGTTGTTCAAATAGAGCAATTTCGCCAGCGGCAATGAATGGTTGCCATGCATCTTTCAAATATTGCGCCATGACTCTTACCTCAGATGTGAGCAGATTGACTATGGATAGAAACGCTAAGTAAATGTCAGTAAGCAATCTATTGATTTCATTCTGGTTGGCAAACATGGTTAAACTATGGCGAGCAGATTAATCATGTGCCGAATACAAAAAGACCGCCCAGATTGCTCTGCGGCGGTCTAATCACTATCGTCTGACTGCCTATTGCGTAGGCTCGATATTTCTTGCTGCTTCAAGTCAGTATTCACAGCTAGCGGGTTATCACTACAGTTTCCGGTCTGCGCAGACCTGATGTTTCCACTTAACCCCTCGGCTCAAAGTACCCAACTTATTTATTGGTGGGTGCTCACCGTTTATGTAATTAGTATATCCGAGCCTAAATCTATTGGAAGTCCCCCGATGAAAATACTTTGCATATCTGCTGACAATTCGAACGGTGGCCTTAGGGTGCATTCTCGATATCTAATCTGATAGCCAAGCGCGTGAACCAGAGTGTCACCATTGGCAAATTCGTTTGTATATAGAGTTATGCACAGGCAAGCAAGTGAGTCTGGCTATTGCCTCTTTCGAAGAGGTAATGTTTCTTGCTTTTGCATTTTGAAAAGGGAAGATTTTTTCGAAAAAATCTTCCCTTTTGTGTACGCGCATTGACTCATCAAAAACCTGACCTTCGATCAAGCGTGTCAAAAGTAGCGAGATTTTCCCGAGAAAATCTCTCTGCTTACGAACATAGTGAATAGGCACATACAGATGGGCTAAATATTGTGCGGCTGTTGGCTGCAAATCAATTTTGCCAGTGCTTGAGCTTGCCCTTTTAATTCAGGCACAGCCACACTTTCTAGTAGCACAGCTTTGAGTAGTGGCCCAATAGCAAAGAGTCGATTGTTAGTCTTGCCGTCGCTATCAATGATCTTTCCAGAAGACAGGCAGTTAATGCCAGCACCAGTTGCATCTGGTGCAATTAGTCCACGCTTGTGAAGATTGGCCATGAGCTGGCTGTCTATGGCCTTGAGTTTTAGCTGTGGACCGGTGCAATTGATTACTCTATCAACCAGAATTGTTTGAGCCTTCGAATAACGCTCTTGGATTGTCACTGCGACTTTCAATTTGGCATTTTTTTTGTCTAGTTTTTCTTGCATCTGCTTGATGCCACCAGATAGAACCCGCAGCTGTCCGCTCTTTTGATAAGACTCAATTTTTGCGGCAATAGAAGGTGCCATGCGGTGGCGATGAATATCCCAATAAGTTTGCAGATGGCGCATGAAGTTGCGCTTTTCGCTCAAGGCTAGATTTCCCCACCATTTTTGCGTAATTGATCTGAAACTATCTACTCCCGCTTGCCAGTTAACTGCCTGAGCCGATTGGCGCCTGACTAGTTTAAGGGCAGAGAGAGCCGAGAGTTTGAATTCGGCGTTGTCGTCCCATATAAACTGTGGTGGATGCAGTTCGGGCATGTCTAAGTGCCGACGAGGGAGCAAGCCGTGGCGCGAGACTGCAGTGATACTGCCGACATGACCGCGGGCTTTCAATTCTATTATCTTGTCGACTGCAGTTAGTCCAGTACCAACTAATAAGACTGAATCAGTGCTATCAATGGCTTCGATTGCTTCGGTGTTCCAGGGGTTGTGAATATAGTGAGCACTGGTCATTGGTAGCTTGTCGAGCCAGGCTGGCTGCCCACCAGCTAGATTGCCCAGTGCCAAGACCACTATGTCAGCCTCAAGAGTTTGATCGTTGTTCAATAAGACTTTGAGAGGCCTGATCTTATCTATGTCTTCATCTGTATCTTCATCTGTATTTTCATCTATGTCTATGGCCTTCTGTTGTACTGCCGTGAAAGTGTGAAAATCTGCTTTTGCCTCGGCTATGGCTGTGTTTAAAAGTTCTTGTACATAACCACCGAAAAACTTGCGAGGGAGAAAGTCTTCAGCCTTAACTGCTGGGTCTTTGGACCGGGCATATTTGAGGAAATGATCAGGCTCATCGGCGAGTGCGCTCATACCTGCGGCACTGACGTTCAATAAATGCTCATCGCAGCTTGTACTGTATGCCAGACCTAAACCTAATCCTAAACCTAATCCTAAACCTAATCCCAGCTTTGCAGGCTGGACAATAGTGATTGCGCAGGCAATTTGCTCTTGCCTAAGAAGATGATATGCCGTCATGGCGCCGCTGAATCCGCCGCCGATGATGATGATTCTGATTGCTTGCACCCTATCTTATTACTCTATCTATTTATTCTAGAGCTCTACTCGACAGTGACAGACTTGGCCAGGTTGCGTGGCTGGTCTACGTCTTTGCCGAGGTAGTCAGAAATAAAGTAAGAGAGCAGTTGCAGTGGCACCACAGTGGTCATAGGTGAGAAGAGCTCATCTACTGGCGGCACTGTCAAAACAGAGTCGAAAGTTTTTTGCGCTTGCTCATCGCCATCAACGGCCACGGCAATCATTTTTGCTTTGCGGGCTCGTGCTTCTTGTGCGTTAGACAAGGTCTTCTCATAAACTAGGCCGGGTACCAATACTGTTATCACTGGCACGTTTTGATCTAAAACAGCGATTGGTCCATGTTTTAGTTCACCAGCGGCATAGCCAGAAGCATGAATATAGCTAAGCTCTTTTAGTTTGAGCGCGCCTTCTAAGGCTGTTGGATAGTTCAGTCCGCGGCCGATGAAGACAACGTCGTGAGCTTCAGCGTATTTTACTGATGTCTCGCGAATGTCTTCTTCGCGGGCGAGAATTTGTTCGATCATAGCTGGCACTAGGTTGAGTTTGATTTTGAGGTCTTTTGCTCTCTCTGGGCTCAGTGTTCCTCTGCGCTCGCCCAAATAGATGGCCAGCAAGTAGAAGCAGGCTAGTTGAGCCAAATAAGTTTTTGTGGCGGCTACAGAAACTTCAATGCCACACTCGGTGACAATTAGGTTCTGTGTTAGTTGGGCTAAGTGCGAATCGGCGCGGTTGGTTATACCAAGTGTGTAAGCACCTTTTTGCTTGGCAGCAGAAAGGGCCGCTAGGGTATCAGCGGTTTCGCCCGATTGACTGACGGCAATTGCTAGGGTTGATTCGTTGCAGAGTAGTTTGCGGCCACGAATCTCTGAAGCGATATCAACGTCAACTGGAATTCCTACCAATTCTTCAATCAATAATTTGCCAACCATAGAAGCATGGAAGGCTGTACCGCAAGCAAATATATTTATGCGAGTAAGGCCTTTGATTTCTTCATCGGTTAAGTGCACACCATAGTTGGCTGAAGCACTGCCTGCTGGTGTCAGGTGGTCGATATTGAGATCAATAGGGTGATTGGGGTGACGGAGATACTTAGACAATGTCTGGCGCAATACCAAAGGTTGCTCGTGTATTTCTTTGAGCAAGAAGTGTTTGTAGCCACACTTGTCGATTACGTAAGGGCTGGTGTCTAAGGCTATGGGGCTGCGTTTTACTTCAACGCCTTCAAAAGTGAAGAGACGTACTTTTGCAGCTGTGATTTCAGCAATTTCGCTTTGTTCTAGTTTGATGACGCGGTTGGTGTATTGGCGCACGGCCATTGAATCGGAAGCGAGGAAGTTCTCGTCATTGCCGAGACCAACCGAGAGCGAGTAGTGGTGGTTGATAGCATAAATGCGGTCGGGGTGCTCTTGGCTCACTACTCCGAGAGCA
>CALROJ020000092.1:0-22357 GCA_943369735.1 bacterium Ga0077546
TAGGCTCGATATTTCTTGCTGCTTCAAGTCAGAATCCACAGCTAGCGGGTTATCACTACAGTTTCCGGTCTGCGCAGACCTGACGTTTCCACTTAACCCCTCGGCTCAAAGTACCCAACTTATTTATTGGTGGGTGCTCACCGCTTATGCAATTAGTATATCCGAGCAGAAATCTATTGGAAGTCCCCCGATGAAAATACTTCGCATATCTGCTGACAATTCGAAAGGCTACTCTTGGTCCCACTATCAATATCCAGCCTAATAGCCAAGTGCGTGAACCATGGTGTCACCATCAGCATATTCGTTTGTATATCGAGTTATGCACAGGCAGCAGGCACCTCAAAGTAAGTAAGTACATGGCTCATCTACTTAGCGGTTTCCAAAACAGGGAAGATTTTTTCGAAAAAATCTTCCCTGTTTTGAAACTATCTTTGTTGACCGCGCCACAGATCGCCGAATGCTACTTTCATACCGGCATCGAGAAGAGCCTGTGAGGCTGCATCTGAACGGCCCGCTCGGGGGGCTTGTTCGCCTGTTGGCCAACCAGACCAGGCCTTTTTGAAGAGGCCCATTTCGGCATTGACTACGGCACTAAAGATACTAAGTTCGATGTTGGCAGCGGCACGGTCGCGTTGCGGAAAATTCTCGCTAAGTTCGATGTTAAATGGATTGCTCATTTTTCGCCTATCTGGAGGGGGGGGGCCAGTTGTTAGGCTTAAGTTAGCAACAAGTTCTTACTGATTTGTGACGAACGGCTATGACGAACATTTGTGACGAACAAATTTGTCACTCCAATCGGCGGGACGGCACTAAGACCGGTCTGTGCGGCCCCGGCCGTCATAAAGTAGACGCTCAACTGGCTTACCGCCTATCAAATGCTCAGTTACTATTTGCTCAGCGTCTTCTGGGCTGACATGGGCGTACCAGGTGCTTTCTGGGTAAACCACAACCATTGGACCATTGCCGCACTGATCAAAGCAGCCTGCTTTATTGATGCGAATTTGCCCCTTAAGGCCCTTGGTAGCCACTTCTTGACGCAGGGCAGAGCAAACTTCTTCGCCACCATCTTTCCAACAGATTTTGCCTGAAGTGCAGACAAATACGTGCTTTTCAAAGATTTCCATGGAACATTGCTCCGCAGTACAGCTGTACAAATGATTGAATAATCTCGGTTGAATAACTTAGATTGAGAAAATTCCCCTTGAATTGTTACATCAAAATGAGTTTTCTTGACGATAGTTCAATATAACGCGAGAATTTGGCCTGTATCTATCAGATAAAACTGTTAGACGCTGTTAACTAAGGCCGCAGACAGTATGGTACTCCCAAAAGTAATGGCGGGAGTTTAATGAATCCTCTATATGAGGGTCGCCGACTTGAGGTCACAAATTCGACTTTGTTAAAACAGTCGTTTGCGAGAGCTTCTCTCGTCCTTGTGATCCCGGCATTTGTCGGGTTTTCTTTTGGGAAGATTCTTCAACTGCCATGAGCGTACTTAGCATCCGTTATCTATATGGAGGCGACTCCAGGAGATCTAAATGCCAACCAGAGAATTTAAGGCCGGGGTAATCAAAGACCTCGAATCTATCTTCGTTGACGGCAAGGTCGCTATCGTCGCTGACCTGAATGGGTACACGGTGGCTGAGTTGACTCAGTTCAGACGTTCTCTTGATAAGCAAGGGGCAAAATGTCGCGTAGCAAAAAACACTTTGGTGAAGATTGCTACAGAAAAAACTGAGTTCAAAGCAATCGCCGAACTCGCTAAGGGACCAACAACCGTAGTGGTTGGATACGATGACCCAGCAGCCCCTGCTAAAGCTGTCGTTGATTTTATCAAAACAGTTAAAAAAGGTTCCGTCAAAGGCGGAGTGCTGGATGGTCAATCTCTTTCAATTGAAGAAGTGAAAGGGCTGGCCGAACTACCATCGAAAGAGCAATTGCTCTCATCCATTATGGGTGGTCTTGATTCTGGAGCCAGAAATATTGCTGGCATCTTGAACGCAGTGATTAGAGACATTGCAGTCCTCGTAGAAGAGGTCGCAAAGAAAAAAGACGAAGCAGCCTAAGCCGTGCTTAAGCCGCAAATAACTGTATTAAGGAGAGATTTTTAAAATGGCTACTAAAATGTCAACCGCTGAACTAATTGAAGTTATCGGCAACTTGACCCTTCTTGAAGCTGCTGAGCTCAAGAAACAAATGGAAGAAACTTTCGGCGTAACTGCGGCAGCTCCTATGGCTTTCGCTCCTGCTGCTGGCGGCGCTGCTGCTGCAGTTGAAGAGAAGACTGAATTCGATGTTATCTTGGCCGCTGTTGGCGACAAGAAAATCGAAGTTCTGAAGATCGTTCGCGAAGTAACCGGCCTTGGTTTGAAAGAAGCCAAAGACTTGGTTGACTCAGCTCCTAAGACTTTGAAAGAGAAAGTTAAGAAGGAAGAAGCTGACGATATGAAGAAGAAGATCGAAGCTGCTGGTGCTAAGGTCGAAATCAAATAGTTGCCATTGGGCAGGGTGTATGATCTAACCTGAAAATATCAGGAACACGGATATTCAACTTATGCGCTGTCCAAATTGTGGTACCTATCATCCTTCTCAGTATCAGAACTGTGTCTCTTGTGGACAAGAGTTCTATGTCGAAGAAGAAATTGCAGAGACGGCTCCTTTATCTGATTCAGCTTCGGCTGAAGCTGGTGAAAGGGCCGTCTCTCATTCTAATTCTCAATCTGGCAAAAATTACGCCGATCCTGACTACATTCCACCAGCCTCTGAACCCTTTGCTCAAGTGCGCTATGACGTCTCGCGCAAAGATGTAGGCGATGATTTGTTTGACGATTCTGCCGAATCTGAAGACAGATCAGGAGCTAGATCTAGTGGTAAGGACGGATCTAAAACCGAATCTAAAACTGGATCTAAATCAGGATCTAAACGCAGATCTCGCAATATGAGTTTGAACCTTAAAAGTGGAATGCCGCTTACTGGTGGTGTTCTCTTTGGTTTAACAACAGTGCTCATTTTTGCTGGTGCCACTATTTTCTTTTTGACCAAGGCGCCTGAAGAAGATCGCTTACTGGGTAAGGGCCTGAAAGAGTTAGATAATGGCCAATATGCCTTTGCCGTAGAAACTCTAACAAAGGCTTCAAACTCAGCCAAAGACAATCCCAAGATTATGCTTGCTCTTGCTCGCGCCTATGTTGGCGTTGATCAGATAGACAAGGCCAAAGACTGTATAGCGAAAGCACAGCAGTTAGGCAAAGGAATAATTGAAGATCCTGATTTGGCCTCGCAATTGGCTAACTATTATCGCGTACACTCGCGCTATGACAAGGCCTGCGAATTGCTTCGCCCGCTTGCGCAGGCAAATATTCCCGGAAAAAAAGCTGAGCTTGCCGATTTGGACGCTTTGTGGGGAGACCAAGAGCTGCGTGATGGCCATCTGGAAAAAGCTTTGAGTCTTTGGGAAGAAGTAAAAGATTTAAAGGAAGGTTCACGCTTTAGCGAATCTGATGCCAGGCTTTCCACGATCTATCAAAGACTGGCTGAGAAGCTTGTTTCAGAAAAGAAAGACAAAGAAGCATTGGTCTATCTTAGTAAGCTCAATGCCATCGCTGATAACTCGCGCAACTATGAAATGGCAGCCGATATTTATGAACGTACTGGTCAGTATGAATTAGCTATTGACCAATTGCGCAAGGCTCAACGCTTTTCGACGAGAGATGATTCGATTAAGCGTAAGTTGGCTGCCTTACTTAATAAGCGCGGCAAGGAGCTGTTAGACTCCGGTGACCTTGATACCGGATATGGTTATTTGCAACAGGCTAAATCTGTCGATCCCAGCAACACTGTGCCAACAGTTACCCTAAAAACAGTAACTATTGATTTGCAAGGTGGCATGCCTCATATCTCTGGACAGGTCTGGAACCCCACTGATGGCGCTATAAATGCATTGACAATGAGGGTTGAGTTGGTTGATTCTAAATCCGGCGATAAGGTTTTATGGTCAAAAGAATCTGCAGTAGTCGACGAATTTGTGCCACCACTGCCAGCCAGAGAAGGCAAGAAAATTGACATCACCGGTGGTGCTAGTGTTCGTAACGATGGCAGCTGCGAGTTCAAAGTTTACTTCGATGGCAAGCTCTATAACAGCTATCCAATCGGCAAGAAAGAGCGTGGCGAGAAGAGCGATGTCGCTAAGAACAAAAGTGATTCATCGAGCATGGCAGGTATAGCTCCGGCAAATTCAGGTAATAGTGTTTCTAGCGCTGGCCCTAATGTTAGCTCTGGTTCTAACTCGAATTCCGGACAGGCTCTGCCGCAAGAAGAACCACCTTTGGCGCCAGCAATCAAGGCGCCATCAGCCGAAGAAAAGACCATGAAAGAATTGGAGTAGAATCTGGGCTAGCCGTTGTGAACGCGATCTCCGCCTTCTTCTTCGGCTTTTGCTAGAAATTCAATAGCGCGCTGTAGTAAATCAATCTCGTCGCGAGCATGGGTGGGGAAAGAGACCACTCCAATCGATGTAGTCACTCTTAGATGGCGCATTTCACTGTTGATTGGTTCTTGTTTCATACGCTCGCGAATACGCTCAGCCACAATCATTGCTCTAGACGAATAAGTTTCGGGGAAGATTATGCCAATTTTGGCCACCTCACAAATACCAGAAACATCTACGTCTCTAATGCAAATTCCGGTGATTCTGGCAGCCGCTCTCATCACTTCATCGACAATCATCTGACCATACTGCCTTTGCAATTGGCTAACGTTGTCTATGGTCAAAATCATCAGCGATAGAGGACGCTTGTAGCGTTTTGCTCGGCGCATCTCGTATTCGAGCTTGCGCAGGAAAGTTCTTTGGTTATAGAGGTCGGTAACTGTGTCTTTGAGCGACTTGCGCTCAAGTTCTTCCAGCTCCTCATCGCTCATCGGCTTTCTTTGCCGATCAAGCATTTCTTTTTGCTTGGTTTCTTTGAATTTTTGACGATCGAAGCGCGTCTCTAGAACCATCTTCGTAAATTTGGTCTCGCGCACAGAAGCCCACTTACCGTCGACTTCAAATTTTCCAGTTGTAAAAATCTTTTTCTTGTCGCTCATCGCCCCAAATCTCTAAGTATTTGAATTGTTCCCAGTTAAGGCTGTCTAAAACCTGTTCTACTAGGGTCTGCTTTGATCCACCTTTTTGTCGGGATTTTCCTTGGTACTGGTTAAAGTGCCGCAAACAGAAGTAATTGCGTCATCTAGGCGGAAATAGTGCCCAGCGGCTTTATTTACGTCTTTGAGAGTAACATTTTTAACTCTCTTGCCAAAAGTATCCATATAAGACACTGGTAGCGAGAGCTGCTCATAATCAGTCAATTTCTTGGCAATCGAGCGAATGCTTCTCAGGCCAACCTGGTAAACCCCGGCCAGGTGGTCTTGTTCAGTAGCTAGCTCTTTGGCGGTGATGCCATTTTTGTTGAACTCCGCCACAATCTTTCTTACTACTTCAAGCGAGCGATTAAGATTGGCAGGATTGACCGAGAGGTCGATAGACCAAGGAGAATAGGGATAATGAGGCTCGGTGATATGGGATGAGATTGAATAGGTGAGACCAAATTTGTCCCGCACTGGAGCTAGGCGACAAGCAAAGCTATCGTAACCCAGTACGGCATTGCCTATCATGGCCGCCAAGTAGTCGTTCGACTTTAGTGAAAGGTCCACTGGCTTGCCAATGGCGATGTCTACGTTGGCTTTGTCAGCCAGCTCTGTGGTTAAGGTATTCTTGCTCGCTTTGGCGCCAGTTCTATCGATAAGACCGCTTAGCTCCACCTTGATAGCAGGGGCCGCCTCGCCCTTCCAATCACCAAACTCAGCCTCTAGTAGTTTTTTCACAGCGGCTGGGTCGATGTCGCCAATCACGGCCAATACGGTGTTACCGGGGCTATAGTATTTCTGATGGTAGTTCTCTATGTCGCTCAGTGTGATTGAAGAAAGCTCTTCCATTTGCTTGCTTAGCTCAGGTGAGTAATAGACACAACCTGGTTTGTACAGTGAACGTACCAACGAGTTCCAAGCCACTTCGCCAGTGTCGGTCATCTTCTCTTTGATAGCGGCCTGACTTAATTTCAATACTAGGTCGAGATCGGACTGTTGGAATTTCGGTTGCCGCATCTCGCTGCCAATTAAGCTCAAGAGCTTCGGCAGGTCTTCGGCGGCCACTTCAGATTCAAACTCATGGAAGAAGGTGCCATTGGAAAAATCGAGGGTGACTCCCATTTCTTCCATCTGGGTGGATATTTGCTCTTTGCTGAATTTCTTAGTGCCATAGGTCAATAGTTCAGCTGTAACGTCAGGCACTGCTGATTTGCCAATTTGGCTGTAAAAATCACCCGCTCTGATTTTCCCTGAAACAGCAACAGTTCCTCTAATAGCACTTTTAGGGGAAGACTTATCGCTTTCATGTAGGTCCGCTCTGTCTGCCCCTTCGGCTACTCGAGCCAGCAAAACAGTCATGCCGTTAGGCATACAGAAACGCTCTACACGCTCCTGCCAGGTCTTCGCCTTGTCGCGGTCAGCCCCAGCATTTCTGGTCGAGACTTTTTCGACAGTTGCGGTTGCGTCCTTTATATCGCTGCTGCTCTCGCCTAAATTCTCAGTTGGCTTTGTTGGTTTAATTTGTGCAATGGCTGCTGCATCGGTCTTAAAGTCGGTGGGCAGGTAGTAACCAACTGTTTTGCTTTTGTCTAAGAAGAATTTCTTGGCGCTGCTCAGTGCTTCTTCAGCTGTGGCTGTCTGTACGTCACGAGGGTAGCTCGCCCACCACTTCCAGCTGCCCACGGCGATGCCTTCAGTGAGCGATTGTGCTAAACCCATGGGGTCAGAAAGACTGAGGCGAAAACGTTTTGATATAGATGAGCGCGCTAAGCGGAGTTCTTCAGCTGTGATTTGTTTTTCACTGAGCTTGTTTACTTCTTCTTGAATGGCAGCTTCGACCATTTTAGGGTCTATGCCAGGTTGCACAGTGGCCGAAATAATAAATAGACCAGGATCTTTTAAAGTGTAGTTGGCTGCATAGCAGTCTGATGCTAGGCCAGTTTCAATTAAACGCTTGTAGAGCCGCGATGATTTTCGGCTGTCGCCCCCTAAGACTGATTGCAAGATATCGAGCGGGTAAGTGGCTCGGTCGATACCGCGAGGTGTGTGATATGCCACCATCACTCGGGCAAGCTCTTTGCCCCGACTGACAGTGAATCTTCTTTCGCCTTCTTGGGGGGGCTCTGTGGTGTAGACAGTTGGGAAAGGTTTTGGAGACTTTGGTATGGCGCCAAATTTACTCTCAATTTCTTTTAGCGTGGCTGCTTTGTCAAAATCGCCAATTACTACTAATGTGGCATTGTTGGGATAGTAAAAATCGTTATAAAACTGACGCAGTCGCTCTGTTGGTACACCTTCAACGTCAGAGCGCCAACCAATTACTGGATGATGGTATGGGTGTTCGCGAAAAGCAGTGGCAAAAGTGTTCATCTCTAAGAGCTGAGACGGGTCGTCTTCTCCTCTCTCTAGCTCGTTGCGCACTACTGTCATTTCAGCTTTGCGATCGCTTTCTCTAAGTAGCAAATGCCGCATACGGTCAGCTTCTAGCTCGAGACATAAATTGATTGCTTGCTTGGGTACTAGCTCATAATAATTGGTGCGGTCATACGAAGTGGTGGCATTATTGATACCACCGACTTTTTTCAGCACATCGTCTAGACCTGTCTGTTTCAGGGGATCATGTATATTCGTGCCCTTGAACATCATGTGTTCAAGAAAATGGGTTGAGCCCGTATAGCCAACTGCTTCATTGCGAGAGCCGACGCGAAAGACCACATTTACAGTTACGACAGGAGTAGCATGCCTTTCGCAGAGCAATATAGATAGACCATTGCTTGGAAGTTTGTACTCTTCTATGCCCAGAGTCGCGTCGCGAGAGACAAAAATACTTTTTGTGGCAGGCGGCGCCGCTAGAGCTGAATTGGCCAGCTGTAGCGGTGCCGCCATCAGTGCTGAAAGTGTAAGCGCAGAAGTTAATGCGAGAGCAAAGCTCTTGGCCAATCTATTGCTTGATCTCATAGTTCTCCGCGTTTTTGTTTTTCAGTTTTTGATCATTGACTATTACTTGGCAGCGTCAGTGGCTGGTGCTGTATCAGCGGTGGCGGCAGCAGGGGCTGCTTTTTTCTTGTCATGGCCGGTCATTTTTTCGACGCCATGCTTAGCTCCTTCGCCCATTTTAGCCATGCCGCGACCAGCACCTTTGATTACGGCTTCAGTACCTTTAACTAGGCCGGTGGCGCCTTTTTTTGCACCATTGCCAAGTGCTTCGACACCCTTGACAGTTCCTTTGCCGATATCTTTGCCCACAGTCTCAACGCCTTTCACAGCGCTTTCAGCGCCCTTCTTGGTGTCGGTGGTAACTGTCTTTACAATAGATTTCTTTGTCTTTGCCGGAGTTACTGTTTTGTCAGTTTCGGCAGTTGTTGTGGTGGTGGTGGTTGTAGTTGTGTCGTCAGCAAAGGCAGGCATGGCAGCGGTTGAAAGAGCCAGAACAGTGACGGCCAAAATAGTCTTAATCATTTATATAATCCTTTAAAACCCCAATTTGAAAGTCTCTGGCATAAAAACTATGAGACCTTCTTTCGTTAGTCATTCTGTCAAATTGCAAGGTTTAACGCCACAGACTTAGACTCAGGTAAACTTTACTTGCAAGTAATGGCGGTGATAAAAAAGACGGCAGCACTGGGTTCGTCACTGCTTTCACTTTGCAACATCATATATTTACTGGAGATAGAAAGTGTCACTAAGCTACAGAAAATTAGCCGCAGCCTGGGCGCTCACTCTGGCCTTTACTTTGAGCTATGAGGCCATGGCAGTTTCATCGTCTGTTAGTACTTCTTCTTCTTCTTCTTCTTCTTCTTCTTCTTCTTCTTCTTCTTCTGGGGCCTCCGGCAAGCTTTTTGAAATTACAGACACCCAGTACGATGAAGCAGTTAAGCTTCTTGGTAACTACATTAAAATTGATACGACTAATCCACCTGGCAATGAAAAGCTGGGTGCCCTCTATCTTCAATCAGTGTTGAAAGACAATGGCATTGAATCTCAAGTTTTTGATTCAGCTAAAGATCGCGCCATTGTTATAGGGCGGCTCAAAGGTACAGGAAAGAAAAAGGCTGTGATTTTGCTTAGCCATATCGACGTTGTACCGGCTCAAGCCAGCGATTGGAAATATCCTCCATTTGCCGCTGAAATTCACGACGGCGAATTGTGGGGGCGTGGCACTTTGGATATGAAAGGCATGGGCATCATGGAACTTGCCGCCATGCTCGCCATAAAGAAATCAGGCAAAGTTCTAGACCGCGATATTATTTTTATCGCTACACCAGACGAAGAAGTAGGTGGTACCTACGGAGCAGAGTGGTTCGCCAAAAATAAAAAAGAACTGGTCAAGGATGCTGAATATTTGCTCAATGAGGGCTATTCAATAGAGAGTTACAACAAGAGTGGTAACAGCGATGGTCAAGCCAAATATTGGGGCGTGGACTACGCTGAAAAATCGGTGCTCTGGCTGTCGCTGACTGCCAATGGACTAGCTGGCCATGCCTCAATGCCCATGAGCAATTCAGCCAACAATAGGCTGATCAAAGCGTTGACTAAGATTGCTGATAATCCACCGAAGATGACTCTACTTCCAGCTGCCAAAGAGTTCTTCCAAGCAATTGCGCCATTTGAGGCCAGCCCACTGAAAGAACTTTATGCAGATATTGAGAAAACGGCAAAGGCGCCAACAAAAGAAACAGAAGAAACTCTAGCTGTAGACAAGCTCAAATATTCGATGTTGCGCAACACAGTATCGATCACGGTGATGAAAGCCGGTTATAAGACTAATGTCATTCCCGCTCAGGCATACGCTGAACTAGATTGCCGTTTGCTTCCTGGTGTTACACCAGATCAGTTTGTGGCGGAAGTGAAAAAGACAATTGGTGATAGCAGTATCGATGTCAAAATCATTGAATGGGAGAAAGGTGACCCCTCTCCCTATGATAATGATATGTTCCGCGCCATCAAAGAGGCTAATAAAGCAGAAGGCGCAACTGCACCTGTAGTACCAGTGGTGGTACCGTGGTTCACCGATTCACATTGGTTCCGTGAGCTTGGCATTCATAGCTATGGCTTTGAACCAATTGAAGTAGACGCCGATCATTTAGCCACTATGCACGGCAAAGACGAGCGCATTCCCCTGGCTGCTTTTAGAAGAGGCATTAATCGACTAGTGCGCATTCTAACTGCGCTCTAGCGCCTAATTTGTTTCTTCAAAAATCTTACCTGGCGCGTAACCTTTGGCCAGAGCTTCAGCAAAGTCTTTGTTAGCTAGTTCATTCTTGCCTAACTTTTGATAGGTTAGGCCGCGATAGTGTAAAGCTTCGAAATTTCTTGGTTCTAGCTCTACTGCTTGGTTGAGATATGGCAATGCGCTTTGATATTGTCCGGTTTTCAGATAGCAGGTGCCCACCAACTGCTGGGCCGCCGAGCTCTTCGAATCGAGCTTAACGGCCTTCTGGGCGTCAGCCAACGCTTCTTTGTAGCGGGCGAGTTCAAAGTAGGCCGCTGCTCTATTGATAAGACAGGATGGGTCACTAGGCTTGAGCGCAAGGGCTTTTGTAAGCGGAGCTATGGCTTCTTCGTTCTTTTTGAGAACTAAATAGTTGCTGCCGCGCTTTTCATAAAACTCAAAAAGATTGGTTGAATACTTGAGACTTTCCGCTAGGGCAAAATCTGCTTCTGCTGCTTCATTCTTACCCAAGGCAGCGTTGGCAGAGCCACGCATAAAGTAAGCTTCAGCACTGGGTGCGCTTCTGATTTTTGCATCCAATAGCATAAGGCTCATTCTAATTTGATTGACTTGAGCGTCACTGCTCGCTTGAGCCAGAGCCGGCTGTATAGAGTATTGCCAGGCTGGTAGCGAAGTTAAGACACAAATTGTGCCTTTCGTTACTGCTGAAAAGAAAATGGACGTTAGTTTTTCTGTCATTTTGTTCCTAAAGGCAATAATCAGGAGAAGCTATGGCTTAACCTTCGTTTTAAATCCTAATTCATTCAAAAAAGAGCCTAGCTCCTCTTTCTTGTTTGCAGAGTACGAAACTTGAATGATATCTTTTCTTCTTTCAAAACCCTTAGGTAGCTCAAAGTCAGAAGAGTTAAATGTTGTTTTTTTCCATGATTTAGTCACGAGCTTATGCAACACTCCACCTCTAAGATCGTTGGCCGAACCGTTTCGGACTGCGCCAATCTTGAAGCGTTCAGGCTGAAGCCCTTTACCTCTATCGCAGTCACGGAAAAGTGGGACATTGTGTGAATTCGGGACCACATAAAGTCGCGAGAGAAATTCTCCTACTTCGTCTGCCACTGGTATTTCACTGGCAGCCAGTATTAAGTCTTTTCTTGAGACGGGAGTGCGATATTTCGTATATTTGAGTCCAGCGAATTCGCCTGCTTCGACCTCTCTTAAGTATGCTACTTGGTAAGCTCTTGGTATGGCAAAAGGGTTAGCCATTACTACGCCACTAAACTGCGACAGATCGCCGATCCATTCTGTCTTTTCAGCTACGTTGTAACAGTGCACCTTCCAGTCTGGAGCTTTGCAAAGAAGCTCACAACCAAACTTTTTACACACTAACCTCGCACCATCATGCCAAACATATACGACTGTATCGCCGAAATCGTCCTCTTTCTGATTGATTATCCACTCTGGTGTTATGGGCTTGGCGAGGCAAGATTGGCTAGAGAAAAACAAAATACAATTTAGAAACAAAGTAGTAATTGTTCTGGCGAAAATCATTTAGTGAGTCCCGCTTTTTAAAGACTTTGCATTTGTTTTAAAGCCTATTTCGTCGAAAATCTCGCTGAATTCGCCCTTCTTCTCGCTCGAATAAGAGACTTGAAAAATCTCCTTGCACTGCTTGAAGCCTGTTGGTGCGGTGAAATCAGAGACTTTGAATGGAATATTTTTCCAGCTCTTTGTTTCTAGTTTAGTGACTAAACCAGATCTCAGATCAGTGTTGGCACCAACTTTAATGATGCCAATCTTTGATTCTTCTTTTTTTTCATCTAGGCTGTGATCTACGCACCTATATATTGGAATTCCTTCGGCTTTGGGTGTACGAAAAAGCCTTGACAGAAACTCGCCTACTTGTGGCGCCGTGGCTATGGCCTTAGTGGTGCAGAGCACGTCAGTTGCAGAGGTGGCGGTTCTATACCTGGTGTATTTGAGACCGTTTTTCGCCCCAGTGCCAAGGGCTGTAAGTGTTTCTAGTCTTGGTGGTCGACAGCGAGCAAAAGGATTGGACATGGTTTCGCCATTAAACTTTTGTATGTCATTGCTCCACTCAATTTTCTCGTCTCTTCTGAAGCAGTGTACTTTCCAGTCAGGTGCTTTGCATACAAGTTCGCATTTGAGCTTCTTGCATACCACCTTGGCGCCGTCACGATAGATAGAGACAAGGCAGTCCCCTAGGTGGTCGGAAGACTGCTCAAGTTGCCAAACCACAGGCGAGCTCGCAGCACTATAGGCCATTGGAGCAAATACACAGGTTGCTAGAACTATTAATAGGAACAGCAGCAATTTCAACTGAACGGGTACTCTAAATTTGAATCTTTCGACGCTATTGCTCATTTACCCAGTGTAAGTGATCTCAGCGCAAGGATCACTTCATTATCCGTCCAGCTGCCCCACATGGTGGGCGTGCGGTCTATCATTTTCATGTAGTCTTTCACTGCATCCGAAAGTTGCCAATCTTCCATTCTTGTAGACAAGCTACTGCCGTCCATTTGCAGCGGGTTTTGTGGTCTTGTGGTTGAGTGCTTAATCAAGGGAATGCGGCGCTCGGTGAGAAAATCTCTAATTTCAGCCAGATTAGACTGCTGCACTTCGTGGGGCACAAGCTCACCGTTTTTATAGGTCATGCCATAACGAGGAACGGCCCCACCCTGGTCAATTAATAAAGGCTTTTGCGCTTTGCCAAAAAGAGCGACTTGGTCTTTTCTGGTTCCACTAAAGCCCCACATGTCTTCTTCAATGAAACCATTGGAGCGAATTTTGCCCACCACTGTGACTACATGTTTATCGGTTACTCCTGCCGTTTCACCGATTGGTTGGATGTAATAACGAACACCGTTTTCGAGTTTGCCGTGTTCTAGAACCGGTGCATCGAACATTTTCTGGGCAATCGGCCTCGGTAGGTTGTCGACGCCGAGCTTTAAGGCGCCTTTTGACTCAGTTGCGAGCACAAACTCATGGGCGCCAGAGTCAAGCATTTTGGTAATTTTTAGACTGGCTAGGTGGTCACTTTTGGCCACGCTTTCCATAATTGTCGGCATGTGGTCGATGACTTCACCAGTGTGACCGATACGACCTGCCAAGACTTCTTTAATGCGCGACAAAGCGTCGGTCAAGGGTAAGGGTTTCTTGAAAATATGTTCTAAGGCCTCTTCAACCAATAGTTTTGAGGCTGAAGCCGCTCCTGGCGCACAGCGTTCTGCGGCCATAAGACCTAATTCAGCCACTGCTTTTGCTTCGGTGATCTTGCTCATTAGGCTACTGCTAAATGTTACCGGGGGGTTTCATAATAGGCGGCAGTAACTGCTTGAGCAATGGTAAAAGTACGCTATTAGCTTTACTTCCCTGTCTTATTACTGGCTCTGGCGTTGGGGAAAACCAAGAGCTTTGGCTTCCTCCATGTCGGCAACAGCTTTGGCTTTATCGTTTAGTTTTGAGTAGCAAACGCTGCGCAAAACCAGGCTACCAGCCTTTGCTTTTCCGTCTAGACCCTTCATAGCTGCTGACAAATCTGCTATGGCTTCGCTGTACTTGGCGCCGAAGAAATAAGAGCTGCCACGCACTTTGTAGGCGTCTACTGCAGCGTCCTCAGGTATTTGAGCAGCTAGTGCAATAACATCAGTAGTATCTTTAATTGCTGACTCAAATTGTTTAATGGCAAAATAGCAGCGAGCTCTCATCAGCTTTTCTTGCCATTGCCGCTCTTTGTCTTTCTCAATGGTTAATGCTTTCGTTAAGTCAGCTATGGCCTCAGCTTTCTTGCCTAGCTGCTCTTCTGCACCACCGCGACTACGAAAAATATCAGCTGAGTTTTCACCCAGTGATATGGCCGTGTTGAAGTCGCTCAGTGCAGCTTGATAATTTTCGCCTATGCAATTGGCCGTGCCTCGCTGCATGTACGCTTTGGCAGACTTTGGCTGTAAGAGAATTGCCTGGTCATAGTCGCTGAGAGCACCCTTCAAATCGTACATGCGATATTTAACATCAGCTCTAAGCAAAAACAGTTGGGCCTCGCCCTTGGTGGCAATTAGGGCATCAAGTTGACGCTTAACTGGTTCGAGTTCTGACGTTTTATCGGCGTCAATATCTTTTTTAAGCTGTTTTTCAATGGCGCTTATTTCAGCTTGTCTGGAATCTAGAGCTAACGCAGGCAGACAGTGGCAGATAGAAAAATTTAGTAGATGCGCTAGTGCCAAAATTTTAAGTGATGACAATGCTTTTTCTTTAACCTCGAATAGATTTTGCACGAGCTTGACATTTTTGGGCTTCGGCTTGGCGGTTGCACTTATTTAGAGCGTAGGCATAGCTGTCGAGAAGGGTGGCCAAAGAGGCATGCTGAGGACCGTTCAGCGATTCTTGTATTTTCAGGGCTCGGGCATAATAAGGCAAAGCTTCGCTAGCACGGCCTTCTTTAACTAACAGAGAGGCGAAATTGGCAAGCAATTCTGGAGAATTTTTCTTCGCTCCTTTTTCTTGCGAATCTAGAATTTTGCGATAGAGCCCTTCTGCTTCGCCATTCTTGTTAAGAGTGGTGCAAATTTGCGCTAAATTGTCCAAGCGTTTTTGCGTTTCTTGCCTATCTGGGCCAAGGGTACTTAGTGATATTTCGTAAGCACGCCTCAGTAGTGGTTCGGCCTGAGCAGAGCGGCCGTCGGCCATGTAAAGTTTGCCCAGATTTTCTAGTGAAGAGGCAAGAGCAGCGTGTTCGCTAGTCAAAGTGCGCTCGCGCAAGGTCAAAGCCGATTTAAACAATCGTTCCGCCAGTTTGCTATTGTCTTTAATGGCATTTCCTACAGCGTCTAGCATTACAGCTGTTTCTACTGCTTGAGCTTTAATCTCGCTGAGGGTCTTCTCTTCTGCCTGCTTAACTGCTATTTCACAATCTTCCAATTTGCGATGATTATGGTAATAGAGGCTCAATTTCTTAAAAGCACCAGAAACTTCGTTAAGTTGCTTTGATTCATAGTCACCATAGTCGGCAATTTTGTTGATAAGCACTAGGGCCTTATCTCGTTTACCAAGTGTAAGATAAAATTGAGCCAGTTTGCTTTGCCCGGCAATAACATCTTTGTCTGAGTTGCCCAAGGCTGCTTCTCGAACTTTTGCTGCCTTTTCAAAGAAAGGTTCGGCTTTGGCCGGCAGTCCTCTGCTGACGTAAAGCACACCTAAGTTATTGAAGCTTTCAGCGATTCGTATGTCGTTCGCCGGCGCTAGCTTGACTTCTTCTAGGGCTTCCTTAAAACTACGCTCGGCTAAGCCAAAGTCGGAGTTTATAAAGGCGTTTGAACCGGCCTTTGTGGCCTTGGCCCATTTCACCCCATCAAATTTGAGGCTTTTGCTGACGCTTACTTGATTGCCAGCCGGGCTGCTGGTTTGAAGATTAGATTGACTCGGCTGAGCCATGGCCGCCTGGCTGGTTAGCCAAATGGCTGTCACCAAGGCTATCTGCTTTTCTGTAAAAATCACTATGGTTTCCTTCATTGAGACCATCTTACAATTTTATGCTGTATCTTTATCGAGTTACATATAAGGACCACAGCAATGGTAAACACCGTTAAGAAAGCAGAAGGCTCACCAAATCCGCAAAAGGTGTCCGAAGTCAAGGGCGTGAGTGAATTCAAGCTGGAAAACGGTCTGAGAGTTTTGATTGCTGAAAATCACAGCGCCCCTGTAGCAACCTTGCTAGTCGTTTATCGTGTAGGGTCACGCAATGAAGCTGTTGGCAACACAGGCTCAACTCACTTTTTAGAGCATATGCTTTTTAAAGGCACAGAAAACCATAACGCCGAAAAGGGAAATGGCATTGACGATTTGCTTACCCAAATTGGAGCATACTGGAATGCCACCACATGGTTCGATCGCACCAGTTACTATGAAGTAGTGCCTAATGATTTTCTTGAGATGTGCGTTGAGTTAGAAGCCGACCGCATGCGCAATCTTCGGTTGCGGCAAGAAGATCATGACTCAGAGATGTCTGTGGTGAGAAACGAATTAGAGCGCGGCGAGAATCATCCAGAAGAAGCTTTAGAAAAAGAGCTGTACGCCATTGCCTTCCGTGAGCATCCTTATCATCATCCCACTATTGGCTGGCGTTCTGATGTCGAAAGCGTGCCAATGTCCCGTTTGCGTGACTTCTACAATACTTTTTACTGGCCTAACAACGCCACTGTCATTGCTCTTGGTGATTTCACCACAGATCATGCACTAGAGCTCATTAACAAACATTTTGGCAGCATTCCAACTGCTCCTCATGCCATCCCTGAAGTGTATACCACGGAGCCACCGCAAGAGGGCGAGCGTCGCTTTGAAGTGACTCGGGCCGGAGACATGCCCCGTGTCTGGATTGGCTTCCATGTGCCTGAGGCAACTCACGATGATAACTATCCACTAGCTGCCATTCGCCACTTGCTAGGTAGTTCATTTGAGCGCAGCTCCAGGCTTTATAAACGGTTGATTGACACTTCGATGGCGGCTGAGGTTTTTGCTCGTCATGACGATCTAAAAGACCCAGGTTTGATGATTGTTGGCGCCACAGTAAACCCAGGGATTGATCCAGTTAAGGTAGAGCTTGAACTGCTCGATGAGCTTGAAAAGTTGGCGAGGGAACCGGTTAGCGATGTTGATTTGAGCCGAATCAAGAGTTCAAATCTAAAAGGCACCATCTTGGCCAAAGCTGATCCATCTAGCTTAGCTTTTATGCTCGGCGAAGCAGAATCAAAAGCAGACTGGCACTGGTTGATGAACTACGATGACCGTTTTGATGCGGTGACAAAAGAAGACATTATGCGCGTGGCAAAGACTTACTTTGTCAGAAGCAATCGCACTATTGGCTATTTTATTCCTAGAGACGAAATAGATGAAGACGGTGAAAGTCTTGAGGATGACTCAGATTTAGAAAGTGAAGTAGATTTGACTGGAGCCGCTGGTGGTGCTCAGAAATCAACAGCTCTCTACACTGCGGCAGAAGTAAAAGAATTTCTCGATATCAAATCTACCCCAGTCACTGTTGAGTTCAAGCCGCAGCCTGCCAGCAATTATAGTGAGCAAGTGAAGAAAGTCGTGTTGTCTAATGGCATGACTGTAATACTGATGCGCAACCCTGGCACAGAGTCAGTCGGTCTTGCCGTCAATATCAAGGCCGGTCGATACTTCAGTCAGGATGAGCCGGGTTCACTCTCTGAAATTATTGGGGATCTCTTGCCTCGTGGATCACAATCATATGACAAATTGAAGATTGCTGAAAATTTGGAAGAGATGGGCATTCCCGGCGCACTAGAATTCTTTGTCGACAATTATCGGGTTGGCCTTGGCACCCATCTTGTGGTTTCAGATCTGCCTCACTATCTTGAGCTCTTGAGCGATGTAATGCGCCATCCGCTTCTCGATCAAGAAGAGCTTGATAAAACAAAAATTGAATGGCGTGCTCGAGTCGTAGAATCGAAGATGAATACCCGCTCTATGGCTTGGAATAAGCTTAGGCAAGCGCTCTATACCAAAGAGCATCTCTTCTACGATAAAGATTTCGATGACCAACTTAAAGAACTAGAAGCGGTTCAGACTGAAAGTCTTCATGCCACCCACAAAAGACTATTTAGTCCTAAAGCGACAATATTGACCTTGGTAGGCGATATTGACCTTGATAAAGCTCTCAAATTGGTTGAGAAGCAGTTCAGTGACTGGAAGGGGGAAGAGCCCTCGGCCATTATTCTGCCTGATTGTCCTTTGCCGGCGAAGGCTCAAAGAATTGAAATAGAGCTACCCGAGAAAGCTAGCGTTGATATAGTCATGGCTCATCCATGCACTGTCAAACGGTCGGCAGAAGATTTTTACGCTGCTCGTATTGCCAACGCTGCTCTTGGTCAAGACACAATAACTTCAAGACTTGGTCAGGTTGTGCGTGACAAGGCTGGACTGACCTATGGAATCTATTCTACGTTTGCTGACACTGCTTTTGGTGGCGCGCCTTGGTCTGTTTCACTTTCTGCTAATCCTAAGAACGTTGAGCGCGCCTTGCAGCTTGTTGACGAGACTTTGGCTGACTATATGGCGAAAGGCATCAGTAAAGACGACCTAGCCAAAGAAAGTGGCCGCGCCCTTGGCTCATTTAAGGTCGGTCTTTCTTCTTCTTTAGGGATTGCTCGGGTATTGACTGAATTTGAGTTTCTAGGCCTAGGCACGATTGAGCTTGACAACATTTCCAGTCATTACATCGGTTTGACCAAAGAAAAAGTTGATGCGGCTATGAATAAATATTTCCAGCCGAAAAAAGCAGTCACAGTTCTCAGCGGCACTCTTGCCAAGTAATGACCGTGAGCATTTTGAATATATAAAACAGGCCTCCAGCTTGCATTTCTTCTGTATCTTTTTTCTATATAAGCGGCTACGTTAATTCGCAAGATTAACTGTGTACAATTTTGGGAAGCTGAGATAACATTTAAGCGCAATGGTCACCATATGCGGTTGTCAAGTTAAGTAGGTATAAATGCAAAGCTTCTCCACTTCTAAGTCTCCCTCTGAAGCAGACGTGCTGCCTAGCGAATCTCTTAAGATCAGTACAGATGTTCAACATCTGGAGAAACTACTGAACAAAATTTTCGGCGACGAAATTGAAAAAGTTAGTGATGCTGAACCGTCAAACCTAATCGAGTTTCCTCTTCAGCAAGATTCAGAGTTAGTTATCGGTGTTGTAGCCAGTGCGCCGGCCACAGCTGGCATTGATATCTTTGATTTCTCACCGGCTCAAGCTGACCTTCTACTCGATGGTGCTGAGATTTTTAAGTCATCACCAGTGATGCTCAGAAGCATAATTGAAGAGGATGACTACGAAGCTGACTCAAGACTTCAGCAAATGGTTGATATTCAGCGCAAAGAGTTGGTGCAACTTCGTAGACAGGTTAAAGATCGCGAATTCGATATCCGCACTCGTGACCTTGAGCTGGCGGCCAATGCTGATCAGCTCAAATACATGCCTGAACTATTCAGTAAGGCGCTTTTGCTGGGTGAACTAAAGACTCAGGTGAGCCAATTGCAAGAGGCTTTAGAGACTGAACAAGCGATTCACGAGCAAAGCCGAGATTTGCTCTTTAAGACTCAAGCTCGAGTTGACCGCATAAAAGATACATTTTGGTTTAAATTAGGTCGCAGTCTAGGTTTTAACCTCGAATAGAAGGCCTGATCACCGCAACGCCAAACATTAGTCAAGACCTTCATCTATAATAGGATTATCCTATGATTTGTGGAGGAAGTACTTAACTTGGGCGATAAGAAGGCTATCTTAGTTTCCGGCTTGGCATCCTGCCTAATTCTTCTTGGTTTGCCGGCCTTTTCTCTTCCGACTGATAGCGAAGCAGTAGATGCTCTCGAAAAAGCTAAGATACTGGCCCCAACCATTCGTATGAATGCTCGGGTTGCCCAAGATGGCATCGAGGTTGCTACCTATAAAAACCCCAAAGCAAATTTTAACGACTGCAAGATTGAAGCGCTTTTGATCGCCAAAACATTAATGGAATTGGCTCCAGGCGAAGTGCCCCGTGTTGTGGTTTATTTCTATAACTCCACTTCTCTCAGCTCGTTCAAGCAGGTCTCAGTAACGGTTGGAGATGTAAAAGCCTTTGCCTCGGGCTCTCTATCGAAAGAAGAACTACTTAAGTCTCTGGTGGTGAGTGAGGATTCAATTTTAGATCCCTCAAAACGGGTGGCCAGTTATTTGAGTGAAAGGCAGTATGTCCGCCCCAATAAAGTGAACACGCAGCTGAAAGACGATCAGATTTTTATTACGACAGCGCTTGATAGCAATTTGAGCGAACGCTTACTTAAGCTGGAGGCCTTGAAGTTGGCCGATCAGGCTTTAGAAGCCGCTCCCGTTGAATATAAATTGGCACAAGTGACTTTTGTTGACCATGGCCAAACCAAAGAAAATCGTGTTATTGCCATTTCTAGGTCAAGTGTTGCCGTGGTGGGCGAAGCGATAAATAGCGCCTTACAGAATGTCAATATGGCTACTGTAAAAGCACAAGGCTCAGACGGAAAAGTCGATATTCAGACCTATGAATTAAAAGACGGTTTGCGCAAAACTGAAAGACTTGAGCTTTTGACGATTCTGCGCCACCTCGATAAAGCCAGTGTCAATGCCGGTAAAGCTAATATAGCCGAGTTTCTGGCCATAGATGATATTGCCGCCACGGCTATAGATGCAGAGCTGCTTGACCGCTTAGTGAAGCTAAAGGTTCTATTGGCCAAGTTAGAAGAGAATATTGAAAGCAATAGAGAGTTCAAAACCGTTGTGCCAGCTAGTAGTGTTCCTAGTAGTACTGCCACCAAGGCTGGTGCACCTGAAGTCAAAGCCGGTGAAGCTATTCCGTATCACGATGACGGCAATGCTGAAAATCTCAAGGCCCATATATTAGCCAATCCTGCTGCTCACGTAGCAGCAATGGAAGCTCGCCTCGCGCAAAAGACTAAAAGTCACGTTGGTGAAGACCACGGTAACTTTCCTACTATTCTCAGGTACGTGATTGATACGTTAAAAGCAAATGGTAAAGCCGCTGAGGCTGTGCCATTTGAAGAGCGGCTAGCAAAGATTCAAGCAAAAAAACCAGCTAACCTTGAAGATAAAGGCAAAGAACCAGGTAAATAGTGCAACGCCGCTTGTTGATAGCTTTCTATTCTATCTTGACCTTATGGGCTATTAGCCCGGCCCTTGCCATCGAGACTAGATTTGGCGAGACTAGCGAGCCTGAAGGCGAAAATCTGCACAAGTGGTGGAAAAAAGATCATGAGGCTCGGCTGTTGCTCAAAGCCGGATCTCTTCCACAAGCAAAGGCCGCATTTGAAGAAGCCGTAAGTATTGCTGAAACCAATGCCGTTATGGATCCAGGCTTGGTAAATAGCCTAGCTGGGCTGTCATTGTTGGAGCACCGGCGCGGAAACGTCTTTGAATCTGAGCGTTTGTATGAGCTAGCCATGCGCTTTCAAGAAGGTTTTGCTGGGGCCAACTCTGAACGTTTTGCTGCCTTTCTTCCTGATCTCGGCTGGTTATATAGTTGGCATGGTAACTCTAAGCAAGCTGAAATTATATTTCGCCGTGCCATCTCCACTCTTGAATATCAAAATCCCGAGGATGACTCAAAGGTCAGCCCCTATTTGCTTCACTATAAGGCTTTTCTCAGGCAAAGTGGTCGGACATCAGAAGCCGAGAAAATAGCTGTTCGCTTGAAGAGAATTGAGAGTAAAAGTAAGACAGTGCGGTAGACTTTTATCATGCAAAAAAGAGCTTCTCAAGTTTTGGTTGGCGACCTCTTGGTTCAATCTGAGTTGGTTACTTTGCCTCAGTTAGCTGATGCTATGCCTGTGGCGCTTAAAACTGGTGTGCCGGTAGGCCGAGTATTGATCGCCTCTAGCTTTCTTACTGAAGAGCACTTTAGACAGGCATTGAGTTTACAGTCTCTTGTGCGAGATCAGTTGATAACTGAAGATATTGCCACAGCAGCGCTTAAACTAATTGCCAATGAGGGTCTAAATCTCAATGCAGCCATGAAGAAGCTTGGCATTGACAGTGAGTATTTTAATTCGGCCAATCGCCTTGGTGAACTTCTACTATCAGCAGCTGCAATTGATCACTCTGCTTTAGAGACGGGTCTGAGCGTATCATTTACAACAGGGCTGCAATTGGCCAGAGTCTTAGCTCTTCGGGGCTTCGTCAAAGAGCGTGTAGCCTTTGTTGCTTTGATTGCTCAGTCACTGTTGCGCGATCATAAGCTCTCACGCCAGCAGGCTGTTGACTGCATCAAGAAAACCATGCCAGTTAGCGACAAGGGTGTGAAATCTCCGGCCGATAATAGTTTGATATCTTCTGCCTTAGCTGCGCACAAGACCAAGCCGATTCGCTTGGGTGAGCTGCTCTTACTCTCGGGAATAGTCTCACAAAAGGCTCTTCTCAGCGCTCTAGACAAGGGTGTTAGTGAGGAAGTGCCTCTTGGCCGCATGCTTATTCGGATGAATTTACTGACTGACGTAGAG
>CALROJ020000093.1:0-20878 GCA_943369735.1 bacterium Ga0077546
GAGCCATTTTGCGAACCTTTTCTAGCTTTAAAACCTCTTTTTTGCGTTAAAGATGATCAATCTGGCACACGAGCGACAAGACCCACGGGCAGCTCGTTTCCTCGATCATTTCGATGCCCCGTGAACGCCTCTGTGAATAGTTCAGGTTGCTTTAATCTACTATATGAAAGAGTTGAAATATGTTTGGTGTGGAGCGATCTGAGGTCTTACCGAATTTTGAGGCGTAAGATTTTCTAGCGGAATTTCTTACGCCTTTTTCGGCTAAGCCTGCCCATCTTCATCATCATCAGCCCCATTCTGCTCCTCATCCACCTTGATATGAGCAGTCATTGAGTGTTGTTCACCGGGACCGAGTGTTATGGAGTTTTCGAGAGCATTAGCTGTTTCGATGCACACCATATGCTTCCAGCCCTGCGGGCTCAGATCGGCCATTTTTGCGCTGAGCTCGGCCCCAGGGTTCCAAATCACGGTGGTGTTCGAATGGCTTTTGCTAACGGTGAGGCGGCGGTTGAGCACCGGGTCATGCAAGACTACGGTGGCTGAAGTGTTGATGTATGGTCGGTCAGTTTCTCCCTTGAGAGTTAGGAGCTGATGGTTTTCCCCTTGACGGTTTTTCTTGAAGCCATCGGTCTTGTCGTAAAATTCTGTGCCCGCTAGGCCGCTCATGCTTACTTGCTCGCAATCACCGACGAACAGGTATGTATGCAGTGCTTCAGCGAAGCAGAGCGAATTTTGTGAGCGGTTTTCTACCGTTAGTTGCAAAACTAGGTCGGTGCCGAAGGTGAGGCTGTACTGCAGGTGAAAGTTATCGAAACCGAGGGCGCGAGATCTTTCGTTGGCCTCTAAGGTAAGTTTGAGAACGAGCAGTTCTCCATTCATTGAGGCCGAAACAAGCTGCCAATCTTCAATTCTGGCAAAGCCGTGCGCTGGTCCATCGTTACGATTGTCACAAGTCGTGGCTGTGCGTGGCCCAAACCAGGGAAAAATAATGGGCACTCCACCGCGTATGGCTTTCCCCTGCTCGTAGCTAGAACGGTCACTGAGAAACAAAATTGGCTCTTGCTGGAGCGGTTGCCACTGTGTCAGGTGTGCACCCTGAAGATAAAGTTCAGCATTGCATAAACTTGTGGTGATAGTTGCGCAGCTTAGCCCGTGCTTGTCATCTATTGCCAAGATACCTGGTATCTCGTTTTTCTTACTGTTAGCTGTTTGGTTAGTGTTCATGCTACGTGTGTTGCCTTTAAGGAAGTCACCAGGTCCGAGTCGAATGCTATTCTAGGTGACCAAATTTACGGACTTTTTTACGGATACTATGCCTGTGTCATATGACAACCGCCCTTCTCAACTGATGCCTGGCTCAAGTGCTCCAGATAATGCCGACGCCATGATGCAGGCCCTACAGGGTAACTTGAGAGAAAAACCAATCTCCTACTTGCTCAAGGTCGCTGCATATTATGAGGCAACAGGACACTTGTACGTTGGCACCGGTGCATTTAATGTCAAGGTTCAATTTGGTCTAGGAAAGCCTGTTAACGCTAGTTCTCCCCTGGGAAAAGGGGACGAAGCCATAATCGATCTGTTCACCTGGTCGGATGGTCAACTAGTTTTTGAATTGGGTAGACAACCAGAATCGGTGAACATTTTAGAGACAGCTGACGGTCTAGTTACCAAGGGCGAAGCTTTCATCGCTAATCTGAAGTTTTTAGAAGATAACTTTATAACTGAGAGTTCTTTTCTAATTCGCTCCTCTAAGTTGTCCAAACGTAAATTGGAAGCCGTAGTCAATTTGAGCTCTTTGCAAAACCACCAGGCTTTGCTTGATATGTACGGCAATGTCTACGGTACCCTCAACCTCGCCGACGTGGCTGAGCGAATGGGATTCAAGCGTAGTGAATGGGTTGCTGCTGCGGCAGAACTATTGAAATTAGGGCTGCTGTTAGCGCCAGACGGAAGGAGCCTGCAGGTATTTGATACGAGCAGCGCCGATTTGACTGAGGATGAGGTGCCTGTTGCAGAGCAAAATCAACAATCGAGTAAGGCGAATCAACAAAGTCAACAGCTAAATCCGCAAAACCAGTCGCTGGTGCCGCCGCAACAGCTGGCCACCAAGACTTTCAAGGTTGGTATTCCTCAAATGCGCAATCTAGAGTTTTCGGATTTGGAAAACTCATTGAAGACTTTGAGCAACCCTGATACTGGGCTCCTGTCTGATGAGACTTTTATCTTCATGCTCTCTCATGAATTCGCCCGGGCTCATCGGTTTGGTTCGATATTGACTCTAGCGGCATTTTCAATCAGCGCCGAGAATGCAAAAGACAATCTCATTTCGCTTAGCGACCTTCGTGTCATAACAAAGGCCCTCTTAGATACGAAACGAGAAACCGATTTGCTCGGCCATTTCGGCGAGCAAAGTTTTGCTTTTCTACTTCCCAGTGTTGATAGCGCCCAGACTTGTATCATGGTCGATCGTATAAATCAAAGTCTTCCTACGCTTCTGCCTACACTAGGGCATTTGCGGCCAATGTTGCACTTCGGGATATCCACTGCTCCCACCGATGCCACCTCGATTGTGGCCTTGAGCACGATGGCCCAGGCTAACATGAAGATGGCTGCCGAGAAGAGAGTAAATCGCTTGGCGCTATAGCCGGTACCCGATTGACTAAGCCAACCAGTCATTTTTTGCTTTTGCACCACTGGTGCCACCATTACCAGGCAAAGGAACTTTTTGCTCATTGGTTTTGCTGGTTCTTCTAGCACTTGGCGAGTGAGGGTGATTATTTGAGGGTATATTTCCTGCACTGACGGGTAATTTCATCGGCTATCAAGGAATGATTTCGTGGCCAAAATTGTAGTGGTGGAAGATGACATTAGCCTTGCTGAGCTGGTTAGAGATTTTCTCGAACACGAAGGCAATTCGGTTAAGGCCTTTCACAACGGTTTGGAAGGCCAGAATTTCATTTTGGCCAATCAGCCGGATCTGATCATTCTCGATTGGGATTTGCCAGGCCTCAATGGCATAGAGATTTTGCGCGATTATCGTGGTTTCGGCGGCAAGTGCCCAGTAATCATGCTAACCGGTCACCAGGACGTTGAGGATAAGGAAAAGGGCTTTGATGAGGGCGCTGACGACTATCTTACTAAGCCATTTAACTTAAAGGAGTTGGGCGCGCGAGTGCGCGGGCTTCTGCGCCGTTCGCAAGCGGTGATTGGTAACGTGGTAACAGTGGGAGATATAGTGGTTGATCTGGATACTAGCAAAGTGCTAAAGAGTGGCCGCAATGTTACCCTCGTGCCCCGTGAGTTTCAGTTGCTTTCTTATCTAGTGAAAAATCGCAAAGAGGCCTTAAGCCCGCAGGAATTACTCGACAATGTTTGGACAAGTGACGCTGAGATGACTGCAGAGGCGCTTAATAACGTTGTGCGCAGGCTTTCCAAAAAACTTGACCCCGATGGCCGGATTCTGCGCATTAATGGGATTATGGGTAGCGCTGACTATATGTCGATGAACGGCAGTTGCGTGGTTGCTTCAGGCTTTGATGGTGTAATCGACGACCGTAGTGACCGCGGAGACCCCCTAATCGGTCGGGTATTAGACAATAAATACGAGATCATCAAAGCAATTGGTGGTGGTGCTTCTGGTCAGGTATACAAAGCTAAGCACAAGATGATGAATATTACGGTGGCTGTAAAAGTCTTAGCGCCGCAACTAAGTACTCAGCCTGACTTGGTAAGGCGTTTTGAGAGGGAAGCAAGAGCGGCTGGTTTGCTTAGTCACCGGAATGTCCTAATTGTTCACGATTTGGGTGTGACCGACGAATCTCAGCCCTACATGGTTATGGAATATCTCAATGGCTTTAGTCTGGCTGAGCTTTTAGAGCAGAATGGCAAACTGGCGCTGCCGGATGCCTTAGAGATCGTGGCTCAGATTTGTCTTGGCATTGGCAAGGCCCACGAAGAAGGGCTTGTGCATCGTGATCTTAAGCCAGGAAACATTATGCTCGTGGCGGAAGGAGATCAGACCTATACGGTCAAGATTGTTGATTTTGGCTTAGCTAAGTCAACCAAAGCTGAAGAGAACGCTCCCAATTTGACTCAGACAGGAGCACTGATTGGTACCCCCTCTTATATGAGCCCAGAGCAGTGTCGTTCTGAGACCACAGACCACCGCTGTGACATCTACGCCATTGGGTGCATGCTCTATGAAATGCTCACAGGCGAAGTGCCTTTTGTATCGTCTAACATCATTGAGACTTTCATCAGGCATGCTCAAGAGCCACCACCGCTGTTTACTGTGGCCGACTTGGATGCTGAGACAAATATGCGTCTACAAGCAATTGTCCACCGTTGTTTAGAGAAGGAAAAAGAGAGTCGCTATCAATCGGCTGGTCAGTTGCTGCTCGACTTGTCAAAAGTGGTAATCTGAAGTGTTATGCCTAGGGTTTTAGTAGTTGAAGACAGTGTAGATTTGACCGAAACAGTTCGTTCTCTCTTAGAGGCTGAGAACCATACTGTCGATATCTTTCATACTGGCACAGAAGGTCTTGTTAACATTCTGGCTAATCCTTACGATTTGGTCATTCTTGATTGGGATTTGCCCGGTGTCAGCGGCCTGGAGATTCTAAAGCAATTCCGCCAGTGTGGAGCAAGAACACCGGTGATAATGTTGACCGGCAGAAGCACCGTTGAGGATATGGAAGCTGGACTAGACGAAGGAGCTGACGATTGTTTAGCTAAGCCCTTCAGCATGAAAGAGTTGGGTGCTCGCGTGCGGGCGCATATTAGGCGAGCCGGCAATGCCACTAATGATAGTGTCAATCTTGGTGACATAACTATAAATTTGCTCAATAAGCGAGTGACTAAGGGCGGCCGCACACTTAGCTTGCCCGACCCTGAATTTCAGCTGTTGGAGCTAGCAGCTAAATATCCACACATTCGTCCAACAAGTGAAGAATTACTAGCCTCTATATGGTCCGGTGATACTGAGAAGAGCGAAGCCAAGCTGATGATGGCAGTTAAAAAGTTGCGTAAGAAGCTTGACCCTAAAGGCAGCCTTATATTTAGTCATCTCTATCCAGAAGTTAGAGCTGAAGGTACAGCCGCGTTTTCGAAAGATTTAGTAGAGGCTGATCTCGATGTTGACCCCTATCTTGGCACCATATTTAATGGCAAGTACGAGTTAGCTGAATTAATTGGTGGTGGCGGTAGCGGCTTGGTTTATCGCGCTATGCAGCTTGATAGTGGCAGCAGCGTTGCTCTTAAAGTCATGCATTTGAAGGCCTTGGCTCAAGCTGATACGCTGCAACGGTTTCAACGCGAAGCTCGGGTTACCGCCCTCTTGTCTCATCCAAATATTGTGGCTGTGAGCGATTTCGGTGTGGCCGAGCAAGGCCAGCCTTATCTGGTTATGGAGTTTGTCGACGGTGCTAGCTTGGCTGAATATCTCAAGCAGTATGGGCGGCCGCCTTTGCGGGAAGTGATTGATATTTTTTCGCAAGCTTGTTCTGGTCTTGAACATGCACACCAGAAAGATATTGTTCACCGCGACATCAAACCAAGCAATTTGATGCTCATTCATAATGGCGATGCTGGAGTGATTGTGAAACTAGTTGACTTTGGCTTGGCGCGATCGGTTAACGTCAGTCAAATTGATCAAATTACTCAAATCGGAGATGTGCTCGGCAGCCCTGCCTATATGAGCCCTGAGCAAGCGCGCGGAGAGATGTTAGACCGGCGTACCGATATTTATTCTTTGGGTTGTGCTTTGTTTGAAACATTGCAAGGCAATCCGCCTTTCAATGGCAAAGATTCAGTGGATATTTTAGTAAAGCAGATTACAACTGATGCTCCAGAAATGTCT
Organism: bacterium Ga0077546; assembly: GCA_943369735.1. Taxonomy (GTDB): domain Bacteria; phylum Cyanobacteriota; class Vampirovibrionia; order Obscuribacterales; family Obscuribacteraceae. The sequence goes on from CALROJ020000093.1 coordinate 5,858, forward strand.
CTGGATGGCCTTGCTCCAGTATTGCAGGTGAAATTGAACAAGATTGTCGCCAAGTGTTTGGCTAAAGACAAAGAGCATCGCTATCAGTCTGCGCTTGAGTTGAAAGAGGCACTAGGTCAGGTTATGACAGGTAAAATCGTAACTGAAAGTTTAAGTGCCGATTTGCATTCAGAGCCGCCTAAGTTAGACAGCTGGTCGGGGCGACGAGAAGAGTTGCTTTCTTGGTTCAATCATCGCTTTAAGCACTAAGCAATAAGCTCCTTCTTCGTGGGTTTCGCGCTGTTTGGTTGGGGAGTAGCTAAGCTCTCATTTAATGTCATTTTGCTGCTCCGCTTATAGCTGATGTGATATTCTTGCTGCCCCCTTTGAGGAAATAAAATTGAGTATAACAGCGGCTCAACCCAAGACTGCTTCACTAAGCACGGCCGAGGCCTACAGTATTGGCTTAGAGGCTTATGTCTATTTTTATTCTCTTTTGAGCATGGAAATTACCCGCCGTCAGTGTATTAATCTTGACAGTGGTATCAAACCAGGATCTGGTCCGTCTAATTATTTCTCTCATGTTCGCGCCTACCCAGGAGCTGACTTCAGAGCTGTTGTCAGGCCTAACTTTGACACGCTTTATTCTATTACTTGGTTTGATCTAGCTAGCGAGCCAATTGTGCTTTCGATTCCAGATTCGCAAGGCCGCTATTACTTGATGCCCATTCTCGACATGTTCAGCGATGTTTTTGCTAGCCCTGGCTGGCGTACAAGTGGCACTGGTGAGCAGCATCTAGCTATCTGCGGTCCAGGTTGGAACGGCAAACTGCCTGATGGTGTTGAGCGTATTGATTCACCCACCAAGCATGCCTGGTTGGTCGGTCGTACAAAGACCGATGGACCTGATGATTATGCATCCGTTCATCAATTTCAGGATGGTTTGAAATTGACTGCGCTTTCGCAATTTGGCTCTTCTGTCACTAGCAGCGTTCCGAGAGTAATTTCTGATAGCTCTGTTGACATGAAAACGCCACCTCTTGAGCAAGTCAATCAGATGAGCGCCGACAAATATTTTTCTCTTGCCGCTGAACTGTTAAAAGAGCATGCTCCTCACGCCACCGATTGGTCAATACTTGCCAGAATGAAAAAGATTGGCATTATACCCGGTCAGAGTTTTGACATGAATGCCTTGAGCCCCGAGAATCAAAAGGCTGTGGCTAAGGGGGCTAGCGATGCTTTGAAGTTAATGCTAGAGAAGCTACAAACCCTGGGTCGTAGGGTAAACGGTTGGAACATGAACACCGATACCATGGGTGTGTACGGTAATTATTATCTCAAGCGAGCCATTGTCGCTATGGTTGGCCTTGGTGCTAACCAACCAGAAGATGCCGTTTATCCGCTTAATGTTGTAGACGCCGATGGTGAGCCACTCAATGGCGCTACAAATTATGTCTTGCATTTCAACAAAGAAGAGCTACCACCGGTTGACGCCTTCTGGTCGCTCACTATGTATGACAAAGATGGATTTCAGGCTGCCAATGTCTTGAACCGTTTTGCTGTCAGCTCATGGATGCCTTTTAACTATAACGCTGATGGCTCTCTAGATCTCTACATGCAGAACAAGACTCCGGGTGCAGATAAAGAAGCAAATTGGTTGCCTTCACCCCTCTGTGAGTTAGGCGTTACCTTGCGCCTTTATGCGCCTAAGACCGAAGTGCTCACTGGTGTATGGAACCCACCGGCAATTAAGAAAGCAAAATAGCAGTCAAGCTGACAGTTTGGAATAAAATAGCTGCCACTTTAGTAAATTAGGGTGGCAACTATTTTATGGGCGTAAAATAAACAGGCTTGGGGGCGAAAGTGACTGAAAATCAGGACAGTTTAGATGGTGTCACTGTTTTGCACACGGATCAGCCTGAGGCCGATCATGTGGCAGAGGTTACGCGTATTCTTAACGATAATAATCAGCGCCATGGCTATCAATGGTCCTCTTTGCCTTTGAGTGTTGTGCTTAAAGACGCTCAGGGTAAGATTGTCGGTGGCTTGATTGGAACGACCAACTGGGGCTGGTTGCATGTCGACTTGTTGTCGGTAGATGAGAGCTTGCGTGGCTCTGGTTATGGCACCAAGCTGCTTGAGGCCGCGGAGGAGATTGCCCGCCAGCGCGGCTGCAGTTTCGCCTATCTTGATACATTTAGTTTTCAGGCCCAGGGCTTCTATGAGAAACATGGCTATCAGGTGTGGGGCAACCTGGAAGAATTTCCACCGGGCGCCAGTCGTATATTTTTGAAGAAGAGTTTGTCGAATGAAAGAGACGATTTAGAGAGGAAACGTTGAAAAATTTGCCCAAACTTTTTTTTAAGCCTTTGTCTGGGTTTCTGGCCCAGCCTGCGCTGCTAACCAGTCTCGCTTTTGCCGTCACCATAACACTTTCGTCTGGGCCAGCTGCTTTAGGCAGCGATACTGAGTCAGGAGCAAAGTCGAATTCTAAGTCTAAGTTGCAGTCCAAGCTTAATTGGAGAGACTTTGACCCATCGATTTTCGCTGAAGCAAAGCGCGACCATAAGTTTGTTTTGCTCGATCTCGAAGCGGTGTGGTGCCATTGGTGTCATGTCATGGACGCTGAAACCTATAGTGATGCTGCGGTGCAGAAATTGCTTAATTCTAAGTATATTTGTGTGCGCGTCGATCAAGACGCCAGGCCTGACTTGAGTAGCAAGTATGAGGAATATGGCTGGCCCGCCACAATTATTTTCAATGAAGATGGTGGCGAGATCGTCAAGCGAACTGGTTATATAAATCCTACAAGAATGGCTCGTTTACTCAGCGCCATTATCAAAGACCCAAGCCCTGAAGAAGCAGTGCTGCCAACGTCTGTAGCAGCAACAGCCACATCTTCTTCTTCTTCTTCTTCTTCTTCTTCTCGTGAATCTGCTGTAGATAACAGTTCTGCTGTTGGTCGCAATTCTACCAGTAAGCTGAAGGTGACATTGCCCACTACCTTGCGCCAAGAGTTGATTGCCAGGCATGTGGCTGGCAATGACTCTAAATATGGTGCCTGGGGTACGTTTCAAAAATTTCTTGATTTTGACTCAGTAGAGTATGCCATGGTGCAGGGGCTAGCCGGCGATAGTGCTTCGGTCACCAGAGCGACGGCTGCTCTTGATGGTGAGTTGAATTTGCTGGATCCCGCTTTCGGTGGAGTCTATCAGTATTCAACTGATGGCGATTGGGCTCATCCCCACTTTGAAAAAATTATGCAAACCCAAGCTGAGAATATGCGTCTATATGCCATTGCCTATCGGCTCTATGGTGAGGCCAGGTATCTCAATGCCGCACAGACTATCGCGCGCTACTTGCAAGAGTTCCTGAGTGCACCAGATGGTGCCTTCTACACCAGTCAAGACGCTGATTTGGTTTCGGGTGAGCATAGCGGCGAGTATTTTACTCTTAGCTCAGCCGAGCGCCTCAAGCAAGGCTTGCCGCGTATTGATAAGCACAGCTATGCTCGTGAAAATGGCTGGGCCATCAACGCCATGGTTGAATTGTATTTGGCCGGTGGCGATAAGCAATATCTGGAACGGGCTGTTAAAGCCGCTGACTGGGTGCTGAGCAATCGGAAATTGAAATTAAGTTCTGACAAGCAGTTGGGCTTCTGTCATGGAGAGAACGACAAAGTTGGACCATTTCTTGGTGACAACCTGGCCATGGCCAGATCTTTTCTGGCGCTTTACCGGGCGACCGCTGAGCGCAAATGGTTGACCCAGGCTGAGCAGACAGCTAATTTTATCGATAGTCAGTTTAAACAATCCATTCATAGCGCAACCATTGATGAGAATGTTCAGCTCGTGCGCTTTGCTAATTTGCTTTATCAATATACTGGTGACAAAAACTATCGCGCTCTGGCGGATCAAGCTTTGGCCTTTCTGGTTTTGCCAGAGACAGCTAACCGCCGCAAGGTGTTTGTGGCCGGAATTCTACTAGCCGATCAGGAGATGCAGGCAGAGCCCATTCACGTCACGGTGGTGGGCTCTAAGGCCGACGAACAGGCTAAGTCTCTCTATTCTGCCGCGGCCGCCTTGCCTGCTCCTTACATGCGTGTGGAATGGTTCGATGCTAAGGATGGGCCGCTGCCTAATACATCGGTAGACTTGCCGCAGTTGCCTAAGGCCGCTGCGTTTCTTTGCGGCAATGGCCGCTGTTCTACTCCAGCCTATGAGGTTGAGGCCCTGAAGCGCTTGTTTGAGCGGGCAAGTAAAGCAGCGGGTAATCTAAAAAGCGATAGTATGCCCTAGCGGGATCTAATATACTTAGGGTCGGGCGCGTTTAATTGGTTTGTCCTTTTTGTAGTTTGTGCCATTTTTGTTTTGTGCCATTGAGGATCCGTGAACCGAAGACTTCTAGCTATGTCGTTTTTGCCAATTGTGGCTAGTTGTGGACTTTTGGCCGCTCAACTGATTAGCATGTCTATTGCCGTCGCGTTGCCAGTGAGTGCCAGTGTCGCTGAGAGTAACGCTGTTAATTTGACAGAGGCAGTGACAGCTACGAAAGCAGAGACGATTACAACGGCGGTTGGCAGCGACAAGACGCTGTCTGCAGCAAGTAGCTTTGACCATTCATATGCTTTATTTGGGCGGGAGCTGGCCAAGTATCTAGAGAATGGTAATGTTCACTACAAGCGCTGGAAAGAAGATCCAGCTGGTCTTGATCGCTTTTTGCAAGCTCTTTCTGATTTGCCAAAGCAAGAGTACGAGCACTTCTCTAATGATCAAAGGAAAGCTTTTTGGCTTAATGCCTACAATGCCATCACTATTAAAGTTGTGCTCGATAACTATCCAATAAAGGGTAGCCAGTCTCAGTATCCACCTAGTAGCTTTAGGCAGATTCCGGGTGAATGGGAAAATGGCAAGTTCAAAATAATGGGATCACCAATCACTCTGTACGACATAGAGCACGAGAGGTTGCGCCATGAACTGCCAGACCCGCGCCTTCATTTTGCTGTGGTTTGTGCATCAAGAAGTTGTGCCAAGCTTTCGCCAGAGCCATTTGTGGCAGAAAAACTTGATCAGCGCCTTGATCAATGCACCCAAGATTTTTTTGCCAATCCGAAGAACCTCACTGTTAATCCGCGTACCGGTGTGATGAGAGTCAATAAGATATTTAGCTGGTTTACTCTCGATTTTGCCAGTAAGGCGGGCTATGCCAAGCGCACTTTCCCACCACCAATGGATGAAGACATCATCGCTTCATACGTCAGCTTCTATGTGCCCACCGACGAGCGCGACGTTATTGCTAAGTATCGCTCGCAAGACAAGCTTGTGCTCGATTATTTGCCATACGATTGGGCGCTCAATGACGCCGACGAATCAAAGTAAAACGGTCAAGTAAAAACCGTCAAGTAAAAACCGTCAAATCAAAGTAGTTAAGAGCTTGGACTCGCCCCTTAGCAAATCTATGAAAAATACATTTCGCGTACGGCATTAATGGCAGCCTTAGCACCAGGAGCTGGATGATTCTCAGCTTGTAGCGTCAGAATAGCACCCATGCGCTCACGGGCCGCAGCGGGAATGGCTGACTGCTTCTCTGATAGGCCGTTGGCGCCAAGGACATCGCTATTGCAAGCCATCATGTTTGCAAGATTTTTTAGACCAGCAGCGCTAATAGGTTCTTTGCGCCTTTCGATGTTCTCGAACAATGCTAAGGCGTTAGCGGCCACGGTCTCCACTGGACGCTCTTTGCCGTTAACAGTGCTCGCGATAACTTCGAGGGCATCGTTATGATTCGAGCGGCTATCACGACCAGTTTGATAGTGCTCAGGGTTGAGTTGAGCCTGGTAATTCTGCTCATTGCCCTGTTGGGGTTTATCTGCAGATCCTGAATGTTCCAGTGCGCTCATGGTTAGTCTCCCAGTCAATCAAATAAATATTGAAAATTCAATGAGAAGATTCAACAGCCAACGCTCTCTATTGTATGTACCCGATATTGGCTTTAATTTGGCAGCCATTGGTGTAATTTAATACTTGACTTGGGTGTTTTCCCCACTGGAAGCGCTTTCAGCCGTGAAATCGCCGTGAAGTGCGGCCATGATGAAGTTGGTGGCGATGGCTTGGCGCAGTCCAATGCCGATTATAGGAGCGGGGTCAGGCAGGGCTGTGTTGAAGGATAAATTGGCATTGTTGTCGAAGTGACCAACCAGGTGCAGCACTCGGCCTTCTCCGAAAGGGAAGCTCAATGCCAGTATGCCTAGTTGGTCAGCATCTTGGCGCATGAGATCGCGACTGCGAGCCAATACTTGCACTGATTTGCCGCGTATAACTTTGACGATTTGACTTTTGTCTTCTAATTTCCAGTGGGCGACATGGGGCACCCCGGCCAGTAAGATGGGGTCTTGGTCAACGACAACTGCATCAACTACGCTGTTTTCTGTGTCACAGCCATTCCATTCGACATAACCAGGAAATGCTTTTTTCAAGCACGAATCAAGAGCCCAGTCGGTGCTGAGCAGGTAGCCGCCTTTCGCCACAAATTGACGTACGCATTGTATTGAAGCTTCGCTCAATTCGCAGCCGCAGTTGATTACTAATATTTTGCTGCCTGATAGGTCTGTCTGTGACAACTTGTCTTGGGTGATTTTTGTGAAGGGTAGGCCGAAGTTGCGCAAGATATGGCCGCAATCATCCCATTTCCCTTTCACTTCAATTACTGTTGTCTTTGTAAATTGTGCACTCTGGCCAGGGTGTGAGCGCTCTAGCCAAGCTTTGAAAAGAGCTGGTTGTACGGTGGCGATTTTTGCCTGGTCTAGGTAGGGTGCTTGTTGCAAAAACTGAGAAGCCATTCGGTCTAAGCCGCGGTTTGGTCTTTGGCTAGCGCTAGAGCGCATTGTCGCCGAGCTGACACCACCAGTAATGCGCAGGGAGCCATTGCTACTGGTTTTTAACACAGGTGCTGGTGGCGTCAAGTCTAGCCCTAAGCTGTCTTCATCCCTGCTGCTGCTTTGACCGGAGTTTCGCTCAGTTCGTGGATTGGTGCTTTGATCTGGATTTTGTTCTTGGTTTTGCAGTTGGTTGTCGCGCAGTTGTCTCATTCGAGCCGGCTGCACACTGCGGTCGTCAACATAGTTCTCGTCTGGCGCTTGAGCGGCCGGTGTTCTCCTCGCTCTTGGCTTATTCAACGGAATTTCATCAACATCGCCATCAACCCAGTCGGAAGCTTGAGCAATTTCGCTGGCTAAGGCCAAACTGAGAGCCACCGACAGAAGTAATGCCGCTGGCCGATAAAATGGTTGTGTCCACTTTGGTTTGTCCACACAGAACCTGCTTGACTGGCTATGGGCAGTCAAAGTCTACTAATCCACTGCCAATAGATAAGCTAGCACAAAATGGAGGGCCGTAGAAGTGCCGGGACTAGCAATGTGCGGTTGTCTTTATTTCTGCCGTGGCAATAACAATAAAGTTGCTTCTGGAGAAGGATCGTGTCAGAAGTGTTGCCGGCCGAAATGAGATTTATCCAGATTTGATATCACAATTCGCGCGGTCAAGAAAATAACTATGTTCGACAGCTGTTGCCGCCATAGTTGCCGGACTTATATTTATCATCAGCTTTTTCGTAAGCAAGCGCTCAGCCCCTCACTTATTGCTGATGGCCACAGTATACATATCAATGCTCTTGTGCTTGTTTTCGTCGGTCCGAACGATAGTGTCGTCTATCGCATTGAAACGCCTGCGCGAAGCTAGAAAGCAGTTTGATGGGGCCGGTCAAAGAGAGCGGGCCTCAATTTTTCGTGGAGAAAAAAACAATCACAGTAAACGGGCGCGTTGATAGCGCGTCCCACCAGCTTCTTTCAATTGAGAATAACACCATTCATTTGTGTCGAAAGTATTGAGCTTGCTAACTCTATGCTCGCTTGCGAGTGTCTTCTTTGCTTTGGCGCACATCTCGATCTGTGTCGTTGATAGCGCGACGCAGCGAAGCTAGAGCAGTTAGGTTTGGCCAGATCACAGCTTTCATTTCTTCGAATTGGTACTCACCAATTTCGTGCTGATCATAGCGGCGGCAGACATCTTCCCAGAGTTGAAAAAGCGTCTTGGGGCAGCAAGTTTCGCGTGCCCGTTTTTGATATTCGAGTAGGTCAAAAGCTTCGATGGTCGTACCCTCCAACTGGTAAGCCGGGGCTTCTCTTCTTAGGATGCGTGCAAGTTCAACCCGTGTCAAGTAAGACTTCTGTATGATTGTTTTGTTCCGTAAAAAATTACTGACACAAGCTTTGATTGGGAGTCAGAGGAACGCTTGTGCATAGAGGGCTTTGCGATTCTGCCACCAATTCGCTCAAATATGATTCGGCAAAAGCTTTTTCAACTTGAGCAATAGCCGCTGACAGTCTCTTGTGTAGAGGGCAGAGATTGAGGCCGTGCGATTTGATATCGAGAGGGCAGGTTGTAATTTTGTCTATCGGATCGACGGCATTAACGACATCCAAAATCGATATATCTTTTGGCTCTCTGGCTAAAACAAAGCCACCACCAATGCCACGTTGAGAGTTTACTAGTTTGCGTTTTACTAGCTGCTGCATGATCTTGCTGAGGTATCCTGGTGGCACTTTTGTGGTTTCGGCTATGCCTTGACCGGTGGCTGCAGATTTTTGCATGGCCAAAAAAACCATTGCTCTTAAGGCGTATTCAGCGGTTTGGGAAATCATGGTTGCCTCTTCGTAAACAAAAGTACCTTTATATACACATTACCACGCTGCGGGCGTTTGCGGCCTTGACAAAGGGCCTCGAAGTGCTATTATGGACATAAAGGTACATTTGATGTTAATTGGTGAGCGATGCCTACGGCCGATGATGCTTGCGACAGATGATGTTAAAACGGAGGGTAGGGTCATGAAGTTCATTTGCACACTCTGTAATTATATTTTAGAGGAAGCTCAAGGATTGCCAGCTGCTGGCATAGAGCCCGGGACTAAGTTTGATAATTTGCCTGAAGATTGGAAATGCCCAGATTGCGCTGCTGCCAAGGAATACTTCCAGTCGTGCTCTTGCGTCAGTCTTCCTGTATATGAAGCGACGAAAGTGGTGCCAGCTCATACCTGCAAATAGTTTGGTTGATTGAATCGAATTGAATTGATTTGAATTAGGAAAATATTGGTCACGAGACCATAGGTGACTATCATGAAAGATTTTAGAATCGAAAGTGTAGGAATGTTGGTTGCCGAGCAACCTCTTCGAGCGGCTGTCTTTGACAGTTTTGGCATTGACTATTGTTGCGGAGGAAAACAGACCCTTGCTGCTGCTTGTGAGCGGGGTGGTATCGTCACTGATACTGTAATAGCCAGTCTTGTCGACAGCGATGCTAAGGTTGAAGTAGACCAAAGTGCTCAGAATTGGCTCAATGCTAGCTTAACTGAGCTAGCTGATCATATTGAGCAAACCCATCACGTCTACCTAAAGAGCGAGTTGCCGCGACTTCAGATTCTAGCTGACAAAGTAGCAAAAGTGCATGGAGTGCGCCAGCCAAAATTACTTAAAGTGGCAGCTATTTTCTCAACAATGAGCGACGAGATCTTGGAGCATACTGCCAAAGAAGAGTTGGTTCTCTTCCCCTTTATGCGCTTGCTTGATCAGGGTAAAGGAGTACTCAATGCACCTTTCCCTACAGTGACTAAACCAGTAGGTTGCCTGGAGTCTGAGCACGATGATGCCGGCGTTGCTTTGATGCAATTGCGTGAGCTAACCGACCAATACACTCCGCCAGAAGGTGCTTGTTCTAGCTGGCAGGCTTTGCTTGCTGGGCTTGCGAATCTAGACCAAGATTTGCGCATTCATATTCACAAAGAGAATTCGATTCTTTTTCCCTTGGCTATAGAAACAGAAGCTTTGGCTCTCTGTCAGAAAGGACGGTAAGACCATGACTATTGCGATTACAGAAGAAACCACTGTTAAAGACATCCTCGAAGCTTACCCGGGTGCCGTTGTGGTGTTCGAAAACCACGGAGTCAGTGTTCCGACACAATGCGATGAAAGCATTTTAGATACCGAACTTGGTATCTGCGACAGCATGTGTCATATCGATGATTTAGATGCACTCATGCGTGATTTGCAGTTATTTGTTAACACGAAAACAGGAGCTTAGTTATGTCGTTGAATGTTGCACTATTAAGAGAGACTTTCGAGCGAGTTAAGGTAGAGAACGGCGGTGCTACTGCATTAGGGATGAGTTTCTACAAGAGGCTTTTCGAAAAATATCCATCAGTGATACCACTTTTCCATACACCGCCTGAAGAACAACACAAAAAGCTTGTCGCTTCATTGGGCGCAATCGTCGGTGGTGTTGAGCAACCGGAGCGGCTTTTGCCATACTTGCATGCCATGGGCATTCGGCATTTAAAGTACAAAACTGAGAATGCCCACTATGGGGCCGTTGGCGAGAATCTTTTGGCTGTTCTTTCTGAGCACCTCAGCAAGGAAGGCCAGTGGACTCCTGAAATGCAGGAAACATGGGAAGCTGCCATTGGAGTAGTGGCGAAGACCATGATTGAGGCGGCGGATAATCCAGAGGCTTACAAAGACGAATTGGCCAAAATGGGTTATGAGCAAGATGGATTTCGTAAGAATGACAACGAACCATGGCTTGAAAGAAACGCCACACCGGTCTAATTTACAATTAAGTTGAACATAATTGAGTGAGGGAGTGCTAGCATTCCCTCACTCAATTACTTGCCGGCTACCAATAACTAAGAGGACTTGTCTATGTCTTGGAGATGGAAGCTGTCAGTGCTTTTCGTTCTGATTGTCGGTTTTTCTACCCTGATTTTTATGGGGCACGAAACTACTAATCAAGCGCCGCCGATACCAGACAGAGTGGTTGATTCTGTCGGTGCTGTGCTCTTCACCGGTAGCGATATCCTGGCTGGTCAGGGCGTTTTTCAGAAGTACGGATTGATGGATGTCGGTTCGTTTTTCGGCCATGGCGCATACAACGGTCCGGATTTTTCAGCAGACTATCTACATAGACAAGGCGAAATTGCCTTGCAACAAATGGCTCAGAAGCGCTTTCACAAGCCTTACGCCGAGCTTGACAATGGTTCTCGCGGCGACTTAGAGAGTACGTTGCAGAAAGAGCAGAAAGTTAATCGCTACGACGATCAAACAAAGACTCTGACTTTTACTGATGGCCAAACAGAAGGCTATCGACAGCTGGCTCCTTATTACGATACCGAATTTGGTGTCGGGCGAAAATTGCCGCTGCCCAGTAACTATATTGCCGACCCTAATGAGCGCTTACAGCTCAGCCGTTTCTTTGCGTGGGGGGCATGGGTGTGCAACACTAATCGCCCAGGTAAAGACTACACCTACACAAATAATTGGCCACCAGACAAGCTTGTCGGCAACGGTCCCAATTGGCAGATTTTCTTTTGGAGCGCCATGAGTTTAGTCATGCTAGTCGGTGGTATCGGGCTTACCCAATTTCTTCTTAGCGCCTTCCCCGGTTTAGGCTGGGCGCCGGACGGCAAGGGCATGGTAGACAACGTCAAGTCTTATCAACCATACCGCTCGCAGACTTCGCTCTATCCCTATTTCACTGTAGTCGTTCTGTTATTTCTATTTCAAACTTTCTTTGGCATAGTTACTGCTCACTACATTGTCGAGAATGGCTTCTACGGCTTTGATATTCGCAGTATCTTCCCTTACAGCATCACTCGCAGTTGGCATTTGCAGCTATCTATTTTTTGGATTGCTACTGCCTGGCTGGCGGCTGGAATGTTTATGGCACCGATGCTATCGCGCCACGAGCCCAAGGGTCAGCATTGGCTAGTTAAAGCTTTGTTTGTGGCTATTCTCATTGTTGCCGTCGGCAGCATTGGTGGCGAATGGCTTGGCGTCAAGAATATGCTGGGCAATCTCTGGTTCTGGTTTGGGCACCAAGGTTGGGAATATCTAGAACTTGGTCGCTTCTGGCAGGCGCTATTGACCGTGGGTATGGTGCTTTGGGCTTTTATCGTTTTCCGCAGTATTAGGCCTTTGCTCAAGGGCAAAGATCACGGCAGCTTGCCTTATATGCTGCTTTACGGCGTGATGGCTATACCGTTGTTCTTTAGCTTCGGCATGATGTATCACCCGGGCACTAACTTTGCCGTCGCTGACTTTTGGCGTTGGTGGGTGGTGCACCTATGGGTGGAAGGCATTTTTGAGCTCTACACCACAATTATTGTGGCTTACTTCTTCTGTAGTCTGGGAATGGTTTCTGAGAAATCAGCTCTCTCTGTCATTTATATCGATATTATTCTCTACCTCGGTAGCGGCATCGTCGGTATTGGGCATCATTATTACTGGACAGCGCAACCGGCTATTAACATGGCGCTTGGTGCCATGGTCTCAGCCCTGGAAGTTGTGCCACTGACTCTTTTGACTATGGACGCTTGGAAGTTTATTGAGCTAGCCAAAGTAGAAGGATCAATCAAGAACTTTTCGCACTATTGGGCGATGATGTTTTTAATTGCAGTGGGCTTCTGGAACTTCCTCGGGGCCGGTGTTTTCGGCTTCCTCATCAACACTCCAATTGTGAGCTATTACGAGCACGCTACTTATCTCACTTCAAATCATGGTCATGCTGCCATGATGGGTGTCTACGGTATGCTAGCGGTGGCTGCGGTGCTGTTCTGTACTCGTTATCTCATGACTGAAGATGTCTGGAGTAATCGGTTGGCTGGGCTTTCCTTCTGGGGCTTGAACGTAGGCTTGTTGCTGATGCTTGTGCTCAACATATTTCCAGCAGGTGTGATGCAAATGATTGCCAGCTATGAGAACGGCTTCTGGTTCGCTCGTAGTCCTGAGTTTATTCATTCGCAAGTGTTTCAGACACTGACTTGGTTAAGGGTCGCTGGTGATCTCGTATTTGTCTTTGTTGGTGTCTTGCCGTTAGTCTGGCTGGTGGTGCGGGGAATGTTTAGTCGCAGACCTGCATGTCCGCAACCAGTTGAGGCTGTGAAGATGTAGGACCTAACGGGAACTAGATAAAACCCCGGCGGGCCCAAGTCTTTCGACTTGAGCCCGCCCCTTTATCTGGAAAAAATGTTCAAACGGTGCGTTTGTTACTCTGGCGAGTATGTGTCGCAATGCGGTACGGTTTCATAGAGGATGGAGTTTAGGGCGGATTTGAAGGTGCGGGATAAAGCATTGAATTGCAATTTGAGCTCATTTGCAAGATTTTTAGGTTCTTTAGTCAGTGCTTTCTTTGGTACTTCTTCAGCGCTGGCTGGTTGACATTTGATTAAGTCGATTTCGCTGAGATAGCGCACTTCGTTTAGGCTTATCTTTTGAAATGATTTGAGTTCAAGTACATCAACGCGTGCCATGGGTTCTTCCTCGTTGTTTCCGTTTCGTTCGATAGTATGAGTTTATGTCCCAAATGTGGCAAAGTTGTGGAACTGAAAAAGAATTTTGAAATTAGAACGATATCGGTCTAGCCTTCGGTGAAAGCTTTGAGTTAGACCAGGCAATGCGGCGATAACGGCTTAGTTTTGGTTGGCGGATCCAAGTTAGAGCGATAACGGTTTAACATTTAGCCTGTGGTCAAATCCATCTGCGGATCAAACTTGTAGCCCACGCCATGAACGGTCGACAGGTTCGACGGCTGCCCCTCAACATCAAGTTTCTTGCGCAAGCGCTTTATATAGGTGCGGATGGTTTCAGGTGAGGCCTCATGGTCTGAAGCCCAAACTCTGTCAATTAATGTTTCTGGGCTGAAGACCTGATTGGGGTGGCGCATAAAAAATTCCAGTAAGGCAAATTCTTTGGGCAAAAGTTGAACTTCCTTGCCTTGGTTTGTGAGTTTGAAATTGTTGACGTCCATCTCAAGCTTTCCCACTTTCAGGCTGGTGCCCTGGAAGCTGCTGGGGCGCCGAAGAAGGGCACGAACCCTAGACGATAGCTCTTTTAACTCGAAAGGCTTGGTTAAATAGTCATCGGCGCCGGAATCTAGACCAGCAGACTTGTCGTCCACGTGCTGCCGAGCGGTCAACATTAAAATTGGTGTTAGGCCCTTTTTCGCTCTGAATTTCTGACAGACTTCCAGCCCGCTGATCCCGGGCAGGTTCCAGTCGAGAATCAGGCAATCAAAGTGATAGGCAGCCAATAGCTCTAGGGCAGACTCGCCACTGGCGGCGATTTCAACAGTATGGTGTTCAGACGCCAACAACTGAGCGATCAAAATTGAAAAGTCCGGTTCGTCTTCAACTAATAGGATTTTGGCCATTGTGGCGTGTTAGGTCCTTTCAGTAAAAAGCCGCCTGGGCTTACTATGCCCGTCTTTCTGCCAGATTTAACGTTTTCAGATGTGGGTACATTGGTGAATATATAAATAGAGTATAGAAGCATGGGAGCTTCCCCATTGCTGTTGTGCTACTGAAAACGTAATCTCTAACGGTAAATTGTAGACTTTCTTACAGTCGAAAGCGCTATCCCACAACTGGTATGCCTGAAAATCCTGAAACTCTAAATTCTAAGTTTGACAAAGCTGGGGCCGGCGATGGCTCTTTGGCGTCTCTCAAGAAACAAATTGACATGCATCAAGAAGCTGCCGACAACAAGTCGGTGCTTGATAAACTTGTGCATTTTGTTTATGACAAAGATGCTCAATCTTTAGAGCAACTCAAACAATTGAAGCTGCAGGCCGAAGCACAAGCTGTTAAGGGTGTGCTACCGGCCAATAGCAATTTGCGCGATGAAATTCGCCAAGCTGTTCAGGGTGATCAACAGGCTGTTAAGTCTCAAAATGAAGTCGATTTTTATGCAGGAAGTTTCATTAAGGCTGTGCCGCTCTTTGCTGGGGCGAAGTCTCGAGCTATGCTGGCTGGATCTATTGTCGCTTATGGTTTAGATTCGGTCCATTCCAAAGACACAGCTGGCGAGGCATCGGTAAACCTTGCTATGGGTGGCCTTAAAGGCTTTGCCCTGAAGAAGACGTTTGATTATGTAGGGGCTAAGAGTTTCACCCTTGCGCCGGCAGAAGCTGCTTCGGTCACTGCTAAATACGCGGGTGTTG
>CALROJ020000094.1:0-20463 GCA_943369735.1 bacterium Ga0077546
CCGTTCGATAGGAGAAAAACTTCTCTTCTTCACATCAACAGCGGCTAGGCCCTCAGTGAAATCGCCTGCACCATAGAAAGTTGCGTTGTTAGCAAGAAATGATCCGTCAGGTCGTAGATAAGCATACTTATCTCGCCTGAAGCCGATGATTTCATCTTCACAAGTAATGGCAGCCATGCATAAGCCGTCAGAAAATCCAGAAAAGTAACTGTGGTCATAGCTGGTTTGATTGAAACTGCGCAGATCATTCACGACTTTACCATTGCGATCGATAAAGCCAAACGGTTCACCGAACCGTTCGATGCTATCAAAAACAAGGAAGATGTATAGATTTAGTGGAGACACCAATAGCCCGCCAACAAACAGGGCAACCATTATCGCTATTGCTGGTAATCGCGAAGTACGAAGCATGATCAACCGCCCTTGCGAACAGAATTACCATACTATATCGGTCTAGCAAAACTCGCTGCGAAAACAGCAGTTCCACAACATCTTAAACTAGCAATCACACAGCATGATAAACTAGTAATTGCACAACACATTAAACTAGCAATCGCACGGCAAAGCAAATGCCCTCAATAACCGAAAAACTAGCGCAGTCTCTTGAAGTGCTCCATGAACTTCAAGAAAACAGGAAGTTCGCAATTCAAGGCAGCGACCTCTCAAGGGTTCACCGCGAGCGATTACTCAAAAACGGTTTTCTGCAAGAAGTGATAAAAGGCTGGTACATTCCTACTAGCCCAATTTCCGCTAGCCCAGACCAAACTAAGGGTGCTAGCGCTGCCTGGTACACGTCTTATTGGGGCTTTTGCGCCGACTACCTTCAGGCCCGCTTCGGCAGCGATTGGTGCCTTTCCCCCGAGCAATCCCTCTCACTACACGTGGGCAACAGAACAGTGCCAGAGCAGCTCCTTGTGCGCTGTAGCAAGGGCAGTAACAACCTAACCAATCTGCCACACAACACTTCGATTTTGGACCTAAAATCATCGCTACCATCATCGCAAGATCTAGTAACGACCGAGGGCCTATCCCTATTCTCTTTGCCAGCCGCTCTAATTGCTTGCTCGCCAAGCTATTTTCGCAATCATTCAATAGACTCTAGAGCGGCGCTAACCGCTATCTCTGATTCATCAGACTTGCTACCGCGCCTACTTGAAGGCGGCCACTCGTTAATTGCCGGAAGACTGGCCGGTGCATTTCGCAATGTTGGCAGAGAGCGCATTGCCAACGACATTTTAAAAGCCATGACACTAGCGTCTTTCGACTGCCGAGAAGAAGATCCTTTTACCACCGCCACTTCCATAGTCTTTCAAAAGTCAGAGAGGTCACCGTACACCAATCGCATTCGCCTAATGTGGCAGGAAATGCGCCAGCCGATACTCGAGCTTTTTCCGGCTGCAACTAGTCGCCAGACAGATATTGCTGAATACTTAAACCGCATACAAGAGCTCTACGTCACCGATGCCTATCACTCTCTATCAATAGAAGGCTACAAAGTCAGTCGAGAATTGATCGACAAAATTAGGCTAGGCAAATGGAATCCTGATGCCAATGAGAAAGATCGCGAACTGCGCAATTCACTGGCCATGAGTGGTTATTGGCAGTCCTACCAATCAGTGCGAATCAGCGTGCAAAAAGCCCTCAAAGGCCAAAATGCTGGCAAAGTTGCCGACGATGATCATGGCAGCTGGTACAGAGAGCTCTTCTCAAGCAGCGTCACTGCCGGACTGCTAAAACCAGCCGACTTAGCGGGCTACCGCCGCGATCAAGTCTTCATCGGACAATCAATGCACGTGCCACCAAACCCTCAAGCCATGCGTGAAATGATGCCGACTCTATTTGACCTTTTGAAAGAAGAGAAAGACCCCGGCGTGCGAGCCGTGCTTGGGCACTTCGTCTTTGTCTACATTCATCCCTACATGGACGGTAACGGCAGAATCGGTAGGTTCTTGATGAATCTAATGCTAGCTTCTGGCGGCTATCCATGGACTGTGATTCCAGTAGAACGCCGCAGTGACTACCTAGAAGCCCTTGAGAGCGCTAGTGTCAGGCAAGATATTGAGCCCCTGTGTATCTTCCTAGCTGAGCTGGTTAAGAAGACAATGAAAGGGAAACCAGAGGCGAATTAGCTGCGGCGATATGCCGCTATTGCGCTACCATGTACAGTTAGGATTCGCTGTATTTGCAGGTAGCAGGATAGCAGCCTAGATATCGTCCAACTCCGCGCGGACCAAAATTCCAAATCCGCATTTGCAACTGAACCATTCACACAGCAGCATGGTGTACTTCTAGAAGAACGACAAATGATGAGTCGAGCGTGAAACACTAAGGGCATGAAATGAGCAAGAAATTGAAAGACCCGAGCGACCCAATACTTTCCAAAACTCAAGCGCTCTCAATTCTTGTGGTGATTTGTGGGCTCTGCTGCATCCCTCCTCACTTCAAGCAGTGGTACAACGAAACAAAAGAGTATTCGAAAAAATCATGGGTTGAAAACATAGGTGGAGATTGGTTTGGAGACCGTTGGTGCATCGCAAAGGGGTTCGTCTACCAGAAAACTTTGCTCGGCAAAACAGAGGCAGAAGTTAAGGAAATGCTCGTCTTTGGCAAAGACTGTAGGTTCGGAGAATCAGTAAGACCCAACGGACAAAAGGATTTGTTTGTTATGGTAAATGGCCATTTTAGAAGCGGTCAATTTACCGTTACCCTGAAAGAAGGTAGAGTCATAGATCAATCACTCTTCGAGACGACTAGCCTGTAGGCCAGGGGGCACGACACAAGAAAGTAGTAATCACCCAGCGAACAAGTACCCTTGCCAACCAACAAAATAGCTCATATTACCTTCTAATTTTTCCATGAACTACGTAGACCCACAGTGACAACCAGACCAGTCACAGCCGTCTACCATCCGCTTACCACTGAAAAAGAAGGAAACCATGCACGACTTAGGCGCCCAGAAGCTTGACGTGAAGAAAGTAAAAGATCGCATACTGAAATGCTGCAAGAACAAGCCGGGGTTATCCGATGTGGCGCAAATTGTAGACATGGCCCTTGAATTCAACAAGTGCAAATTTGCCCTAGCTTGGGAAGGTAATCAGCACTTAACTAGCACCCTCGACCTAGGGCAAATCAAAGAAGATGCGCCAATTCTTGCCTGCTTTGGCGACCTAAAAATAGACGGCGATTTCTTTAGCCGCTATCACGACGATTGGCAGCCCATGGTATTCATAGACGGAACCCTCACTTGCAACAATATCGTCAAGGGGGGCATGTTTCTTGTGGTCCGCGGCGACATTAACCTGACCGGATACTACGTTGGCGACAACAACGAAGGCTATTTAAGAGTCTCAGGGGCATTCAATGGTGCTGGCTTCGTGCCTCGCTTACGCGACAAACTGCCGACAGAAGAATACATCGCTGGTGGTGTCAAAGCCAAAAGTTTCAGCATAGTTGATTGCTCAGACCATCAACTCAAGAAGTATTTTGTTCCAGAAGTTATTGCCGGAGGCTGGTCCGCTATCAAAATAGACGAGATCATCAACTTTGCCAAGGTTGGCAAATCAATTTGGAAAGAGCGAAGCCACCCTGAGTCAGAAACGAAACTGACATTACCGCCCTTAGTCGAAAGGCCAGCAGATCCAATTAACTTAGGCACCATAGGCCCGCTCACAAAGCTAAAAGAAGAACTTCTATCAGCGATTACCGCAGCGTTACAAGCAAGCAAATCAAACAATGCAGTTGACTGCTTTTCTGAATTTGTTAACCACGAGCTAGAAACTCATGGACAAGAAAATGCCCTTGTATTGCCAGGTGGAACAAAGCTTGATGGAGACCTAATACTTGAAAGTTTTGCACCATGGGCGGGGCAAAACAGGATCGCCACCATCGTCTGCCTGGGAGACTTAGAAGTGGCAGGCGACATACTAAACAAAACTCTTGAGCATGGCCCCATGCTTTTCGTCAAAGGCTCTCTGACTGTAAACTCGCTACACAAAGCCGGATCGACAGTAATTGTGCTTGGTGATCTACTTGCAAGTGAACTAGTGATTGGTGAATACAATGACGGTGTGCTGCGAGTCGCCGGTGACTTTAAAGCGGCAGCATTACTCTCGCTTGACCACGATTGTTATGTTGCCGGCGAAACAAAAGCACCCTATATTCACAGCGACGATTGCATCTGGCGTGATCATTTAAGCGAACATGTCTTCAGTGATGACGCTGACGATTGTCCAGACGCTGGTCTACTTTTGCGCTGCTTCAAAGCTGGATTACCAATTTTCGAACTCAGCGGAAGCGAACACCAGTAACCCTCTCGCAGAATAAACTAGTAATTACACAACACATTAAACTAGTAATCGCACAACAGACTAAACTAGCAATTGCCCGGCTACTAGCTAATGCTTTCTCGCATTCTTACGGGCAATCTCGGCTGCAGCTGCGCGCTCGTCATCTACTAAAAAATTGAATTTGCGCCCTTGGGCTTCGTAAATCGCAGCTTCCTTGTTCTTACCCTGCTGGCTCAGACAGGCAGCCAAACCTTGAAGATACAGCCGCCTTGTCTCGTCATCGAGCTTATAAGCTAGAACGTGCCGCGCAAGCTTCTCACCCTGGGCTCGATCATTCTGCCAATCGGCATTTGACTCCGCCGCACTTGCGTTTGCTGCGCAGAAAAAACTAGACGTGAACAGAATGGCTACGCATATTACTTTTAGCACGGTGGGGCACCTTCGTTTTGCCATCGGCAAGCGCCAATCTCTCAATTATTGAAAACTAGCAGCAGATTGCACCGAGTATTCAAACTACCTATAATGACACAAATACACCAATTACCATGGCATAACTACGATTTCAGCCCTTCACCCAGAAGAAAAGTGAGCACTAAAATGAGCACTAAATCGAGCGTCAGTAAACTGAAAATATTCCTCATTAGTCTTGCAGCGATGGGTCTGACCTTTTGCCTGGTGGCGATTTGTCTTGTCTATTCATTTATACCGAAAGAATCAGATGTATCAGCATTGATTCAAGAGAGCATGGCCGAACAGAATCATTTTCAGTCCCAGATGAATGAGGTTTCCGCGCTTTCTTCCAATCCAGCAGCGACTTTAGTGGACAAAGAAAAAGAAAAGCAAATCAGCAAAATATTTTCAGATCACGACCGCAATTCAGCGGTTCTAGACCTCAAGCTAACTCTTCTTGCGCAACTGCATCCAGGCAGCGCGGCGGCCTCTAAAGCACTATGCCATCTAATCACTCAATGCGGCTTTAGGCCTGCAGGCAAAGCTGCAATAAAGACAATAGCAACTGACTATGCGGCGAAAAACGAACCCGCTTTTGCGGATTTATGCAGTCAACCTTTTTTAGAAGGCCCTGACTTTGAGGCTATGCTGACAGAGTTGAAAGTGAGAAGTCCAAACGAACGCACTCGCGCCCTAGCAACTATTAGGCTGGCGCAACTAACTCAAGCCAGTGACAAAACCAAGGCTACAGCCTTATTTAAAGAGGCCACAAAGAAGTTCGGAACTCTGCCTTTCGACCCAGGGGGCAGCAGAACGGTGGCGCAAGAAGCACGAGCTAATCTTTTCGAAATGGAACATTTAGCACTAGGGATGGTGGCACCAAATATTAGCGGCCAAGATGCCTTTGGTAAGGCGATGAAGCTTTCTGACTACAGCGGTAAGGTTGTACTTTTAGACTTCTTTGGCAATTGGTGACCGCCCTGCCGGTCCATGTACCCACACGAGCGGTCGCTGGTGCAAAAGTTTAAGTCTCAGCCATTCATCATAGTTGCAGTCAATAGTGATCCAAAAGAGGATTTGCAAGCAATCATCAAAAATAAAACTATTTTGTGGCCAACATTTTTTGACGGTGGTGATACCTTTGGGCCAATTGCCTCGCAGTGGAATGTCAAAGGCTGGCCGACACTATATTTGCTCGACAAAGAAGGAAAGATTAGGGCGAAGCCTCACTTTGACGCCGAAGATCTTGACGAGCAGATTAGCAAGTTGCTGAAAGAGAGCAAGCCTAAAAACTGATCACAGCTCTAGCGTTAGCAGTGCCTATCTTGGCAGGAAGAAATAGAGAATACCCAAGATTGAGCAATTCCACACTGTATGAAAAATCAGCCCAGGGACAATGCTTTTGGTATCTTCGACAACTTTGCACAGCACTAAACCAAAGGCAAAAGAAAAAATAAAGTGCAAAACATACGTATGAGCAAAACCAAAAACTAAAGAAGAGGCTATGGCAGCATGCCTAAACGAAAATACTTTTCTTAGACCCACAAACATAAAGGCTCGGAATGTCGCCTCTTCCGCAAGAGGTGCCAATATTCCAATTCTAAGAGCAATCAATGGTTGCTGAATACCACCGCTTACAAACGACTTTACCAGATCTTTGTAGTGCGGTTCGACCAGCAAACTAGGGAGATAGGCATGCGCAAATTCAAGAGCAGCAAAAGTGCTGACCAAAATAAGACAGACGGGCTTCCAGTTGCGAAGAATTTCTAGGCCGGCTAAGCGAATACCAGAAATAAAAGTATCTCGAGATAAGTCATATGCAGAAAGAAAGTTCCTACCGGAGAAGAAGAGAACTGCTGCATTCACAACCAATAAGTCTGCAACCTGGGATATTGGCAACCAAATAGCAACCTCATCTGTCTTAGAAATATTTGCCGAAACCAAGCCTAGATCACGAGCGAAGAGAAAGAGAAGATGCGTAACTCCGCGAACGAGAACCACTGCGATGATAAAAAAGACGACTTGAAACTTAGTCAGACTAGGGGCGTTAGGAAAAAAACCTTCATCAACATGACTACTCAAGCTCTACATTCCTCTAGTTAAATCGAAGTGCTTCTTACTATGAGAATTCGGCTATTTAGAACCAAGCGTCCAGTCGAGGTATCTACCGCTCTTCAATAGATCTGCTGCAATTGCGCCAAGACTGGTATGGAATACTTCGCAGCCACTCTTGTACACGACAGTTTCTTTGGACGTTTGCAAACTCTTCAGCTCGTCCAAAGCACTCTTATTATCAATTGCATAAAGCAAAGTGACGAGATAAATTTTGCCTGCGGATGTACTCTTACCAATTGAGTCTACAACCTCTTTCTTATGCTGAACAACTCTGGGCGCGCAGTGAAGAAAGGCTTGATATGCTTGACTTGGTATCGCAGACTCACCAACAGCACTGTCGCAAAGCTGCTTGGCATTGCGCAGAATGGCCAGTTTTTGACTGTACTCCGCATCACTCAAGTTGGACATGGCGGGAAGCTCTCTGTCATTTACTAGTTTCTTTGGATATCGGGGAAGCGGCTTGCGATCCTCGGCATTGGCGCAGGGAATACTAACAACAAAAATACCGGCAACAAAGGCAATGGAGGACGAAAGAAAAATAATGACGTGTTTCATGGCGATGCTATTTACCAACCTCTATTTAACACCAATCAAATATTGTCGAATATTTTTCGCTAGTTCGGTTTGTTCATTTGGAATGGCAATTCTTGAATTGAGATCAGCCAATGCTTTTGGAACTATATTGTCGCGGATGTATTCAGAACGTTTGACATAGAAGTTATGAATGGGGCTGCGCAGGTGCATCGGCACTAGCTCTAATGATTCTGCCAGCGACCGCCCCAGCACAGCGCTCCGAATAGGAGCCTTGTTTACCATTTCAAGAAACGTTGCACTGTTTGGCGCAAGAACTCCTTCGCCTAAATGAACGGCCCAATGCTCATCATAATTGCGCAAGGCATAACGATCGAGTACGTAATTTTTGCCTTCTATATCTGCAGCCGCATCAAAAGCAGAACTGCTGCTCTTATTTTTCCACTTACTCATATGGGCCCACTCATGATTGAGTAAGATTGTCATCTCAACTTCGTTGCACCCGGCGCCTTCCATCTTGTTCGTGCGGATGTAACCATTGGCATTAGCACTAGCCGGAGCTGTTCTAAACGGGGCCCCAGGTTTGTGATGAAACACTGAATACGGACTATCCCAATCACTAACAAGCAGTCTCTTAGCATATGAATGATCAGGTGTACGCTCCAGAAATGGTATCAAGTCTTCTGGCAGAGCGCGATAGCGATGCGGATGCTGTTCGAGTTTAAGACGCGCTTGTTCGGCCTCTATGCCTCTTGAGAAAAATCGGCGCAATCCGCTTGGACCTTCTGCTGCGAGCCTTAACTCACGCACTTGGTCAAGAGACTTTGCATATTCTTCAGGCACATCAATTTTTGTGCTTAAGCCCTTAACGTTATATTCTCTAACGGGAGCGGATATCTCTTTCATCGCGCGTCTCATAAAGTCGTCCCAATCTAAAAATGGTCCAGGCTCTTTTGCATTGGCAATCGCGAATTTCTCTTGTCTTATGGTGTAGCCGCTCAGGCGTTTTTGCAGAGCGTGCAATGTCGTGGACTCCAGCCCCTTGCTATACTGAGGATGCTCCAAGCTCAAACTGATTTCTTCATCTGAATGCCCTCGTTTCTTGCAATACGATGTGTATTCTCTGGCCCTAACTGCAGCACTGCTTAGCTTGACTGTGGCTAAGCCACCAACTGTTAATAGTGCACTTTCAAAAGCAAAGCGACCAAGACTGTTTTGAACAACCGATACATTCTGCTGCCAATGCTGATCTGAATTCCATGTGTCTTTTAATGCCTCAGCAATTTTGCTGCCATTGATTGCTACTTCTGCTGAGCCAGCAATAGTCATGCTGGTAAGACCTGTTCTCGTTAGCGCTCCAGCTGCTCCACTCATTGGTGCATAGCGGGCCATAAGCAAACCCAGTCCAGCCGAAAGCGCGACTGTGCCGATTGTTGCAGGGAGATTTTCAGGTTTTATCGCATCTTTAGCTGCGTTGGCAAAGCCTGGGCCAGCTGATTTTAATAACTCGCCTTCTCGAAGCAATTTCTCAGTCCAGAGTTCGCCTTTGCTTCCTGATGCGCCTCTCTCAATATGGTGTTCGCTAATCATTAGATTGGAATTTGCCTATTGAGTTGTACCTATTTCTCGCTAGCCAATAGTTCAGCTAACGGTAAACGAATAATAGATGCCAGCTTATTTAAAGACTAATTAGAATTGGCCTTACGCATCGGAGGCAACTTCACCACCTCATTGACTTTCAGTGAATTGGCTTGTTCGCCGGTTTTGCCGTTATATTCGGCAATGGCAGTGGCCATTACATGCACTTCGGTCTTCGTCGCTCTGCGGCCTTCGCGCTCGGCAATCAAGTTGCTCGCGATTGACGAATAGGTTTCACCGGGTTGGGCGCGCACTTCCGACTTCTCACCAATTCTTCCAGCAGCGGCAATCCA
Source organism: bacterium Ga0077546 (assembly GCA_943369735.1). Taxonomy (GTDB): domain Bacteria; phylum Cyanobacteriota; class Vampirovibrionia; order Obscuribacterales; family Obscuribacteraceae. The sequence goes on from CALROJ020000094.1 coordinate 9,314, forward strand.
GCGATTAACATCGGCTTGGCGTTCAACTGGAATAGCTTCTTGACCGCGTCGGTGAGCAGATACATCAGGAATTGGTCCGCGGTTACCGGCAGCTTCAATCACTCGATACGGCAGATCAGCGGCCTTCTCAGCTCGGGCAAGCTGTTCTGGAGTCATCTTCGCTCTAGCGTCGGCGATATGACCGCTAATTTCCCGGTCAACTTTAGCGGCTTGGGCTTTATCAGAAGCAGCATCTAGGTTCCTGCGATAAGTCGATACCTCTGGGATGACACCATTATTAGAGGCAGCATCAACCACGCGGTGCGGGAGGTCAGCGACTTTCTCCGCTCGAGCAAGCTGCTCAGGGGTCATCTTCGCTTTGGCGGCGGCAACATGACCATCAATTTGCTTATCAACGATAGTAAGATCGGCGCCACCGGTTGTAAAAGCTTTTGGTAATGACGTATCAAGAGGAATGGCTCGCTTACCCAGTTCGCGCATCTGCGCGTCCACTTCGATACGACTAAAATCTATATGGTCGGCCAGTTTCGACTCTTGCCTTGTTTCTGCTTTCACATCTGCTTTGTCAGCCACAATCAAATCCTCAAGCGGTTCACATAATTAAAGCATACCCAACTTTTGTGGATTTTTATGGGCGCCAGCCTTGGCCAACGCTCACACCGAGACACTTACAGCTAAAGGCCCATCACACGGCGTCTTTAGCGATTTCACCAGCTGTGGCATGGGTGGCTTTCAAATAATCCTCTGGGGCAATTATTATCTGAGTACCGCGCACACCGGCAGACACTGATACTTGTTCAAAGAGATAAATATTCTCGTCAACATAGACCGGATAATCTTTCTTACAGGCCAGAGCGGTGACGCCCCCGCGGATGTAGCCTGTTAGGGGCTGCACTTCCTTAAGCGAAACCACCTCAGACTTGCGATCGCCGCTCAATTTGGCCAAAGCCTTCAAGTCTAGCTGGGCGTTACCGGCCACAACAGCAAGGCATACGCCGTTTTTATCACCGCGAACCACCAGAGTTTTGAACACTTGCTCTAGAGGGAAGCCAATTTTGGCCGCCACGGTCTCGGCGGTGAGGTCATCTGGGTCAACTTGATAGTCGCGCAGTTCGTAGCTAATGCCTAGATTGTCGAGAATTCTTACTGCATTGGTTTTCATAAGAGAAAATCATAGGCCATGGCCGGAAATGCCACAAGATTGAGGGCAAGGACTTTCATATTTATCGACAATGGCGCGCCGAAGATGAAAAATTGGGGCAAGAGTGGTAGTTTGTGGATTAACAAGCAAAGTAACAAACCAATTAGTACCTGATTTAGCAGCTGAATCAATATCAGGATTTGCAACGGGACCAACAAGTAGATTTTGGAGCTTCAGTACATTGTCACCTCGTCTAATATTGCCAATCTGCTTGCTAATTTTGAACTGCGGATACGACTTGAGCAGGCGTGATTCTTCACTGAAAGCAAATTCACAACCAGCAAACTCACAGCAGGCCAACACAGAACCAGTCAAAGTTCCGACTCCAGCCAACCAAGAGCAAGAGAATGGGCCTGGGACAACAACAACAACAACAGCGACAAGCGCAAGCGAAAGAGCAAAGCTAAATGCTGAAGAAGCAGCATTGCGGCACAAAGCCCTGATGCGCGCCCATCGCAAACGCATTATCGAAACCGGCAAAAATGACCATGCGCCCACACCGGAAGAATATTCGCCAGAGTTAGAGCTTTACAAAAAGCCTCTGCGAGGGACGGATCAATCCAACTTTAACCAGTTGCGCAATAATCCGACACTTGTAACTCCAACAAGCAGCCACCAGTCAGGCAAACGAGCCACGGGCAATGACGCCAGCGGCAATCAAGTCGAGCTGCGCACCGATATCAAGCTTGAAAGTGAGAAACCCGCCTCGCCGCCACCTGCTGGCACAGATCAATTTGTCTCCAAACGCATGCACAGTGAAAACACAAAGAATTCGCATCCAGTGCCCTATGCTCGGCCATCGAAAAATCCACTCTCAGATAGCAATTCCCCAACAATTAACTTCAAGCCCTACATGGCCGAACTGAGCAAAAAAATCAAACAGAACTGGTCTCCACCAGCTCGGCAAGACAAAACGCAAGTAAGCATCAATTTTATTCTTATGCCCGATGGTGCTATTGGCAATTTGAGAATCACCAAACACGGTTCACCAACAGCCGACGAAGCGGCTCGCCAAGCTATTCTTCGCGCCGCCCCTTTTGCCCGGTTACCGCAGGGCTGCAATGTACCGAAGCAGATTGACTATGACTTCTCCCACTCGTCTCACCAAGACGAACCGTCGTTTCAATGGGGCATTCACTAATCTCTACTGAATACGCATTTTCTTTTCGCTTTCAGGAATAGCGAGCTGTGCCGAGCAGCGGGGGCAGACATCCGTGGAAAATCCGAGCACTGGAGTGCGCCAGGTGTTGTTGCCAGGAACCAACGAAACAGAGCAAACCGGACACTGACACAAAGAGCGGTATTTAATCCAAGCGAGATATGCAGCAACTGCAATAATTCCAACCATTGGTAAAACAGCAATCGGAAATAGTAAACGAACCGCCAAAACCATGGCTACAGAGGACCACACATAGGTAGACGCCTCTTTCTTGCGGTTTAAAAAAGCAATTTGGATCTTGCGAATGGCAGCAATGTCGCGCGGGCGTATCAACAGCACAACAGGATTAACCCGGCGATCAATCTCGGCAGCAACCCCGCCCACAGTCTTACGTGTGTAGGCTACTTTGGGGTCAACGCTTCTAGTCTGGCCTTCTGTCGATACAGGCATTCTTGAAGCTAAGCTGTTTGGGATTGCCATAATGAACTCCTAGTGACTAGATGATACTAGGTTAGAGTACAGCTGACTACGTAAAATTTTCGTGAATACGTAGTTCTACGAACGATTTCCCACTTCTTGCTCAACTGTCTCAGAACTTGAAGCAGAATCGGCCTGAGCTTCATAGAGGTCGCGGCGGCTTGGATTCTTGCTTTTCAAAAAGCGATGCTCAAAGTCATCGATGTAGGTAAACACCACCGGCACAACCACAAGAGTGAGCAAAGTCGAAGTAATCAAGCCACCAATGACGGCGGCAGCCATCGAAGCCCTGACCTCTGAACCAGCGCCAATACCAAGAGCGATTGGCACCATACCTGCTACCATGGCCACGGTTGTCATCAGAATTGGCCGCAACCTGGCCTCTCCGGCCTTTACCAAGGCTTTGTCTCGGGGCACTCCGAGTTTGATGCTGACCAAACAATATTCGACCAACAAAATGGCATTCTTGGTCACCAGACCCATCAACATGACGATACCAATGAGAGCATACAAACCTATGGGCGCGTGAGATGCCACCAGACCAAGTGCGGCCCCACCTACGGCCATAGGCAGCGAAACCATGATAGTCAAAGGCTGCAAGAAGTCATTGAATAGCAGCACCAGCACTGCATAAATAAGCATAACTGCAACAGCTATGGCCATAGCAAAGCCGCTAAAAATATCACGTTGAATCTCAACGTCACCGCTGGCCATTTCGTGCACAGAAGCTGGCATGGTCTTGAAACTCGGCAGTTTATGCACAAGGGCAAGAGCCTGACCAAGGGTGCCACCACCAGCAAGGCTAGCTGTAATTGTAACTTTACGGCTACGGTCGTAGCGGCTAATCTCAGCTGCACCACTGCCAAATTTCACAGTAGCAACCTGGTGCAAGGGAATAGACTTGTTCATTGCCATAACGCGCAAGTTACCAATCGATTCTAAATCTTGGCGGTAGCTGGGATTAATCTGAACGAGAATGCCAATCTGACGATCGGGAAGATCAAACTTGGCCAAGCTAGCGCTATTATCACCAACAGTTGCCATGGTGGCAGTGCGGGCAATCTGCTGAACAGATACTCCTTGATCGGCAGCAGCCGCGGTATTCGGAGTAACTTGAATCTCTGGTCGCCGCAGAGCTGCTGAAGAAGAAACATCAAATAGGCCAGGCACAGTGCGCATCTCGGTAGTGAGGCGCTCAGAAGTCTGGCGCAAATCATTTTCATCGTTGCCCACCAAAGTAATTTGTACTTTGCCGCCTAGACCCATAGTGGCTGAAAACGTAGCCCGCACACCTGGTACTTTTACAAGCTCCGGACGCACTAGATCTTCAAACTGTTGCTGCGAAAGTTTGCGTTCGGCTTTCGGCTTGAGCATCACATACAAGCTCGCTTTATTGACTTCACCAGCCGCTCCAACTTGCCCAGCTCGACCACTAGAAGGGGTGCCAATTGAGCCAAAGACCTGAGAAACTTCTGGGTGCTTCAGCAGAATATCTGTCATTTGCTTAGCGACGGCATCGGTACCCGATAGCTGCGCACCAGGCGGCAGAGTGATACTGAGCAAAGTCTCGCCCCGGTCAGCAGAAGGCACTAGCGAAGTAGGTAGAGAGGCCATCAAGGCCATACTAACAACAAAAAACGCCAATGCACCGAGCACGGTCTTGCCGCGATTCTTGAGGGCCCAGAGCAACATGTGGCGATAGGTGCTGACTGTTATCGACTTGCTATCATCCTCTTCTTCGCTTGGTTTGTTAAGCCAAAAGGCAGACATCATCGGCGTAATCAAGCGCGCCACAACAAGGGAGAAGAAAACAGCTACGGCAACTGTGACACCAAACTGCTTGAAGAATTGCCCCGGTATTCCGCCCATAAAAGCCACAGGCAAGAAGACAACGATAATGCTCATGGTCGTAGCCATAACCGCCAAACCAATTTCATCAGCGGCCTCTAGAGCCGCCTGGTAGGGTGATTTACCCATACGAATATGGCGCACAATATTTTCAATTTCAACGATGGCATCATCTACCAAAATACCGATTACAAGTGCTAAACCAAGTAACGACATATTGTTTAGACTGAAGCCCAGCAGCTTCATCACAGCAAAAGTCGGCAGCATCGAAAGCGGCATAGCCACGGCAGAAATGGCTGCAGCGCGCCAATCTTTGAGGAAAGCCCAAATGACAATGACAGCTAAAACAGCGCCGATCACCAGTGAATCAACAGTGGCGTGATAAGAGTCCATCACATAGCCCAAGGTGGAGCGGATTTTAGTAATGTGAATATCGGCAGGAAGAGTCTTTTGCAGATCAGCAATGGCCTTGTCTACACCCTTACCAGCAGTAGCCAGACTGCTACCGGTTGAGCGCACGACTTGGAAGGCAACAACAGGCTTACCATTAAGCATGGCTGATTGTCTGGTTTCGGCAATGCCATCGCTAACGGTGCCCAAATTGCCAAGAGTTGACCAATTACCATTGAGCAAATAAATGCGCATATTGCGCAAGTCATCAATACTCTTCATGCTGCCGATGGTGCGAATAGACTGTTCCTGGGCGCCGATGTAGCCGCGGCCTCCAGGCAAATTGGTGTTCATCAATCTGATTTGCGAGTTGACAGTGTCGGCTGTAACACCTAGAGCTTCTAGTTTGGTTGGATCTAAATCTATACGCACCTGACGGTCGTTACCGCCTGAGCGCTGCACTTGGCCTACACCAGGAACGGCAAGTAGCACCCGTGAAATCTGATCATCAATCAACCAACTCAAATCATTGAGTGAGTGCTTATCTGAAGAAACGGTGTAAGTAGCAAAAGGAGCACCAGAAAAATCAAGGCGCTTAATTTGCGGCTCATCAATCGTCAGGGGTAACTGGTTGCGAATGCGCGTGACAGCATCACGCACATCGTTGACAGCCCTGTCCACATCGGTGCCCAGTTCAAACTCGATGGTAGTGGATGAGCTACCTTCATTGACAGTCGAAGAAATATGCTTGATGTTGCCAATTCCGGCGATGGCGTCTTCAACTCGTCTCGTCACCTGAGTCTCAAGCTCAGAGGGGGCGGCACCAGCTTCGGTGATTGAGACTGTTACCGTTGGCATGTCTATGTTTGGATTCTCATCAATGCCCAGGCTCAAGTAAGACATGACGCCAACGATACTGAAAATGAGAAACATCAGAATCGATGGAATCGGTTGTTTAATTGACCAGGCTGAGATATTCCAGTTCATTGTCTTGCCTATTGTTTAGTCTCGGAGAGAGACTATTTACTCTTTTATTTACTTAATTTGCCACTGACTTAATCTGCCGCTGACGAACTAGTTCGCTGACTTACTCTTCTGCCTACTTACTTAACGCAACGATGTCGTTGTCTTCTAAGAATCCAGCGCCTGCAACAATAACGTTATCGCCAGGGGCAACTCCATTTTTAATTTCGGCTGATTCGCTTGTGCGCGAACCAACAGTAACAAGCTGTTTTTTTGCTTTGCCATTTTGATAGACAAAGACATAATTGCTATCGCCGTCGGCCAGAACTGAACTATTGGGCACGAGCAAAGCGTCAGCCTGACCAATTTGTACGCTACCTTGAACAAACATACCAGGCTTGAAACCAGAATTATTTGGTATAGCAATGCGAACAGTACCTAATCTGGTGGCACTATCTACAGTTGGCGAAATCTGAAAGATCGTACCCTTTACTGAGCGCACAGAATCAGAGAGGGCTGCGGATATGCCCGGCCGCAGCCTAGATAAATCACTCTGAGTCACCTGCGCGCGCAACTCTAGCTGTCCTTTCCGTATGATCTCGAACAATGCTTCGCCATTAGAGGCAACGTCTCCGATATGAGCAAGGCGCTTGGTGATCAAACCTTCATCAGGAGCGCGAACAATCGTTTGCTCAATTTGCGCTCGCAGTTGTTGCACACTAGCCGCAGTTTCATCGGCGTTGGCTTCTGAGACAATGATGTCTTCTCTACGACCGCCTCTTTGCGCCATTTCTAACTTATTGTGCGACTGTTCGGCAAAGAATTTGGCGGCCGAAAACTGCTCTTTTGCTCCTTGCAAATTTGTGAAGGCTGTTACTTCATCGGTAGAATGGTTGTCTGCTTCTTGCTGACTAACAGCCCCTTCTTTGAGCAAGTCTTTGTAGCGCCGAGCGTTGCTGCGCGCATTCACTAGACTTGCTTCCATTTGAGTAACCATTGCTTGACGCTGTTGCACATCGGCCATGGCTTGCTGATAAGCGGCAGCAAGCCCAGCAATATCTTCTTGTCGATTAGGCTGCACAGCCTTTTGAGCTGAAGCGCGCGAGCCCACCATGTGAGCTTCCATACCTTTTAGCTGAGCTTGCAAAATGGAAGAATCAAGAATGCAGAGAACTTGGCCCTTGCGCACATAATCGCCCTCTTCAGCGAGCACTTGAACAATACTCAAACCAGCAGCCTGAGAGGCTATTGTTAAGGGGTCAATCGCCGAGACTGAACCTGTAACCGTAAGAGTCGATGCCACTTGGCCAATCTTGGCCGCTTCAGTGGTGACAGTAACAACAGGAGGTGCAGCTTTGGCGCTAGCCGTTGAGGCAGCAGAGCCAGTGCCAGTATCGGAGCCAGAAAGAGAGTGCGTATAAGTGAAGGCCGATAAGCCACCAATTGCTACCAGAGATAGGGCTCCAGCCACAAACCACTTCTTATGGCTCTGACCTACGCCCGCACGTACTCGTTGCCATGAGGCGATACCCAAGCTTTCGCGAACAATTTCAGTTTGGCTTGTCTCTTCCCGACTTGTTGTAAACATATGATACCTAAACTTTACTGCGGTTCAGTTTCTATCCTAGCACTTAACTGAATGAATTCATTCATTAATTAAGCCTTCCCAAATTAATTTGAGGCGATTGCCCAAATACCAATTGAATACAGCGTTTGCAGCATTCACAGAAAAGGAAATCGGCTGCCGAAACTTGACCGATATCGGCCAAGTTATAAAAAGCCATGGTCGCCGGGTTATCCTTACAGAGACAAGACAGACGGAAAATTAAATGGCTAGAGCCCTAGACCCGCACAAAAAGGAAGCAATCTTAACTGCGGCGCGCATGATTTTCATACGCGACGGCTACCGCTCAGCCAAGATGACCGACATTGCGGCAGAAGCCGGGGTAGCCGCCGGCACACTGTATCTCTATTTCAACTCTAAAGAAGCACTCTCTAACGCGCTCTCGGAAGACTTCTTCAATAGATGCGCCCAAATGATTGATCAGTATGTGCCACACATTGCCGAAACAAACGGACTAGTTCAGTATATTGATTCGGTTATTCAAATTGCCCGGGATGAAATGCCGGTGCTGTCTTTTGCCCGCATTGAAACGTTTGAAAAGGCAGGAAAAGGCAAAGAAGTGCGCAAAGAACTTTCTCTTCGCACCGCCAACCACCTGCAGCAATTAATGAACGACAAAGCAATACGGCAGTACGATGCCATTGCCTTGGCCGAGATGATAGGTGGCATGCTTCACAAAATGATTATGTCTTGCATCGTAGAAGAGACTTTCGACCTGTCCTCGCATAAAACCACGGCAATCCAAATGCTTGAATATGCTCTATTCGACTCGAAAAACTGACACTATCTACCAAGCTACCAAGTCTAACAATGAACAACCCTGAAGAACCTAGTCGCAACAACCTACCGCCACCAGTAAACGTCATCATCACATTGATAGTACTGACAATAATCATTTTTCCCACCGTGATTTTGGCGCAGTGGTGGCTCTATTATTCTTCAACTGTACTACTCTGGGACATGGCCCAAACAGCCATGGTTAGCTATGCAGGACTAGCCGTTATTTTAGCCATCTTCATTGTTCTTGCCATGAAAAAATTGAGCCAGTCAACAAAACCGGAAGACATTCAAAGAATTTCGAGCCTAGTGACAGAATGGACTGGATGGGTAATTCTGCTGATTGGTTTCTCTTTCTCCGAATCACAAAGCATGCTACATGTCTCCAGACATATTTACTTTCCCCTCGCTATTGTCGGCATGCTGTTGCTCGGTATCAGCAATTTTCGTCGCTACAAAAGAAGCAGTGACAAAACATCTCTGATATCAGTTTTTGTCGTAGCCCTTTGCTTAGCTACTGAGTGTTTTCGCTATGTCAGCGGGCTGGAAAAACTGACGTTTTAAACAATTTGCTGAACGCTTAAAGAGGAAATTTTTAGATGGGCAATGAGCCGGCAGAAGCAATTGAATGGTGGCGCAATGCGGTTGTCTATCAGATTTATCCCCGCTCGTTTCAAGATAGCAATAATGACGGCACCGGCGATATCAAGGGCATAGTCAGTCGCCTAGACTACCTCTCAAACCTTGGCATTGACTGCATCTGGCTCAGCCCATTCTATCCATCGCCAAACAAAGATTTTGGCTATGACATATCAGATTACTGCAACGTAGACCCGCTTTTCGGTGACCTGTCAGACTTCGATCATTTAGTCAACGAAGCACACAAGCGCAATCTAAAAGTTATTATTGATTTGGTGCCCAATCACACATCAGATCAACATGCCTGGTTTCAAGAAGCGCTAGAGGGAAAAGAAAGCTTTAAGCGCGACTGGTACGTCTGGCGCGACCCCGCCCCTGGTGGCGGCTTACCAAACAACTGGCCCAGCTATTTTGGCGGACCAGCCTGGACGCTAGACAAAGAGTCAGGACAATATTTTCTCCATCAGTTTCTCAGCGAACAACCTGATCTAAATTTTCGCAACCCATTAGTAGTAGAGGCAATGCTTGACGTCATGCGCTTCTGGCTCAAGCGCAATGTTGATGGTTTCAGAGTTGATGTAATCTGGCTGCTTGTAGAAGCGGACGATTTTGCCGACGAACCGGTCAATGTTAACTGGAACAAAAATCTCATTGAGCGCGATCGAACGATTCATACAAAGATTGAAGATCAACCAGAAACACACATAGTCATTCAAATGATGCGTCAGTTGCTAGACCAATTTAGCAGGCCTGGTCATGAAAAAATGATGATTGGAGAAGCGTATCTACCGTACGATCAGCTAATTACTTACTATGGCACAAAAGAAAAACCAGAATGCCATATGCCCTTCAACTTTCATCTAATTACAGAAGGCCTAGAAAATTGGCAAGCTTCTGCAGTTCGCAAAATCGTCGACGAATACGAACAGGCACTGCCAGCAGATTGCAGCCCAAACTGGGTACTAGGCAACCATGATAAATTTCGTTTTGCCAGCCGCATCGGCAGCGAGCAAGCCAGGGTAGCCACAATGCTTTTGCTTACTCTGCGCGGTTCACCAACTTGGTATTATGGTGACGAGATTGGCATGCTCAATGGCGAAATACCACCTGACAAAATTGTTGACCCTCGAGGCATCAGACAACCAGACGTGCCCAGCGAGCAACGCGACCCTGAGCGCACACCGATGCAATGGGATAGCACCGCATACAGTGGCTTCAGCAATACTGAACCGTGGCTACCAGTCAGTGCTAACTACACTGAGGTAAACGTAGTTGAGCAACAACAGCAGCCGCAATCAATGCTCAATCTTGTAAAGCATTTGCTTAGGCTGCGCAAACAACACAAAGCCCTTAGTCAGGGTTCTTATTGCTCTGTAGAGTCAAGCCGACTAGACACACCAACATCTGCTCTAGAAAAAACGGATCGCGAAACAGAGCCAGAAGAAGAAGACGGTCTTTTTATTTTTATACGTCAATTTGAAAGTGAAAAAATCGCCGTGATCCTTAATTTCACCAACTCTGTCAAAAATCACAATTTACAAGGCCGCTGCCTTGCTTCTACTTATATGGACCAAGAGTACCTGAGTACGAGCCAGGCTACAGTGAGAGCGAATGAAGGCCTCGCCATGCTGCTGGCCTAACTACCTCGGTGAATATCTGCCGCCCCGCTCGCGGCCCCTCAGTAGGCAGCGAATAATTTCAAGCTGTGCATAACAATAGATCCGATTATATATATACGATTGAATCTATTGTTGATAGCGGAGTGGTTCACGCGCTTGACTAGCAAGAAGGATATACAGAACAGCTATTCATGCCACTTCATTAATTGTCAGCAGATATGCAAAATAGTTTCATCGGGGGACTTCCAAGTATCTTTTCTTCAGCTATACTAATTACATAACCGGTGAGCACACACTAAGTTGAGTGCTTTGAGCCGAGGGGTTAAGTGGAAACGTCAGGTCTGCGCAGACCGGAAATTGTAGCGATAACCCGCTAGCTGTGGATTCTGACTTGAAGCAGCAAGAAATATCGAGCCTACGCAATAGGCAGTCAGACGATAGTGAAAAAGCCGC
>CALROJ020000095.1:0-20395 GCA_943369735.1 bacterium Ga0077546
CCCCATGTCAACAAGATCTTGCGAGGCACATATTTTAGTACGTCGGACAAAGTTCTGCTGTGAGCAGTCAAGAAGAGTTTGCGATTCCTGAGGTCGATTTTGCAGCACTCGCCCACACAAAGGGGACACATCGCGACAATGCGCAAGCGCCTACTTTCCAACAGCAAACAACTGAAACGCCGACAGAGCTGGCATCTGGCAAATTAGACCTTATCAGTCAATGGGGACACAAAGGGGACAATAGGGGACAAACCTCAGGATCTCGTGTAATAAGTTCCTTTTCCGGTCAGCCCATGCCTCTTGAATGCTACGAGTCTGGTTGAGGCGAACCGAAGAGAAAGGCCCTGCACCCAATCATATACATTCAAAATTACCAAACTCAAACTTTGGATTGCGAGTTCGCCACAACTCTCTACCCCCATACAAGACTGCCGGCTGGGTGCCGCGATACTCCCAAGATGCTCTCGACCAGATGCCAGCTCTTTCGATAGACAGCTCCAGCAGAGCATAATCTTTTCCATGCAATTTACCGAGATATCTGCGCAGCAGGAATGACGACATTTTGTCGGTGCGAAAGGAATTTGAGAAGACTCCTTTGTCGTCAAGGCTACCTGTACGCTTTGCTCCGGCCATCACGGCAATTTTGTGATCAAGACTCTGCAGTGTCAGCACAACAAACGCCATCAGTTGCTCTGTCGTATCCACTGCATCACCATCGGTATCATTGTCTTTTTTATAAATCGCTAGGGCCAAGTCAGACTGGAGTAGCTGTTCCTGGTCTTGCCTGTATGACAGTTTAATCGGCGAACAGATCCAGCCTGCTTCATGGGCGGCACAGATCGTTTGCACTGTGGCACCAATTGATTGCTCTCTGTCGCCATTGGCCGTGGCCGTCACCAATACAGCAAAAGGCTGCTGATGCGTCACTAACCCATTGATTCTAGATAAGCCATCAGGCACACAGTCAGCAGCTGCCCATTCGGCCCTAGAGAACCAGTTATGTAGTAACTGCCGGGTTATAGTCTCTTGTGAATTCATTTACTTCCTCGCTTTAGCAAACTTATATAGCGCTGCAAGCTGAGCTGTCTCAAAAGGCGCTTGATTGGAGAGTATCACGTGCGTGGCGGACTAGCAAGATTGGTTAGAGATCCTCTCGTTCAGCTCGAGCTATCTGATCTTCGAAATACGCTTTGTCCTCGGCACTGAGTGTTAATCTTTTAAAACCCGGCCATTCACTAACTTGCTGCTGAGCTAGCGACCATAGATTTTTACATAGTTCCGGATTAATTGGATGAGCGTCAAGAGTCAGACCTTGATGAAGAAGGGAGCGGGCTATCAGTAGGTTGTTCACCATTCTCTTTGCTTCAACTGATAGTTCATCGGCACGCTCGTCTTCCCAGACCAGGCAACCTTTGATTGATTCATAGGCGGGCTTGAGAGACGGGTCATATTTTAATGACTTCAAAAGTACTAGATCTTGGCCGGTGAATCCTGCTTCCATTCGTCTTCTCGCTCCGTACGCATATGAGTGATGGCTGTGCGATTGCTAAAGGTCCTCACGAAAAGATGCGGCGATTTCATCATTTAGGTATTTTCTGTCTTCATCACTTAGTGTCAGTCGTTTAAAGCCTGGCCAATTGCTAATCTGTAGCTGGGCTGCAGCCCAAACTTTCTTACAGTACTCTGCATTGATTGGGTGATCGTCGAGAGTAAGTCCACGATGAAGAAGATTGCGGCCAACAAGCAAACTATTAATTACTCTCCCTGCGTCAAGAGACAATCCTCTAGGTCGTTCATCTTTCCAGACTAAACAACCTTTTAGCGATTCAAAATTAGGCATGAGCGTGGAGTCATATGGTTGAGTTTGTATCAGCTCAATGTCCTTATCGGTCAATTTTATTTCCATGTTCACCTCCTTGTAGTTACAACAAGGAGCCGCTGCCTTCTTTGCCTTGTCATCGCTGTCGTTAGCTCTGTCTTTGGTCAAGCTTAGTTCTCGGACAATCATAACTAGCTATGCCAATTTGGGCCGGAAATTAATCGTGGAGGTCACCCGGTGCCAGCATACAGATTGAACTAATTGTCGCTGATGGACGTATTAGGAAGTAGGGAGCAGCGAAATGCCAGCGGTGAACAATAACTGCACTTAAAGGGCAATAACTGCGCGTAAACCACAGCACGTTGCACGTAAACCACAGCACGTTGCACGTAAACCACAGCACCTTGCGCGTAAACCACAATAACTGCGCGTAAACCACAGCACCTTGCACGTAAACCACAATAACTGCGCGTAAACCACAGAACCTTGCGCGTAAACCACAGCACCTTGCACGTAAATGACAACAATCAGCCGGAATAGTTCTATCAGGAAAGAATCGCCAAACAGCTACCGTTGTAACTTTTAAGTATGCAACTCACGCAATTTCAGGTAAGATGCCATCAGTCAATCGGAAGTTATGCCCTATGCGTAAGAAATAACAGAAAAGACAAGCCGTGTTCACCTCGGCGACGAGTTCAAGATTTTTGTCAGCCCGAGCGCAAAAGTCTTCAACTCTAATTATGCTGCTATTGATTGTGCTGAGCTCAGAAAACTTCTGAACCTTTGCTTGCACACATCACCTGCACACAAATATAGCTAGCTGACGGGAAGCAGTCCCAGTGCAGATATCGTTGTTCGTCTAATTGTCAGACTTCTGATAGTCAGGTTTCTGTTAGTCAGACTTCCAACGACTCACTGGCGAATTTTCTCGCGCATTGTTCGACAACAAAACCGATTAAAACCATACTTTAAGAGAAACACCATGAACGAACTACTGACCAAAACAGTATTGGCCCTTCTTTCGAATCGGCCAAAACCAATTTTCGAAGTTCTGAAAAACTACCTCGGGCGCAACCCGCGCAAGCATGCCATCGTGCAGGCTCAGTACGACTGCTCACGCCAGACTTGCGTCAACCGTGCCCTCAATCACATCGTTAACCGCAGACCCAGACAAGGTTCTATTGTTGGTATCGCATCCACCGATGACGAATTGAGCTTCAGCGATATCATCAATCCAGATTATCTCGACCAGCACACGGTCGGCCCCATACAATACAAAGACGTAGTGCTCAGCGATGGCACAAAGTTGAGTTGTCCAGAAAAGGCATTGTACCTAATCAACGATGGCAGCAACAAATTTGCGATCTGCCTCCACCAACCATCTTTCGAAGACTTCATCGTGCTAGAGGTTATGACAAAAGATAAACGCGCGGCGCAAGACTTCTTGCATCGCGTGGCCTTTGAGGCAGACCGTCAGAGCATCTACAAAGGTCAGGTCGTTACGCTAAAAGAAGGCAAGGGAAGAGAAGTTGGTTTCCAATTTCATCACATGCCCAAGATTGCGCGCGAGCAATTGATACTGCAACCCGAAGTTATTGAAGAAATCGAACGACACACTGCTGGCTTCTCTAAACACAAAGAGCTTTTGGTTTCGCGCGGCCGCCACCTAAAGCGCGGACTGCTGCTTTATGGGCCGCCAGGCACAGGCAAGTCGCTAACCATCATGCATCTGTTGACCGCTATGCCCGGGCGAACAACCATTTTGCTCTCAGGCAATAACGTAAAGCACATAGAAGACGCTTGCGAACTAGCTCGCGGGCTGCAGCCATCCACGGTCATCATCGACGATGTCGATCTGGTGGCACAAGACCGTACAGCTAAGAACTCCAACCCTTTGCTCTTTGAACTCATGAATCAAATGGATGGCCTGGCAGATGACGCTGATGTGCTATTTCTTCTCACGACAAACAAGCCCGAGATACTCGAGCCCGCTTTGTCATCAAGGCCAGGGCGAATTGATCTGGCGGTTCTGATACCACTTCCAGATAAAGAGTGTCGCAGGCGCTTGTTCGAGCTGTATTCAAAAGGATTGCCGCTCGCTGTTGCCGACATGAACAAGTTCATTGAAGGCACCGAGGGTGTCAGCGCTGCATACATTCGTGAGCTGTTTAGGAAAGCTACTCTGTTTGCAGCTGAAGAGGGAGATGAAGTTTGCATTAACGACCGACACATTGAGGCGGCAGCGAGACTATTGTCGAGTACTGATCAAATGACTGACAAACTATTGGGGGGAAATATGAAACTGGTGGAAGCTTAGGCCGAGCTAAAGGCAAATTATTTCCAGCAGCGGCAGCGCATAGGTGTATATTTAGCTAACGAAACTAAGGTTCTAGCTAAAACTCATGCCCAACAGACATCTATCGACAATTTTATGCTCGGTTTGCTTAGCTGCCCTGGTCACAGCAGGCTGTGCGGCCCACGGTGACGTTAGGTCCAGTGGCGATTCGAAAACCAGCGACAGCAGAAGCGACAACTCGCACAATAGGAGTGGAGAAATTACAAGCTCTGGCACTATCAAACTGACAATACCAAAGCACGTTATGAGCGCTTACTTGCTACCCGTGGACAATCCGCCGGCAAATCTTAAGCAGGCCGTGCTTGACTCAGCAAAGAAGAACTTAGACGGCCAAAGCAATGAAGTCATCAGAAAGCTAATCGGATCTGGTGATTTGTCTATTAGAGAATTTTCTGCAAAAGAAGCTCCGCTGCCACCAAGTGGATTACTCTCTGCAAACGGTTGCAGCAAAGAACAAGAAACTGTCCTTAGAGGGGCACAAAAGTATGTCATGGTTCTCGTAGACTCAAAACCAGAATGGCCACCAGTCGGAGAAATCTACGCGAGATCGGCCGCAAGTGCATTTGCTCATGACCATAATTGTTTAATTCTAGATTTGAGATTACTGAAGGTCAGCTCACCAAGCCAATCTACAAAAATTCTTCTGCCACATAAAGGCCAACCACGTTTCACTGATTGCATCACGTTGTTTGCCTCACCGAGTAAATCTGGCGAGTGGTATACAACAAAAGGCCTAGATCTTTACGGCTTGCCAGAGCTACAACTATTTGATGCACCACCATATCTTTCACCAAATTTATCAAGAATTATCAACGGATTAGCATGGAAACTTGTTTCACTGTCGATAAGTAGCAAGAAGGATAGTGACAGCGATACATTCGAGTTGCCATCAACAATAGAATTAACGGCTGAAGATATAGACAAGGCGTGTCAGGAAGTGTCGCAAGCCAAAGGCAAAGTAAACATTCATCTGCGCTTAGACAAAGAAACAACCGACACACCTGATTTTCTCACAATCACCGTGCCACCAGGTGAAGTGGCAAGCACCGGCGAGTATCTCAATTCAGTCTGCAAACTTTTATTTGGCCAAACAGATGGTGGTGAAGTAGTCGTCACCAACCGCACATCAGAAATGGACGCAGCCATGGCCAAAGCCAGAGCCTCTCTACCTGAAATTAGGGCGAGATTTATAGCCGGCAAACTTCCCAAGGGTGCGGGACTGGCAGTGAAATTTCCCTTTGAATACCAAGGAAACACCGAGTTTCTTTGGGCATTTGTGAGCGAGTGGGAGAAACCAGAAATACTAAATTGTCACTGCGCCAATAATTCTGACCTTGCGCCTACTTACAAAGTAGGACAGCCATTAGAGCTAAAAGCAAATTCGATTGCAGACTGGATGGTGGAAGTCAATGGCAAACAAACAGAAGGCGGTTTCACCAACAAAGTGCTGCAGCATTCTCACTGACGAGGGTCTTGGCATTCAAAAAAACGGCCAATCTTTGCTCTGCTGTATCATAATCAAAAGTTGTGAGCGCCAATGGTTGCGAGCGCCAAAAGTTTTGCGCAAAAATAGTGTTAGGCAAGGGAATTAAAGTGGCTTGTTATTTGGCACCGGTGGCAAATGGTCTGGGTGATTTGATTGTCTCCTTGCCTGCCTTGCAAGCGTTGATTAAGACCGGCCAGCCAACTTACTTGATAACTCGTTCACCTTTTCAGGAAGGCTTAGAGGCGCGAATTGCGGGCTTGGCTGGGTCTATTCGCGAGATAGATTTCGACACAGCCAAGCTCAAGGCCGATGACAACTATTTCAATTTACGCAACCATCCACTGCAAACCGATCATATTTGGGCGTCACCAGAGTTTGAGCGGCAATACCCAGGATACAAAATCAACCACGTATTGAAGGGAATCTGCGCAGACTTTGGCATTGATGCCAACTATGATCAATTGACGCCGCTTCCATTCACTGCTCGCGGTGAAGCAAAAGACACGGTGATTTTCATTCCGGGCTCGGCCGGCATAGTCAAATGTTGGCCGCCCCAGCACTGGCTCGACCTCGCCGCAGAGCTTAAATCGCGCGGGCAAAAAGTAGCGGTGCTAGGGCAACCGCAGCGGTCTGAGATTGTGCGAGATTGTTTGCAAGCAGGATTACCACACATATCGACGCCCACAATCATTGATGCACTTGACGTGATTAGCTCGGCAAAATCTGTTATAGCCGTAGATACCGGCCTGATGCATCTGGCCATTCATCAAAATATTCCTACGGTTTCTTTGTTTCGTTATAACATCATGTTTCAACGAGATTATCCCCATGTACGCTCTTTGGTGGCACCACGTTGTCATCAAAGCTGTATTGATATCGAATTTTCAGCCGTTCCCAACAAGGTTGTGGAGTTTGATAGTTTCAAAGAAAACGAGAATCTCAATTACTGGGAAACCTGGAAGTGCACAGCCGAAACGTGGGAAGAGCGCTGCATGTGGGCCATCAGCGTAGAATCAGTTTTAAATGCGGTCAGTGAGTTAGGAAGCGTGAATTGAATCTCAAAAACGGAGACCACCTAAATGATCCAGGTTGATCATATTTACGATGCCATCGTAGTTGGTGCCGGGCCGGCCGGGATAAGTTGCGCCCTTGAATGCATCGAGAATGCCTTAGACGTTATCGTTCTTGATCGCGCAGAGCGCATCGGCGGTCAACTGTCATCAATACCAGGGCCATTGCAAAATTTCTCAGCGGGCTTTTATGCCACTGGTGATGCCTTGCGCGACGAGATGGAAAAGGTTACCGCGCTCGCTTTACCTCAGCGCATAGTGACCGGATTGAAAGTCGAATCTTTCAATCTGCCAGAGCGAATACTTGAAACTAATCAAGGCACACTGAAAGCACGCACCATCTTTTTGGCCACAGGCTATCGCGTGCGCGAATTAGCGAAAAAGAAATTGATTGTAGTCGGAGGCGGTGACAGTGCCATGCTTACTGCCTTAGATCTGGCAGAAATCTGCCCCGATATCACAGTGCTTGTGCGTGGTGCCACGCTGAAGGCACGCCCAGATATCATGGCTCAAATTGAAGCACATCCTAGAATTACAGTTTTACTAAATACCAGCCTAAAGACATTGAAAGGCTCGCCGAATCTTCAATCGGCAATTGTCGCAAATTCAGACGGCGAACGCGAATTGCCCTGCCATGAGTTGATTGCAAAACTTGGCTATACGCCAAATACAGAAGCATTTATAGACCAACTGAAGAGCGACGAAAGGGGCCACGTAATCGTTGACCAGAGTTTTGCCACATCAATTGAAGGTGTCTTCGCCGGCGGTGACATTGTGCAGCCAGGATACGACCGCATTTCATTTGCATCAGGCAGCGGCATGATGGCAGCTAAGTCAATGCGCAGGGTGATTGGGCATAATGTTTGAACCTCCTGCTCATATCTAATCTCAGCTGGATTTAAATCGGCGACAACGGGGAAAGAAACATCAAATAGTACGGCCCAAAATGGTTCGCCCAAATCCAGAGTAGATTATGAGCAAGAGTCCAACCAGGCAGTTAAGAGGCACACCCGGAATCCCAGTATTGCACAAGATGCTGACCAAGGCCGTGCAGGAACCTGGCTTTTCCAACGAGGTCATCTGGCATAATCACGACGGTCAACAAATCACACTAGAAGTGATTTTGCCCATTTCGCCTAGAGTGCCGCACTGGCAAGTGTTCTTGCAGCGAATTGACGAAAAGATTCTGCTGGGCGAATATCACGGTCATGACACCCTGATGGTCTTTAAGAACGTTTCGGCGATCGCCGAATCTGAACCGGTTGAGAACCTGGATGACGCCGCCAAGCTGGCCAAGGTCATGGAAATCCGCTTAAAAGCCGGCCAGGTATCAACCAGAGACGATTTGCCCGTTCCAGATTTTGCGGACCAGCCCAAGCCTAGCGCTGTCTATCTAAGCCGGCTGACAGCCAACAGGCTGCCGGCTCTGACTCCAGATAGTGCTGCTGCGGATACCATTGGGCCGGCGCCAGCTAGCGCTCAGCCACGACAGGCTGAGGCGAGCCCAGCCTCAGCCCTTGAGTTGAACCCAGACAGCAACGGCGCCCAAGACCAAGACGAACTGATTTCCAGTTATTTAACTACTAGGTCCAGCGCCAGGAAATCAAAATCAAAAGCTGTCGCGCCACCCCCAGAAGAAAAGCCTTTCGACCCAACCGGCTCATATACAGACATAACGGCTGTCGACCCCACAGGGCACTCACGGCTCGGCAATCTAACTGAAAAACCAATGACAGAGCTTCTGCTCCATCTAAGCGAGGAGCACTTTACCGGCCGCGTGCGCCTGGAGAGCGAAGGACAATCAGCCGTCATGTTTTTGGTGGATGGCGTGCCTGTCGACGCTTCCCATGGTGAGGCCCGTGGCAACATGGCCTTGATGGAGCTATTTCTCTGGCAGGATGGCCACTTCAAGATCACACCCAGCAAAGTGGGAAGCAATAGAAGCGTCACCTGGCCCTTTGAGACCATCATGCAAAACAAGGCTCACTTGACGGCTCTGGTCAACGACCTAGAATCGGCAGGGGTGTTCAATACCACTACTTTCAAACAGACCTGCCCGCAGCTTACACAAGATCAATTTCAAACAGCCTTGGGCGACAAAACCTCGATAAACTTAGACACCTTGAAGTTGCTCTATCAACAGATGGATGGGCGCAAGACATTAGCCGACTTTGAAAGTCTCAACCTCTTCCCCAAATACATACTATTGCGCTGCTTGAACTACTTAATGAGCCGCAATCTGATCTTTATCCCAAACAGAGCGGGGAGCAAAGGCAAGCGGGCTTTAAAAGAGAAGAAGATTGATGCTACAGCTGTGCGATCAGTAATGATGAGCCTTCGCAACAGAGACACAGGCCTGCTTACCGCGCCTGCCTTTCTCTATTTTCTTGAAGAAGAATTCTTTCGCAGTTTCAGAAACCGTGGCTCAATGTCTCTACTTCTAGTTGACTTGCGCCAGATTGACCCTACACCTGGTGGCTTGAGGATAAACCTGGTCAGTCGCCAAACTCTAGCTGATGCAGCAATGCAAATTTTTAATTGCAAACGTCAAACCGATGGCGCCGGTCATTACGAAGCGCAAACTATTGCACTGTACTTACCGAACACTAACTTGAGCGGTGCCACCACAATGGCCAAGAAGATACAGAAGGTACTCGCAGCCAGACCACTGGCCGGGATGGAAGGCAAGACGCTAGTAGTGATGTGCGCCATAGCAGGAATTCCGGAAGACTGTACGAATCTAAATAACTTACTTGCTTCTGCCGACTATGCCTTGCAAAAGGCTAACAGTGAAGGCTTGCCCATCGTGCGATACAAAGATCTTGACTAGTTGAGGCCTACCACTTGCCAGTTACCACTTACCACTTGCCGTTCATTTGTTTGGCAAGGGCCGTCACCAGTTGTTTGGCAGCATCGGGCACTACCTCATTTTCAAAATACTTCTTACCGCCGCCAGTATCAGAGGTCCACGGTGCCTTGCCGATTGTCAGCCTGTCGACTCTAGCTACGGCCTTGCCAGTCTGCAAATCAATTATCTGAGCTGACACCACAAAAGTATAACGGTTTGACCACTTGGTTGGCCGCCACATAATTTCGTCTACAACGCCTGTCAGTAAGTACCGCATCGAAACGGCAGCGCCGATGGTTTTGAAATTGTCTTCATTCCATGCGCTCAAATTTAGATAACGAACTTTTTCTAGTGACGGGAATTTCTTTCGCAGCTCGTCGCCGGTCTTATGCTGACTGACGACGCCCACACTTGCGCCAACTTTCTTGGCCAGTTCCGCCTCAATTTTGTCACCGAGGGTGAAAGGCAAGTCAGTCAGTTCATCAGGACTATTAATCACGCCCCAGAGAACACCCTGAGACGAGTAGGTGACGATTTTCTCGAACACGGCTCCAAAGGGAGCGATGCCTATTCCTTTTGCCGCAGGAACAGGACTGGTGGCGGTGGTCTGGGTAACAGTTGGAGAGCTGCCAGTAGAAGCGGTGCCAGTCGGAGTGGCTTGCGTGCCAGTAGAAGTGGACTGCTTGCCGGAGGGAGTAGTATCAGTGGGAGTCGTAACAGCAGGGGTGGTGACTTTGGGTGCGGTGGCTTGTTGCTTGGTAGGCACCAAAGAAGTAGAAGTCGAATTAGTAGCAGTTGCTTCGCCAGCAGGCTGCTCCTTACTATAAGGTTCGGTTTTTCGTGGTCTCGCCGGTGGTGCCAACATGGCCAGCTCACTGCCGTTCCAGCGCATCTTCATCTCTGGATTTTGCGCTACTCGTCTATCAAACTGCACTTCTTGTGCTACAAGATCGCGCAGTGCCTCATAGGCATCAGACAGTCTTGTCTGGGCACCCTTGCATTTGAGCGCTGACATAAGATTATGAGTGAACACACCGTTCTGGTAGCGTTTTGACTCCCACGATCTCTCATTGGCTTTACTGGATGAAATTACAATGGTGCCTTCACCGGCGATACTACCAACTTCAAAATTCTGCGAACGCGCAAGCCCCTTTCCACCGACTTCTGCCGCACCGCTGTTGCAGGCATCGAGAAGAACGATGACACGATCGCACATGGTTCGTCTGCGTATGGTCGTGGCCAAGTCTTGCAACTCAATTGCCGATGAGAAGAGGTTGTCCACATCAGTGTCGTAAGTTACCAGAAAGTTTTCACCTGCCACATCCATTTCTTTAGGGCTACCGTGGGTAGAAGCGAAAACAATCACAACGTCGTCTTCAAGCACGCGCCGTGGCAACCAGTCGTCGCCCACCGCTCTTTGAATGGCGTTTTCTGTTGCCTCTTCATTAGTTAAAAGCAAGATATGATCGGGCGCGAAATTGCCTTCCTTGATAAGAAAATCGGCAAAGTCACGGGCATCTTTTGATGAGTACTGCAGAGAAGGAATACGTTTGTCTTTGAACTTGTCAATACCGATTACAACAGCCCACTTGTCGCGAATAGGCTTGTTTGCAGCCGGCAATGCGATCTTTGAAACCGGCTGCGACTGAGGCGTGACTATCTTCTGTGCGGAAGCATTGGCAGTAGATTTGGACGAAGACTTGTCAACAGATTTGACAGACGATTTGGCAGAAACCGGTGCTGCAATCGCAGCAGCAGCAAGAACAATTGCAATAATCCAGCTCTTCACAACAACAACCCGCTGAAGCACATCCGTCAAGTACGTCCTCGATAGACGCAATGCTGCAGTTTATTATACAAAACAGATTATTGATAGTTACGGCCACGTAGTTGAGCAGTGCTGCGAACCTGTGCAGAAACTCACTTGGGCGGCAGCAATACTTGCTGCGAAGTGCTTATCATCATTTTTGCTATTGGTGCGGGATAAGCGAAAATGGCCAGGTAAAGGTTGTCTTCTGTGCGAATCAGACGTAGTTTGCCAGATGCATCGGAGAATGCAGATACGTCCTTCGGTTTCAGTTGATTGATTGGTACAGACAAGCTACTCACCGAATTGCTGTTGGCAGGCAAGCAAAAAAGCATCCGTTCAGTGCCTTCCACCCTTTTGCCAGAAGCATCATTTTTCCACATCAAAAATAAGCTAGGAAAGAAAAACGCGCCGGGTCCAATCGTTGCCATCCATGGTTCCGCATTACCTTCCTTTTTGCTTAACTGGCGGGTTTCTTCAAAGCTCTTCAAGAGAATAATCAAAAGAACGGCCCAATAGAAAATCAAAAAAGCACCTAGACTGGCAAGAAAAAGCGGCAGGCGACAAATGTCGACAATTGGCTGCGGCAAAGGCAAAACTCCTTGACCCACGACCAATACCAGCAGGCAATACATGACAATGCTAAAGAAGAGCTGAACGCCCATCAAAAGCACCAAAGCCTTCTTAAGTTCATCCAGTCTCTTTTCCAATTATTCCTCCGGGCCAAGCCAATCAACTACTTACGACTCTGTTGATACCCCTGTTACTATAAGCCCACTTAAACTCAATAATCCTCAACTTCTCTTTCAACTTCTACTAATTCCTCTGCCGTCAGATACTTAAGTCGACATTGGCGTAGATACTGATGAGTAGTGACGATCGCATAGTATCGATGAACCCAGGCATCAAACTCGGGGTCAGCATATCTGACGCTATCGAGACCACCGAGCATCTCTAGATGTGCTTCCCGCGCCGCCTGCTCTTCTGGAGACATTGTCATATCAAAGCGTATATGGGCATACTCCTCGTTGCCTTCATCGGCGGGAGGCAATTCGGAATTGCACATCTTCTGATTGAAGAAAAACTCTGCTTTCAATCGGGGCACTAACAACTCAGCCGCACCTAATAACTCAATGTCAAATGCTTTATTGGTTGGCTCCATGGGCTCAAGGTTTACTAAAATTGTCTTAGCGCCGGCGTATTTGGCAGCATTGACGAAACCAGAGGCGGGGCTAACAGTGCCAGATGTTCCTATGGCAATAAACAAGTCGCACTGACGCAATGCTTGCTTCGTTAACCACTCTGCCTGCACTGGCAAAGCCTCGCCGAAAAGCACCACATCTGGTCGCAACGCACTCTTACACTCAGGGCATCTTGGTGCCCCCGAAATGAATAGCTCCTTATCTTCAAATGGTTTCAGCGAGCAATCATTGTTTGTACACCTGGTGCGAAATATTGAGCCATGCAGCTCTATCACATCCTTACTGCGCGCACTTGGGCTCAGACCTTCAAGGTTCTGAATAGCGCGCGTTAGACGATGATGCAAGCCATCGACGTTCTGAGTGATGAGAGTGAAAGTTCGATCTTCCCATGAGCTGTGCCCAAGAGCCCAATCACGCAGCGCCGAGTGCGCATCGTTTGGCTCGGCCTCCAAGCTCTTCTCACGCAGCCTACTCCAGAATCGCCAGGCACCATCAGCATCTTGGTCACACCCTTCGGGCGATGAGAAACGCGCCGTATCTGGCTCAGCCCAAAGCCCACCAGCACCTCTGTAGGGAGGAAGGCCGGAGGCGGTGGAGACGCCTGCGCCGGTCAATATCACGACATTTTTATACAGCTTCGTGAAACAGTTCATCATGGGAGCATTCCTTTTGAGCCTGTTCCAGACTGAGGCTTCCTACTTGCTAGCCGGAACCTTTGCAGTTGAGGACTTCGCAGTTGAGGACTTTGGAGCCTCGGTCTTCGCCGTTGAAGGCTTTGCAGTAGAAGATTTCACAGTCGAGGCTTTGCCCGCTGCAGGTTTTAAGGCACCGCCCTTACTACCATTTTTACTGAAAGGGGCAGTATCCCAATAAACATAAAGCGACTGCTTCGAAAGCCTGTAGATCTGTCCGAGCTTGCCCAAGCCTGACTCTCTGTAGGCTGGCTTGCCATCTTTGTCGACGTAGTTGCCAGGCTTATCACCAGAGGGGCTGAGCTCATAGGTTGTGCCATTTTTCAGATCGATAGTTATGTAACCTTGCCGTTGCGAAAATGAGCAAAGACCAGAGAAGGTCGCCTTATCATCGCCCTTGGGAAAAACATCACAGCGCGCGTCAACAGTGTCAGCATTGGCCGCAGCGACAAAACCCAATGAAGCGACGCTAACACCTAAGGCAACTAGAAACTGTGAAATTTTGACCACGATTGATTCCTTTATTATCCAAAAAGACAATGAATTGTGAGCGAAACGGGAAACATAGATAAAGGGCAAGTGATATCCTAGCTCAATGACAACCACCCGAGCATACCCTATTCGCAACACCTTTATCGCATTGGCATGCTTAGGGGCTATCGGCGGTGGCATCGCCTATTTTGTTCAGAAACCGCGGCAGCCTAAGACTGTAGCAGTGCTGAATACTCCAACTCCTGCAACTACCCCTGTAGTCGTTGCGACACCAACACCGGCTGAGGAATTCAAGGGCTACTACGCCCCTAAAGTATTGGTTTCGCCAATGAGAGACGACATCCAATACACACCAGTTGGGCGCGGAGACATAAAAGCAAAAGCGGGCAATTACACCGATCCAACCGGCAAGAAAAGCTTTCGCAACGGCCTTGAATTAGGCGCAAAACTCAATGACCGTGTCTACAACCTTCTAGACGGTGTGGTCACAAGAGCTGGCTGGCGAGATGATGAGCTTGGAGTCACAGTTGAGCTGTATCATCCATATCCCAACGTGCGCACCTTAGTTTGTCACCTCAACGCCTACAGCGTCTTGCCTGGCCAAAAAGTCGAACGCGGTCGCGTCATCGGTTACGCCGGTTCAACGGGAAATACAAAGTCAGTGCAGACGCGCTACATCGTCATCAGCGACAAAGACGAATATATAGAGCCCATGCAATTTATAAAGAAGGTTCCGGACTATGTTAGAGCGCTTCGCAAGGCGCAGATGGATAAGAAAGCAAAAGACTCAACCCAGGGTAGAATGAATTGAACTCCCGTTGAACTCCTGATGAAATAATGACAGATTCACAGAAGCGACAAGTACCGGTGACGGAGACACAGATGGAAAATAGCACCGAAATGCATTCGCCTAAACGCCGGGCCAGAACTAACCAACTGCTTGTCTCTCTGACTTGCCTTGGCATTCTTTTTAGCAATCCGCACTGCGAGCAAGCCAAAGCCATGATCATGCCTTATCCAATGACCATCGACAAGATGACAGGCGCTTCGGCATTAGTAATAAAAGCCAAAGTAATTTCGGTCGAGCCAGCGAAAGCAACCGACAGCGATGCTCTCAAGTCTAATTTTTGGCAAGTCTATAGAGCAAAGCTCAAGCTGATTTCAACCCTCAAGGGCCAAGCACCATCAGACACAATTGATTTCTACTATCGCGCCGATCTACCACCAACCGGCAAGCCAACCATGTGGCTCGATGCTGGTCCAGAAAATCATGCCCACTTCAAATTAGAAGCGGGGCACAGCTACATCTTGTTTGCCCAACAAACAAATGGCAAAGGGCCTCTCCGGCAGGCCTCTGCTAACTACACCTTGCGTCCATGGGAGGGATTTTTCCGCGCGGCAGATGAGACACCAATTGCACCTGGCATCACGCCAGCAAAAGCGGTTTGGAATGAACTGACAAAGCAATTAGGTAGCAAGCAAGCTGCAGTGTCACAGTATGCGGCTTTAACGCTACTCGATCTTTCATGTGAGAATAACAGCTCAAGTGGAACCGGTGATTACCCGCGTTCACAGGTGCTCAGCTCGCTTTTTGATAGCAAGCACGAACCGCCATTGGCTCTAAGTGCCGCTGATTTTCTCAAGACGTTCATAGCAGCACTCGGTACCATGAGTCCATATAGTCGCGATGACTATCGCATGCGCTATCTCTGGACTATAGCAGACAAGCCCATGTGCAGCTGGGCACCATGGACTATCAAGGACAATGTCACGGCCAAACCTGCTGTTCCATTCTTGATCAAAATAGCCGACGGCAAACATCAACCTGATATTTGCGCCGCTGCTATTTTGACATTGGGCGCTTCCCATCACGATCCCAAAATGGCAGAAACAATCAGCGCCAAACTGCCTGCCTGGCTAGCTTCACCGCAACCAGAAATACGAGCAGCTGCAATAATCTTGAGTGCCGATTATCCGACATCTAATTATCCAACTATAGTCAGCGCCAAAAAGCGAATTGAATTGATGACAGATGCATCAGAGCAAGTGCGCAAGGCCGCAGCACTTTCGGCCGGTTTATCGCAAAGCGCAGAAACGATACCACAGCTAGACAAGATGCTGAACGACAAATCTGCTTCAGTGCGAGCCGCTGCAGCTCTTAGTCTTGTCAGCTTTCCTGTCGACAAAGTCAAGACCATACTGCTGTCACAACTAAACAATCATGATTTTGGTGTTGGCTTTCTCTGCCGTGTGGCGATGATCGATCCAGCATCAGTAAAGAACGAATTATTGGCTGAGTGTCAAAAACCTAGAACATCGATGTCGGGAGTGCCGACAACAGACGCACAAATGGCATTTCAAAATGGACTAGCGACAGATCCACACACACTGGCTGTGCGTGCGCTGTTGAAATATCTGGACGACACGGCTGGATCGCAATTATCTAAGCCAGAATTTTCAAAATTTCTCGACTGTCTTGAGCAAAACTCAGTAGCCGATTCGTCGTTGACCGGTGCCACCTACGAGATGCTGATTACACACAGCCTCAAGCAACGTGCAGCTTCGTTCAAAAAACGCGCTATTGCAGCGCAACCGACACTGCCGACAATCGCCTTTGATCAACCAGACAGGCTTTTAGAAACGGGCAATCTTAAATACAAGTAGAGACCTAATCCAACCCCTTTGCCATAATCTTCTTGGCCGCAGCATCAGGATTACCAACTAGCACATCTTTGCCCTGAGTCAAGTCAAAACTATTTGCCTGAGCATATGCAGCGCTGCCATCGACTGCTACAAGAAAAGTTAGTTGATTTGCACCACAATCATGAGGTTTGCAAACATTTCCCAGGACAAATTTTCGTCCACTGTAATCAATGGTTCGCACAGGTGGGGCCGTGCCTTCTAGACAATAAGCCCAGGCCGCATTTCGCCAAGCTTTGGGTATTATTTTCTGATAGGCGGCAAAAGACTTCGGATATTTCTTAGCTACGTCTGCTGGATAAACTTCACCAGCTGCCAGACCTGACAAAGCAGTGAGCGAAGTCATGCACAAAGTAGCGGCGAAAAGGGCTGCCGACAAGAACAATCTTTTGCTTTGGTTCATTTTCAATACCAGAAGAAAATAACTACGTTAGCCGTCCATATTACCATTTGCGCACAATTTAATAAGCGACATGACCATTTCTATTGCTCGCAAATGCTACTAACTTCGCCCGCCAAAGGAACATTCGAAAGCTCTAGTCGTCTATTTTTAAATCACTAATACAAGCCAAAACATCGATTCTTTCAATTGACTTTTCTTTCTGATGGAGTTGCTAGGCTCATGATTAAACTTAGCAAAATAGAATTTACGATACTGAGCCTATCGATGTCTTTTTGCCTCTCAATCGCTTCCGCTCAAGCAAACACTGATTTCGAATATTTACCAGCAATAGAAGATCAGTCAGCGACGAAGGATAGCGGCGTGATCTTAAAAGGAGCTATCGAAAAAGTTTCAAAACAGTCTTCTAACTCAAGCATGAAGCAATTGCAAGGTGAAAACAGAAATACTTCTAGCAATCAGCTTACCGGACAGATTGATACCGCAGATGGAAAACCCACTGAAGAAGTTTCAATAGATTGGGATAAATGGCGCAATAAGATGACGCGTTCCATTTGGGGTAAATTCTGCGAACTGCTTAATGGCGGCGATGCCATCATGATCGGCAACACAGTAATAAAATTAGGCGATGCGCCCATCCCCCGATTCCCTCTGGGAACCAGTGCTACTTATGCGTTTAATGTTAACAGCGAAAGGCAATTGAGCAATGTGAGACTTACAGTCTCTTCCGGAAACCAACAATTTGATAAGCTTGTTCTTCGCAGTGTGCAATCTATTAATCGCAAAAAATTTCTCAATTTCCCCAAAGGCTCAAGGCGTAGTTTAGTTACAGCGTCGGCCAAGCTGTACACTACAAAACATGGCAGTTTTAATAACATTGCCTTTGGCGATATAGAGCGTTACCAACAAACAACGGTGCAAAAGCCTTGACCGATTTTTCTCAATGCTCCAACCTCTTTATGTTAGTGAGCGCAGCGGCATTACCTTGGCTGGCACTTTTTCGATACCATTCTATTGCCTTCGCTCTGCTCTGCGGCACACCCCGACCTTGTTCGTACATGATCCCTAAAGCGACTTGGGCTTTGTCGTCACCTTGAGCTGCTGCTTTCTGATACCACTCTACAGCTTTGATATCATTGCGCGGCACTCCCTTACCAGCATCATACATAAAGCCTAGGTAAGCACGCGCAGCAGCGTTTGCCCGCTCTGCCGCTTTCTGAAACCATTCAAATGCCAAAGAGTCATTTTGCGGCACTCCCTTGCCGTAAAAATACTTGGTGCCTAGCCTGTACTGTGCCTCAGCATCTCCCTTATCTGCTGCTTTCTGATACCACTCTGCTGCGCTAGTATCGCTCTGAGCAACTCCTCTGCCATAATCATACATTGCCCCCAGGCTATACTCGGCATCAATATTGCCCTGGTTGGCGCCTTTCAAATACCATTCAAACGCTTTCGTGTAGTTTGCTGGCACCCCACTTCCCGTTTCATAGATGCGTCCCAAGTTGTATTGTGCAACAGAGCTGCCCTGGTCAGCAGCTTTCTGATACCACTCTAGCGCCTTGGTGTCATTGCGAGCTACTCCTTTGCCTTTCCTGTACATATAGGCTAGGTTGCTCTGTGCATCAACCAATCCCTGATCAGCAGCTTTCTGGTACCACTCAACCGCCTTGGCTTCGTTCAGAGGAACTCCCCTACCTTCACTGTGCATCCAGCCCAGGTTGCACTGAGCTTTGGCATCGCCTTGATCAGCAGCTTTCTGATACCACTCAACCGCCTTAGTTTCGCTCTGAGGTACGCCCTTACCTTGTTGATACATCCAGCCCAAGCGGCGCTGAGCCTGAGGCTTACCACTCGTCGCAGCAGCAGTAAGCATTGGAAACGCTTCTGCATACTTACCAGCATCATACAATTTTTTGCCCTGCTCAAAATCGTCACTAGAAGTTGATGGCGGCTCTACTGCAACAGAAGGGCCCGGCAAATCAGGCAGAACACGTCTCGGGCGAGCAGGCACCGAAATCAGAATGAGCTCACCGCCCTTCCAGCGGCTTCTCATTACTGGTGTTTGTGTCTGCTTGCGATCAAACTGAACTTCATTCTCCACTTGCTCTTTCAAGTTGTTAAATGCTTCAGTTAGTGTTGTTTTAGAACCATTTGACTGCAGCGATGCTATTAATTGCTTAGTGAACACACCATTTTCATAGCGCTTCGATTCAAACGACCGTTGGTCAGCCGCACTTGAGCTGATTACAATTTGACCTTCGCCAGCCAATGCCGCCACATCGAAATTGCCAGTTCTTACCATGCCCTTGCCGCCAACATTGGCAGCACCACTGCTGCAGGCATCAAGCAGAAGCACCACCCGATCACAACTAGTTCGATCTTTGATGGTCGGAGCCAGGTCCGCGAATCTAATGCCGGTAGAGAATAACTTCATCGGATCTGTGTCATATACAACCAAAAAATTGTCCCCAGCCACATCAATTTCTTTTGGACTACCATGAGTCGAAGCAAAGACAAGCACCAAATCATCTTTACGAGCACGCTGCGGCAGCCAGCTATCACCAATCACTTCTTTTATCTTGCCCAGTGTTGCTTGTTCATTCGTAAGCACCAAAACATGATCGGCAGCAAAATTTCCTTTCTCCACTAAAAACTTGGCAAAGTCACGGGCATCCTTACTTGGATACTGCAGCTTAGGAATACTGGTATTTTGAAACTTATCAATGCCAATTATGACGGCCCATTTGTCCATGATTGGCCTAAGCTCAGGCTTTTCAACAACCGAACGCACTTGCACCGACGATGCTCCAAGTGCTTTTCCTCTAGCTGAATTAGCGGCAGTAGCAGATTGAGAGTGGCCGATGCTAAAGCCAAGCAATATTGAACAAATCGAAAAAATTGAAAGAATTGGAACGAATGAAAATTTTGAGGCTATGCGGCGGACAGCAATGCCTTTAGTCAATAATCTCAATTGTCAGCCCCTCCACTTTCGCTGATGGAAAAATTGTCATTTGCGTTCATTCTCTAGATACTTTCTATTTCAAGATACTTTTTGCCAGCGTCCTTTAATGAGACGAAATGAAAAGACTCTTTTAAGTGACGCAGAAGCTAAACCATCGGAGTCATCATGATCATGCATCACTAAATCCACTCTCTGATTATGGAGCTTAAGGGATTTAACGATAACCCGATCTCCTAGATCATAGCTGGCCCCTTGAACTGGGCGACCATTCTTATTGAGCACAGCCACAAGATTGACAAAGTATCCACTGCCGCCACCATTGTAACCAATGACAATAACAGCATCACCCTTACCGTCTCCGTCAACATCGCCCAGCGCCACCTGTTCAATATTGCACAACCAGCCACCAGCAATGGAACCGCCCGGAAAATCGCCTTCGGCTTGACCGTTCTTTAGCTTGATAATTCCATTATGAGCTGCAAGTCTGTATGTTCCGTTCTTGATTGCGGACAACGATAAAGCACTCGTGCTTTTAGCGACGGCTTTGCTCTCAGTTGCCAG
>CALROJ020000096.1:0-19687 GCA_943369735.1 bacterium Ga0077546
CCATGATGTCAGAACCCATACGTTGGGCCGCGACAGCACTTGAATCACCAGCAGGCAGGGCATATGGTGCGGAATAACCAGCAGCATTGGCGTAGCCACCGACAGGAGAAGGATCACCACCAACCAGAGCTGCTGTCACTACAGGCTGCGCACCACTAGGGGTGATGGAACCGTAGTCAACATTGGCAAAGCTTGGTGCAGCACCACTGCTGGCACTATCAGAATAAGCCTGCTGGTAGCTTTGAACTGTTGAGGCAAACTGCTGATCTAACGAATTAGATTGCAATATTGCCTGAGCAGAACCGATGTCTCCCTGCGCAGCTTGCTGCACGGTCTGCTCACCATATCTAGTGGCAGCAGTGTCATGCATCGCTACTGACTGCTGAGCCGTAGATGAGCTGTCAGCATACTGATGAGCAGTTTGCGTTCCGCCAAAACCGGTTTCAACAATGGCAGCAGCGCTAGCATTACCATGCAAGGCAGCATCAACAAGAACTGGAGAAGCACCAAACGCTTGACTTAGCTGAGTGTACTCTGCACCGCTAGGGTTGGAGAGAGCTCTCTGCAATGTCTCCGGACTGGTGTTAGTCATCACCATCATATCGGCGGCAGAGCGCTGAGCCGAAATGGCTCCGGGATCTGAACCGACACTATAAGGAGCAGAATAGCCCATAG
Source organism: bacterium Ga0077546 (assembly GCA_943369735.1). Taxonomy (GTDB): domain Bacteria; phylum Cyanobacteriota; class Vampirovibrionia; order Obscuribacterales; family Obscuribacteraceae. The sequence continues at coordinate 676 of CALROJ020000096.1, forward strand.
AAGCAGCTAGTGCTCCAGGAGCATCAGCCCCGCCGGTAACGAGAGATGCGGTCACCGCTGGTGTAGCACCAGAAGATGTGACATATCCAGTGTCAGCTTGAGTGTAGTTTCCAGACAGAGATGACTCCCTGTAGCTAGATACAGTGGCCGCAAATTGCTGATCGAGTTGACCATTCTGCAGAATCTGTTGACCAGCTCCTACATTCATATCCATCGCTGCAGACTGTACAGCTGGAGCGCCATAACTGCTGGCGGCAGAATTGTACATTTCTACTGATTGATGGGCAGTAAATGAGGTTGCAGCATTATCTCGGGCAAACTCAGTTCGACCGAAACCAGTTTCTACAACAGCAGCAGCAGCAGCACTACCATGAAGGGCAGCGTCAACCAAAGCCGGTGAAGCACCGATGCGCTCGGCCAGTTGAGTGTACTCTGGGCTGCTTGGTTGAGCCAAGGCTCTCTGCAGCTCAGCGCCACTGGTTCCAGTCATAGTCATGATGTCGGCTGCAGCGTTATGGGCTGAAATAGCACCAGCATCGTTAGACACAGCAGCTGCCGGTGCAACGAAACCATTGCTCTGGGCGATACTGCCAGCTGGGCTCAACTCTCCACTGATCATATTAGGGGCAATGCTTTGCGCTACCCCGCCGTATGAGGCCATTGATGAGTACTGAGCATCAGACTGTGCATAGCTACCAGTGGCTTCGCGAGCCTGAGCATAGCCACTAACTGTAGAGGCGAACTGAGCGTCCATTTGCGGTGAAGCCAAAAGCTGAGAAGCAGCTTGTGAATCCATTCCGACCGTCGCTCTGGACAACATACCAGTGTCACCACCAGCAATCGCCTGAGCTTGTGTATTGGCCGCGATCGACATGCTAGCAGTATCGTTACCGATGGCTGGCGCCGCGAATGCAGCAGCAGTTTCAGTGCCACCAAATCCAACAGCAGTCATAACACCAGCGCTGGTGTTGCCATGCAGAGCAGCATCGAGCACAGGAGGTGCAACCCCTAAGGTGTTCGCGATCGAACTATACTCAGCGCCTTTGGGATCAGCCATGGCGCGAGCGAGTTGGTCGGTAGTGACACCGCCCATCGTCATCGCTTCAGCAGCTGTTTTCTGAGCCGAAACGGCGCCTGGATCATTAGCTAGATTTCCTGCCAAGGCAGGAACCTCTCCAATTTTTCCGGTATCGAGAATCGGCTTGCCGTCAGCATTGGTAGCTATCTGACCAGCGGAGTCACGCAAGAAGGCATCAGCAGTACCTTGCTGACCGGGAGCGCCGAAGACATCAGCACCAATTCCAGTCTGATTACCCTGGACTGCTGAAGCGAACGAGCCGCCCAGCGAGTTTGCCTGATTATTCAGATCAAGGTTTATCGGCGAAGAGCTAGAGCCACCCAAGATATCAGCGGCATTGCCACTCACTGGCTTGAGAGCATCCATTGCAGTAGCAGCACCTAAGCCTGCAATGCCTTCAGCAGCTGATACAGCAGAAGGTATGAGGGCAGCTCCAGAAGTTGGCATGCCATCTAGACCCTTACTAGGATCTCCAGCACCACCAACACCAGTACCCGAAGTCAGACCGCCGCCACCACCATCACTGGTGTTGACGCTGAGCGAATCGGCTGAACCTCCAGGGCCACCGGAGAAACCAACTGTGAGACTGGCATCACTAGACATGTTGCCAGAAGCAGCAGAGGTCAGACCATCAGCACTCGGTGGCGCCCCTGCGTCAGACTTGGCACCATCGCCGCCAGACACAGCACCACCATCACCGGCGCTAGCTATAGCCGATCCATCTGAAGGCGGCAAGCCGACACCGTCGACAGCACCTGCACCTTGCTTAGCACCATCACCGCCCGTCTTGGCGGCACTACTACCCATCAGTTCGCCCTGCAGGCCGTCTCCTTGGCCTTTGTTGGCACCATCTGTTGAGAGAGTTCCAGTGTCAGCGCCACCAGTAGGAGCGATTCCGCCAACCTGCCCAGCAGGGGCTGGTTGACCACCCGTGACACCAGCGCCCTGAGCTCCGCCGATCGCACCACCTGGGTTGTTGGCACTTGCACCGACGCTAGAACCACTACCACCAGACTTACCACCTTGCGAGGCACCGCTACTGCCGCCGCCACCGCTTCCTGCCCCACCGCCGCCTTTGCCAGCAGCTGATGCCACTTTAGCAGCTTGAGCCTGAGCGTCTGCAACAGCTGCAGAAGCCAAGCCAGCAAAGTCGAAGGCAGACTTAACTGATTGCACAGCCAAGAAAATCAAGGCAGTCATAATGATGGTGCCCGAATCGCCAACACCTCTAAAGCAGGCCATTAGTAGAATGGTCGTGTTCCAGAACAAACTCCAGAAACAAATAGTGATCACTCCATCAATCCAGCTGGCGAGAGCGCCCCGAAGTGCTTGCACAGGCCACACCCACAAAGCAGCAGCGATAGGCCCCATGCACCATAGGTAGTACAAGAACGCCATCTGGAAAGCACATGAAATATTCCAAGTGATAGTTGCACTATCACTTAAACCATTCATCATTAGACGATTTATGTTTTTGCTCTGCACCACGTCTTCGTCAGGTACCCGACTCTCTTCTACGCCCATACATGGATCGATTCGAGCGGTGGCTAAAGTGTAACCTTCAAGAGGAGCCCAGTTGCCTGGCCCCTCAAAGCGAGGCGTTTCCTTTACCGTATACGAGTTTCTGTTCCACTCGGGTTTGTTCATAGGGAAGGCTCTGATGATGGCGCATTTAGCGTCGTCATACATATCAGTTCCGAAAATATGGAAATACTCATTGGCAATCGTGTACGTCAACGAGTTTGCCACGTCAATGCCGTAGTTGATAACAAGGAACGTTCCGGGAATTAGAAATATAGCAACAATTGAGCGGAACAAACCGTCAAATGGGTGAACTTCACCAACTAGCACTGGTGAACCCTGGGCTACAATTGCTTTGACTTGGGCTAAAACAGCACCAGGGAGTAAGAGCAAGATTGCCATGGGTACGAATAGTTGATCGCGTATTCTTTGCCAGACATTGTTTGGCTCAGCGGTGAAGTTGGTAAGAAACTGCTTGCAAAAGTCGATGGCAGACAAAGCCTGGTTGATAGCCAGCGATGCCATACTATTCGCTGCCGAGTTTGCAGCTCCACCAGCTGTAGCCGTAGCCATCCAGATAGCCTTCTCTGGGTCATACAACTGTTCTAGCATAATGTTGTCGTTCATACGACTGATTAACTGGAACTGGGTGTCAGAGACAGGATAACCAAAAGTCTGCAGCATGTTCTGGGTGATTGCTGTATCTCGCAAAGTCGGCACGGGAGACACCGCAGTGGGGATAGGCACTGGCCACATTTGCACAGGTCCAGAGGTGCTATGCGTGACCATACCAGGACCAACAGACTCTTGATTAACAACCCGATCTGCGTCAGCAAACGCCTTGGCGTGTTTATTCCTTAGATGTTGAGTTCCGCGGATGTCTGAAGGAGCGTTATTGTTGCGAATACTACTCAGGTCAGCCGGGCTCGGTTGAGCAAAAGCTGGAACGACAGCCGAGAACAAGCCAAAGGCAAAGAGAATGAGAATAATCATTCTATTAACTCTGGTGCTTAGTTTGTTTTTGCTGACAATCATTTTACCGGGCCTCACTATTGAATCTTCATTGCGGTTATTAGTCTTTGTCTTTGACATTCGCATCATCCTCACCTCCTTCAAGCTTGCTGTATGTCGTCTTTCTTCTCTTTAGGAGGCAAATCAACGCTGCCACTATGAGCCCCTTGGGCTTGCGCTAAGTTCGTAGTGGCGCCTCCTGCGGCACTGGCAGCTATGTTGCCAACACCGGCACCGCTAGATGCCACCATGGTCGCTCCGCCACCTTTGTCAGAGCCCGAGCCTTCGCCCTTTTCGCCGCCTGATTTGTCTTTACCAGAATCGAGACTTGGATTCGGCTTCGTACCAGCTTGCCCAGGCGTCAGACCTGGGGTCATGCCACCAGCAGCTTGAGGGTCGCTGGAACTGACAGACATAGCCATCTGTACTTGCCCCTGCTTACCGCCGCCACCCTCTTTAGGGCCACCGCCTGAATTGCCTTTGTCGGCAGTCAAAGGCGGGGCAGGTGGAACGGCCGCTACAGCCGTTTCTTTAGCACCAGTAGCAGACTCACCTGGGCTTTGAGGCACTATCCCTTGACCCCTATCACCCTGGTTTCCTGTATCCGCAGGAGCGACCCTGGTCTCAGAGTTGGATGTTTCTGGGCCAGGAGATGGAGTAGCATCAGCACCTTTATCAGTGTTATTGCCACCGGGTGTAACCTCTCTCTCACTAGCGCCAGGAGCGCCTGATTCGCCCTTCTCACCAGCGCCGCCGCCGCCGCCGCCTTTACCTCCGCCGCCTTCTTTCTTGTTGCTCTTCGCCAGACTATCCGATTTATCTAGACCACCATTTGGCGAGAAGTTGAAAGGCGAAGAAGGTGCCCACAGCAAAATGCCGAGGAAACAAGTAAACATACAAACTTCCCACTGCAAGTTATTGGTGCCGCCATTGGTATAGATGAGGCGCTGAGTGATAACAGCTAACACTACCATCCAGTAGAAACGCCATAGGGAGACTTGAAGGACACCTTCAACCCAACTGCCAAAGACATTTCTAAACAATTTACGACTGCCTGTCACCTGTGGCCAAGCGTAGAACGCAGCGGCCAATGGCCCAAGAAGGAAGAGATAACAAATCATCACAAGTTGATAAGCGCCCAGTATGACAAGGAAAATTGAAGCAGTATTCATCATCATGTTGAGGTTAAGCTGCATGACAGATGAAAGAGCACCTTGTTGCTCTGAAATACTGGCTTGTTCAGGCACCTGTGCACCTAAGCCGGTGCCGCCACCGCCAGCAGAGCTAATGAACGCACCAAGAGACGACAGCCAACTGCCGATAGTACCACCGATAGCACCACCAAGGCCACTAATAAACCCACCGAGACCACCGCCAGCGCCACCACCAGCACCACCAGCGCCACCAGCGCCGCCAGCAGGAGCAGCACCGGGGAGGGTGGACCGCAGCCAGTTATCGTCTCTCTCCCGTGACGTATTGTACGAAAGTTGGTTAGCCCAATCTTGAATCATATCAGTGTCAACCCAATCGCGAACACTCATCGCCATTGAGTTACCAGCATCGATAGACCAGCTGACGATCACTTGAGTGGCCGGAATGAGAAATACAGCAACGATTGAGCGCAATATGCCTTCAAAAGGATTCGCCCCCTCGGCGTAACCTAAATTAAAGCCACGACCAATCTGACCTTTCACCTGACTAGCAACAGCACCGGGCAAAAGAAATAAGATTGCCATAGGAATGAAAACCTGCCGGTACATACGCTGCACCATGCCCACGGCCTCTGGAATAGTTTTGTACATAACCATTCCAGGATAGGGAGCACCAGAAGCTTCATTGGCAACGTTGATCAGGCAATTGCCTCCGTCTGCATTAACGATACGATCAAGAGCTGTGCCGAAAGACTGTTCAGCGGTACCGGCCATACTATTGCCAGCAGAAGCGCCAGCCATCTGGGCTGTGGCTTTAGTCAGCCACTGAACTTTCTCAGGATCCCACAATTGCTCAATCTTCCGTTGATTGTTCTCCCGATTGATCATCTGAAACTGAGTGTCACTTACAGGCATACCAAAAGTAGTAAGTTGATTACTGTAGATCTCGTCGTCCTTAGACTGCAACGTTGTGTTAGTGGCATTGAGGAGCGGTTGCATATAGCCCATGCTGTTGTAGACCGGCATATACACTGGTGTAACTCTTGTGCTACCAGGATTAGATTCATCTAGATTAGTGCCCGGCGACTTCCTTTTAGTGTCGGCGTCGGCTTGAGCCTTCGCGAACTTCATGCGTTTGTGAAAGTTCCGCTCAATGTCTACGAATGCCGAGTCGTTTGAATTCATAGGTGTGTTCTGCGCTACGCCGGCTGGCCGCGGACCAGCATTTTGAGCCAATGCAGGAGTGGCGCTGTTCAAAGCGATAGCACAAACTAAGACTAGTAAAGAAAACAGGCTGGGAGTGCAGCCAATAATCGAGCGGACAACTGTAGTTGCCTTCCTCAATGCTTTTTTCGTTAACTTATTCATCCCTTCTCTACCTGATTGCTTAGTGTGCTCTGACCTGAAAGAAAAAAATTTGCTTACCTTAGTCATCGGTGCATCTGCAGATTGCGAGTGCCGTCTGACAGAGATACCGTGAGTCGGTCGTTCCAGGGTCGCCCAAAGATAGTAATCGTGCCTTGTACCTCCTGGCTGGGCTGCACCAAGGTGGTTTCGAAGTCTGCTCGCATTGCTGCTTCTGATAGTTTATGGTTATTTTCAGAAACTGCAAATGAATCCGGATTGAAAGAGAAGTCACTTTGCCCGCTATTCTTGATGGCGACTGTCAAAATAGATTTTCGAGCAGTGACATTTACACCCTTGAGTTCAAACTGAACCGGGCTAGATGACTCAGCTGGAGTTGCTACTTCACGCTCACGCTCACGAGCAGAAGTAGAAGAAGGCCCACTGCTAGAAGGCTGCAAGTCTCCTTTGTCAGCTACAGCAACAACTTTAGCTTTCGCCTTTCCTTTGTCTTTGCCGTTATCTTTAGCAGCAGCTTTCGTCGCCGCCTTCTCAACCTTGGCGGCCTTAGCCATAGGAGCAGCCATGGCCATTCTTGCCGCCGGTTCAGCAGAAGCGTCAGCAGATTTGGCTGGCTTAGCACCCATACCGAAGAGTGAACCAAAACCAAAGTTACCAAACATAGAATTTTGTTTTTCTACCGGTGCAGCTTGTGGCTCAGCTTGAGTGAGAGCTTCAGCTGAAGGGGCAATGCCCGAAACGCGACCAATAATCGAGCGAGCAGCATTAGCACCAGCTGCTGCCGACAATTCTTGCTGAGCCGATTTCATATCTTCTCTTGAGCTGTCTGCTTCATTCTGCGCTTGAGCAACATCGGCCGCTGCTCTCTGTTTTTCTGAATCAGTGCTAGCAACTTCTACTTCTTGTTTGCGCGCAGAATAAGTTTGTTGAGCCAAAGCAAATTTATTGTAGGTATAGAGATAGCGATAATAAGATTGCACTAGGTCAGCCTGTACCCGACGCACAGCAGGCTGCACCCGCTTATCGAGAGCAACGGGCTTGAAGATAGTGTCTACTTGTCGTTGCCCAACACTGAAGCTACCCTTGGTGCCATCAGTGGGCAAGCCAACATCAACTCGGTTTAGTGCTTCAGCAATACGGACATCCTTACCCACAACTTGCTGCATAGAAGGAGTGGACAAGGCACCCTTCCACAAGACCTTAAGGTCATCGCGCTGCTTATAAGGTGACCGTGATTCCATACCAGTTGGTGTGATTGGCACGAAATTAGAAACTTTTTTACGCTCTGGCTCATCATCGTCACGACTAGAAGAACGAGCAGCCTGGCCAGAACCAAACAAACCAGATGGACGTGCTGGCTGTTGCGGAGGCATCATTGGCTGCGGATAACCCTGACCACCTTGGAAGGGAACAGCATAAGGATTGAGATAGGGATTAGCGTATGGATTGGCATACGGATTAGCGTACGGGTTAGCATAAGGATTGGCATATGGGCTGTTAGGGTCTTGATACTGACCGACATTGGCCTGAGTAGAAAGGGTCACGGCCGGTGGCGGCGGAGAAAGAGCACCAGGAGGAGGCGGAGGAACCGTGCCATACGAACCGTAAGTAGCCGCCTTAGAGGCATCTGCCACCAAGACTGGGTCGCCGGCCGGCTGCGTCAGTGTCCCGGGAGCAGCCATATTAGAAGCATTAGGAGCGACAGCGCCACTTGTGCCAGCAGTTAAGTCGGCATTGACTGATTCGCTGCTACCAGTAGTCTGAGCCTCAGTAGAGTTACTAAGGAAACCAGCGCTACCCAACTGACCAGAGATAGGACCTGTAATTACCTGAGGTAAAATTCTGCCCATTCCGTCAGTGTTGACTCCGCGCTGCTGCCCCTGAGCCTGAGCTTGAGCCATTTGCTGCTGGGCTCTGGCATATTCTTCTTGGCGAGCTTGCTCTACATAGCGCGGATCAACTTTAGGGCGAAGCTGACCAAGGAGGCCGCTGCCACCACTTGGAGTTTGGGTTTTAGAATCAACTCGGCCCAAACTTCCACCCAGCGGGCTACATCCTGTGAGCAGGATGGAGAGAAGAGCTAGAAGTGGAAGTGGTAAGCGCATTGGACTTTAATACCTGATTACTAAATTATTTGAGAAGCCGCAGAAAGCACTAATGCTGCCCCTGTAGAAAGGGCAGCGAGATAGAGCTTAAGGTTATTCTGCGGCTTACGATTGGACATGTACACCTACTTTATTTACCAAGAAGTTTTGCTCTTACCGATGCGGAACTGCTAGAGCTTGGGGCAACATAACCGCCACCACTGCCGTGATAAGCAGCGCCATAGCTAGCAGGCGAAGATGAAGCCATACGATTTGGTGCAGCCGCGGCTGAGTTACCGCGACCTAAACCAATTGGTCTGGCCGATACATTAGCTTGAGCAGCTCTTTGTTGAGCAGCATATTGCTTACCTAATTGACCCATTTCAGTACCAGGCAATGCACGAGCTGGGCCCATGCCACGAGCTGGCATATTAGTGCCGAAACCTGATTGCGGTAGAGAATTGGGAGCCATTCGCATCATCTGGGGGCCACCATTACCTAAAGGAATACCGCCTTCAGGAATACGACCACTAGTGCCAGCTGGACCAATCGGAATTTGATAGGCCTGATCTTCATGAGGAGCAGTGCGATAATCGTGCACCACTGGACCATCATCAACAATCTGTACCTGCGGAGCCGACTTGTACCAACCAGCTTGCTGTAGCTGACCTTTCTTCAAGCTGACCGAAGGTGACTGTGCTTGAGCGCTGCTGGTCAAAGCCGACAGCACAAGCGCACTGGTGGTCAGCACCAGATAGAACTTATGTTTTTTCAAACTTTTACTTGTTAGGAACATACTAAAATCCTCTCTCATCCCCTGGTCATCTCGTTTCAAATGGATGACCTATACGCCACATTTAAACACCTATTTCATTGGAAATCTTGGCATCGTCATACTATTGAGCGGTTGCAACATGCTCCGCCCCGCACGACGAGCCATTCTCTTCACCATTTTTCCGGCCTGACTGGTCGATTTATTACCACCCTTAGATTGCTTGTACTCGTCGTCAGGCAACGACAAGTCTTGACTTGTCGCTTGGTTAATTTGTACAGCAGCAGGAGCTTCTGGAGCAGAAGACGACTTATTGCTCAGCGAAGGCTCACGACCCATGCTGTTCATTTGTCGTTGTGCTTCTGACATAGGAGCAGCGCCATCGCCACTAGAGTAGACATCTCCACCACCGCCACCACCGAAACTGCCGGGGGCATGGTTATTAGCATTGCCGTATGGAGTCTTCTTCTTCACGAAAGCACCAGGCTGCACTGAATTGTAACCTTGTGAACTGCGCACTTCAGGGGCAGCATTGCCGCCACCACCCATGCCCGGTGCAGAACCTTGGTAGCTAGAAGAGAAACCACCAGCTCCGCCTCCCCCACCAAACCCGCCAGCAGGGCTGCGAGTGAAGCCAGAAGATCCGCCACGGATACCAGGCAAATCAAGACTCTCAGGTAAAGGAGCGAAACCTACAGGAGGAATAGGCTCATCGCAGACAATGGGATCTAGAGATACATCAGAACGAAAAGCCTTTGGTGTCGGACGCCAAACTGGAGCTGACTGCTGCGGCATCACGGCTGTCTGAGGTACAACGACCTGGTGCACGGGCTGACCGCCACCGTGCCTCGATTGTTGAGTATCAGACGAATATTGATTATCGCCAGGCTGCTTCACCCATCGCCCCATGTTGACTGGTGGCAACTGAGCGAAAGCAGGCAAGCTGCTAGCAACGAATAAAGCCGCAAGTGAAATTGATAAAGCGACAGGCGCTTTACGAATTGTCTTTACGGCAGCTAAAGTAGAAGAATTGGGGTGATTCAATCTTTATCCCTCCAGGGGACAAATGGCTATATAGATTCTTCATGCCCTATTGGACTAGTAAAAGAAACGCCAAAAAACAAGAAATAAGGGCTTGACAACAAGATTGTGAGCGCTTCGCTTTGCTCTCCTTGCAAGCGAAACCCCCTGAACTAAGTAGTGGGGTGACCAAAACTTAATCCTTTTCCGCCCCCTTGTCAACAGAAAAGTGTGATAACACCACCAAGAATGTTAGCCAGCCAACATTTTTTTGGGAATGGGGAGATTCCCATCATTAAATTTGGTAACTGCAAAAAATTTCTCAGCCAAAAATCTGGGGGAAAACCCAGTACAAAAAGCGAGCGTAATTTTGTAAGGCTTATAGAATGGGTATTACCATTTCTAGAACATCCTGGTTGCTGTTAGCAAACTAGCCTGCGCAAATGTTCTTCTTACCAGCCTGGGAAGCCATGAAAGACTTCAATTACCAATATCGCTCATCAGGGCAATCTACGATCGAATATCAATTCAGAATACTTTGTCTGGCCCTTTCCCTCAGCCTGCTGAGTGCCACGGCATTTATCAGACCCTGCGCAGCGGTACAAAAAGCAAGACGCGGTGGCGGCATCTATCTCAATACGCCCAACCCGACAAACCCACTTGAGCACAACAACCGCGCCGTTGAACTTGGTTCAAAGGCGCTCTGGCAACAAGCTCTTGAAGAGCACAAGCTAGCCCTCGAAGGCGATCCTGAAAACATTACTTTTAGGCGCAATTTATCAGCCGGAGAGCTAAGATATGCCGACTCATTGCGAGCAGCAAAAAATCTTCCAGCCGCCATCACCCACTACCGACGGGCCCTCTTTGCCGATCCTGGCAATGGTCCAGCCGATAGCAACCTCGACTATTGCTTGAATGCTCTAGGAAAAAATCCATCAGACCCTAGCTACAGACTGAGCTTAGCCAAGGGAGCAGAAGGCACTCCTGACCACTTCGAAGATGCAGTAGTTGAATTTCGCAAAGCAGCAAAGTTATCTGACACTGGCATCAACCACTTCTACTTAGGTCAATGCCTGATGCGCGGCGGCAAAGTCGTAGAAGGCTACGACGAAATGATTATTGCCTTGCGCAAAGACTGGCCCAAAGACAAAGAAAACACAGAAGCTTTGTCTGACTGCCATACTGTGCTGGGTGACACCCTCAAAGACTTTGCCTACAAGGCCAAAGGCTATCAGGACAAATCAGTTTTCACGCGCCGCCTCAACAACGCCGCCACAGAATATAGACGGGCCGTCACTGTTAACCCCAGCAACTCTAATGCCATTCGCGGTCTACGTGATGTCGGCATTGAGGCAGTGGCAATCAATCCGTCGTTTAGAAACCAAATGCTTTTAGGCGGTGCTTATCTGCTTCAAGGCGATTTCGACCATGCCAAACTCTGCTACGAAAAGGCCTGGCGAGCTGAGCCGACCAATCCTGATTTGGCCAAAGCCCGTATTGCCTACCACCAAGCAGTGGTAGAAAGTGCCCTCGCTACGCCTATGCGGGTGGCCGAAACGGTGCAAAAAGTCGACGACTTGATCAAGCTCAACCCCAATGACGCCCAACTTTGGTACATATTGGCCCGCGGCCGCGACCGCCAAGGCGAAAAAGCAGGAGCGGTAGAAGCGGCCCAGAAAGCCATTGCCCTCAATAAATTTGTCAATCCACTGCTGGTTCCTTTCTACAACAACTTGACCGGTCAAGGGCCTGAGGCAGCTTCTGCAGCAGGAACGGGCTCGGCAGCCACAGCTACGGCAGGAGCACTTGGCGCGCCTGGAGTACCTGGAGCCGCCGGTACACCAGGCGCCACAGCAGCCGCCAGCAGTGCTAAAGCCAAGCCCGCAGTCGACAATACAGCCGGATACGCCAAGATTGAAAGCCTGATCAAAGAAAATAAGCTTGACGAAGCGATAAAAGAAGCAGACACTCTAGCAGGGGCCAGCCCAAGCGACGGCAAAGTCTGGCTCTTAGAAGGCACAGCCATGGAAAAGCAGGGCAAGCTCGATGACGCTGCCACTTGCTATCGCCAAGCAGCAGGCCTGAAAGAGGCAGGGGCAGCAGACGCCCTGAGGCAAGTGAACACTTCTAGGGTACAACCATTATTAACTGACGCTGAAAAGCTCATCAGTGAAAAGAACTACGCCGGAGCATCAGCCATCCTCAAAGAGGCGATCATACTGGCACCAAATCTACCAAGCCTGCATCGAAAATTAGCGCAAGTGCTAAAACTGATGTCAGATGAGGGGGAAGCAGCAAAGGAGAACAAAAAAGCAGATGACCTGGAGAAAGCAAAATAGCTCTTTCTTCAAAGTAGTTATAGCCAGCGCCTTTTCGCTTGCTCTGCCTTTTTGCGCCATAATTTGTCCTTTTTCGGCCGCTGCCACCACTTTAGCTGACGCTGACGGTTTGCTTCTGCAAAACAAACTGAAGCAAGCTGAAGATGCTTATCGCGAACTTCTTGAAGAAGATCAAACTGGCGATGCCTATGCCGGACTCGCTGTTGCCTTAGCCAAACAGTCATGGCCAGCAAAGTTGCTTGAAGCAGAAAAACTTTTGAAGAAAGCCAAAGAAAAGTTTTCTGATAATCCTAATGTCATTGCCGCCGCCGGATACGTTTCTTATGTTCACTCTAAGACTGTGGCATCACCAGCCAAGCGCGACCTTTATTTAGAAGCAGCCGAAAAGCTCTGCAAAAAAGCGATCAAAGAAAACCCCAGTATTGTCATTGCTCAGCAAACTTTAGGCATGGTCAAAATTGCCCAAGACGACATGGATGGTGCTGTTGATCCTTTGCGCAAAGCCAATAATCTAGCTGAAAACAGTGTCAACCTGACGCTGCTGGCCCAAGTTTTGCTGCATTTAGATGCCCACGACAAAGAAGCAGAAGAATTTGTCAACAAGGCTCTACAACTTAAAAGTGATTACTCCCCAGCCCACTTGCAAAAAGCAGTGGTGCTAACTAATCAAGGCAAGCACGAAGAAGCTTTTTTGGAACTCCACAATATTCCGGATAGCGGCCGGGCATCAGAATGGCATTTAGTCGAAGGCGATATTTATCGCAAGCAAGGTGATGGCCCCTCAGCCATAGCTAGCTGGGCTAAATCAACTTCAGAAGATCCACGCAACCCTGAGCCTTACCGCCGTCGAGCTGAATATTACGCTATGCGCGGTGACGGGGAAATGGCAATATCTGAATACCACAATGCTCTCGATATTTTGCCCAACGACTTTCAAATGCGCAATCAGTTAGCTGAATTGGCTCTGCGTCAAGACAAACTTGAAGTAGCAGAATCTGAATTCAAAACTATTTTGGCTGGCAAACCAGACGACCCTACAGCCATGCTTGGTTTAGCACGGGTAGGTTTCCGCAAATTCCGCAAAGAAGGCTCTTACCCAGCTGATTTCACGCAGTTGATGGACAAGCTGCAAAACATTGTCACAGAGCAATCGGTGCAAGGGGCTGTAATAAAAAATGGCACCCGCGATTTGCAAGAAAAAATTGATTTGTCTGAAGCCGAAAAAGCTTTAACACAAAACCGCTTTAGAGAAGCCAATTCCAAATTTACTGGCATCATTGAAAAGCATCGAGAAGAGCCATTTGAACTAATCACACTTGGTGAACAGTGCTACCAAGAAGGCGATTATCGCGCCGCTGAAAAAGCCTTTACCTATGCCAAAGACATGAATGAGGTTTCGACCCGAGCGGAACAAGGCATGAGCCGCATCAATAATCAGCGCAACGAAGCGGCTCGCCAAGTCAAACTCGGCGATGCTACTTGGAAAATTCCTGAAGTAGCAATCGACCACTACAAACAAGCATTGTCTGCCGATCCGCAATATTCCAATGCCTACTATGGCCTCTTTAATCTTTTCACCAAGTCAGAAAAACAAGACCCTGGTCAAGCGATTAACTACGCCGTATGCTTCTTAGAAGCCTCTGAAGATGCTAACCCGCTGCGCAAAGAAGTCGAATCGAACCTGGTAAAACTTAAGAAAAAATCTGGCCCGATCAAAGGCAAAGAGAATTAAAGTCTAGAAGAAGTTGGAGGTCTTATGGCTGTCGGTAAAAAAGGTGCAAAAACGGCAAAACCTTCAAAGGGTAGTATGGGCGCGGGTTCAAAAAAGCCCGACCCGAATAAAGCTGTCTTCGATGCTACGCCAGAAGAGGATGGTGCCGATATTTCACACGACGGCAAATCGGCGTTAAAACCCCATGACATTCGCGATACCAAGGCCTATCTAAAAGCCCAAAATGGCGCAAAACGCATGTGGTCTAACTATGTAGCTTTTCTCGGCAGCTCTTTTCAGCGCATGGACCGGGACGAACAAATTGCCACCATTCAGAAATTCTCCATGGTATTTAGTATCGGCATAGCCGCCCTTGCCATCAGTTGCTTCTACTCAATGCTGCCACAGCCAATCAGAGTAATAGCAGTGCCAATTGCCATCGGCGGAGCCTGGTGGTTCGGCACTAAAGTAATTGCTCCACAACTGGTTAATCGTTTGGATAAATATATTCATCCAGACGAAGACTAGAAATGCAAATCAACAAAGAAAAACTGAAAGTAATTGGGGGGGCGCTAATTGTTTTAGCGGCCATAGCAGTAATGTTCAATCAAGTGTTCAGCTTTGCTTTTGGCATAGTGCGCATGATTAGCATGATCCTAATAGCTGTGGCAATTGCCTACTTCATCACCAATGTTATGGTACGTCTGCGCGGCAAGCGACGAGCTGCCAACACTATTAATGCAGCAAAAAATCCAGAAAACAGCGACAATGAAACTCACAAGTAAGAAAGGAAGCGGATAAGTTGAACAAGCAAGTCAAACCAATTTTACTAGCTTCACTTCTCACCATGATTTGCTCATCAGCCTTGGCCGCAAAAAAAGAAGAAGTGTTTGAAGACTCTTATCGCGCCCCCAACAGCTTTCACGGCAAGGCCGTTGTGCTGCCGATAGGCACTAGCTTTGAAGGAAGAATTCAAAGCACAATTGGCTCGTCAGCATCAAGAGCAGGTGAGCGCTTCAGCGTAGAAGTAAGTGCACCAGTACTGGCCAATGGCACTGAAGTCTTGATACCGAGCGGTACTGAAGTAATTGGCGAAGTTGTAGAAGCAATTTCATCATCAAAGCAGCCTCAACAGAAGGGTTTTCCTCGCCCCCTGGGCAAGCTAAGAGTGCAGCTGATGAGCATACGCATGCCCAGTGGTGTCACCTTGCCATTAGTGGCGTCATTGTGCGGTGAAACTACCGCCAATCAAAAAAGTGGCAGCGGTGGTCTCAATGCTCGCAAATCGAGCGTCGCCTATGTTGGCTCACAAGCGGGTTTTGATGCGGTCAATCCAGCCTTGAATAATAAGCGCGATCCGCGCACGGGCAAAATTGCTGTACTAAAAAGAGATGACATACTCAAAGATCCAATCTTGGGTGAAGCTGTCAATTCAGGCGGCGGCAATAACAATAGTTTGGTGCGTTCTCTCGTCAAAAAAGGTAGAGACCTCTATATCTACAGCGGCTCACCGCTGACAGTAAAACTCGATGCCCCCCTAAAAATTTCTTTTGCCGCCTCAAGTGGTCAGTCGTCTATTGACTCGGCTGTTCTAGACGAGCCCGCGCCAACCAGAGGTAAGTCGGGTAAACGCTTTGCTAAAGAACGACCCGCCCCAGAACCAGAAGCTGATGCAAGTTCACAAAATGCACCCGCCTCGACTGGTAGTATGCCAAATAGTAACTCTGGTAGCGGCAGCTCTGGCAATAGTAATAACGGTGCCCCTAGACCACGAGTAACCGGCCCAGGTAGCGACTTCTAAATGTCAGTGACTTTTAAATGTCAGCGATTCTAACCGTCTAAGATAATTAGCGACCAACCGAGACTCTTAATATGGCCTCTGATGATGCAAATTCTCAATCAAATCAATCAGATCACTCAGATCAGCTTCCGTTTGTAGTAGCGATTACCGGCGCCAGTGGCGCAATCTATGGCATGCGCTTAGTGCAATTTTTGATGGAAGTCAATCAACCGGTTGACTTACTAATGTCGAAAGCAGCACTGAGAGTCGTTAAAGAAGAACACGATTTAGTCTTTGGTGAAGATTTCAAAGCTGGCTTACTGAAACATCTGCAGTTACCAGAGACAGTGCCCCTGCGCACCCATAGCTTGACTGACTACGGCGCATCCGTGGCTAGCGGCTCGTATCGCACCAGAGGAATGGCGGTGGTGCCCTGTAGCCTAGGTACCCTCGGAGCTATTGCCAGCGGCCTAACTGAAAATCTAATTCACAGAGCGGCCGCAGTCACTCTAAAAGAGCGCAGAACCTTGCTGATTTTAGTGCGAGAGATGCCCTTTGGCTTGATTCAGCTGCGCAATATGGTCACAGTAACAGAAGCTGGAGGAGTTGTTGCCTGCGCTTCACCTGGCTTCTATCATCGCCCACAATCAGTCGAAGATCAGATAGACTTTGTAGTTGGTCGTGTACTTGATCAATTCAATTTTGACAATAGGCTATTTAAGCGATGGAAAGAAGACAGCCGCCCAATCTACCAGGCATCAAAAAAAAGTTAGACCCGGTGGGTGAAGGCACATATACCTTTGTCGTCGGGCTCGTTACTGGCGTTAAAGGCCTTAGAGGCGATCTCAAGCTCAAGCTCAAAGGCAACATCGACTTAATCGACAATATCAAGACCGTACAGATCGCCACCGCCGATGGTGCAAGAAGAATCGCCCATGTTCGCAGTTTTAAAGCCGAGCAAAAACTTGTTTTGATCTCTCTAAAAGAGTTCGACGATCGCACCGCCAGTGAAGGCATAATTGGCGCCACCCTATTCACCGAGCGCTCGCAACTAAATGCTCTAAGTGAGGATGAATGGTGGCTTGATGACTTGGTTGGTCTCACCGCTTTCACCACAGAAGGTGAGGAACTTGGCAAAGTTTCAGCAGTGTTTGGAGAGACTTCGCAACTACTCGAAATTACAAAAGGTGAGAAATCGCATTTGGTGCCTTTTGTCAAAGCATTAGTGCCAGTAGTCGACATCAAAGCTGGACGAGTAGAAATCGTCAATCTACCAGGGCTATTTGACTAATTTGTTAGCTCAAAAGAGCTGGCGCTTTAGACATTAACAATTACTCCTATTAAATCGGATGGCAGTAGCTTGATATCCGGTTACATATCTATTACATTACTGTTCATTGTATTGATGATTTTTTTTGGCACCCTAGAGTCGCAGCCATAAATTCCAAGCAACTTCTTCGCAGTTGCTGTTCTCTGGCACCCAACTTTCTCTTTCATTCCCACCCCTCCATAGACTAAGAAAGCCATGAACAGCGCAACGACAACGCCGGTTCTTCTCTCGCCAGTTACGCAAGAAGAAATTGAACGGCTCGAACTATTTTTACCGACGGTCAATGTCATCTCCTACGCCGGGCCAGGAGTCACGGGCGGCGTTCCCGACTCGCTTGAACCAGTAGTGAGAAGGCTCGGAACAAGGGTCAACTGGTTTGCCCTCTCAGAACTGCCAATAGCCAACACTGACTTCGCCCCACCAACCACTGGAAGCGCTGGCGGTGGATTCAGCTACTACGCTCCTCTGGCCCCGAAGCGCTTATTTGACGCTCACCAAAAAGTGGTAAATGGCTACCTCTGGGATTTGCTCCATGGCTTTGTCGCTAAAAGTACCTTTGACCCTGAAGCCTGGAAATCATTCCGCGCCCTTTGTCAGTCGGTGGCTTCTGAATGCATAACCACAGCTTCTGAAAGCTTCCCCACAATCTGCTGGCTACACGATTATCAACTGGCGTTAGCGGCCCCCGTTCTCGCTTCACAGCACGGCATTGTGCTCTCGCAGTTCTGGCACGCCCCCTGGCCCAAGCCAGACATAATAGCTAGCTCGCCCATCGGCCGTGAACTAGTACAAGCAATGCTGCACAACAAGTTAATTGGCTTCCACACCGATGAATATGCCGAGAACTTCCTCAAAACAGTAGCGCTATTGCTAGAAGACGCTGTGGTTGATCTCAACAGCTACAAAGCCACCTACCAAGGTCGAACCACATCAATAGCTGTATTGCCTCTAGGCGTTGACATGCCTTACTGGCAAGAAGTAGCCGCCGCCGCCAAACCATATTCAGAAGCTCTAGCAGAAAAGCTCGGTTTAGCGAATCAATTTATTCTGGGCGTAGAAAGACTTGAGTACACCAAAGGAATTTTAGAAAGATTGAACGGCTTAGAGCTGATGCTCAAGACAAGCCCATCAGACCACCGTCGTTTTCACTACGTGCAAATCTCCCAAGAAGCAAAGATCGACGGCACCGCCCAGCTTGAATATGCCCGACAGGTCGAAGCCAAAATAGCTTCAATCAACAAAGAGTATGGCCGAGAAGGTTGGCTGCCTATTGTTCACCTCAAAGGAAAGCTCAACCATCAAGAGCTTGCTGCCTGGTATCAAGCAGCCACAGCCATTTCAATCAACTCACTAAGCGATGGCATCAATGTCATTGCCAAAGAATTCGTCGCCTGTCGTAACGATCAACAAGGGGTTTTGATTCTCTCTAAGGCCGCTGGCTGCGCGCGCGAACTGGCTCAAGGAGCCTACCTGGTCGATCCCAAATCACCAGTTGATATTAGCAGCGCCTTCAAAGCGGCTCTCTCTCTCGATATAGAAGAGAAGCGCAGAAGGATGAACTCAATGCGCGATGTACTGACCTGGAATCAGCTGCACAACTGGGCATTGAGCTTTTTGCGCTTGGCCATGGCTAAATAATAGCTGATAAATTGTTTGCGGCGACACTTAAGGAATGTCATAGTAGGCGGCATCAACAGCTGGCGGCAGAGTGAGCAACTTTATCCTGCGAAATTTTCGTAAGGTCGGCACGCTCATTACTGTTATGCCTGTAGCGTGCACATTAAGATATCGAAGATTTTGTAATTGCGTTAGTTGCTGTAGCTCCCTATCGTCTAGGTCTGTACCATTGA
>CALROJ020000097.1:0-19672 GCA_943369735.1 bacterium Ga0077546
GCCGTTCGTGCCCTGCTTACGTGTGTTTCATTACTTACCGCACACGCGGGCCGAGTCCTAGACTCGTTTTACGTAGAGACAAGGAATGGAGCGTCCCTGGGAAGATTTGAGTTCTTCCATTCATGTGGCCCCCTTTTCACGTCGCACATGCTCCTTATGTTTCGCACCCTCACAACGCAGCCCGAATCACTCTCCTAGCAAAGCCTTCCAGACTTGATTTTTTCAAGGAGTTTTATCCCCATCCAAGCAAGCCAATTGTGTCTCTAGCTTTTTCTTGTGACTTGAGTATATGGGAGAGCTTAAGCTCAGCCAATTCGAAGTGTTCCTCTTTTATAACGGAGTATTCGTCAGTTAAGTCATCTCCGGCACTTATTGCAATAATTCCCAATTGTGCAATACAAGCAACCATGGTGTTGATATCAGAGAAATATTCTGAAAAATTCCATTCTCCTTCTCCATGATTCGCAAACCAGATGGTGCCAGATTGTCCTTTAACTATAAACGGATCGCATCCTTCAGTAACGAGGACCAACCAGTCAGCATTCCAGTCGGGTACTGGTTCACCGCTGAGAGTGTTCCATCGATAGCCCTCTTGTAACGACCATAATCCTGCAAGGCTCGGAACGTAAAAGTCGTTGCCGTATCCTCGAATATAGATGTCCAACGGTCCTATGTCTTCATAAAATTTTTGAACAGGCTTAGGTAGATCAATACTTCCTCGCCATTCAGATAGAGATTGGCTCCGGACCTCACCAAATGGAACTAGCAGTTCTTTAACTTGGTTTGCTGAGACCATATTTTCCCTCACAATATCGAATGAATTTTTATGATTTTGGCGATAGCCTGGTTTGCCAGCTCAACCACTCTCAAATAGCTTGATTAGGTCAGATATGCCACTTTCACTGTATTAGAGGGGTGGCAACGATTCATGTGAAATCCAGCCATTTTCTTCTTGGAAAGGCCTTTGAACACCCTTCACTTGAACATAGACGGCGTTTGCACTGCTAATGGTATCATTCATGGGCAGGGTGGACAAAAACCTGCCCATGGGCAGAAAGTAAAGTTATCGGCCAGGTCGGTGCAATTATGAGGCGTGGCTGGGAACAATGACAGGCAGCAAGTTTCGCAGTGTTTCCAGGAGCAAAATGGCCAATTTTTACGCAAATCGTTGCCGTAAGTCTTATTGGGGCAAGCATATGAATATACGATCAATCACCAGAAAAAAGTGATTGAATTTGTACGGCGATAAATAATGAATAAACAACATCCACTTAAAAGTTCTATATGCGTATTGGCTCTAGCTGTGGCTTTGCCTGCGGCCTGCATGGCGGCATCACCAGTGCCAAATAAACGCGACCAGGCTATTAAACTTTATAACGCTAAAAATTATAGAGAAGCGGTGCTCCTTTTTGACCAGCATTTAACGGTTTATCCGCAAGATGTTTATGCCCTGTACTATGAAGCTCTCGCCTGCCAGGCTCTTGGCAATATGGGCAAGGCCAAAATATTTTATCGGCAAGTAGCAACGCTGGCACCGAACCATCAACTCGGTGGATACGCCAAAAGTATTTTGAGGCAAATCGATCCTAATTTTGCTACGCCCGCGGCTTCAGGCAGTGCGCCGGAAGCTTCTAGCTCCGCCGACCAGACGCAATATACATTTGATCGCAGCATCCCTAACGAATGGAACGTACCTTGCACTGTCGATAACGATACCATCTGGGTTGATGTGGAACTAAACGGTCACAGAATTAAAATGGCGTTTGATACCGGTGCACCTTCAGTGACGATAGGCAAAAACCAAATGGCTGAAATCGGCCTCGAAGCACCACGGGGAAAAGCTGATGGTACCTCAGGCGGATCGTCGTCTAATGAAAAAACACCTTATTGGATGGTTCCGACCAGAGTGAAAGTGGGCGGAGTAGAAAAGCTCGTTCAAATGAAAGTGCTGGAAAACAACCAGGCTGATCCACTATTGGGGCAATCTTACGCCGGTTTATTTGAATGCACTGTAGATACCAGTGCCAAGAGCATTCACTTCAGGCAGCGGGGTGTAAGTAAAGGCACTAATCGTAATGCGTACGAAGTGCCATATGTCTATCAAGAAAGTGGTAATCGTATTTTTGTAGACGTAGAGATTAATGGCAAATTGGGCCGCTGCATTTTTGATACGGGCAACACCTCAGCGGGGATATCTTTTAATGATGCTGCCCAGGCAAGAAAATACGGAATTACCATTCCAGACGACGCGAAATCCACAGTCACTACTGGTGTCACCGGGCAGGGAAAGTGTAAAGAGTTTCACATCCTCAGAGCAAGACTGGGGCCCATCGACAAAGCCAATTTGATGGTGAATGTATCGGAACTGTCGGACGATGACGAACCACCACTACTGGGCGCGCCATTCTGGGAAGGATTCGAATACACAATTAATCGTCAGAAAAAAGTGATTGAATTTGTACGGCGATAAAAATGAATAGACACCACATAGACAAAAATTTGAATATTTATTTGTCCCATTTTTTGAGGGTTTATTTGCCTCATTAGACCAGCCTGCTACAATCCCAACGAACAATCGAAGATAGCGATAAAGGGTAATGAGTGGAGCCGTTTATATTGCCGATGGAATTCAGCTAATTTTAGCTTAAAATGACCATTGGCTTCACTCGCTATTCGCAACCTCAGGTGGCAAAATTATGATCAAACAAATCCTTATTTCTGTAATAGCATTATCCGCAATAACGATAGTAAGTGCCGATGCAGCGAACAAGCCCGTTGTCAAAAAGAGAGTACCGCCGCCGCCAGATTACTTCCCACTGCGCATCAAAGATTCAGAAGGTAAGCCGATTGAATGGTGGTGGAAATACACGTATGTTAAATGCAACTTGAACGGCAAGCCAATAGACAAGAAACCTGAAGATTTCAAAATTCAAGTGATTAACGCAGAGAAACAGCCCGATGAAACAATCCTATGGCAGCTTGATACCACTAGTCCTGCGATGAAAACTATCCGCGAATGGTATATGAAGGCGAAGGGAAAGGTTGTCTGGCACAAAGAACAATACGGTGACGACGAAACAATGAAAGTTCAGTTCTCTCCTGAACGTGTACTGTTGACGAACCCACCCACGAAAGATGAGACCTGGCCCTGGAAGGGTAAAGGAAACATGGGCATCGAGATCGATAACATGTCTAAGTTTTCTGGACCGGAAGAAGTAATTACGCCCGCAGGAAAGTTTCAGGCAATGAAGGTGACTGTCACCGGAACCCAGGGCGGGCAGCCAATTAACATGAGCTATTGGTATGCAAACTACATCGGCTTGGTCAAGTCAGCGGCAACATCAGCGACGATGGATTCGGAGTCGCAGCTTTTGGATTACAGTTTTAAGAACCCACCAGCCAAGTGAAATTTTTGAATATCAACGATTGCGCCCGTTCGCATGTAATTCAGGTGTCGCTTTGTTTAGCAGTCATCTTGTCGCTATTCACAGCCTGCGCACCGTCTTCTTCGCTACCGCCGGACAGCTCACAAACCAGATCGTCAGTGGCATCACTAATGCCTAGCAATAATGTCTGGAAGGTTCCAATCGATCGCCTGCCTGTCGATTCTCATTCTGCCAATTACATTCGCTCCATCGGGGCTGATAAAGGCATGCATCTTGATTTTGGTTCCGGCACCTATGACGGCTCTTCCATTGGTATTCCAATCACAGTGCTTGATGGACGGTCGACGGTAAAATTGGTTCGGCCACAATTCGATTATGCCGATGAGAGTGACAAAGGACCATATCCGATACCGGCAAATTTGAAAATCGAAGGTGGAAGCGATCGACATGTAATCGTTCTCGATCCCGCCAAGAAAATGCTATATGAGATGTTCGACGTCAGACCCACTGGGAAAACTTTCGAAGCTGGTTCCGGCGCCATTTTTGATTTGACTAAGAACGATACTCGACCTGTCGGGTGGACATCTGCGGATGCTGCGGGGCTTCCTATTGCACCGGGGTTGGTGCAATATGATGAGCTTATGGACGCGGTCAAAACAAGCGGCGACCTGGGCCACGCAGTCAGGTTTACGGTTCAAAATACTCGTAATGCTTATGTTTGGCCGGCCACCCATGCCGCTTCTGATAAGACGAGCTCTGACCTATCGCCAATGGGACAACGTTTTCGGCTCAGGAAAGACTTTGCAATTGAAAACTATAGTCCAGAGAATCAGGTAATCCTTCGAACACTCAAGAAATATGGAATGATACTTGCCGACAACGGCAGTAACTGGTTTCTGAGCGGTACTCCAGATGAGCGCTGGAACAACGACATGCTTAATGAGTTCAAGCGTGTTCGTGGAGCTGCCTTTGAAGCAGTGGATACGAAAAGCATTGAATCGTCTAACAGCTATTCTGCTAGAGGCTTCTAGAATGCATGTGGCGGCTCTGGCTCGTTGATAAACTATCGGCTGAAGAGCATGAAAAACTGGCTGAAGAAATGAAACTCTGACAGAATCGATGGTTCGTCTACCGCTTGCAAACTCGATCTAGCAATAATCACACAGAAGTGAGACAATTTTCAAGGCTGAGCACTGATAGGCTACAGAACAATTGTGCTGGACAATTTTGACGAGCGAATGAAGGCAGTTGACTGGTCTCAATATGAGACTGCATATGGATCTGCGGAACGGAACTCGGTTGCCACCAAGCTATCGCGTCTTGCGTCACATGATCACGAGGACGCAATGACAGCTGCTCATGAATTGTGGTGCGGACTTTGTCATCAGTATGCCTATATTTCGTCTGCTGCCTTGCCTGCGCTGCCTTTCATACTAGAGGTTTTGGATTACGCCAACGACGAGCTAACGATTGAAATCCTTGATATTTTGCGAGGTTTTGCTGTGTGCAGCGTTTATCCAATCCCGGTGCCGAAGGATTTTGAAAATCTTTCGAACGACTCTGACTGCCGAAAGAAACTGCGTGATAACTTTGGTTCGTTCGAGCGCCTTCTCCAAGCTTCGGCGAAAGAAATCGGAGCAGTACCTGGTGTGAGTGAAGAACGCGCCCTGAGTATCTATGAGTGCCTCCATCCTAAGGAGCCGGATACATGGGTACACACGCTTCGAAAGGCTCTTCAACAGGAGCTGCCTCGTTTTATTTCGTTGAGCTCTCATGCTGACGAATCAATTTCATACTTTGCCAGTGAAATCGTAAGCCAGTTAACAATTGAGCAAGAAGTGCCCGATGTAGAAATCGAAATCTATGTGAAGTACCTTGGAAATGAAGCTGAGCACTACAAAGCTGAGGAGTGCGTTCGGGACACGCTTGCCAAACTTGATTGCATCTACGATGGTTATCAAACCTGGTCCAGTTTATCGCCCGGTCAGTTCACCAAATTTTCCATAACAGCGCCAAAATCTTTGGCACAGCAAGTTATTGAATCATTGACTGGTGCTGGATTGACGGCTGGCTCGTACGTGAAACGATACGACGACACTGACGTCCCTTTATAGGCAAAGCATATTATTTTCACTATATTTGCAACTGCTCACGATAACGAGATCGAAATGAATTAAGCACTGACTCCTGAAAAGCGCAGACAGGGCCACTCAAATTTCAGGTAATTTTCACATAGCCGGGTGTATGGTAAGTCCGTGGCAGTAAATTATTCGCTGCCATGTCCAAAATGTCTTTTGGGCGGGTATATGAATGATGGAAAACCTTACTATTTTACCTTTGCTTTGTTCGAGGCTGGCATTGCCGCGGCAGAGTAGTTTGTCTTGGGGAACCTTCGGTGGCTAACGGCGGCGACACAAAACCAGCTGACGATAAGCCCGCGGCACGTCCAGAGGCGCATCACGAGACAGTAGATGCTGCCAAAGCTGCCGAGAAGACGGCGACGAAGTTACTCGATGACGCTCAACCAAGCATCGGAGATAAGTCTACGGTGGCTAAGCCCATAAACGGGTCCAAGCCAGATGCGGCGGTAGCTGGGCTGCCCGATCTTAAATTGGTCGGTCAAATCGAAACCAGTGTTCCCGTTCCGCAGACCGACACACGGGCTAAGCCCGGTGATGCTCAAGTCAAAGCCACCGATGTTCCAGTGCCAGCGGCCCGTCAGCTCGACGACGCTACCATACAAACGCATGCCAAAGCTTTACGCGATGCTTTGGGCGAAACCTCTATGCTCATTTTCTCAAACCCTAACCAGGCCAAAGTCGAGCAAATTTTAGGGCCACTGGGCCGCGCCGATCGCATTGCGCTAGAGAATGCATTTAATCATCCTGCTGATGGCTCGACACCAGCCAAAGATCTGCGCACGCAGATGCGCGAAGCCTTCGGACCCATCGAAGGCGTGCGCATGGAGACTGTCTTGCAGCGCGAAGATGGTCGCTCAAATGATGCTGGTGCTGTGCGTGTGGCGTTGGCTACTGCTGAATCTGACCCAGCTAAAGCCAGCGCTCAAATCGAACAAATCTTCAGACAGCTCAATTCACAGCAGATTGCCCAACTACGTCTTGATTACACCAATCAAACTGGCCACGATTTGACCAGCGATATTAAAGTCAATCAACATCTTTCACCAGCTCTGCGCGATTCGTTTGATAAATTAGCGAAAGGCTCTGACTTGCGCACGCCGCAAGATGTAGTTGACATTGCTCGCACGGCTTTGCAGCAAAAAGACAGAGACTTACTGACTAATATTCTTGCTGGTGATGCGCCGTCAGCAGTTGCAGCACGGCAGCAGCTAAATGCTGATCAAGATTTTCGCAAAGAATTGGCTCGGGCATTTCCTAACCCAGATGAAAGTTCACGTGCAAATAGACTTAGTATCGCCAGTGGTAACTTTGACAAAGCCACAGACCCTGCCACTCTTGATTATTTGAAGAATGGCCATGTTGGTCTGGAAACCATTGCTCGTCAAGATACAGCACCGATTTTCTTTAACAACAAAGAAAATCTTGAATTGGCTTTGCGTAACGCTACGGATATTGAGCGCGCCAAGTACCGCTCTGGCAAAGACATCGAAGATGCTCATCGTGAGCCCACTACACCGCAAGAGCGCGAAGCTCTGCAGTTTTATCGCGGCTTGCATGAGTCTTTGGCAAAGGGTGGCAATGCTCGAGAGAATGCAGTTTGGGAAGATCAACTGCTCAATGGTCGCCGCACAATTGCCAGCGAAATGGCTGCCACTCATTCAGATGGTTGGACACCCCTTGGCTTAGGTTCTGGCCATAAGACTAACGACTTGATGGGCAAGGCTGAAAATCTTTCTCGCCAAGATTGGGAAGCTCTGCGCGACCCGGTCAATGGCCAGAGATTCCGTACACAAATCGAGACTTCGCTAGCCACTTATGCTACGCCTGAAGAAAGCCGTCGCATTATGAGCATGCTCGATCAAAAAGCTCAGGCAGCCACTTTTGAGGATGCTAGTAAGATTAGTCGCAGCCTTGATGACACCATCTCTGACAATCGTAGCAGTACATTCTTAGGAATGGGCACCTCATATGATGCCCTGCCGATTATGAATAAGCTGGCTCATCTTAGCCCAGCTGAAGCTACTAAGTATCACGATGATGCACAATATCGCAAACAAATAGACGATATGATCACTGACAACTTTTTGCCTGGGTATCAGGTCTATGCTCGCACCATGCTAGGGCAAGTGGCTCGCACCGGTCAGCCAGCTCAAGAAGGCGTGGCCGAGAGAATATTGGCCAACGGATTGCGCCGAGAGCCGAGTGAACAGCGAATTTCTGATGTTGAAACATTGCTGGCCGATAAGGCTGTGCGTGATCGCTTGAATCAGCCTGACGATAAGTTATCGCCTGCTGACAGAAGTCTTAAAATGGCCATCGAGAATGCTGTTCTATCCTCAATTAGTGAGAAAATGCCGACGGCAGGCTTCCAAGCCCAATCAATGCTGACTGATAGTCAAATGCGTGAGCTGATGACTACTGGTCACTTATCGCCATCGCGCAAATTGCAGTGGGGTTATGACCGTGAGAATCTCTATGCTCAAGTGGCTAGTGCCAGCCCAGTTGAGCGCGAGGCAAGCAATAGATACTTAAGCGATGGCGAAAAGCAATTAGTTGATGCTATCGCCAAACAAAATGGACAGATGCAGCTTGAAGACCGCATGCGCAGTTTCGTCTTGCGTGAAGGCACAGACTATCAAGCCTTCCAACAAGAATTGCGTGCCCTTAGCCCTGAGCAGAAGCAATCACTGAAAGATGCCTACGAAGCTAAGTACCATTCTCCTCTCAATCAAGATTTCTTGCAGCGAGTGGGGGCGCAAGATCAGACTGTCTATCGACAATACCTTAACCCTAGTGAGAATGACGGAAGACAAGACAGCTACGACAACTATCGCGCCTTCCTCGATGCTCGTACTGGCACCGCTGCAGATGGCACTGAGCTAACCGCTGAGCGTGCTAGCGAACTGCAAACGTCGGCTTTAGAAAATTACCAGCGCCAATATGCCAAACTCAATCCGCAGCAGCAAGAAGCAATGAACCAATTCTTTGGTCAAGCTTTGAAAGACAACCAACATTCTAAAGAGAAGTTAGCCGAAATTCTTGTTGACGCAAGCATCACTGCTGCTGCACTGACTGCCGCACCCTTCACTGCTGGTTTGAGCACTGCTGCTCTGCTCACTGTAATTGGCACTGCCTCTGTCGCTGGCGCCGGTTATCGGGTTGCAGTATTCCGCGGTATACAAGGTGATGACTTCGATGGCAGCATGCGCAATGTTACCAAGCAAGCTTTGATTGGTGGTACCACCGCCGCTCTCAGTTTGGTTGGTCCTGAACTATTTGCCATGAGTGGTCGCTTTACTAGCACTGCTGCTACAGCTATGGCTGGTGATCTAGCTGCTGCCTCTGTGGCTTTGCGGCCGGGTGCTCAAGCTCTATTGCGCACCGAGTTGAGTGCTCTAACATCACGCCGAGGCTTTGTTGCCTTGACTGAAGCTGAGGCGGCTGCCTTGACTGAAAAAGTCGCTGCTCAAGGAATTACTGAAACGCAAAGAGTGGCCTTGCAAAAAGCCATTACTGAAAGCTCTACTACCAGATTGGCAGAGGCCGCCGATGGCCTATCGACCTCTATCGCGGCCCGCTCCACGCTCGGTCGTCAAGCTGCTGACAATGCACTTGTTGGTGCTGGTGGCAATGCGGCATCTGAAATTATTGTTGCTCCATTAAATGAACACGGTGTTGATTGGGAGAGACTTGGTCAAAGTGCTCTCACTGGTGGCGCCGTCGGCGCCGTTATGCCGGTGGCCTTCCGCGCGGTACTGGCCGCTAGTCGCGAAGCTGGAGTGGTGGCATCGCGCTTCGGCCGTGATGAAGCTGGCATGTTCATTGACCCTTCTAAAATTGATGAGACTATTAGCTTTAGAAATTCACGAACTGGTGAAGTTGCCACCATCAGACCTGGTGAGGGCGAAAAGTTCAGACTTACCAATGAATGGCAGTATGAAAGCGGCGGGCGGTTCACTCCAGATGTGACACCAATCAAGCCAGCTGTAGCTAATGCTGAGCGCATGACTGCGGCTGAACTAAGAGAAGTGAGCACGACAATTTCTGCCAATCTTGGCGACCGCTCAGTAACTCCACAACAGTTCCGCGATATCTTTGAAGGCGAGTATGTCATCAATGGTGTCAAGCGCACGCTCACCGCTGAAGAGCGCAAGATGGCTGGCGAAATTATGGAGCAAACTCTCCCCAACATGAATAGCCGCTCTATTGATGAGCGCATGGTATCACTACGTGATCAACTGGCTGCTGACCCCAATTGGTCTTGGCAGAAACGTACTGATCCATTCGGTCGACCTTACGACGGCGTCAATGTTTTGGTTCTTGATGGTACCACTGATGGTAATGCACTTTCTCACTTGTTCAACAAGAACTCTGGTGTGGTACCTACAGTGAAAGTATTGCAAGGCGCTCAACTTGAGCGTATGCAGATGGGTATTGATGAGATTGAAAAGTTACAGAGAGTCAATGCCACCATGACACAAAAGTATGGAGATAACCTTGACCATATTATTAATCCCAGAGAGAACCTCACTGTTCGTCAGTTAATGGCGAGGAACAATGAGGGCATAGCTAGTATTCGCGAAAAGCATGACCTTGACCAAGCCATTGTCTTCGATGACATACGCAATGCCACTGATGCTCAGAAGAGAGTCTTGGCCGGCATGCAGCGCTTAGCAGTGGCCGATTTGAATGGCTTCAACCGCGGACCAAATATCTACGACTACGCCAGCCTCGGCTTTGGTGCTGGTGCTGATGCCATGCGTGGTCGCATCGGCACAATCGTTGAACAGGCTGAAACCATTCAGCGCAATAGTGGAGTAACAAGACAAGAGGCCGTGCGCCAGGCAATTGATGCCAACTACGCTCAGACAACCCGAGAGGCCCTACCGAATGCCAGGCTAGTGGAGACGACACCCACTCGAACTAATCGAGAGGCCCGGGATGCGACGGCCGCAAACGAGAGCAACCCTGAAGCCTTCCGCGAACAATCACTTTACCAAGAACTTTCTAAACCACTAGCCACTCCAGAACAAATACAAAACTTCCTTGGACGGTTATCGGCAGATCAACAGCGCCTCGGTGCCAGAATCTTACAAGACGGTCTTGTGGTTAATAACTACGGCACCATGGTTGATCAAGCACGCACACTACACCAACGCATTCTTGCCACAGTGCCTGGTCACGACCCTAAGAAAATGCTTATCGTCACCGGCCTAGAAGAAAACGGCAGCGCCTATCTAACTAATTCAATTTATGCACGGGCCAATGGCCTCACTGCCGACAACTTCGTTTCAGTGACCGATTTGCGCACCTTGGCGGCCAAGAAACCTGGTGAGAAATTGACTGAGCACCAACAGCATCTCAAAGAAATACTAGGCGATCGTCGCCTAGTTTATCTTGACGACTATGCCTATAGCGGCCGCCAAATGCCAAGCTTGATCAACAACTTGCAGAAAGAGACACTTGCTCGCTTGCGTGGTGCCGATGGACAGCCGCTGGTGCCAGAAATTACAGTGGGTACTTTGGGGCGGTATGAAGTGCCAGAGAATACTTGGAACAATGCGGCCAACTATCCGCATATAAATCCAGAAGGCAACCAGCCTTTCTTGCAAGTAAACGTCGCTGAGAGTCCATCGCTTTATCGTCAGTTGTATGATTCACAATTCTTCCGCAACAGTCTGAGCCAAGAAGAGCGTGACCGTGTCACTCTGTGGTTGGGCGCTCAGTCGTTATACTCGCACTCGACCATCAATACCACGATGATCTTGCCGTACGGCGGACCCAACAATAATATTCCGTGGATTCAGGCCTTCATCGAGTCGCGCAACGGCTTAGGCTTGCCAGCAAGATATAGAAACGCTGATTGGTCTGAACTAGAAGCTGGCACAGCTGAATTTGATCGCAACCGTGTACTCGGCGAAATCGTCAAGCCACCAGCGAAGAAGCCATAAGCAAATAAACCATAAGCAAACTAGCTATAAGTCTTAGTTAGTTTTTAGTGACTGCGTAAGGGTCAAGCAATTTAACCAGGCCATCGTGCAAGCCTATTTGTGAAATGCCTGGGTCTGTCATACGGTAACCATGTCTGGTTAAAGTCTGCAGAAACTCGCCAAGGTGAGTGCGGGTGGCTGGCTGTGCTTCGGGTTGAATAGTGTACTTCACTTGACGGCCATCAACAGACTTGTAGCCCGATGAAAGTACAGGCATGTCGAATGGTTCTTCAGCACGAGTGCTGGTGCGTGTGGTTATTTTGAGAATATTGCCATCTTCTAACTTCAGCACAACAGCGTCGCGACCGGTCGCCACCACTGATGATGCCTGCATGCCAGAATCTTTAAAAGCGTCAACGTATAATTTCAGATCGTGATTCACCTGAGCTTCTGGACTTTTGATTGTCTTCAGCAGATCAGAAACTGGTACCACTCCATTATTTGTATTGTCAGTCATCTTTCCTGCGGGGTTATCGAGTGGAGTTCTTCCTGCGCCTATTGAGCCGTCACCTTTTGCTGCCAGAGTCTCGCTGCGCACTTCAAGCAAGGTCTTAATGAATTCAGCAGATGGGTAGCCCGATTTAGGATTTTCACGACGACCTGTTTTGTGCTCCATTGGCCTTGGTGAGGTCGCTTGGAACTCAGCAAGAATTGCTGGATTCTGCTCAAGGCTGGCTTTGATAGCGCGTTTCATCAAGGCGTAATGTTCTGGGCTGCGGAAATCAATGGTCTTGCCTTCGTATTCAAACGAAGTGGCTTTAGAGCCACGACCGGCTGATTTGGCATCAGGGCCAGAGAGTTGCGCTACTTCAGCGCGTTTTACAGGATCTGACCACTTCAGGCCTTGGTAGAAACCTTCGACACTTTCGTATTGTTTGCCGTCAAGAACAAATGGTCTGCGAGCGAAGTTCGACAAGGCTTTGCCAATGCTCTCATAGGCACCGCTGGCGATATTCAGTGGGCGCTCGTCGAGAGGAGTGTTGAACTTGCTGCGATGCTCAACGACCTTACCGTCAGCCATTTCTCTAATTACGCGGCCGTCGGTTTTAAATGTGATCTTAGGGGCGCCGGGCTCTTCGAGAATGCGATCTCCATTTTTGAAGACCGTCACTTTGGTGCCGTTGGGCTTCTCGATGATACGAGTGCCGTCCGCAAGGGTGACATCACTGGCTTTTTGTATCTGTCTTTGGGCGGGCCCATCAGCTAAAGGCTGTTCTGGTTTGCCTGAGATAATTTCTGGAGTACCTGCTACCAATTCGGTTTTGCCAGCGGCCACTTCTGGTCTACCGGCTACCACTTCTGGTTTTACCGGAACAACTTCTTTTACAACAGCAGGAGGCGCAATACTAGTGCTCTCTGCCGTTCTGGCAGCAAGCGAAGCACTATATCTACCGGCAGGAATGCCTGCTAGGCCATCGGCAGTAGCTTGCAGAAGACCGCGAGTGGCTAGGCGGCCGAGATTGAATTCGCCGGTTTGCTGTTGGTTGGTGAATTCTGCATATAGGCCTGATGACATACCAAACATGCTACTGGTGCTGACAGTCTTGAAGACCTGCGAGCTAGCCACTTCGGGGCCAACGAAGCGGGAGACGCCACCGGCAAGTTTGGACGAGACACCGAACAGTAGCGCATCGGCAACCATGGCACGTGAAGCGAATGTTCCGCTCAGGGTGCGTTCAACACCAGTGCTGAAGTCGAAGCCCGAGTTAGTATCAGGGTTGTGATAGGTTTCGCGACTGAGGCCGAGATCGATTAATCGACCACTGGTACCAAATGCGACACCACGTGCCATCGGATTTATCTCTCCATGGCTGAGGGCTTTGAAGCTGGCGGCAGTGACAATACCTTTGGTTCCGCCGAGGGCAAAGTCTGTCGCTTGATTGCCTAAAGTGTCGTTGGTTTTGGCCTGATCTAAGCCGAAAAGAGTGAATGTAGCTGCGCCGGCTCCAAACAATGCCTTGCCCTTGGTCGCGGCAATGGCCATAAACAGCCCGCCAGCTTTGACGGCGCCGCTGCCAACTCCTGTTACCAAGTCGTTGGTCCAAAGGGCATCGTTATCAGCCCTAACCGCTGCATCGACCTTGGCTGCACTAGCTTTGTACTGTTCGGTGTCGCCCTGAAGCCTGGCCTGTTGCATCTCGTTGGCGATTTTTGTCAGTTTGGCTCCAGACTCTTTTTCGCCCCCATATAAAGCGTCAAATGCTCCGCCCAGAATGGTTTGCTTGCGGTCGTGATTATCGTGAGCCTGTAATTGCAGAGCTAGTCTGGCTTCCTGGGCTGCCGCTTGTTCGCCACCTGGTGGGACGGCATTTTCAGGTTTTTCCCCGAGTTTGAGCAAGGTATCTAGAGATACCGGCTTCGCATTGGTGTCGCGACCTTCGGGCATTTGTGGACTACCTGATGGAAAGAAGGGCCGAGCGCCCGTCCTGTGTACGGGGTGTACTCAGGCATTATACCCACCCTACCGCCACCCGCTATGGGGATATTCCCCCATGGGCGCATGGGCTAGGATTTAATGTCCGCCGTCCTATCGGGGTGCCGGGAGGGCGGCAGAATGGGCACAATTCACTAAGCACCGATACCCGGAGGGCAAATTGCATAAGCTTCACCACGGTCTGCACCAATTCCGCACCGAAATTCACGAGCAAAACGAAGAGTTCTTTAGCAATCTTGCCAAAGGGCAAAATCCCGATGTCGTTTTTATAACTTGTTCAGATTCGCGGGTGGTTCCAAACCTGCTTACTCAAACTGATCCAGGTCAACTATTCACTATCCGCAACGCTGGCAATATTGTGCCGCTTCATGGTGATTATGTCAGTGGAGAAGAAGCTACTATCGAGTACGCGCTTGAAGCACTAAACATCAAAAACATTATTGTCTGTGGCCACACCAAATGCGGTGCCATGTCGGGCGTGCTCAACCCTGAGACTTTGGCTAACATGCCTAGCGTGGAGAAGTGGTTAGCTGGTGGCTCTAAAGCTAGAGAGCTGGTGGAGAAGCACTATACCGATCTCGATTATGAGGGGCAGCATAGCGTCATTGTTCAAGAAAACGTTTTGATGCAGTTAGAGAATTTGCGCTCACTACCTTGTGTCGCTCGCAAAATCTGGAACCGCGAAGTTGAGCTGCATGGCTGGGTCTACGATATCGAGACCGGTGATGTCTTTATTTATGATCCTATTGAAGAAGAGTTTCTGCCGATTAGGCACAACGAAGATGGCTCTCTCAGTTTGGCTACTGAAGAAGGGATGACGAGATAGGCTTAGCGTTGCGGCATGTAGCCGAACTGTTACCCCTCTGAAAATTCTGGAAATACTTGAACCAATTGGCTTTCCAAGCCATAATGCAATTGGTTATATACCTACCGGAAATAGTACCCAATGTTCTTCAAGACTAAAACTGTTGCCAACATCGGGTTGTCGATCTTATTCACTTTATCGGGCTCCTGTCCTTTCGCCTCGGCAGAAACTCTCTTGGGCGACGGGTCCGGAGGAGGCAACCTTCAGGGGCCAACGGGGTTTGGTACTGCGTCAGGTTTGAACACACTGGGCCTGGGCGTAGGCAGCGCGGCCTCTGGCTCTAATAGCACAGCTCTGGGCAACGCCAACACCGCTTCGAGTGCTGCCAGTACGGCTGTGGGCAACAGCAACACCGCTTCAGATTCAGACAGCTCGGCAATAGGCTCAACTAATTCCGCTTTAGGCACAGCGAGCTCGGCAATAGGCTCAAACAATACCGCTTTGGGCAGATTTAGCTCAGCTTTGGGTAGCGGCAATACGGCCTCTGGTTTTAACAGTTCGGCTACTGGTAAAAGCAACACCGCCTCAGGCGATGACAGCTCGGCAATAGGTAACGCCAATAATGCTTCGAGCAGATTTAGCTCGGCAGTCGGCAACGGCAATACCGCCTCCGGTATTAACAGCGCTGCCATTGGTAAAGACAATACGGCCTCTGGTTTTAACAGTTTTGCTAGTGGTCAAGGCAACACCGCCTCAAGCGATGAAAGCTCGGCAATAGGTAACGGCAATAATGCTTCGAACAGATTTAGCACGGCAGTCGGCAGTGGCAACACCGCTTCGGGTATTAACAGCGCGGCCTTTGGTAAAGACAATACGGCCTCTGGTTTTGCCAGTTTCGCGAGCGGTCAAAGCAATACAGCCTCAAGCGATGACAGCATGGCAATAGGTAAAAGCAATAATGCTACGAATAGATCAAGTACGGCGGTCGGCAATGGCAATACCGCCTCGGGTGTTAACAGCGCGGCCTTTGGTAAAGACAATACTGCCTCTGGCTTTGCCAGTTTCGCAAGCGGTCAAAGCAACACCGCCTCAAGCGATGACAGCTCGGCAATAGGGAGCGGCAATACTGCTTCGAATAGATCAAGCACAGCGGTCGGCTCTGGCAATACCGCCTCTGGTTTTAACAGCGCTGCCTTGGGTAAAGGCAATACTGCCTCTGGTTTTGCCAGTTTCGCGAGCGGTCAAAACAACACCGCCTCAAGCGATGACAGCTCGGCAATAGGCAGCGGCAATAATGCTTCGAATAGAGCAAGCTCGGCGGTCGGCAATGGCAATGCCGCCACAGGCTTTAACAGCTCCGCCTTTGGTTTTGCCAACACAGCGGCAGCAGACAATAGCTTAGCAATAGGCGCAAATTCGCAAACAGCGATTGGTGCTACCGATGGTGTCGCCATCGGTAGCGGCGCTAGAGCCAATGGAGTCAACGCCTATGCAGGCGGTACAAGCGCCAGTGCCAATACAAATGGCACGGCCGTTGGCAACACAGCCAATGCCGGAGTCAATGGAGCAGCTTTCGGCAATGGTGCTACGGCCACCGGCAATGGTGCGGCATTTGGAGACGGAGCCACTGCCGGTACCAATGGTGTCGCCCTTGGTGCGGGTACTACCGCAGCCGCTAATACAGTTTCAGTAGGTGGAAGAAGAATTCAACAGGTGGACGCCGGTGTCGCCGCAACTGATGCGGTAAATGTTAGTCAGCTTCAGGGAGTCATAACTAATTTGGGCTCGCAGACCCTTATGAACGCGAACAACTACACAAACAATAGATTTGATCAATCAATACAATACACAGATCAGAGATTCAATCAAGCGATAAACTACACCACCCAATTAAATAGCCAAATGCAGCGCGAAGTTGACTTAGTTAGAAGAGGAGCCAATCAAGGCGTAGCCGCTGCTACAGCGATGCTGACAGCAATTCGCATTCCCGATGCAGGCAAATCGACTATAAATGTTGGTGGTGGATATTATGGTGGCCAAGCTGCCACAGCGTTGACCATGGCCCACCGCTCTAGAGGCGGCAAGATGCAAGTTGTTGCAGCAATTGGAGTGCCAATGAGCATGGTCAGTGGTGGTAACATTGCAGCGGCTGGAGCAATTGGTTGGCAGTTTTAGCGCAGGATGCGGTAGTAAAATCAGGAATTGACAGAGATAAATGGGAAAGCAACGAACTAGTAGGCCACAGGCATTCAAGGCCACTGCTGCCGCAACTAGCGAAATTAAGGCGCACGTTGGCGAGAACAATCCGGCAAATGCATTGCGCAAAAGCAACGCTTCTGAAACTCGCTTTGCCGATGGTGAGCTAGCTGACTTGCTAGATAACTATTTGAGCAAGGGTACAGGCCTGAAGACCAGTAAGCTTATTCCTATCAACGGATACCCAAGCCTTAAGCTGCCGAACGACTAGAGAATTGATGACCTATGGAGCGAATAAGTCAACTCGTAGCGCTCCATTTTACCCCTGACTTTTCGAGAAGGTCCTGAATCAGGCTCGCTCCGCCAATCATTGCTGGCGTGATTGCACCAAACTCGCTAGGCGGGCTGGTCAACAAATGATCGACGGCACCACAAATAATAATTGCCGTTAACCAATAGGGGTCGCTGCCCTTAACTGTGACGCTAGGGGAGGACTTCCCGTTTATTGCGTTAGCCTGAATTGTAAATGTGGTGCTCTGGCGCTGGGTAATAGTGGGCACACTAGCCTTAATCTTGCCAACGATGAAATCACCCGCTGCTTTCATTAGAAGTTGACCCAAAGTCGCTGACGCTTGAAGCAGCATGGGGGGTGCCCCTGCAGTAAAGTAGCTGTTTACTTCTTGCACATTTGTGTGACGGGGCAGCATTAGAGCCTCGCCTGCAGGAAATGACACTATTGAAAAAGCTTTGCCATCAATATGCGTCTTTCTTGACATGGCCCCAGGTCGGCCTTCGACCAATTGTCCCTTGCTCAAGTAAAACCCTGAAGCGGCAAAGGCCCGCACGATACTCTTGCGAGTACCGGGGCTGGTATGCATTTCATTCAAGCTGTAAACAAACTCAATTGCCTGACATTGCGGATATTCGCTGCACAACTGGGCGCCCATGGCGTCCCCAATGGCATACTCGTAAGCGCAAGCAGGAACCAGAACAATTCCTGCAACTTTTGCCTGTTCATGATACTTGTCATAAACGAGTTTTATAAAACCCTGTTCGCCTGTGGTGTCAAGATAATGGGCGCGGCGCGCAATTGCTTCTTGAACTATTGGTTCGCCAAAATCGGTGAATGGTCCAGCACAATTAATGATGATCTTGCAGCCATCTAGGGCGGAAAATGTTGAGCTATCCTCAACATCCATTATACGAAAGGGCACGCCGCCAAGGCTTTCAGACAGGGCTTGCAACGACTGTTCATTTCTGCCGGCAATAAAAAATTCTGCCTTTCGTTTTTTTAGTTCGCTGGCGACAAGTTTACCGGTAAATCCAGTTGCGCCAATTATTCCTATCATCTGTGCTTTGCCTTTTTGTCTTCAGTTTAGACTTACAGATGCCCGGTAGAGATTTGACGGAAACTTCTCGTTGTCGGTATCGGAGACAAGGAGAATTTCTAAAGTGTGCGCAGCAGCACCTGGGCTCACCTCAATACTAGAGTAATCGGCGCAAATACCCTCAAACTTTTCACGACCACTAAGGCGCACAATGCTCTCAATGTCACCGTTCTCTTTCATGATTCCGAGTGACGAACCAAGGCATGCTCCGTCTTCATATTCATCATCTGTGGCCTCAGCGGCGGCTAAGAATATTATGCGTCCGTCAGACATCGGCACTGCATCAGTAAAAGACAGCCCCACTCCTTCGATGTCACCGAGATCATATTCTCTCAATTTTGAAATGCAACTACTCTTTGGTTTGTGCGTATCATGCAAGTCGTGCAAAAAAACTTCTGTTTCAAGTTCAACAACTACACTTTTCCCTTTTGTCTTACTGCCGCGATGAAAAAGTTTTGTCACTTTCTTCTGAATGGCGATACCTTCGACATTCAGCCCATCAATTGACTCTGTGAGCTTATTGCGAATATCAGAAAAATCAATTGGGATAGGAGAATCATTAGATTCATTGACGAGTAAATCTTTTTCTAATTTGATCATGGCGCCGCTAACGCGATTTGCCCGTGACATCGAGGGCACCACCAGAAGTGCACCGGCAGCTGCGTAAACGTCAGGTTGCAGGCGCGTTATCGCCTCTAAATCGGCCTTCTGCTTCTTGCGCTCCTTGTAATTACTCGAAAGCATCCCGGGGAGGAGCCTGAGCCAACGACCAGGCTGACTGCTTTTCAGATCAAACACTGCCAGGTGCAACTCATCGTCTGCAACTATATAAACACGATTATCGAGCCGGACAAGCCCACTTGCCGATGTAACATAGGCCGGACGATTGTCACCGAGGGGCTCAATCACCAGTTCTCTAATCTTCTCGATGGTAATCATGAATTGAGCACTCCTGAAATCAATGCAATTGTCGTATCACGTGGTTGCTGACTCGGGCTTAGCCACTTTGTATCCCAGATTTTTGACATTGATGATATAGCCCGGTGCCAACTCAGAATCAAGCTTTTGCCGTAACCGACCAACGCACTTTCGCACTGCTTGTTCTGTTGAATCAGACTCTGAGCTCCACAATCTATTCAGCAGTTCCTCAGCCGAAAAGAACTGATTCTCATGACGCATAAAGAACTCAAGCAATGCTAGCTCTTTGGCGTGCAAAGTAATTTCTTTGTTGCCAACTTTTGCCAGGCCACACTTGCGATCAAGGCTTAATTCACCAACTTTGAGCACATCAAATACTTTGCCAGAACGGGGGCGACGCAGGATAGCCGAAAC
>CALROJ020000098.1:0-19331 GCA_943369735.1 bacterium Ga0077546
CTCTAGGCAAGCGCCTTTAACCATCTGCGCGCCGCAGTCAGTAGGGTCTGCTTTGACGGCACGTTCTGCCACAACTAAAGCTTCATTGGGCTTGTTCATCCTGCTAAGTAGAGTGGCTTCTTTCGCTAGATAATCAGATGCCCAGAGA
The DNA here is from genome assembly GCA_943369735.1 of bacterium Ga0077546. Taxonomy (GTDB): domain Bacteria; phylum Cyanobacteriota; class Vampirovibrionia; order Obscuribacterales; family Obscuribacteraceae. The sequence continues at coordinate 149 of CALROJ020000098.1, forward strand.
GGTTTTGTTCTAGCTAGAGTTTCATAGTCTTGCCTGGCGTCGCTGAAGCGAGCCATGGTCGAATAACAGCTAGCCCTGATTTCAAGGCACTTCTGTTCATTGCTGCGATCGATTGCGATGGTGGCAATTTCGATGGCTTTGGGAAAGTTTTGCGCTAAGGCAAATGTTTTGGCGGCCGTGTAAAGTTCACAGTCTACGGCTTCTTCCGGGTGTTTGACTTTCGTAAATAGTGGCAACGCCGTGTCGAAATTGCTATCTGTTGCCAGTATGGCGCCAAGGATCATGTTTCTTCTGTCCTCATCGCCCTTGCAGCGTGGTACTTTTGCCAGTAACGCACTGGCTTCTTTGGTGTTTCTTGCCTCAAGGAGCCTTTCAATTTGAGCGATGGGAAGGCCGTATCGGTCTTTCTTGGGGCTGTGGAATGGTAACGGTTTTGCTATGGGCGATTTCTTCGTGCCTGAAATTGCTGGAGCAGCGAGAGCTGGCAGCAGCAGAGTTGATACTGCGAGGAGAGCAATCACAGAAGTGCTCAATTTGAGGAAAGTAGATAGTGGCATTGGGGCTTAGGGATTCCTTTTCCCTTATTCTATAAGGTTTTAGGCCGTTTGCCACTGCGTTTGAAATCGTTCTTCCTTAATGCATAGAAGTTCCTAACAGACAGAACTATTTCTGGTGGCAAACTGCAAATGATCGCGACTTGTTGTGCTGTTGTATCTATGCCGTGAGGCTAGTAATCATTAGAAGGCTTGGTGTGGCTGTTTTGACTATCTTGAATAATCTACTCACGTACAAATTCTCCAAGCCGATAAACATCGGAAAATCCAATTTTTCGATAAACAGAGAGCCCCATTTCGGAAGAATACAGTGCAATCGGATATGTAGAGTACTGCCAGGCGTGGTTGACAGCTGCTTCAACTATGCTGCGGCCGTAACCAAGGTTGCGGAAGTTAGATAGCGTCGCTACGTTGTAGATCACTGTTATTTCGCTAGTGGTCAGGTAGTAAGCGCAGCAAACTGGCTGGCTCTCTACGTATCCCACAAACCATGCTTCGTCGTGGGATGAATCAAGCCTGTCTTTTATGAATTGTTCAAAGTGACTTCTAATGGTGTAGTTGAGATCAAAACATGTGCAGTATGGCTCCAGCCAGTCGATTACTTCGCAGGGGGTGCGAACTACCTTTACGGTCATTTCCAAGGGCGGCGGAGAGCTAACGAGCTGCCCTGGCATAAGTGCCAACGCTGGAACTGTACCGGCATCTCTTAAGCCGCGAGCGAGTAGTGCTTCGCCTACACGCTCAGGATTGCTAGTCAGCACGCCCACGCGCCAGAGCATAGGCACTGCGGGGTTCTTCCTCAGAGTGCGAGCGACTATCTCGTCCAAATTCTTGGCGCTGCCATTGGTGCGGAATACACCATTGATCCAAGCGGCGCTGTAGCCCGACCAGAATTCGGCGGTGTCTTCATCTTCACTAAATATGGTGCCATTGATGCCGCTTAAAAGCCTAAAGCCATTGATATAGTTGCGCTCCATTCGGCGCGCTATATCAAGATTGCTGATGTCGTGTTGCTGCAACACTTTTACTTCGACTGGCGAATAATCTCTGCCAGCGGCACATCCAACTGGTCGGCCACGTACTTTTGACCGCTTGGTGTTAGGTGGGCAGTGTAGAAGAGTGAGTTGAGTTTGTCGTCACTATATGTGGTGGCTGTTTTTTGTGCGTCAATGAAAGGAATACCGTTTTCTTGGCACTGCTTTTTCACGATCGCTACTTCAGAGCCATGATTCACGCCTAGCATTGGTTGGTCCATACCGGCTATGGGTGCCAGTGTTGCTCTCGATGGTAGCGCGTATACAACAAACTTGCAGTTGTGATTGGCTGTTTCTTTCTTGAATTCTTGCAGCACTGCTTCCATGGTGTTGGTAATTACACCAATAAAGGTCTTGTTACTAGCTTCAACTTTTGCTTGTTCTTCTAGGCCTGCTTTGCGGTCAGTAAAGGCTGCCTTCTTGTCAGCTAACTCAGCTTGTTTTTGGCCTTCTTCCGCTTCCTTTGAAAGGTCTTGCTTCACGGCTACTTTCACAGCGGCAACCGGCTCGGTATATTGCCAATTGGGCATTTGAATTGAGCCGATGGTGGCTTTGAAGATTTGGGCACCGACATTGGGCCAATAGTCTTTCTTTGCTGCATCTTCGCGGAATTGTTTAGTGACTTTGACAGGTGAGATGAAGAAACCAATTATGGCCTTGTACACTTCGTTGTGGCTGCTTGCCTCAGCTTCGTATGCCGAGACTAGGCCCCAAATGCGCGAATTAGCCCTGAGCCAGGCGATGCTGTTGAGGAATTTGCCGCGAGGCGATTTCATAAAAGCTTTGACTGGTCCCGAATCTACAAGCACTGGTTGGTTGGGCAATTTGAGAGCGTAGGGGCGCAGGTTAGAGATTGCTGTATCTGGAGCTGACCAGTTCTCAAACATGTCGCGGCTGTCGTAGCCCATTAGCACCATATCTGGGGAGTACTTAAATACTTCGCGCTTCATCAGCAAAAATTCTTGTACTGTTGAATAGCCAGACACGCCAAAGTTGAGCACCTGCACGGGGCGACCAAGTATCTTCGTCAAGCGCTTCTCTAGTAGCTGTCCGGCTGTGTCTTCAAGAGCTACTTGAATGCCTTCAACTTGCGAATCACCCAATAGAACTATGCGATAAACCCCTGCTGGTTTAGCTTCAGTTATTCCGCTTTCGCGCAAGCCATTGCTATGTAGATATGAGCGAGCATAACCTTCTTTGCGCCAGGTAATGCTCTTGTTGGTCATGTGTACAGTGCCAATTTCGGGGTCGAGCTTGAATAGCTCTTCTTCACCCAGACCAGCAAACGCTAAGGTGGCTTCAACAGCTAAGAGTGCCACTACCTGCCAAGCAATGTATGGTAGCAGGCGCTTAAACAAGGGTTGCTTGAATTCGCGTGGAACTTTCAGTTCTACTTCTTTGTCCGTTTCTACGGTTGCTGCTGCTAGATTGGTGGTCATTGGCTACTCGAGAATTGGAAGTACGGCTAGAACTGGAAGTAGATTTAGAACTGGAAGTAAACAAAAGGAACGGCTTCAAGAGGCTTCGATGCCACCATCAGTATGGCTGCTGCGGTGTAGGTAGCCAGTCGTAATGGGTTCAAAAATACGACTTGACCTGGGGCCTGATTTTCATTCTGAGCAGGAGTTTTGATGAATTTATCAATAGCTGTGTGGTGGTGACGCAGATATTCAGTTAGTTGCCAGAAGATAAAATAAGCAGCGCCAATGACGAGGATGCCAGATTTGCAGAGTGGTTCAATTAGAGTGGCTGCGCCCTGGAAGCTGAAAGCGCCGGCCCAGAGGTTTAGCCCGTGAGGAATGTCTGGTGATCTGAAAATCGAGTAGGTCAGAACTACAAACACTGTATTGACCAAAATTGCCAGTACTGTTCCAATTTGGCTAGCGCAGGCTTGCTTCAATTTAGGAGCGCCTTCTAAGACCCTGCACCATTCGCGGTGCACAATCAGACCAATACCTTGAGTGGCGCCAAACAATATGTAGTGCCAGGTGGCGCCGTGCCAGACGCCGCAGACCACCATGGTAATGAAGAGGTTGCGGTGTTGGTTCCAAATACCAGCACGCGAACCACCTAAAGGAATGTAGACATAGTCTCTTAGCCAACTGCCTAAAGACATGTGCCATTTGCGCCAAAATACTGAAATATCGGTGGAGAGCAAAGGCAAGTCGAAGTTGATTGGCAGTCTGATACCAAGTAAGAGTGCTGAGCCGCGGCCCATGTCGGTGTAGCCAGAGAAATCGCAGTAGACCTGAATGACAAAGCCGAAGGCTGCTATCCAAGCGTCTGGGCATGATAGTGGGTCAAGGGTGGCGTATGGTCTGGCAATGATGGCGGCAATGGGGTCGGCCAGGGCGGCTTTTTTGAAGAGGCCCTGCATGAACAAGCTCGTGCCTTCAATCATTAGTGGATTAGTAAGCGGCAGAGGGTTGCGCAGTTTTGGGATGAAATCTTGATAGCGCTTAATTGGTCCAGCAATTTGCGAGGGGAAGAAGACTGCGAAGGCAGCAAATTCGAAGAATGAACGCACTGCTTTGTCGCCTTTGTAGACATCGCTTAAATAGTGCACGAATTCAAAGACGAAGAAGCTGATGCCTAGGGGCAAGAGAGCTTCAACTAGCGGTAGCTGTAAGCCAGAGAGCTGGGCTTTATATTGAGGAATAAGGGGAGCCACAGCGTGAACGGCTGCGCTGACATTCTCAATGACGAAGTTGACGTACTTGTAGTAGCAAAGGGCGCCGACGTTGAGCAGCAGGCCGACAAGCAACATTGCTTTGGCGAGTTTCGGGTGGTCGTATTTGGCGACTAGTTTCGCTTTAGACTTCGGTTTGCTCGGTTCAGTCGTTGAATTCGTTGAAGCTGGCGACGTCTGTCCGGCTTGTAGTTCTGCGGCAGTTTTCTCCGTCAACGGTGGTTCAGGCGTGCGGCAGTTTTCTATACCTATAGATAGAGCCCAGTTGACGACAGTCATTAAGGCTAGCAAAACGCCATAGATAGGCAGCCAGCTCATATAGAAGACGTAGCTTGCCACCACGGTCAAAATCAGACGAGGTAGCCCGCTTAGGCGCCAATAGAGAAAGACCACTATGGGCAGGAAGATCAGATATTGAACGCTGCTAAAGATCATTCGGTTCCTAATTTGCCAGCGAAAGCCATAAGAGACGGCAAGAACTTGTGAGTATACAAGAGGATGGCCTAGGCTTACAGGTGCTGTAAATAATCTCTTTTCAATAGCCTTCCATTAACTAGCATTAATTACGAGATGTTGACTATACAAAAGATACATTAGTACCATTTGATATATTCAGTAATTGAGTTATGGCATCCCTGTTCAGCAAGGGCTTCCCGCGGGCTGGCGGTTAGCTCAGTTTATTTGTTGCCGGTTATATTCCAAATTGTTATCGGCCTGTTTTTTTTCCAAGGAGAAATAAATGTCAGTTCCCTTGAATCGCGAAGAGCTTAAGAAGAAGCGTGAGAAATTCATCATCCCTGGTGTTAAGCAAATGTACGCTGACCCACCGCACTTCGTTAAAGGGAAGGGTCAATACCTCTTTGATGAAACCGGTCGCGAATATCTAGATATGTTCGCTGGCATCGTCACCGTATCGGTTGGGCACTGTCATCCGAAGGTTGTGCAGGCCACAGTCAACCAGGTTAATACCCTGCAGCACACCTCCACTATATTTATGACTCAACCCATGGTCGACCTAGGCGAGAAGCTGGCCGAAATTACCCCTGGGGATATGGGCAAGTCGTTCATCACCAATTCTGGTACTGAAGCCAACGAAGCAGCTATTCGCTTCGCCCGCTTGGCCACTGGCCGTCACGAAGTGATTGCCCTTGAGCACTCATATCATGGTGAATCGCACCTGGCCTCAACTCTTACTGCTAACCATAACTGGCGCCCCGATACCATGCCAGCGGCTGGTGTGGCTTATGCCGCCAATGCTTACTGCTACCGCTGCCCCTTCAAAAAGTCGCCTGATAGCTGTGGTCTTGAATGTGCCCAAGATGTAGAACGTGTTATTCAATCGCAAACTAGCGGTAAACCAGCTGTGATGATTGCTGAGCCTATTCAAGGTGTGGGCGGCGCCATCACGCCACCAGATGATTACTTCATTGAAGTGAAGAAAATTCTAGAAAAGTATGGTGCATTGTTTATTGCTGACGAAGTGCAAACTGGTGTTGGCCGCACAGGCAAGCATTGGTTTGGTATCAGCAGCTACGGTGTGCAGCCAGATATTATCACCATGGCCAAAGGCTTAGCCAATGGTCTGCCGATTGGTGCGGTTGTCACAACAGAAGCTGTCGCCAAAGCCTTGCAGAAGCAAACAATCAATACCTTTGGTGGCAACCCAGTATCAGCCGCAACAGCTCTTGCTGTTCTTGAAACCATTGAAGAAGAGAAGCTGATGGAAAATGCCAGAGTTGTCGGTGAATACCTTATGGCTGGCCTGAAAGATTTGCAGAAGCAATTCCCTGAAGTGATTGGTGATGTGCGCGGTAAAGGCCTGATGGTCGGCATGGAACTAGCCGATAAGAACAAAGTGCCACTGACTCAAGAAACTATGCGCGTCGTCGAAATGTCTAAAGACGAAGGGGTGGTAATTGGTAAAGGTGGAATGTGGGGTAACGTCATTCGCATCAAGCCACCACTAACAATCACTAAAGACAACGTTGATACCATGCTCAAAGTACTGAAGAAGTGCATTGAATCTGTGGTTAAAGTTCACGCCAAAGCCTAACTAAGCCGAACTAATTACTGAGGAGTGTAAAAGAATGTCCAGCAATAACGGCAACTCACGGGTAGTGCGCTGCGGCTTGATTCAGACCAAGAACGAAGTGATTTCACCAGCCGGTGGCACTGACAAGAAATTGCTTGAAGAAATTAAAGACAATATGTTGAAAAAGCATATTGAGTACACCAAGCAAGCCCATGATAAAGGCGTGCAAATTCTTTGCTATCAAGAAATTTTCAACGGACCATATTTCTGTGCTGAGCAAGAAACTTGTTGGTATGACACCGCCGAAGAAATTCCCAACGGTCCAACTATCAAGAAAATGCAAGAGTTGGCCAAGAAATACAAAATGGTTTTGGTCGTTCCGATTTATGAAAAAGAACAAGCCGGTGTCTATTACAACACTGCTGCTGTAATTGATGCCAACGGCGAGTATCTTGGTAAGTATCGCAAGAATCATATTCCTCATGTGGCGCCTGGTTTCTGGGAGAAGTTCTACTTCAAGCCAGGTAACCTCGGCTATCCAGTATTCAAAACAGCTTATGCCACCATTGGTGTTTATATCTGCTACGACAGACATTTCCCTGAAGGTGCCCGTGCTCTTGGTTTGAATGGGGCAGAAATTGTCTTCAACCCATCCGCTACTGTGGCTGGCTTGTCTGAGTATCTGTGGAAGCTTGAGCAACCAGCCCATGCTGCTGCTAATGGTTATTTCTTGGGAGCCATCAACCGTGTGGGCACAGAAGCCCCTTGGAATATTGGTGAGTTCTATGGCACCAGCTACTTCTGCGACCCTCGTGGTCAAATAGTGGCTTGCGCCAGTCGCGATCAAGAAGAACTTTTAGTGGCTGATTTAGATCTCGATCAAATCAGACAAGTGCGCAATACCTGGCAGTTCTTCCGCGATAGAAGACCTGAGACCTATGACACTTTAGTCAAGCTTTAATTGGCCAATTTAGCTAGCTAAATTGCTCGCGGAGTAAAGTTGAACAGAGTAATAGTACAAATAATACAAATAGTACAAATAATACAAATAATACAAATAGAAGTAGATAGGTCCGATTTGGAAAATACTTGAGTACTCAAGTATTTTCCAAATTAGTGACCAGAGTCAATTACAAAAACTTGAAATCTGAGGCTGACCCATGGCAGAGCACTATAAGCCCAATAAATATAAGGCCTGGGAACTGACACTGGAAGAGCGCTTCCAGGAAGTTTACCCAGCGTTTTCAGCCAGAGAAGCAGTGCTTGAGGCTAATCGCTGCCTTTATTGTCACGATGCACCGTGCATGGTGGCCTGCCCCACGGGCATTGATATTCCGACTTTTATACGCAAGATTGCCACTGGTAACACCAAGGGTTCGGCTCGCACTATTTTGGAATCAAATTTGATGGGTGCAACCTGTGCTCGGGTCTGCCCTGTTGACGTTCTTTGCGAAGGCGACTGTGTTCTCACGGCCGATCACAAGCCAATTGCTATTGGTCGCTTGCAGCGGTATGCCACCGACTACGCTAACGAGAAAGGCATTCGCTTCTTCAAGGCGGGCGAGCCAAACGGTAAGAAAGTTGCTGTAGTTGGTGCTGGGCCAGCAGGTCTGTCGTGCGCTGGCGAGCTGGCCAAAGCCGGCTTTGAAGTCACTGTCTATGAAAAGAAAAACTGGTCTGGCGGTCTTTCTACTTATGGCATTGTGGTTTTCCGCGAGCCAGTTGAAGTTAGTTTGGCTGAAGTGAAGATGATCGAAGAGCTTGGTGTGACGTTTAAGAACAACACCGAGATCGGCAAAGACCTAAGCTTCGATCAGCTAGTTAAAGACCATGATGCTGTATTTCTCGCCATTGGTTTAGGTAGTGTGCCTGCAATGGAAGTTCCTGGTGAACACCTCACTGGTGTCCTCGATGGCCTCGAATTCGTTGCCGAAACTAAGACTGAAAGTCTTGATTCAATAAAGCACGGTCAGCGCATTTGTGTTATTGGCGCTGGCAACACCGCCATCGACTGTGCCACCATTGCTCGAAGACTAGGGGCTGAGCGGGTGACGATGATATATCGCCGCTCAGAGGCAGAAATGCCAGCTTATCATTTTGAGTATGAGTTCGCCTTGAAAGAAGGTGTTAGTTTCATGTTCTTGACTCAGCCAGTTGAGATTTTGAGCAATGACAAGGGCGAAGTTGATGGCCTCAAATGCATAAGAATGGATTTGGGTAAACCTGACGCTTCGGGGCGGCGCAGCCCAGTTCCTGTTCCTGATTCAGAGTTTGTCGTGCCTTGCGACATGGTGATTAAGGCGATTGGTCAGAACAAGCCATCAGGTGTTCTCGCTATGTTGGCACCATTCGGTGTTGAGCAAGTAAAAGGTTATCTCAAAGTCGATAAAGGTAACCGTACTTCTCACGAGAAGATATTTGCTGGCGGTGATTGCGTCAGAAGCCATGGCGAGGCCTCAACTGTGATGGCTGTGCAAGACGGCAAAATTGCTGCTGCCAGCATTGCCAAGCAATTGCTTGGTGCTGCTAAACCATTGGCTGAAGCTGTTTCTAAACGCTAGTAATATTCCAACCTTGTTCCAGCCTCATTTCATCTATATCCCTGCCAATACCTACGCTTATATCTCGGGAAAAATTTAAATGCCAGATCTATCGATTGATTTTTGCGGTATCAAGTCACCTAATCCATTTTGGTTGGCGTCGGCTCCGCCAGCTAATTCTGCCTATCAGATTCAAAAAGCATTTGAACAGGGCTGGGGTGGTGCTGTATGGAAAACAATCGGCGCACCAGTGCTGAACGTTTGCAATCGTTATGGCACCATTGACTATAAAGGCAGCAAGATAATCGGTCTCAATAACGTTGAGTTGATTAGTGATCGACCAATAGAACTCAATCTGCGAGAGATGGCCGAGGTTAAGCGTAATTTTCCTCACCATGCTGTGATTGCTTCAATCATGGTTGAGTCGAAAAAAGAAGCATGGCAAGAAATCATCAAGCGCACAGAAGAAACAGGCATTGATGGTTTTGAGTTGAACTTCGGTTGCCCCCACGGCATGTCTGAGCGCGGTATGGGCTCGGCCATGGGTCAGGTGCCTGAATATACCGCTATGGTCACTGAATGGGTCATGGCTGTTGCTACTAAGCCAGTGATAGTGAAGTTGACACCGAATGTCACCGATATTGTTTTGCCAGCCAGAGCTGCTTTGAAGGGTGGTGCTTCTGCCCTTTCACTGATTAACACCATCAACAGTGTGATGGGAGTTGATCTTGATACTTTCGAATTACAACCTAATGTTGGCGGCAAGGGTGGCCATGGTGGCTATGCTGGGCCGGCTGTAAAACCGATTGCACTGCATTTACTTAGCGCGGTGGCGGCCGATCCTGAAATTCTCAAATCGCGGCTGCCGATATCGGGCATGGGCGGTGTTGAGACTTGGCGCGATGCTGTTGAATTTATGCTGCTGGGCGCGACTTCGGTGCAGGTCTGTACAGCTGTTATGCATTGGGGCTTTAGAATTGTTGAAGATATGATTGAAGGCATGTCTAATTGGATGGAAGAGAAAGGCTTTGAGACTTGTGACGATTTTATCGGTAAGTCGCTGCCCCGAGTGTCAAGCTTTGGCGACTTTGACCTTGGCTTCCAGTCTGTTGCCCGCATCAATCATGATAAGTGTATTCAGTGCAATCTTTGCTACATTGCCTGCAACGATGCCGCTCACCAATGTATTGATTTGAAAGAGTTGAAAATCACAGACGAAGCCAAAGAGCGTCTGTGGCCTGTTGTGCGCGAAGAAGACTGTGTAGGCTGCGATCTTTGTTCGCGAGTTTGCCCAGTTGATGATTGCATCACCATGGTCGAAATTGACACCGGTCGGCCTCATACTACCTGGAACGAACTGGTTAAGGCCAAGCCCGAAGTTCTTGAGTGGGACAAGATGGAAGCCTACCGCAAGACCGCCAATATTCACATACACTAAAATCCACCTACACTAGAATATTGCAATTTGTCAGCATTAGCATTTGGGCATGCACTAAAATATGCTCGTGCATTAGTATGTAGCTATGTCTTCGCCTAAATATTCAATCAGTTTTGCAAGTGTTTCGGCTACCCCGATCTTTGGGGGGAGCCACGCCATACTGAAACGATGCAGTATTTTCCAGTTGTTCTTAGTCTCTTTAGCTATTGTGTTTGTCGTTGGCGACCCCAGTATTGTCGCCTTTGCCGCACAGTCTTCTGTTTCACAAAACGAGGTTTCAGTAAAATGTGCTTCGGAAAATGGTTCAACAATGGATAATCTGGCTAATGAGAGCGCCGTTAAGAGCAATGCCGGCAAGAGCAATCCTGGATTATATTTTGCTTGTGAGCGCAAGCTTGCACTAAAACGAAAGCGAATCAAGGCTTCTGACTGGCTAGGAAAAACCAGTAAAGAGCTCTCTTACGGCGATCGTGCTGCTGATCGCGATTCGCTTTATTCTGAAGAACAACTATTTGAGAGACTTGCTGATGAAGTCAAAAGCAGTGGTCAACCCCTGACTGTATTTATTCACGGTTGTTGTGTCAGTTTCTCTGAAGATTTGATTCAGGCTAATGATATCCATCAAGCTTTGCAAACTGCGGGTTTGAATGGTCCGCTATTGGCCTACGACTGGGCTACTCCTTGTTATAACTATCCGGGATCATTAGCTAAATTGCCAAGATGTCGCTCGAGCTTTACTGCTTTTCTTGAGCGCCTTGTTGCTAAGTTAGGTCGCGACAAGATTGTGATCGTTGCTCATAGTCTTGGCATTCATGCATTGCAGAATTATTGCCAGCATGCCTTAGAGACAGAACCAAAAGCGACTCAAGTTTTCGCTGCGGTAATACTGAGCCGTCCTGATGTTGACTTCAGTTCTTTCAAAAATTCGGAAGAGGCTCTGAAGAAATTTTCTGGCAAGCTAATGTTGCTTTGCGCCAGAAATGATATCAACCTCAAGCTCTCTTCCTTCATTCGTCGGGCTGGCTACAGCTTTGTCGAAGATCCTCGACCGGTGCGCGACAATCACTTGCGCCTTGGTCAAGCCAGTGTGGCTAGTGGTGTGGCCGACCAACTGGCAGTTTACGATATCAGTCAACTGCGCCTGAAGCACCTAATTCCATATAAACTGATAGCAGGTCTGCTTACTGGCGAAACTTCATCGTACTTAATCGAACGGGCCGATGGCGGCGTGATGGAAGTCAAGAACAGGCTGTAGGCTGCTATAATTTCTTGACTACTCGGGCTCGCTGTACTATGGATGCCAAGCTAAAAAATCAAATAACTCCTGCTAAGCCCCCCGCTTTGCCTAAGAGCAAGAACCGGAAGCAATTGATTGTCGGGTTGGTGCTGGTTCTTGGTTTGGCCGCTTATGTTTTGAAAGATAAGTTGCCCCTCAACCCCGGCGCTCGCGAGGCTGTTACCAAGGTTGAACGGGCTAACAGTCAGGCGGTGTTGACTGTTGAGCTAACCAATGTTGAAGAACGTGATTTTGAGCGCAAGTTGCTAGTCAGTGGTACTGTCTGGGCTTGGGATCCTGTGCAAGTGGGCTCTGAGGTCAATGGCCTCAAGGTGCAGTCGGTTTTAGTTGATGACGGCGCTCATGTGAAGCGTGGTCAGCTTTTAGCTAAGCTCAATAGCAGCATAATTGAGGCTCAGCTGGCTAAGAAGAGAGCCAATTTACTCGGGGCTCAAGCTTCTTTAATTAAGGCTATACAGCCTTACCGGGCCGAAGATCTGACCTCTTTACGCTATGGCTATCATCAAGCCCAGGCTAATATTGCTCAAGAAGAAGCTAACTTAGCCAGGGCTCAGGCCAATTACGCCGAAGCTGCTGAGAACGCCAAGCGCTATGCCGGGCTCGCTAGCCAAGGTGCCGTCAGTGCTGAAGACGCAGATAACCGCACTACTCAGGCTAAAGTCTTCCTTGCCGAAGTGCATAACTGCGAGCAGAAAGTGAAGGCGATTAAGTTCGCCGCACAGCAAGCAAATGATCGCCTCACTATGGGTGTGTCCGGCGGGAGGCGCGAAGATATCGAAATATCTAAGTCGCAGTTGGCAGAAATTGCGGCCAATATTGCCGAGCTTCAATCACTGTTGGCCCAGACCTCTATTGAAGCCCCTTGTGACGGCCTTGTGCTAAAGCGCAGTGTTCATATCGGTGATATTTCTAGTACGAGTAAAGTGATGTTTGACTTGGTGCGAGATGGTCGCCTTGAGCTTAGGGCTAATCTTCCTGAGGCTGACATTGGTTTGGTCAAGCCTGGTCAGATAGTGCGAATTGGCAATGTCGATGCCCGTGTGCGCGAAATTAGCCCGATGATTGATCAAGATACTCGCCTAGGTATGGTCCGCATTGATTTGCCCCTGAACACTCATTTGCGGCCTGGTAACTTTGTCAAAGGTGAAATTGGCCTTGGCAAAGTCAAAGTCAATTCAGTTGGTTCGTCTTCGGTGGTTTACAAAGACAACCGCGCCATTGCTTACACCCTTGATAGCGCTAGTAAGAAAGTACAGATGCATTTTATTGAGGTGGGTGGCCGTGATGGTGACTACATCGAAGTTCTGAGCGGGCTCAAAACCGGAGATCAAGTTATCGCTAAAGGCGCTGGTTTTATTAAAGATGGCGACATAGTTAATGTACTAAATTCAGTCCCTTCAAAAGTGCAGGCTAACTAAGCTGCTATGAACTTTAATCTATCTACCTGGTCGATTAAAAATCCGGTACCGGTGGTGGTGCTGTTTCTGGTTTTGACTTTGATGGGCATTACTTCGTTTATCAAGCTTGGTATTGATGAGAGCCCAAATATTGATGTGCCTGTAGTAACTGTGGCTGTCAGTCAGCTCGGAGCTGCACCAGCTGAACTTGAGACCCAAGTTACGAGAAAAATTGAAGACGCCATAGCTGGAATTGGCAATATCAAGCACATTGCTTCTAGTGTTACTGATGGTGCTTCGTCTACTTCAATTGAATTCAATTTAGGCACTAATACAGATAGAGCTGTCAATGATGTGCGCGATGCCATTTCTAAAATTCGCCAAGACATGCCTCAGGGTATTGAAGAGCCGATAATTCAGCGCCTCGATTTTGTCGGTGGTCCTTTTGTCACTTATACGATTGATTCAAAAGTCTTGCCCCCAGCCGAGCTTTCCTGGGTGGTTGACAATGATGTCGCCCGGGCTCTGTTGTCCGTGCCAGGGGTTGGTCAAATTCAAAGGGCTGGCGGTGTTGACCGCGAAATTCGCGTCAATCTCGACCCTACACGCTTAGAGGCTCTCGGCATCACCGCTGATATGGTCAGCACTCAGATTCGACAACTGAATATCAACTTGCCTGGTGGTCGCGGTCAGGTGGGGGAAGGTGAGCAGTCTATTCGGCTGCTTGGTAGTGCCCTAACTGTGCCACAGTTAGCCAAGACCGATATTGTCTTACCCAGCGGCAAGCGAGCCCGACTAGACACCCTTGGTAAAGTCGAAGATAGCACTTCTGAAGTGCGGCAGATTGCCCTTTTGAATAATCAACCAGTGGTGGCATTTTCGGTAGTACGCAGTACTGGTTCTAATTTGGTCGACGTCGAAAAAGGTGTTGATGCCAAAATTAAAGAGCTAGCCGAGAATCTGCCAGGCTCGCTCAAAATAGTTAAGCTCCGCAGTAATGGTCGCTATATCAAAGAGTCGTATGATGCTTCTCTTGAATCACTAGTGCTCGGTGCGCTCCTTGCCGTCTTTGTGGTTTGGGTCTTCTTAAAAGACTGGCGCGCCACAGCTATCACTGCCATTGCCATTCCCTTATCTGTGGTTCCTACTTTTGCTGTCATGCAATGGGCTGGATTTACTCTAAATAGTATGTCGTTGCTTGGTTTAGCTTTAGTAATTGGCATTTTGGTTGACGATGCCATTGTTGAAATCGAGAATATCGTCCGCCACATTCATATGGGAAAACCAGCTTATCAGGCTTCTATTGAAGCTGCTGAAGAAATTGGTTTAGCTGTTATTGCCACTACTTTGACTATTGTCGTTGTCTTTGTGCCGGTAGCAAGTATGGGTGGAATTCCTGGGCAATTCTTCAAACAGTTTGGTCTGACAGTAACTGTAGCTGTGCTCTTTTCTCTCTTGGTTGCCCGTATGATTACACCGATGATTGCCGCTTACGGTATGCGCAGTATTTCTATTGGCGGGCAAGAAGAAGAACAGGCTGTCAATCAAAAGTTTATGAAAGTCTATGCACCAGTGCTGGCTCTGGCCATGAAGCATCGGTTGATTACGGTGATTTGTGCTTGCTTGCTCTTTGCTGCTTCGATTGTTTTGTTCAAGTCTATGCCCACATCACTGATGGCAAACGTCGACAGGGGCGAAGTTTTGCTTAATGTCGAGATGCCGCCGGGTTCTGACCTCGAAGATACAAAAGCGGTTTCGCAGAAGTGCACAGACATAATCGCTAAGCACAAAGAAGCCGTCAACGTAGTGGCTTTCATTGGCACCCCCACCTCAGCCAAGCGTACTTCTGGCGGCAATCAAGGTGACGTTACTAAGGCTACTATCTATATTTCCCTTAAGCCCCGCACTGAACGTTCAGTCAATCAGCAGCAGTTTGAAGAAATGGTGAGAGCTGAACTTGATAGCGTCGCTGGTGCACGCTTGAGTTTCTCTCGCTCAGGCGGTATGGGAGGCAAGCCCATGCGTCTTGTTCTCACTTCTTCTGATGCCAATCAGCTAGAGCGTGTGGCCGAAGAAATCAAAGACCAAATGCGCTCGGTGAAAGGTCTTTATGATGTTAGTTCTTCTGCTGGTATTTTACGCCCCGAAATATTAGTCACTCCTGACTTTGACAAAGCCGCAAGGCAAGGGGTGTCGGTACAGTCTATTGCTCGCACCGCCTTAATTGGCACCCTCGGCGATAGTGAGGCCAATTTAGCTAAGTTCAATCTTGATGATCGCCAAGTCAATATTAGAGTAGAACTAGACCCGCAATATCGCAATGATTTGCGCATCATCGAAGACATGAAAGTATCAGCCAATGGTGGACGGCTAGTACCTTTAAGTAGCGTAGCTTCAGTTAAGTTTGGTAGTGGACCATTTCAAATCGACCGTTTCGATCGTCAGCGTCAGGTCACTTTAGAATCAGGCTTGGATAGTAGTACTACCCTTGGTGAAGCAATCAAAAGTGTTCATGCCTTGCCCGCTTTCAAGACCATGCCCAAGTCAATTAACGAACTGCCCTTGGGTGACGCTGAAATTCAGAGGGATATTTTTGGTGGTTTCGCCACTGCCATTGGCTCAGCTGTTCTGCTCATATATGCAGTTCTGGTTGTGCTTTTTGGCGGCTTCCTTCATCCTCTGACGATCATGGTATCTCTTCCTCTTTCTCTTTGCGGTGCTCTGCTGGGCTTAGTTTTCTTCCATCAATCGATTGGTCTGTATGCTTTGATTGGTATCACTATGTTGATGGGCCTTGTCACTAAGAATGCCATTCTTCTTGTGGAGTACGGTCTGATGTCGATGAAGCACGGCATCGAACAGCGTCAAGCGATTATGTTGGCTGGCGAAACACGGATGCAACCGATTTTGATGACCACTATTGCCATGATCGCCGGTATGATGCCTATTGCTCTTGGAATCGGTGCTGGCTCTGAAGCCCGGGCGCCCATGGCCATATCTGTGATTGGTGGACTTGTAACCTCGACTGTGTTTACATTGATAGTGATTCCTGTGGTCTTCACTTACGTTGATGATTTTCAAAAATGGCTTAAGCGTCAGGTCGCCCGTTTTGGTGCTGTTTCTGATTCAGATAACGCCGATACTTTGCGAACTCAGATTGAGAGTCAATTTGTTGCATCTAAAAATGACTAGTATTAACAAGTGTAAGTACAAGTTCAAGTTTGCCACCACTATTCTTGCCATATTTTTGGCTCTGTTTTTTGCCATGATTCCCGGCACTGCTCTGGCTGTAGAGGCAGAGACTAGTGCAAAATCTAATCCAAAAATTAGTCCAGACACTATTCTGGTGCCGATAGAAAATCCAGGGGGCAGTCGCAGTGGCTGGATTGTTCGCCAAAAGGGCTACCAATGGGGCGGCTGTGTTTGGTATATCACTGATCAACAGATTAAGATGAGTGGGTCTTTTCTGTCTATGATTATCAATCGCAAGACAAAAAAAATTACCCTTTATTCGCTTAAGAGTAATCGCTACCGCACTTATCCGTTGGCCGAGTGCGCTAAGCGCGTGGGCATCTATCGTGCTAAGCAGCACTATGTATTCGGTGCTGTCAAAGCCGTTGGCAAAACCGAGTACTTAGGTCAGCCAGCAATTAAACTGGTGCGCATTGGCCAGCGCGTTACTGACGAAAAAACTCGCCGTGATGTTGAATTTCGCGATGACGTTGTGGCCAGCTCCAAAATTCAGTTTGAGCCTGAGATCAATAAAGTGCTTGAGTCTGTTCTCTATTCTGTTTACAGTCACGGCTTGCCTTTTAGAATGGTTCGCTCGGGTTATATCAAAGGGCGCGAGAGACGATCGACTCAGACTCTAACTCTAACTGAAGTTTATTTTGTCAAGGCTAGGCCTATTCCCGACAGCGAATTTGCTTTGCCAAAAGGGCTCAGACCCTCACGATCTGAAATGGATTTACTTTCAAGTGATATGGAAGCTGAGCACCTGTAACTATAGGGCGATGCTATTTATATTCGTGAAAATATTTGCTGATACCAGCTTTTAGTGATGAGCCAATAGAAGCAAGCAAACGGTCTGACTGTTTCTGCAAGATAGCAGTCTGTTGATACATTGACACTACCGATTGATGGAAGAGTTTGTCTGTTGGTCTTTGTTTTAACTCGTCTATGGCCGCTTCAAAATCGCTATTGGCTTTGATGTAATCATGCATGGCGAATTCGGCCAGTGACTTTTTGTAGTTAACTAAGCCAACATTGTAGAGGCGCTGACGTTCATCAGCTGAACATTTCCAGGCTTCCTTTCCTTGGTCATAATATTTTATTGCCGCTTCGTTCATCTTTAATTGCATAAAGACATCGCCGAAGCGGCTTAAACTCAGGGCGCGCAGCTCTTCAACTGCCTGGTCGCGATTGCTACTGCGGTTCGGTTTGATCTGGCGCCACAGCTCAACTGCTTCATAGAGTGAACTACGTGCCTTGTCGTAGTCAGCGGTGCGGTAATAACAATCGCCTATGGCACTTAAGAGGGCCGCTTTCATGTGCTTGCCTGTGCTAGCGTCCAGCTGATCCTTGAACACCTTCAATGTATGATCTGCTTGTCTGATAGCTTGGGGGTAGTCGCCATCATAGTAATAGCTGCGAAAAAGAGACAAAGCTATTTCTTGAGATGTAAAAGCGTCGGGGCCATTTTCATAGGCGCTAATTTCTTGGCAATATTGGTAGACTTCGGCGGCATCGCGGAAGTGACAAGCGCGATAGGCAGAGTCTGCACCACGGAGAATTTGCTGCAAGTCAGAGTTGGGGTCGTCTAATTCGTCTCGTGGTGAAATAGCCGATCCTGTTTGTTTATGCCGAATTTTGCGAACTCGGGCCCGGGCTTTGTCGATTAGATTGTCTGCACCAACTGTGCTTGTGTCGAAAACAGTTGGGGTTTCTTTTTTGTCGGCAAATTGAATGTACCAATCTAGGGGTTTATTTTCTTTGCCCTGTTCTTGGCCGTAGGCATATAGAAAAATAAGACTGGATGAGCAAAGTACAACTAAACCTAGGGCAAGCAGGCTAGTCACTGCAGCGAATTTGTCTCTTGAGGTTAGGCGTTTGCGCTTGAGGCGATAGAGATTCCAGCCTGAAGAAATGAAGCTTAGTGTGCCTCCTTGGCTAGAGGAGAAATCTTCCAGTTCACTTTTTAGCAGGCGCATACTGGCTTGGCGATCGCTGGGATCTTTTGCGAGAGCCTTAAAAATAATGGCCTCGAGGGCTTGGGGCACTTTATTTTCAGGGCACGCCAGTTTCATGCTGATGGGCATTTCATTCATATGGCGATAAAGAATTTCCAGCATGTTGGCGCCGTTGATCGGTGGTTTTCCGGTCAGGGTCTCATACATCAAACAACCCATCGAATAAATGTCTGAGCGACCATCGAGCTTCTCGCCCTTGCATTGCTCTGGGCTCATATAGAGAGGGCTGCCGAAGACGTCGCCTGTTTGAGTTAAGGCGGCAGCGTCAGTACCTTCGTGGGGCATGAGTTTGGCAATGCCAAAGTCAACTATTTTTGCTTGCTCTGCTTTTAAGTGTAGCTGTTCTTCTATATCGTCTTCAGTGTCTTCAAAGTCTCTATCGGCTCTATTGGTTTGTTTGTTATCGCGCTCGGTTTCCAAAATTATGATGTTGCTTGGTTTCAGATCGCGATGGATTACACCTTTGTTGTGGGCGTAGGACAGGGCGTCGCATATTTGAATAAAGAGCTTGAGTGCACGACCTAGTTCTAGGGGGCCGGACGCTTTAATGATATCTCCCAGTGAAACCCCGTCGAGAAAGTCCATGACAATGTATGGTCGATTGTCCTCGCTAATACCAAAGTCAAAGATTCGCACCACATTGGGATGGTCTATTTGACTAACCGCCTGGGCTTCCTGGCGAAAACGATCACGTGATTGTTCGCGGCCAATCATGTGGGGATGCAGCATTTTTAGGGCTACTTCTTTATTCATTAGCATGTGGCGCGCCTTGTAGACGATGCTCATGCCACCTTCGCCAATCTTAGACAAAATTTGAAAATGGCCCGCTACGACTTTGCCAGTGAGATTTACATCTAGTGCACTAATGGGCATTTCTGCATTATTGTCTAGGTCTGGCGCGGCTTTTCGGGGCGTGTTCAGCCCACCCTCGGGAGGGGCAAAGCTAAGAGTTT
>CALROJ020000099.1:0-18452 GCA_943369735.1 bacterium Ga0077546
AAGTACTCGCGTTTTTGGCAACTCTCTGATTATGCCAAGTGAACAACGAATGAAACCAGCTCCCAAAGCCAGATTGCCAACTCCACTTTTCATTATTCGAAACTTGGCATTAGGAACATTATGCCAAGCTTGGCATAATGTTCCTTATCAGACCCTCGCAACAACACGATAGTTTGGTATCGCAAGCGGTGCCAAACCCCATCTATTTGCACTAAATTCGGGCAGAGTCATAATAGGATTCTCGACCCCCAACATCGACTTTCCAGCAGCTCCTACTTTCTAGTGGACATTAACGAGATGGCAGCCTTATATTCAACGGTTGCTTTCTCAAATTCTTTGCGCAAACAAAGATCTTCTGCAAATGCTTTATGAGCATTGATCAGGGCCGAAATTACTCTTTCATTGGTTGGCTCAGACTCTAGTCTATGATCCAAGATCCTAATGGCTTTTTCGTATCGGTGTTTTTTAATGTGAGATTCAACAATTTTTAGCAGCGAAGACAGATCCATTTTCAAGATTTTGGGTGACGAGTTGGCAAATCTGCCTTGTGCAGGCAACGTCTTCTCGAAATCTCCTACGGCATCAGGAAATACCTTTGGGTCATCGGCAAAAACAAAGCTAAA
Organism: bacterium Ga0077546; assembly: GCA_943369735.1. Taxonomy (GTDB): domain Bacteria; phylum Cyanobacteriota; class Vampirovibrionia; order Obscuribacterales; family Obscuribacteraceae. The sequence continues at coordinate 624 of CALROJ020000099.1, forward strand.
AGACGACAATAATAAAGCGACCAAGACTAGAAAAATTGAATTTAGCATTGCGTCTCCAAACAAGGATGAGTAAATCGAAGTTCACAGCCTAGAATTAGCCGGAATCCGCAACTACTTTGTATGCACTGTTGGCACTGCAGGCCACCTCACCCATGATCCCTTTAATATTGTGATTCTCCACCTAGGGTTAATTGGCAACCAATCAGCAGTATTGTAAGTACGCAAGGAAATGTCGACAGGAAAATCAAGGCGATCAATTTCCAATCCAAAGCTTGTTTTGTGCGTTGTGAAATTGACCTCACCATTCTCCTGAATTTTCACGGCATGGCCGGGCTTGTCAATATCGAACCATTCCCAGGAAAATGATTTCTTGTCAGTTCTTCCACTTGTTAGCCCGAAGCCACCTTTTTCGCCTAGGTCTCTTCCCGTTTCAGATAATGCAAAGAAAAAAGGGGCGGTTAATGTAACGTGCTTTGAGTATTGCCCTGAGGTAATTTTGCGAATCTCAAAATCACTTGCTGCTAAAACTCTTTCGCCACTAGCCACCAGTGCTGTTTTTCCATTGTCATAAATAGCCCACTTTATTTCGCCCATACTTGGCGAAGACTCACATTTTGCCTCGCGTGGCAATAACCATGCTACCCCTAAGACAATCATTGTTAGAAGAATTCGGCCCAGCATGATCGCGCTCTTACACTTAGGGAATCAACAACCATTGGCTTAATGGCCGGTGCTACTTTGTTATATTACATCCTTTCTAAAACAGGTGAGTGCGCGACCGAGAGCATTTGCACCGAGACTAGATGGCGCTAACTTCTAGACATTCGAGAGAATGACTAGAAGCTTGTGATTGTTGCAAAACCTTGGCGACAGTGAACTGTTATCAGCGCCAGATAGTGGTGGCCACCAAGAAGGTTACTCAATCTTTCCGCCTCTGCACCACTATAGAGAGCTTACCTCGTCTGCTGAGCCATTAGCTAAGAGTCAGCGCACCGTATCTGGCACCTTTTAACTGACGTCCAACATACAATGTTCGCACCAACACATCGAAATCCCGCTATGCCAAACCCAACTGCACTCTCCGGACCTTGATTTTTCAGATACTGATTAATCAATCTTTTCAACAGCACAGAACCAGCTCTGCCGAAGCTAATGCTCTACGTCCTGTTCGGTGAAGCCCCTGCCCATTCAGACTGGCTCCTCGTTCAACTCATTTGAGCCCTATGTGAGCCCCTTAAATTAGTCGCCCACAGTAACATCGCAGCAAAAGCAACACCCATCGATGTCTTCCGCGATTCGCGACGCCCATCAGCTTGAGCCCATTGTGAGCCCTTTGCATCAAATCAGCTGACAACCTTCAACAATCGGGCAATCACAACGAAAAGCAATAGCACATTCACGTCTGAGCGCAGCTTTACCAATATTTGAATCGTTGCCAACCCTCTAGTTGCCCCACGGGATATAATATTCATCTGACTATCAGCGGGTAGAAACATTGGCCAAGAAAGAGTTACCAGAAGTCTTCACTGACTACCTGCCGTTTCTAGATGAACTCAAAAACTCAATCAGACAAGCCCAAATAAAGGCAGGCCTCTCCGTCAACCGAGAGCTGGTCCTTCTTTACTGGCAAATAGGTAAGGGAATACTGAATCAGCAGGCAACCCAAGGGTGGGGCTCTAACGTTATTGGCCAATTGGCAGAAGATCTGAAAAAAAGCTTCCCAGAAATGAAAGGCTTTTCGCCCCGAAACCTAAAGTACATGAGAGCTTTCGCCGACGCCTACCCCGATCTTGCATTTGTGCAGGCGGCGCCTGCACAAATTACCTGGTACCACAATTGCACCCTTTTAGACAAAGTCAAAGACCCATCAGAGCGGCAATTTTATACAGAGCAAACGATAGTCAACGGGTGGAGTCGCGACGTTCTAGTACACCAAATTGAAAGTGGCTTACACACTAGACAAGGGAAAGCAATTACGAACTTCGCTAACACGCTGCCAAAACCTCAGTCTGAGCTAGCGCAACAGATCTTGAAAGATCCATACAACCTGGAATTTCTAACTTTGGCTCCAGAAGCCCTTGAACGAGATCTAGAAAGATCACTACTAGAAAAATTGAAAGACTTCCTTCTCGAACTCGGTACCGGCTTTTCTTTTGTCGGCAGCCAATATCATCTAGAAGTCGGCGGCCAAGATTACTTCCTAGACCTACTGTTCTATCATCTAAAAATGCGATGCTTCGTAATAGTGGATTTGAAAATCACCGACTTCAAACCTGAATATGCTGGCAAGATGGGCTTTTATCTAGCAGTTGCCGACGATCAATTGAGACACGAGACTGATCAACCAAGTGTTGGCCTCATTCTTTGTAAAACACGAAATAGTGTGGTGGCTGAATACACACTGCGCAATAGCGCAAACCCAATGGGAGTCTCAGAATACAAAGTTGCACAAGCCCTGCCAGCTAGCCTGAAAGCCAGCCTTCCCACTATCGAAACAATAGAAAGAGAGCTAGCTAAACCTTTCATTCTAGATGAGAGCCTGCTCGACGGTCCGGATGTACTTGAATGAAAACAATGTCAGCCTTCAGTCGCGCCTGTTGAATTTGTACGGCGATAAATAATGAATAAACATCATCCACTTAAAAATTCTATATGCGTATTGGCTCTAGCTGTGGCTTTGCCTGCGGCCTGCATGGCAGCGTCACCAGTGCCAAATAAACGCGACCAGGCTATTAAACTTTATAACGCTAAAAATTATAGAGAAGCGGTGCTCCTTTTTGACCAGCATTTAACGGTTTATCCGCAAGATGTTTATGCCCTGTACTATGAAGCTCTCGCCTGTCAGGCTCTTGGCAATATGGGCAAGGCCAAAATATTTTATCGGCAAGTAGCAACGCTGGCACCGAACCATCAACTCGGCGGATACGCCAAAAGTATTTTGAGGCAAATCGATCCGAATTTTGCTACGCCCGCGGCTTCAGGCAGTGCTCCGGTAGCTTCTAGCCCCGCCGAGCAGACGCAATATACAATTGATCGCAGCATCCCTACCGAATGGAACGTACCTTGCACTGTCGATAAAGATAACATCTGGGTTGATGTGGAACTAAACGGTCACAGAATTAAAATGGCTTTTGATACCGGTGCACCATCAGTGACGATAGGCAAAAACCAGATGGCTGAAATCGGCCTCGAAGCACCACGGGGAAAAGCTGATGGTACCACAGGCGGATCGTCGTCTAATGAAAAAACACCTTACTGGATGGTTCCGACCAGAGTGAAAGTGGGCGGAGTAGAAAAGCTCGTTCAAATGGAAGTGCTGGAAAACAACCAGGTTGAACCACTATTGGGGCAATCTTACGCCGGTTTATTTGAATGCACTGTAGACACCAGTGCCAAGAACATTCACTTCAGGCAGCGGGGTGTAAGTAAAGGCACTAATCGTAGTGCGTACGAAGTGCCATATGTCTATCAAGAAAGTGGCAATCGTATTTTTGTTGACGTAGATATCAATGGCAAAATCGGCCGCTGCATTTTTGACACGGGCAACACCTCAGCGGGGATATCTTTTAATGATGCTGCCCAGGCAAAAAAATACGGAATTACCATTCCACACGACGCGAAATCCATAGTCACTGCTGGTGTAACCGGGGAGGGAAGGTCTAAACAGTTTCACATCCTCAGGGCAAGACTGGGGCCCATCGACAAAGCTAATTTGATAGTAAATGTAAAGGAACTGTTGGACGATGACGAACCACCACTACTGGGCGCACCATTCTGGGAAGGATTCGAATACACAATTAATCGTCAGAAAAAAGTGATTGAATTTGTACGGCGATAAAAATGAATAGACACCACATAGACAAAATCATTATTTGTGCACTGGCTCTAAGTGTGTGCAGCCGATTCGAAATAATAGGACTCGTTTGCCATGGTAACGCCTGAACTGTCTATTTAACCGAATAGCTCTCAAGGCCAACAGCTTCCCCTTTCAAAGTAAATTCAATTCTTGTATTAAAAGCATTACAGACATAGTATTGCTTAGACCTAATTTCTCGGTTTGCGGGCAGAACCCAGCTCAGCAGAGATAACCCACCATCACCAGGTGTCCTAAACTTATATTCAAACTTAGACATAGGAGCAACCACAAAATCAGACAGTCTGTCAGTCCTGTTATAGAGTCTAACGTGCAGAGGAACTGAATTTTGATTATTCACAATAACCAGTTGTTCACTCCTATAGAGAAATGCAAAGCAAAAGGCAATCAAAACAAACAGAAATGAAATTGCATAGTGTTTGCCACTAAGGTAATTATTGAGATACACAGGAGTGATTTATCCCCAGTAATGATCGAACCTCAATAGTTACTCAAACCATCACAAAACACAAGATCCAGAAACTTAAGACGCTGGCGGCATCAATCCAATCACCAGCTGCACTGACTGTCCACTAGCCAACAGGCGCTCCTTAAGACTAGAAATATGTCCACTCAACCACCTCCAGTCTTCTTCAGATGGAGCAATTAACAACTCACGAGCCAATAAATTGATCTGAATCTTCAATTGAGCAGGAGAACCACCTGAGAGGTCTTTCTTCAATAGAGCGTTCACTCTATACATCCACTCTTGGCCAAGCCCCCTCTCGGCCCTTACAGCAGCCTCATGCTTTTGAGCCTCTTGACGCTGATCTCTCATCTTCAACTCATAAACTATTCGACGAGCTGCCAAGCGACCTGGCGGCATAATTTTTGGATCAAGAGGTGCAGCAGGCTGACTTTGCTTCGCAGTCGCCTGCACCCCAGCGTTATATTCGCCTGGATCAGCTGCCAAGCAGACTCCAGATAAGCGCTCCTGTACGTGTTTCCATAAATCGGCATGCTTGGCCAAGGTATCAGTACTGCAGCAAGTCTTCAGTTTTAGGTCTCTTGTAGAGAACGGCTGACCCATCTCTTCGAAGTCGGCAACAGCCGCCTGAATGTTCTGCCTGGCCGTGGCCTTCCGTTTAGCATTGGCCATCACCCAAACCACCGGCACTTCGAACTCATACTTGCGAGCTTCTTGCCCACGCCTGTGTGGTGGCACCCAATTCGCTGCCCGCTCAATTTGTTTTAGCCCGTCTGAATGACCGGCAGATATATCTTTGCTCTGCCCGTGGTGCTTAGCCCGGAGCAATTCTTCCATTAGCCACTTGCGCTCATCTTCATAGCCGTAGCCGAGCGGAGAAACCATACGCTCAGGATCGCCATAGAAAAGATAGTGCGAAAGCGATAGCACAGCATCTGCTCTCTGCGACGGCCCACTCAACCCATGGTTGTAATATTGCCGACCGCGAAGCCAGACATCACACTTGATACCTGGCGGCAACTTCTTAAATACCGACTTCACTTCTTTGATCGACTCGGCCGAACCCTCTTCCGGCAAATCTCGCCGAATCGGAATAATCTCAGCCATTCTGGTGCTGTTAGCTGCCCGAGCGACAATTACTTGCTTGGTTGAAGCGACCTGTTCTACATAAGCCTTAAGCCTGTGGAACTGATGATATGGATTGACGTTGCATTCCATATCATTGACAAATTTGTTGAGCGCTTCTGCTGGACTAAGCTCATCTCTTTCCTCGCTCACAGCAAGACTATTTGAATTGAGCCAAGCAAACCCAGGTTGCAGTGGAAGCCTCAAGCCCTGGCCGACCGAATTCTCACCAGGGTGCGGGAATATCTCGAGCGTCCCTTTGGCTACTTCAAAATCATGCAGCTTGAGCAGGTGATAGAGCTGGCGGTGCAAATCCTTCGAACTAATCGGCGCATCAAAGAATATATAGAGGTGCCAGCCGCCAGACTCAGACGATCGATAAAGGTTGTGCTCAGATATCCCAGCCTTCTCAAGCAAGCTAGTTATTTTCTGGAGCCCTTCTTTACTGTGATAACGGCTGCCGGCATCAATATCTAAAACAGCATACTTACTAGCCTTGCCCGACCTGGTGCCAATGAAAGCCTTCGAATGCACACAAGCAATAGCTTTGAGAATCTCAGTATCTGTAAGACTCCACTGCTCATTGGCTGAAATCCACGCTCCACTGCCAAATGGCCGATAGATATACGCGTACCTATGGAACAACGAGACAAAGCGCTCTGCCGTCTCTTTTGTGTGAGCCGGAAAGTATTTTAGACGTGAAAATTTAACTGGCGCGGCACTATTGCCTGCCAAAGATATAAGTCCGGTCATAGTACTCACTCTTTCTAATGAAGGACGAGTTGACCTAACCGGATCAGTGCTTTATGCTTGCTTTATTCCAGGAAAGTTGCCAAACGCCTGAATTAAACCGCATACCTGATCCGCTAAGTGATCTCTTGAAACACCGCCTGCAAGCGGTGTTTTTTGTTAGTTCCTCTTTTACCTACCTCCTGATTGTCTGGCCCGACTATGGCCGTTTGTGTGAGTAAAACTTGTTAGCTGACTCGTAGAGTCACTTCTTTCTTGAGCGAGCGCAGGTATTTGGCTAGCAATTCGACCGTAAATTTGTCGACTCTGAGACCTACTAGTTCAGCAATTCGTGGTTGCGCTACACCCATTTGTTTGGCCGCTTCCCTCTGGCTCCAATTTCGCTTCGAGATTTCAGCCTTAATAGCAAGGATTAGTTGCAGCCTCATGAGCAAAATCGCGGCGTCCTGGTCGGCATAACCGACCTCAGCTAATTTCTGTTTGTAGACGTTTAGATCGTGCACTGAGCGCTCTTTGGAGGATGGGGGTTAACCTGTGTTTTATACGGAATTACGTATCACCTGGAGGCGAGCGCTCCGAACTGGAACCAGCGTTTCGTCCAGGCCTCTTGGGCTTTTTCATGGCATGACTGCTTGTTGCCTGAGGCTCAATCAAATCTGGAAAGAGTGATAACTGAGTGTTAATCGCAATCACTTCTGAAGAAGGCTGACATTGTGATTGAATATCTGGCGAGCTCTCATCCAGCAATATCGAAATTGAAGGTTCAAGACCCCTAATGGTATCGGCGACAGTTCCTTCACTGGTTACTTTTTCAGCTGACTCAAGTTCAATTGTCCAATCCGATGCCTCTTCCGCACCATCAGGTTTAGCTTCGACAAATGAGCGGAACTCCGAATTTTCACTTGCTGCTGCTAAATTTGCTTCGTCCGATTGTTCTGCAGTGTTGTTCCCGGAAAGGCAAACTATTTCAGGCTCTGCCGTTTCTGTATAATCAATCAGGCTGCTTAAATCATCTGCTTGATCAAGCTTGTGGTCAAAAAGATTAAAGACCTCAGCCAGTTCAATGGTCTCTTCCAAAGAGTCAGCAGTACCGTTCGTTTCAAAGTGCTCAGCTTCGTTGATTAAGCAGTAGGCAATGCTAGAACCAGTTGGGTTTTCGCAATCTTCGCCAACTACTAAATTTTGCTCTGCTTGATCAATTGACAATGCTGATTGAGCAACATGTTCAAAGCTCACTGCGGAACGACTCAAGTCGGAAAGGAAAAGTGCGAGAGCCGAATCGAGCGTAATGTCATCGCGACAAAGTTTCACTTGCAGCTGTTCATTCAACCAGGCAAATCCATTTTGCAAGGGCAAAACGAGCGCAGTTGTTGATGGATGAATAACCAGCGAAGTCTGTCCCAGTTCGAAACCTGAATGATCAAGCAGATCAATCAGGAAACTATTCAAGACATCTGAATTTACCTTTTCAGTGAAGGAAAGGTATATATGGATGTCGTCGGAACCGGCAGCTCTGTAAGCTTTTGGTGCAAGGCCATGCTGCATAAGCATGTCAATTAGACGATTTGCTTGATCAGCATTAGCGTATACGGAAGTAGCCGGTATCGATATAACAGCAATGCTGGTGGTGTCATCAAGCACACAGGCTCTGAGATGCTGAGCACCGTCTGCAATAGACGCTGTTACTTCCTCATCACTCAGGTAGTGGAAGTGGCTCATTTGCCGCCACGTATCACCGCCAGCGCGTTTGAATGAGCTGCTTAAGCGAAGCGAGAATAGCTGCATAAATGCTTGCAGGTGGTCGGCTTCTGCACCAATATTCGCTACAAGGGCACTGCCTTGCGCACCATATATGGAACTAGTAATAATCTCGGGCTCGTTTCTAGTAGAAAAGGGGAAGTTCGGTCGGAAAAGTCAGCAGATTTATTCTTCGAAATCCTTATCCTCAGTTTTTTGTGCTTTTTTTCCTTTTTACTGCACCACCTCTGGTGGTCTCGTGCAGCGATCCTAGGACAAGTGAGCTGATTGATCAAGCCCTTTAAGAGGCAACCTGTGAGGTTTTTCGAACTTTGCTTAAGCTGAATATACAACAGATGGTTAATCAGTGCAACCAAATATACCTAAAAAATATCATTTTGCTTGAGCAGTTTCAACTGTTTAATCAAAACCCCGAGAAAGAAACCCCTTGCAGGCTTAAAGCGATAGCACCACAATAATTATCTGACACCACCAGCGGGGTGGAGAATTTGCTCATTCTGAGTAATCAAATCGTTTATCTGACGTTAAAAAACAAAATTCTGATCAAGCAGATCAAGCAAATTGAGCAATACCGGCCGATACGATAGCGACCGAATAGACGGCACATATACAACCATAGGCAGTGGCTGATCAATCAACTAGTGCATGATCAAGCAAACTTCCTTATAATGATTTGGTCGTGGGCAGAGAAAGGTTGGACTCAAAATGGTTGATCAAGCAAACCTGAATATGCAGGAGCTTTTCGCAAAAGATGGTTTGGGCGAACTGCCGAACAATTCCACACCCCTGGGTGAATGGATGTCGGTTCAAGATGCCTCTAATGCGACACGCATGTCGATGGCGACACTCAGACGCTATATGAAGGCCAAGAAGCTGAAATCTCGGCGCCTTGGCCGCAGCGTGAATGCAAAGGTGGAAGTATTCATCACACCTGAATTCCTGCCAGATGAAACAGGGCACAGCGAAGCGCTGGATTTGGAAGACGCGGTGGACTCTGCCATCGATGCCGAGCAAATCGATGGCTATTTGAACTTTGACGAGCACGATCAAGCTGATCAAGCATCCGAATCAACCATTGCTTGGTTCAGGCAAAAGCTCGACGAAAAAGACGATCTAATCAGAGAGAAGGATGCCAAGATCGAGCAGCTTCTAAAGGAGCTTGCCGGGGCCAGCCACCGAAACGGCTATCTTGAAGCCGAAAAAGAGAACTTCACACAGCGCCTGCTGCTCTTGGAAGACCGCCAAAGCAAAGAAGCCGTCCAACCAGTCGAAGTGGCACCCGTTGAACCAGCCAAGCCCGAACCAAAGGGAGGCTGGTCCAAAGTTGCTAGCTGGTTCAGCGGCAACTAAATCCATGGGAAAGCATTTGGTTGTTATGAGACCAAGGACTGATGGTTAATAAATGGCCTACAAGAAATTTTCATATGTTCATTTCAGGTCAAGCTGAAAAGATTGCCTGCGCGTCTGGCGATCGCTTGCTTCATGAATGAGGGCCACTATCCCGGTAAAGACGCACCATGCTCAAAAACAAATAGAAGGTAACTTATTTGTTTTTACCTTCACCCATCATTTGTTTTACTGCTCCTGCTATATCATCCCAGTTCCATGTGATAGTTCTATTGCGAGCTAGTCCTGCTGGTAATGTGCTACTCGTATCGGCACCGCCAACATAAACACCAAAGATTGGCACGTTTTGCTCTTTTGCCATTGCAATTTCTTTCGCAACACCGCTTGCGCTAGCCATATATTTACCGACCAAAACGATCAACAAATTTGATTTGTTTATTTTGTCTTTAACGATTTTTTCCCACTCGGATTGTGCCATAGAAGATTTGGCTGACCAGTCTTGAATTGAAAAAGGTGTCTTTGAATTCTTAGCCTGACCAATAAAAAGTATTTTTTCTGTCTCGTTGTGATCAAAGTCAAAACTTATAAAAGCTCTTGGGTCGGCCATTTCTATTCTCCTAAAATGAAGATTGGGAACATGTAATCATGCTGGCTTGCCTTACCTAATGTCAATTGCACGATTAGATATACGTTTGGTCTCAAACGCTTTGTAACTACTTGTTGGCACTACTTGCGCTCAAGACTACGAAGTTCGTTTTTAGTGATCAAAACTTTACGGATAACAGCAGCCGGTAGTAATGGAGATGATAGGCTGGAATACAGCCTCTGTAGTTGAGGCTATTCGTAGATATTCACTTTAGGAGTTATATTGAATGAGTCGTGGCCAACGAAAGGCGCTGCTAGTAGGGATCAACAACTACCACAATACGACAGCACTAGCAGGCTGCGTGAACGACGCAAATTCAATCAAGGATGTACTTGACAGGCATTTGACTGACGACAATTCTCTAAACTACGAGTGCAAAACACTACTTGCAGAAAACACAGACACTGTTTCGAGGGCGGGCCTTAGAGAGGCGCTCCATGACCTATTTCTTTTTTCGGGGAAGATTTTGTTTTTCTTCTCAGGTCACGGTTATTTATCAACTGCTAGTGGGGGCTATCTTTGCACAAGTGATGCACAGAAGAATGATTGGGGTATTGCGATGCAGGAGGTAGTTGATCTTGCCAATAGATCGCCAGCGCAGGATATAGTTATTCTTTTGGATTGTTGCCACAGTGGAGACTTGGGGAATCCATCGTCAATCAACTTAAATACAGAGAAACACCCTCTTACTTTGTTAAGAGAAAACGTGACAATTATGGCGGCTTCACTATCGACACAGGTGTCTCTTGAGAGCGGAGGACATGGGCTATTTTCACAAGCACTAATTGATGCGCTCAGTGGCGGCGCTGCTGATCATTTTGGTGAAATTTCCACTGCCTCAATTTATGCTTACGTTGATAGGCGATTTGGTGCATGGCAGCAGCGACCAGTTTACAAAGCGCACTCCAGCAAGATGAATGTATTGCGCAAGGTACAACCTTTGATAGCGACAGCTGATCTGCTGAGAATAAAAGACTTATTTCCTTCGCCAGACTATAAGTACCTGATGGATCCAGAGTACGAACCAGAAGATGAACATGGCAATAAACATGAACCGGTAAATGATGCGAAATTTGAGATAACTAGGCTATTCAAGAAATATCGAGACGCTGGCTTGTTGAAATCTAGCGACTCTACCCTTCAGTTATACTGGGTTGCACGAACTAGTTCGACGGTTGAACTAACTCCAAAAGGACGTGAGTGCTGGTGGTTAGTTGCGAATAAAAAAATATGACGAAGATTGGAATAACTGGTCATCAAAACATTGGCACAGATCAAGTCTTAGACTGGGTCAGAACGGAAATTGAAAATTCTATAAGACTAGCAAACTGTACACATGGTTACACCTGTCTTGCCGTTGGTGCTGATCAACTATTTGCAGAAGTTTTGAAAGCGAATTCTATTTCCTTTACTGTAATTATTCCTTGCTTTCAATACGACCAGACCTTCCTTAGCGACGCAACAGTGCGTCATTACAAAGAGCTACGAGCTGACTCAAGTAGCACTATTTTGCTCGATTTTATAGAACCATCAGCGAAAGCATTTTATGCAGCCGGGAAACGAGTAGCTGATGAGGCTGACTTACTGATAGCAGTCTGGGATGGTAAGCCCGCGAAGGGTCTAGGTGGGACAGCTGATGTAGTGCATTATGCTCAAAAAAATGGCAAACCAATAGTTCACATTAATACGCTAGATTTATATGTAACAAAGTACCAATAGTCTTTTGTGGATTCCGATGAAATTTACTAGTAAAAACAGGTTCATTTTGTGCAGTTTTAACTAAAGAAAAGAACCTGCTGATCCACAAAAGAAAACCATAATTTTCTTTATGGAAGCACTAGATGAGGCTCTATCAGAACACTAGGCCCCACATAGGTAGCGAACAGACCGTCGGAATGTGTGTAAGGCAAAGCACGGTTCAGCCTCTCATAAAGGCCCTGTATTTTTTCATCATCTAAAATATTTTGCGTTCTGATCAATGCATAACTCAAACACTCGCTAGTAGCAGGCAAAGGCATCTCAGCGCAAATCCTCAGTGCTTCCAAACCAGCTTTGATTTCGTTGTGCCGAAAGCATTGTTCCATCCAAAGAATGTGAGCATCAGTAGAATTGCTAAAGAAATACTGAGATAGGTTTCGAAGCCAGTCGCCTTTTACCCATGGTGCACCGTAATTTATATCTGTCTCTGGTGCAAAGCCCTTAGAGCGCATTAAAACGATTGCAGCTATCAAAGCTGCAAGCGGTTCTTCAGCTTTCTCTGAGAGCAAATGGACTGCTAATTTGTCAATTTCTTTGGTCGCATCACGCAAGCCCGATGTTAAATAACTCTGCCAAATTTGCGCAGCATTCTTTAGAAGGCCAACATTTTTATCAGAGAGTGCAACTTGGATCTGACTGATTTGGCCGCAGGCAACGGTCAAAATTATGTCAAATAAAGGCGGCTCTCGATCACCCATAGTGGTTGAGTAGTTGCCTGGAATTGAAATCATGAACGAGCTTTGATGATCCGTAAGCTGTAAGCAATAACCATGCTGAGAGTACGCGGGTATCTTAAATGTGCCAGTAAATACCATAGAGCTACGGTTTTTTTTCAATGAAGTCGCAGTAAGCCTATAAGCTTGATCTGGAGGTATCCATTCATTCTTTTGAATATGGAAAACCTGCAAGGTCTCCCATATCTCTGTAATTTGCTCACTTCCCAGCACGTCATGACGATCGCCCCAGGTTGCCCCAGTGGCGTTCCAATCGGGTAAGTCTTTGCTCTGAGTAACAAGGATTTGATCAGTTGCAGAAACGTATTCTTCGAATTGCCTGACTACTGATATTGGCAATTGTATTTCAGTGATAGGCAAATCATCTGCGCCACCACCACCGATACGAACAGGTGCGCGTACTTGCATGTTGTAACTCTGAAATCTTTTAGTTAACCGCTGATTCAGAAATTTCTGCAGTGGGTAGACATTGACCGTATGCTTGCCATTGTCGCTAGAAAGCTCCAAATTTGGTTGCGCGCGCAGGCCCGCCAAGAGTTCCTGACCAAAAAGTGACATGTCATTCCCGTCAGAAATATTGGCTGGCATAAAAGCTTGAGCCCCAGGAGCGCACGCAAATATCACAGGTGCTACGATTTCGGGATTGGAATTGCCAATAGCAGGTTCCGGCAAAACCATCTCTCCTTGAATAAGCGGTCCGCGAAATTGCCAATTGTCATTTCGGCAAGCATCGATAAAAATAAGCTGGTCAATAACATTTAAAGTCGACAGACCTGTACGAATGTTCGTTGAGCTAATTGCAGTATTTGTATTATTGAGCGGAGGGCTCAAATAGTCGGTAGGCAATAGTAACTGTCTGTCAGCCACAACCTCAATTCCATGACCAACGAAATAGAATAAGGCCTTGCTGCCTCTTGCGATATCTCGGGGCAAACCATTCATCGACTGCCACCAATCGCCGATATCTCTTCGACAGTTTTCAAAAGTAGCATCATGTTGTGCATCAACAAATTCTTTCATCTCTGGCAGTCGCTGCAATTCAAGTTCTTGTGGTGATAACAAGAGCCAGCATTTCTCCAATGGACTGTCTTCACTTCTATACTCGTCCCGAAGCCACTGGAATAACCGAAACGCTGTCGTTGCCGATGCTGACAGCTGGCCCAAACCATAGCTATTTGGCGTTTCTACCTTTGAACCGCCAGGTAGATGTTGATAATGACTAACACCAATAATGATGGCATATGTTGCATGACCACCTTGGAATTTTGGATTGGTATAAGGCATTAGAAGGCACTCCTCAATTTTAGAAGATTGAATTTTATTGAGCTTAGACCGAGAGTGCACTTTCTATCTTTGTTGCCAATCTCTGATAGAAGCTAGGCCTGGCCAGGTATCCACCGTGAGCTTGCAGCAAAAACATACCACTATCATATGATTCATCATCGATTCCATCAAAAATTGGCTTTCCTGTATAGCTAACAAAGTCATTGAAATCCCATACGTTAAACCAATGGCCGAGGTTAGCCTTGGGCGGGAAAGGCGCATGCTTACCAGCTTTCAGAGAACAGGATGGTTCTTTTTCTATGAACAGCTTCAGCTCTTCGAACAACCCAACCTGCGAAGCAGTGGCACACCAAAAATCAATTTTTATATCCTTGAATTGAGCGCACTTGGGAAGAAAATGGGTTACTAAGTCGTATACAATCTGGCCACCCATACTGTGAGTCAAAACAATGATTGGCTCATTGTTTCGTTGAACAGAATCACTGTGCGCTGATTTAAGAACGTTCAAAATGCGGTTGGGTATGTCACCAATTGCTTCGGAGTTGCCTCTATTATTTAGGTAGCAGAATACATCTCCTATAAAATTGGTGATGAACGAATTGAGTGGTGTTCTGCATTCCGCGGCCAATCTGGATACAACGTACCCAGGAGTATCGGTCACACGACTGAGAGTTTCAGACAATCGTGGTGTCAAATCATCAAGCCACTGAGTGAAACCCTGCCCGGCTAAAGCATCTGACTGCTTTGCCTTATATTCGTTATACCGCTGACGTATACGAGACTCTAGCGCTGTTAGCTCTGATTTAGTGTCTCCACATAGCGCAAGCGCTAAAGCCGTGCCCGGGTCATGTGCTACTTCATCAGCGGCAATTATGGCTAAAGCTCGTTCTTTTTCGGACGAAAAGCTTGAAGCAGACTCATTCGCGAGAACGGAGGCACACAAATTGCTAAGATCGGCAGTACTTAAATCCTTCAGACGCACTGATTGCGCATTGGTCGCCATTGCGGGACCAGCAGCAATCAATGGACCGCTTGAAACATTGCCGCCGGGAAGATTGGACAACTGCTTGCTTACGCTAGCTAGCTTGTTTGCTCGAATGTCGATGGACTCAATAGTACCACCTTGGCCTAATATCGGGCCTTTGGGTTGAGACGCTCCATCCCAAGCGAAGTGTGAGGCAAGGTCACCCCAGTAGCCATGGTGAATAGGAACTGGGCCTTCAGCTTTGCTTATAGCCGGTGCAATATAGCGCTGAAGAAATTCCCGGATGGATTCGAATCCTTTTTCGTCTCTTGCGCCAACACCGTGAACAAAAACAATAGGCATTCGAATCTACTCCCCCACTTATGTCTTGCCAAGCCTGAATCAGAGCTAAATTTGATAGTCTATCCAAGATTCAGTTGGAATATTGTGACATCAAATTGGAACCAATCACAACATCATCAATCAAGGGGTCCCAGTAGTAATGAAACGGAAAGTGGCGCTAAGCCATTTGACATCTTTTCTTTTCGACCGACCGACCGGTAGTCATAGTAAACAAAAAGGATATTTCGTTTACTACATTCCCCCCACCATTTCACACTCTCCAGCCTTGCACCCAAAACTGAGCCCTGTATAATAAACAAAATAGCTCTATACGGAAGTTTTGTTCACATGCCCGGCAAAGCCAAAGTTTTAAGTTCCAAAGAGATCCAAACCGTCCTTAAAGTACTAAAAAACGACCGCGACCAAGCACTTTTTGCCACCGGCCTCTACACAGGTTTGAGAATCTCCGAAATCATCGCCATCGGACAAAACGACGTGTTCACCACCAGCGGTGGCATACGCAACATCCTCAAAATCACCAGACTAAAAAAGAAAAACACCGTCTACAGCAACATCCCAATCCACCCCAAGCTGCGCGAACAACTAGCCAACTACAAGAAAACCCTAGACAAGATGGAAGAACCATCCCCCTGGCTCTTCCCATCATCAGACAACCCCGACACCCACATCGGCCGCATCCGCGCCCACAACATCCTCACCGAAGCCTTCCAAAACGTCGGCATCGAAGAAGCCTCCACACACTCTATGCGCCGAACCTGCTTAACCAACATGTCCCGCGCCGGCATTCCACTACGCACAATCCAAGAAATCTCCGGCCACAGCAACCTCGGCCAGCTGCAAGAATACCTAGCGGTAGACCCGGCTGATAGTCATAAGGCTATAATGAGCTTGAAATATTAGCGTGGGCGGTCTTTGACGGATTGTTGCTTTGGCGTTTGCTTCTGAAGAGCTTCTGCGGCAGGAGACAAGAGCGGATGCAACCAGCGCTTGAATGCTTTTGGCTCACTGAAATCCATAATGTGTAAGCAGAGATAATTAAAAACATCTACACAGGTCATGTAAATGAGCCAATCTTCTTCAGTAGGAAAAAAGCCGAATGTGCCATGTCCTCTCTTGTTTCTCACCTTCCCCCATGCCTTTATTTGAGCTGGGCTTATATCAAAGCCTACCTGCTTAGAAGCGTGTTCTAATTGTTCTCCGGTGGTGTAATTGCTGGCGTTAGCAAGCATGCCGACAATCCTGGCTATGTCACCTTCTGCGAGACCTTCGATCTTGTCATTACCGCTCTTAAATGGCTCTAAAACTGACATTACTCTACTCTTGTACTGCTCAAATTCTGTAGCTTCTCTGGTTACTAGCTTGATGGATTTTGCAACACCTTCGATTGCGATACCGAGTAAAACTGCTCGTGCGTCAAAATCTTTACCACTAGAAGCCCAAAGCATTCCAAACATTCTAACAACTACAGAATCAGTGTTCTCGCAAAGATATTTGTGAACTTTGAGAAAAACCTGCTCATTCCAAGCGGCGTCAAAGGGGGTAAGAAAAAGGGGCGCGAAGAAATTTGTTGTACGAATTTCCTGACTGTAAAGCGTCAGCTTCTGCAAGCCGTTCGAGTCTGTCTGAGTCATTGACTTCCAGGAGCACTGTTTGCCTTCCATTATCGAGAGTGCATAGAGTGCGGCTCCAGCAGTCAACTCTGAAAGAAGTCTATTGTCAGTGCCACGGATAGTTACATGACAGCCCTGTTGCCGAAGCTCTCCCCGGATGGCGAAGTCCGCTCCCGTATACTCAAAATACCGATCAACTGCTGCAGTATCAGCATGTACAAGCGTAGTTGGGAAGCTTGTCACGTATCCTTCGACACTATAGATGTTTTGCGTCATACTGGTAGGCGAGAAAGCTAAGCTCCGAAATGAGATCGGCGGCTGCTCACCTGTGTAGAGAAAGAAGTCGAACGAACTAAAGTTAGTGGGCCGGCCGTCGACTACAAAATCGGAGCCGGCCTTTGCCTTAATGACAATCTCCCCATCAACTTCGATCATGTTAAGGTCTGGTTGCTGGAGAAAAGAAACGCGATCCAGAAAAACAAGCTCCAGCTTGCCATACATGTTAGTTCGCAACTTCCCATTTGCGGTCGCAAGCAATATATCGTGATACCAAAATTCGACTTCCGTAAGTTCAACGTCAAGAGTATTGATAGCAAAACCTTCTTCGATTGTCTTGACAGAAATCGTCATTTCTCTTTCCTATCTGTATCCGGCGGAACCTAACTTTCAGCTTTTGTTTGACATCAAGCTCAGGCTTTATTTTACTACCATCTGCTAATTCGGAGGATGGATCTACAAGCCAAGCAACGACCTACTTTGTCCGATAACCTCTTTCTAGCAATGGCTACTCTATGCACTGCTTATGCTACAAAATTTGCCACTTAGTATGATGGCACAGTATTAGCAACCACTAGCTTTCAGGAGACTGATCAGAGACGCTCGACAAGCGAACAGTCTATAAAGACAGCCGTTACTAGTTAGTAATTCTGTACCAATCAAACCATCCTATAGCAACAGCCTCGAAAGCAGCTAGCCCAATGCACCCGCAGTGTATCAATTGAACTATACTTCAATTGATACACTTTGTAGTGCTCAATTTTAGATCGAGCGAATAAATGCTCGGGGCTGGTCTCAGAGCATGCCTACGGATGCAGCCTTAAATACAAGCTAGAATAGCGAGTCGATTACACGAATGGACAGTACTGTCTCA
>CALROJ020000100.1:0-17920 GCA_943369735.1 bacterium Ga0077546
AAGCGCCCTTTCAATACAGAAAAATCAATAACTCGACCCACTTTATCTAAGCTATTAGAACTAGATTGAGCGTGAAGGAAAATTTGATAGTTATGGCCATGAAAATGACGACACTTAGACTCATGCTTATAGAGGCGGTGCCCGGCACAAAACTGCAACTTGCGAACTGCTGAGATAGTTTGTTTACTATCCACTTTTCACTTCCTCAGCTAACTGAACTAGACTAAGCAAGGGGTCACTGATGCCAGCTTGCTCAAAGCCTTTTGCTCGCAGTAAGCACGAATTACAATGGCCACAGGGCGGGCATACACCGTTGTAGCAAGTGGTGGAATAAGCCAAGGCCTCCAGACAACCAGGCAGAGATTGGGCCAGGACAACAGTATCCTTTTTAGTCAAGTTCATCAGTGGGGCTGCAATTGTCAGCGGCGCATCTAAACCGCTGGCTAGAGCTGCCTGCATTTTTTCAATAAAATCTAAGCGACAATCAGGATATCCGCCAAAGTCTTGCTCTGCCACTCCAATTACAACAGTGTCGCAACCCAAGACATAGGCACGGTTTGCAGCCACCGAAAGAAACAAGATATTGCGTCCTGGCACAAAAGTAGAGGCAATGCCCTGAGGTAAGCTCTCGACGCCATCATAGGCCTCAACCGGCTTAGAGAGATCAGTAAGGGGGCTTAAACCAGCAAAGATTTTACCCAACTCTATTACTTCTTGCTCCACACCAGCCATCTGGGCGATGGTTCGAGCACTGACAAGCTCAAGGCGATGCCTCTGACCATAATCAAATGTCAGAGCCCGCACCGAATCAAAACGTTGTTTGGCCCAATAAAGGCAAGTGGTACTGTCTTGACCACCAGAAAAAACTACTAAAGCTTTAGACATTGATTGCAAACAACTGGGAACTGAAGGGCTGAAGAGCGACAAGGGCTAAAAATTGTAGCAAATAGCCAGTACATAAGCTCTACTTAGAAGTCTTCTTGGCCCTAGTGTATTCAGCTGTGGGCCAAAATGGAATACCGCCCCGAGGAGTAAAGCGCCCCTCCACCTTGAGATAGTGAGGATCTAGCAAGGTGATCAAATCATTGGCGATACGATTAACACTCGCTTCGTGAAATTCGTTAAATTGACGAAATGCCCCGAGATAGACCTTCAACGACTTGCTCTCCACGCAGAGTTGGCGTGGCCGGTAATCAATAACAATTGTGGCGAAGTCAGGCTGCCCGGTAATTGGGCAGAGAGTTGTGAATTCTGGCGCTTCAATATGAATTGTGCCAACAACACCGTTTACATTTTGCTCAGGATCAGCAAAGGGGTTAGGAAAGCACTCAAGAATAGCGGCTTTGGGATCATCATAAATCTGCTTATTGGTCTTACCCAGCTGGGCAAACTTTTGTTTTTTCGTTTTTTCGGTCATGGCAACCCTTGCTTACAGAATCGTACAGAGAACACAATTTATTCTAGCCAATCAAATGCCCAATGCCAGCAAATTTGAAAGAATAGCCGGAGGGACTACTTTACAACAATCAGTCATTTGACCGATTCCGAACTAATCCAACTAGGCCTACGCTTGTAACAGATAAGACGAGGTCTGCCATGAAACCTGTCGTACCAAAATTTATTGATGAACTAATCGACTTCAGAGCCAGAGATAAAAAGCAGGATCAAGTCACAGGCGTGGAAAAACCGATTACACAAGAGCCCGCTTTGAACCTCGGCAAGACGAAGCAAAAATTGTGGCAGACCAAGCAAAGAGCATCAAACGCCACTAGGGGCGGTGCCAATGGCAAATCTAAAGTTTCTCGCTACCATTGTCTTTAGCTGTTACAGATTGGTATAGTTTAGGCAACTATGACTAAGCTGATAACCGTACTGATAGTTGAAGATCACGAGATCCTGAGGCAAGGCCTGCGCCTTGTGCTTGAACGCGCCAACAAGTTTACGATTGTCGGCGAAGCCAATAATGGCCGCCTAGGGGTAGCAATGGCGGCTGAACTACAACCTGATGTAATAATCATGGATATTGGCATGCCAGAACTAAACGGCATTGATGCCACCCGGGCAATTAAGCTAGCCCGCCCTAATGTCCGAATAGTAATGCTTACCGCACACGAAAACGACACTGAGATTTTTGCTGCCTTATCGGCGGGAGCGGCTGGCTACTGCCTGAAAGACGCGGCCTTTGACTGCATACAAGTGGCCCTAACATCAGTCGCCGATGGCGCAGCCTGGATTGATCCACGCATCGCCCAAAAAGTACTCAAGGCTTTCGAACACCATGCCAACAGCCAAACTGGCAAAGAGATCGCGATAGCGGAGAAGCCAATTGATGCTCTTTCTGCTAGAGAAAAAGATGTGCTACGTCTGATGGTCGACGGTGCCAGCAATAAAGAAATCGGCGAAAAGTTGATAATCAGCCTATCAACAGTACGCACTCATGTAGAACACATTTTAGAGAAATTAGCCGTGACCGGCCGCACGGCTGCGGCGGTGAAAGCAATGAAAGAAGGCCTGACCTAGTATCTTGCCAAGAGCTAGTGCCAGACAAGATTAATGACACTGGGGCCCAACTGTGGCATCTTCAAATCGTAGGCTTTGCTCTCGGTTCTAATTACTTCTCCGCTAGCATTACAAACAAACAGACGCAAGTCTACCGACTGACCAGCAGGCATGGGCAGAGCCAAGATAAATGGCTTATCCGGGCTATCTTGATTGACCAGCATTGGTCCGGCAGCATCTGTGGGCACCAAAGCACCGCCGCCTAAAGCGCTAGTATTGCCACTGATATAGAGCTTCTCGCCCGGCCCCAATTTAAGACCCGAAACCACAAACCTGACGAGAACTAACTTACATTCAACCACGACCATCTCTGCACTAGCCTTGTTTGAACTCCCGCAAGTTACTTCAAGCGCACAGCGACCATGCTTGAGCAGAGGAGCATTGAATACGATTTTGTCGTCAGCCCACGAAGAAATTGTCATCTCTTCACCGCCAACAGTGACCTTGCTAGCTTTATCTAAGCCTGACCCAAAGCCTGCACCATAGATAGTGACCGGTTTGCCGGCAGTGGCCGCCGGTGGTCGTACCGCCGCGATAAAGGCGGCGGGCGAACTCGCCTTAGTCAACCAAACCGCAAGAGATCGGGGCGGTAAACTAAGTTCACTACCTGACTTAAAGGCAATACCCGAAAGATCACCGTTGAGTGCGTCTTCGACACGCTGGTTGGCAGGCAAACCAAGAGCAGTAGAAACTAAATTACCGACAGCAGCTTCCCCTTTACTCAACGAGAGCGCCACAACGGCAACTTGATCTCCGGCTCGACGCTCAAAGACATAGAGATCTTTCGAGCAGAAAATAGTTTTCTGCTTACCGGAGCTTAGAGCCAAATTTGAATGTCTTAGGGCGGTGAGTTTTTGAATCAATTTATAGTTCTCAGATGATTGATCGAAACTCTGCATCATGGGACGGTCGTAGGGGTCTTCACCGCCATTAGTATCATCATGCAAACCTTGCTCTGTACCATAATAAATGATGGGAATACCGCGACTAGTAAGAAGGGTTGCTAGAGCTAGTTGCATAGCTTTCTTATCTTGATTGATACTGGGAAAGCGCGACATATCGTGATTGTCAATGAAGGTCAAAAGTTCATTGCTATCAATGAAATCTTTGTTCTCTTGGCTAACGACCTGATCAACTAGTCGCAGGTCGCCGCCATCCGCAAACGACTTACGAATAGCATAGGCCAAAGGAAAATCGTAAAGCGAAATACCACCTTTATTAGCAAATTTGACGGCATCTTTATACATTTGATCATCAATACCAGTAAGCCACCACTCGCCCAGAACTAAATGATCAGCGCGGTTATATAAGCTATTTGCCAAGACGTGCTGCCAACCCCAGTTCATATGTTTAGCGGCATCAAGCCTAGTACCATCGGCGCCATGACTTTGAAACTTTGCCGCTGCTTGTTTTAAGTAAGTATCGACATACTGATTTTCTTGGTCTAGGTCGCCTAAATAAAATATGGTGCCATATTGCAGCTGATAAGGATCGTTAAAATCGCTAACAGCAGGCAAGTGATGGAAATATTTATTGCGATCGTTTTCAACGTCGCTTCTATACTGACCGGAATCATAAAGAGCACCATACTCTGCGTGATTGTATGGGCTAGTGTGATTGAAGGGCATATCAACAAAGACTCGCATATTAAGTTCGTGAGCAGCTTTGGTCAAAGCATCGAAATCTCTCCAACTGTTATCACTGTCTCCGAAATGCTCATCGACTCTCATAAAATCACGAGCATGGTAACCATGATAGGGTGCCACCATATTGCCAGCAGAATCGTTGTCTGGTTTGTTGATGTTATCAATGCAGGGCGAGATCCAGATGGCTGTGCAGCCTAAACTTTTTATATAAGGAAGCTTCTCTCTAACCCCAGCTAGATCACCGCCCCAGTATGCCTTCCAGTTTTTGCGGCCGCCATCAAAAAGGCCCGGGCTCTGAGGTGGATTATCATTGTCTTGGCGCCCGTTGAAAAATCTATCTGTAAAAACCTGATAGATAATATCTTTATGAAAGTCTGAAGCTTGCACCGCAGAAACAGACTGCAAGGTCAGCAAAGAAAATACAATTGCGGTCCAATCAAATAATTTACTCATCAGCTTACCGAAAATAAAATTGGTACTTGGCGCTTTAGAAGCTCTCTCACTTCAGCAGTTTTAAATAAAGCAATGAAATTTTGGCGAGAGAGAGCCAGGATAACAAGCTCATTGTCACCTTGATCATTCTGACTAAACTGCTCAACTATTTTACTAGCTTTCTCACTTTCTTCAGCTTTCTCCTTTAGGGTGGCATCTTTGGCGCTAGAACTTTGTCTAATTATCTGGCCAATTTCTCTAGAAGAATCAACCTGGGCTGGGTCTAAGCCAAGTATAGTGAGTGTTATGACACTGGCATTGCCACGGTAAGAAGCACTGCTAGCTAAAATTGGACAAGTTGTTTGCTCAACAATCATTTCAAGCTCTAGCAAGTCAGTTGCTGAATCGAGAGCAAGGACAACCATCTCAATTGGCCGCCGATCAATAATCTCACCAACTGCTACGACCTGATGATGGGCCAAACGAACACTTGTATGAACAGTAACGGATAGTTCAGTTGCCGCATCTTCAGCCTGCTGAACTAAAATACGAGCTTTGCTGCTATCTCGCTGTTCGCTGGTCTGCACATGCAAACATTCAAGATCAAACGCTCTTTCCTTGGCAATGTTGGCGGCAAGGGCAACAAGCGAAAGGCGCTTAGCTTCACTTTCTGCTTGCAAGACAACTAAAATACGCGACTTGCTCTGGGCAAATGCCCTTGTCTCGTAAGTAACAAATGATCTGGCATTGAGATCCCGCTTATTGTTGCCTCCGAGGGGTCGATGCAACGTTTTACTCTCGGCCGCCACCACATCTTCGCGAGTAATAATACCAACAAGGCGCCCGTCATCTACAACTGGGATACGGCTGATTTTATAATTGTCAAAAAGCAAAACCGCTTCAGCCACCGACTGCTCGACATCAACAGTGACCGGATTAGGAACCATAACTTTTTGAGCAATTATCTCCTCTCCTTGCTCCTGGCCAAGAATTAGTAGATCGTGCTCGGTCAGCATCCCCACAATTTTCTTATCTTGATCTAGCACTGGAAAACCGTGATGACGAGAGGCCGCAAAGTGAGCACGGATCTGGACCAACGGAGCCGACTGCTCAATGGTTTCAACTTGGCGTTGCATAATTTGCCCGACGGCCGTGGTCCTCATAGCCCTCTGTGCCAATGACGGCTGAGACTCGGCAGTGTCGGTATCAATACCGCCCCATTCTAATAGCTGGTCATAGATAGAACCAGGGTCTAGCTTCTCTGCCACCAGATAACTTACAACAGAACAAATCATCAAGGGTAGTACCACATTAAAGTCTGTGGTCATCTCAAAGATAATCACCACCGCAGTCATTGGCACCCGAGCTACAGCACAAAAGACAGCCCCCATACCAACTATGGCAAAAGTGACAGAGTTGGCTGAGCCGCAAAGCTGTTGCTCAACAAAGGCAACTAACAAACCAAGACAGGCTCCCATAGTCAAACTCGGAGCAAAAAGACCTCCTGGAGCGCCAGAGCTGTAGGCAACTACAGTCAAAACAAATTGTAAGACTAGGGCCAGCAAAATAGCATTTAATCCAAGATTGCCGGCCACAAGTGCTTCGCGCAAACCGCTATAGTCGTTGTAGAGCGGAGGCACCGAGGCGACCAAGATACCTGAAATCAAGCCTGCTAGACCACAAGTTATGGTCACTGGCCACTTGAGAAAATCACGATTAAGTGTAAGACCACCAATAATAGACTTATTGAATAGAGCGCCAAGCAAACCAGCAGCGGCACCAAGCAGCAAATAAAAAGGAATGTCGATAGGAAAGAAAGTAGATAGACCGTTCAACTTACTCATTTCGATATCAAGACTATGCACTCCTACTAAGCGAGAAAGCACCGCTGCCATAAAGCAAGCAACAACAGCGGTACCAACGGTGAAGCCTGAGATACGGCCAATTAACTCTTCTAAAACGAAGAGTGCACCTGCCAGCGGTGCATTAAAAGCTGCCGCCAAACCAGCACCGGCACCAGCGGCAATGAGCTGGGCACGATGCTTAGGAGAAGAGCGAATCAATTCACTGGCTTTGGCAGATAGAGCGGCTGAGAGCTGGACAGTTGGGCCTTCACGCCCCATAGACAGGCCAGACCCCAGTGCCACCACGCAGCTCACTAACTTCACTGCCGCTGTGCGCAAACCAAGGTCTTGCGGCACTCCCATAATTGCTGCTTTTACTTGGGGAATGCCGCTACCAGTCGCTTCTGGTGCGACAAACTGAATTAAGGCACCAGCCACTAAGCCACCCACTAACCCTACTAGTGGTAGAAAGAAAAAGTGCCATTGGCCAAAATTAGCATTGGCAAAGTCAACACCAGCGATGCGCCAAGCACCAAGAAAGCCCACACCATCTTTCAGTAAAACAGCACCGATAGCAGCTACCAAACCAATTGTGCAAGCTTCGAGCAAATTTATATTGGTGGGGCCGGTCAGATCAAGGTGCTCTCTTTTTGCCATAGATATCCTTAAAAAAAGGCGCGGAGTATAACCCCGCGCCTAATCACAAACAGTACTGATTTAGTACTTGATACTGCCACCACGTTTGAAGTGGTTGAAGGCATCAAGGGAGTTATCAGTTGTGCACTGATAGCAATTTACGCCTAGTCGAACTCTATCTTCATAATTGAGTGAAAGCTCAGCATACTGAGGCTCATCGCCAAAATTAACACCTTGAGTTGCCGCATCGTATACGGTGGCAGCAAAATAGATGTTATCAATATGGGCCCAGCGTGTGGCCGAATAGCACATCGGGCAAGGCTCAGCAGAAGTATAGAGATCACAATGTGAAGTAGCACAAGTTTGTGGCAACTTGAGGTTGGGATTAGATTTGTTGATCTCGCCCAAGTTAAAGACACCAAGCTCTCTGCAAGCTTGTCTAATGGCAGTAACTTCACCGTGAGCAGTTGGGTCTACCCATTCGGTCACGTGATTGTGCGAAACCCAATAACGAATCACTTTGTTTGTGTCGTTGTCAATTTGAACAATTACAGTGCTGAAAGGCCCACCGCCATTTTGAACCGATTTAAGGGCCTCGGCGCAAGCTCTGTGCATCCACTTATTACCAATTACTTGAACACCATGGTATTTCAGAGTCGGTTTGATGTTTGATGTTTGACAAGGAAGACGCTTTAAATCGGCTTCAGGCAATTTGCTCTCATTGCAATAACCATCCCATGGCTGGAGATAGCTGAACATGTCTTTGACTTTAAGCGGTACTGGCTTGTTTGGATAATCTTCTCCAGTTGCGTCAGTATAAGCAGTAATTTGATCATTGGCTGGATTGTACTCATTGCCAAAGAATTTCTTTTCGGCAGCAAAAGATGCAGCGCTCGTACTAACCAGGCAAGATAGACAGGCCACTAAAGCCATCAAAAAATTCCAGCGGAAAATTTTTGCTGTTGACATTCTTTCTCCCAAAAGCGAAATCTAAATTAGACCAGTATGATACTTTGAAAACAGATGTCAAAGTATCATATTTCTAATCTATATTTGTCGCTAAGTGCTGAAAGAGTTCAATTTATACCTTAGTGCCAACGTCCTCGACGATTGTGTTCGCGGTCAGTCACTTCACGGGTTATTGTATTGTTTAAGTTATCGATTTGACGCTCTAATGCTGTCCGTTCGTTGTTGTTAAAGCGATTGCCATTACTTTTGTACTGTGCTTCTCTGCTGACAATTGCGTCGTACTGCCGCTTCAAATCGTTAAATTCATACTGAGTCAGCGAACGATTATTGAGACCTTCTTGCATGCGGGTGAGCGAGGCACTCAACTGGCTGTCAATACCAGCCCAGTAGGTTGCACTAATCTGGTTGTTATAGCCGTTATTCCAGCGATTACCGCGATTGCGCCGGCCATTGTTCCAGCCGTTGTTATTATAGTTGTTACCGTTGTTGTAGTTATTGGCACTGGTATTCGCGTTGAAATTGTTGGTGGCACCAGTTGAAATGGCACTAGTGATATTGCTATTGATACTTTGCAAATTGGTCAATACTGACTGCATCTGGGCAAAATTGAAGTTACCAGAATTGACATAATTGTTTTGCTCATTGGCGTTAGCATTCAATTGATTTTGATAAAGACTAGCTTGATCAACGCTCAAGGTGCCATTGGCTACAGCCGTAGAGATTGAAGCATTAGCCTGGGCCCGTGTGGTATTGAGATTATTGATTGATGTCGATTGAGCTGCATTCATGCCATTGTTATTACCAGCCAAATAATTGTTTGAATTAAAAGAACTGTTGTTATTGGTGCCAAGCACGTTGCGCAAGGTATCACCAAAGCTTTGAGCTTGGGCAGGTTGAGCCGATAGACAAATGGCTGAACTAAGCAAAGGTGTCATCATTGCAAATGCAATAGATTTGAACCTGCTTCTATAAATCGAATTATTCACAACTTTCCTCACTTATTAATTGCTTGGGGGCGATATTCTCAATGCCTCGTGTTTTCAATGACGGAGACCTGGCTAAATAGTTCCATCAGCATATAAAACCGGCCCGCCTACAGCATGTTATTATGCTAGAGCTATCCGGAGAACAGAATGTTTTTACTCAACAAGATACTTATTGTGCCCATATTGAGTTTCATGTTGTTGGCAGTACTTCCTGCCCAAGCATTGCCTTTTCATCGTGCTAAAGCAAAGATGGTCGGCTTCACCAGAGTGGTTAGGGCCGGTCAGCTCTGCAGCGTCACTGTACAGACCGAACCTGGAGCCTACTGCCAGATCACAGTGCAAAAGCCCAACGGCAAAGCCAGCAGACACCCAAACCTAGTAGAGAAACGAGCTGACACTGCCGGAACAGTAAACTGGTCATGGCAGATGGTAGAAGATGCTCAACCAGGTGAACGCACAATCACAGTTAAATGTATTGGTTCAGATAACGACGAAACTATCATTCAGAAAAAAATGAAAGTCATATAGTCGCTCCAAAAGCTGCCATTAAATACCAGAAGGCTTGGCAATACCAAGTTCTTCCATAGAGTCATCAAAGCTAACTTTATTCTTCCTTGAATATTGCAGAGCCTGAACAGCTTGGTCAACTCCAAGATAGCCGTGCTTAAGCAGGTACTGACAACGCAGCGAAGCAATCAATGTGGCTTCATCAATTGCCCCGGAGACCACTAGCATTTTGCCAATCAATGCCGGATATCGACTACTCAGTTCAATGGCCTCCGAAATATCAGAATCGTTGACGAATCCTGTCATTTTGAGCAATTCACCCAAGACCGGAGAAGGAATGTTATCGTCGCTGCTTCCGGCTTTGCCCCCCTTTTTTCCATGAATTAGGTGATAGATCTCATCAGTAGCTTGCTTCAGAGTTACTTCACCTTGGCTAACTTGCTCGTGCAGACCCTCAGCCTTCTTAAACAGTGATTCTGAGATTAAACCAAGGGCAACAATGGCCTCACCAAGACTGAGCTGCTTACTCAAGCTTGTTTCCATGGCATTAAGAATTTCATTCTCACTAGCTAGTCCAGACATTACTAAGAACTCGCCAAAACGAACTTGCTTTTTGGCTGGGTTTGGACTTAATCCGTGAGCCTCTAATCGCAAAGGAAGATTGGCAGGAAGAGCATGCTTAGGGGCACTGGTCACTAGCATCTCCACAGCTTGCGGCAGAGACATACGACCTTGGCGCACCATAGCCTGAAGGTCAAGAGCTTGAGTCAACAGTGAATGGCTAATGAGATTGTTGAGAATTAGCACTCGGCCAAGCCTCATGCCCGTTTCATAACTGATCTTCTGGGCATTATCGACCTGTTCAGCTGAAATGAAACCAGAATCAACTAACAAACAACCCAGGGTAGCTTTATCGGTCGCCCCTTGAACTCCAATATGCTTCAAGGCCTCACTTGGCGCTAGACCTTTAGCCCGAACCAATTTCGCTGCTTCTTTGGCCCTATCTAAAGTGCAAAGATTTTGACCTATCAATGGCTGCAGCTCAACGGCGAGCTGCAATTCAGTTTCGCTGATACGACCAGACAACACTAAGGTGCGCCCCAATGGCAAACCAAATTGCGGTGCCACCTGAAGCGCATCTGTTAGATCGCGCTCACTGACGAGGTTTAGCCTAACTAACAGTTCTCCAAATCGAATCATAAGCGCACCACTTGAAAATGCTAAATCGACCTGTCAATCATAAGATATTTACAGCACGAGCGGCGAGCAAAGCGACCACTGCTAACGAAATTGCCGATTGCAGCATCATCAACACTTTAGCCCAGCGCGAAAGCACGGGTACATAGTGGGTGAAAGAGCTGTGCTGGTATTAAAGGCAAGAAAAAGGTAGTCAACAAACAGTGGCGACCATTTCTCTTGTTCAGGGCGGAGCGTCATTTGCGGAAAGAGGAAGGCCCCATGGTTATGTGTATGGTGTTCACGCAGACTGCGCTGATGTGGACCGCCAGCATCTAGGCGCCAGTACCAAACAGCAAAGACCAAAATATTGCTGACCCAAAGTGCTGTGGCTGAATGCAAAAGTTGCTCAGGGTCAACAACGTGGGCAGGAATGGCCCTAACCAATAAGACCACCGAAACAATCATGCCGATGGTCACGACACTAATGACAAAGAAGCCAATGGGGCGACAAAACCTGTGATGCCCTCGGCTGTGTAAGATTTCAGACGGTGCCAGAGTAAACAGCACTAAAGCCATTAGCAACCATCTTGGCCCTAAGGCCAAAGACTGAGGAAGGGCGGCATAGAGTCCACCAGCAGCGAGAAGGGCAACTAAGGAGGGCCACATTGGCTCCATCTCTTTAGTTTCTTTAGATTCTGTCATTAGCCCTTGCTTTCTTGCTCGGGCACTTTGTTTACGGCCTCTTGCGAAAGCGCTAGTACCCTCTGCTGTAGAGCGTTGGCAATACGCTCGGGGGCTTCTTTTCCTTTTCCTTCTTTAGCTAACTGACTGCCAGTAACTGGCTCACCAAAGATCACACGAATAGGCACATAAGTAGGGAAGAACGCCCCTGGCGCCAGGGCCTGCCGCGTGCCATCAAGATAGACGGGCACAGCTTTGACATCACTCTTTTCAAGCAAAAGGCCAATACCTTGCTTGAAGGGCAACAGCCGACCATCTAGGGTTCTTTCAGCTTCTGGGAACCAAACTAAGTTATTGCCCTGCTTCAAAACCGACACAGACAGTGCCAAACTAGAAAAAATAGATTGCTTAGCTTCAATTGGTATAACACGCGACAGGCGGCTAAGGAATGAGAACACTGGATTGCCAAAGGCGATACCAGTCCAGCCGGCCCACTGTGTATTCTTCACTCGCTCTTTCGGCAGAGCTGCAGCAATAACAAATGCATCTATGTAACTGGCGTGATTAGGAACGAAGACAAGCTGTGGCACATCTTTGATATTTTCAGGATGAACTGCCACCACTCTAAACGGGCTCATTACCATCATGGTGAAATTGTAGAGAGCTTCGGCTGCGCCAATGCGCCAGCCCGTAAGGGGTTGGACAAACTCTCTTTGCTCAGCGGTCAAGTAATGATCTGGATCATCAATCGGTGAGACAGCACCCTCGCCGCCCTCAGCTGAAGCCACAATCTCAGTCAAAAGTTCACGCACAGTAGTTACTCGTGAAACAGCTTCACCAGTCAGTTCTACGCCCGTGTGCTCAACTAGCTCTAAGGTGAGGTGCATCCATTCAAGCGAATCGATATTGAGATCAAGTTGCGGACTGGTATCAAGCCTAATCTCTTGCTCGGGGAAGCGCTCTTTCAGCCATTTCAAGCAAGCAGCGGCTGCAGGTTCTTCAACCAAAATTTGATCATTAGAATCAAGTGACTCAGCGCTTCCTGCTTTGCCAGCATCTTTGCCTCTAACTTTTCCAGCACCCTTACCTTCTTTCTCTTCGGCCATGGCTTGGTCATAGCGAGCGCGCAATTCATGACGCTTAATTTTGCCCAAATTAGTGCGAGGCAAAGTATCTTTGGTGATGGCAAAATTGGTCACTTGTAAGTAAGACGCTAGGCTGCTAGAAGCTACTTTAAGAGCGCTAGCTAAAGCCACTCTAACATCTTGATCGCCAACCACTTTCATGTCAGGCATGACTAGAGCAACCAATTTGTGGTCCACTTGCAACAAACCAATTTCGGCAATGGCCGGTTGTTTAGCAATGCGATCTTCAACGTCTTCTGGCTGAATCTTCTCGCCGCCTTCCATGACAATAGTAGAAGAGGCTCGGCCAATTACATGCAATTTGCCATGCTTCATTACGCCTAGATCGCCAGTTCTAAACCAGCCATCAGCAGTAAAAACTTCTTTAGTCAAATCAGGAAGATTTTTATAGCCAGCAAAGACATTAGGTCCGGTGACGACTATTTCACCAGCATCTTTATCGAGCCTTTCGTCTGGCTCAGCTAACGGATCAATGCGTACTTTGACACCCTTAATCGCCTGACCAACACCTTCAAGATCA
Organism: bacterium Ga0077546; assembly: GCA_943369735.1. Lineage (GTDB taxonomy): Bacteria > Cyanobacteriota > Vampirovibrionia > Obscuribacterales > Obscuribacteraceae. The sequence goes on from CALROJ020000100.1 coordinate 13,105, forward strand.
CGATCTTCTGGAACGCGGAAAGTAACTAATGGTGCCGTTTCTGTTAAACCATAGCCGACACCTATCTCCCAACCAATTGCTCTTATTTTGTAAGCTAATTCGCTGGCAAGTGGAGCACCACCGCAGGTGAACAGGCGCAAAGTTGGTCCAAACTTCTTTCGTACCGGCGCAAACAGTGCCTTACCAGGCCGCAGATTGAAAAATCTATCCATGCCAACGCAATAGTTAATGGCAGCATCAAAACCGGCACCAACAATTTCGTTCTTATGAAATTTGCTTTCAATGGCCTGATAAAGAGAACGCAAAAGTCTAGGCACACCAACAATGACAGTGACTTTGCCGTCGTTGAGTGCACGCATAATCTCAGGTCCTGTTAAGGAACGGGGCAGAACAATGGTCAAGCCCATCAAAAGTGGTGCCATCAACCCAGTGTTAAGGGGATAGACATGAAACAGTGGCAAGGGCAGCATAACGCGGTCTTTAGGCTTGAGCAAATCAATTTTAGAAATAACTTCGTCAAGTTGTAAAAGCATATTGGTGTGGCTCAGTGGCACACCTTTTGGCGTACCGGTAGTGCCAGATGTATAAAACAAGACAGCCACATCAGTCGGTGTAAGCTTTAGCAACTGCGGATTAATAGCCTCAGCCTTTTCTTTGGAAGAAGCACTAATTTTCTTCCAGCTCTCCGCCACCTCATCATCATCTAGACGAACGATGCGATGCTTAGACTTAGCTTTAGCACCAGTCTTCGGCAATATTTTATCAAGCCGCTTAGAACCTTTATCGTCGGTAAAAATCCATCCAGCCGAGCTATCCTCAAGAATGTGTTTAATGACATCATCATTTTGTTGAGAATCAATTGGCACCACTGTTGCCCCGGTATATATGGTGGCAAGAGCAGATATAATCCATGACGCTGAATTTGGTGCAAAGAAGACGACATTGTCACCTTTGTTTATTCCTTGGCTGAGCAGAGCAGCAGCGACATTGCGAATCTCAGAGAGAAAGCCATGATAATTCAAAGTCACCGAGCCATTTTTGACAAAGCTGACTATGGCATCTTGAGGACCATATTCGCTAAAGCCATCAATGAGATCTTTCAAGGTGCGCCCGCTAACAGGAGCAGCGCCATCAGTCTTGTCCGGGGTTTCCAAACTAGATTTTTCGACTTTTTCGACCTCAGCGACCATTTCACACCTACTTAAACGAGCCCAAAAATTGCCCTAATTTTACTCGGGACTTGCTTTACTGTCTTCAATCTCGACCTGTTTACTTGGAATCTCCACCAAGTGATTGGGGTTTGCCCCTTTGCTTCTGTCTAGGGCCAACAGTTCCGCCTTAATGCGACTGGTCACAGTGTCAGCAGCTTTTTGCCCTGCGGCAATGCCGCGCTTCAAAATCTCTCTGTCTTTGGTCATGCCGGGTACAAAGTCAACATCTGGATAAATGAGAATGTCAGAAGCATGGGCTTGTTGCTTGTCAGCATTGGCCAACATAATGTCCATTACTCGCATCATCAAATTTTTCTTCGACTTAAACTGCTTATTAGCTACCGGTTTGATGGCCGTATCAACCAGGGCCGCAACGACTATATCAGCGCCCATTCCTTGAGCAATGGTTGATGGAAGATTGGCCTTCAAGCCACCATCGACATAGAGCTTGCCACCCAACATCATCGGCCGATAAAGAGTAGGAACACAATTGCTAGCTAAAACCGAACGGGGCAAATCGCCAGTGGCAAGAGCGGTGGTTTCGCCATCTGTCAAATTAGTGACCACTGCAGCAAAGGGAAGTTTCAACTCACTAAATGTTGCTGGCAGCTTACTCTGCAGTAATTTTAGATAGCCATCGCCACTAGTAATTCCAGCATAGGGCCGGCCTTTAAAAAGATAAGCAATAGGCTTAATAGGACTAGTAATAACACTCAAAACAGCACCTTTGAGCATGGCATTTTGCATGGTGTCATCAAGATACATTTTTTCAATGTCGTCCACTGAAACACCAGCGCAATAGAGGGCACCAACAGTAGAGCCCATACTGGTGCCAACTATGCCGTCAATTTTTATGCCATGTTGCTCAAAGCTACGCAGTACACCGATTTCAGCAACGGCTTTACAGCCTCCACCAGAAAGCGCCAAGATCAAACGCGGTTTTGTTTCTTTGAAAGCTTCAGCCGTCGCCGAGTCGACTGCAATATTAGCCGGTGGAGAAAGGGCATCGGCACTGCGATTAATGGCACCATGGTGCAAATCTTTGCTCTTGCTAGTCGCCTCTGTCAACGGTGCAATAACAACTCCTGATGCAGGAGCTGGCAGCGGCGCTGTCACCGGAATAATCTCTGGTTTACCCCAAGCTTCAGTCAAGGCTGCATTGACAGTCAAACCTGATAGAACAGTGAGCAAAGCCAGAACTGGTTTTATATCGCTGGGACGCACTTACAAGCCCTCTTTTAATGCAGAATACCAGGCAAACAACCGCTTGTTTACTCTGAATATGCACCCAGTCGTAAAGACTGGCTCTCAGCTCTTTGGTTCCCTGCAAATAAAGTTAACGTGACCCCGTCACGGCAATTAATTAAGTAAGAAGGTAAGTGATATATCAGGCCATGGCTAGCAAAAGCTAGTCGAGTTTAGCCATGGGATCGATTTCGAAATTACTCTGGTTGCCAGCCATCTGATGAGGTTTACGAATGTCTTGACGAACAAAACCGTCAGGATTAGTAGACCAGCGGATTGCCACCTCCCGAACAGTGGTTTTCTGTCGGTTCGAGCTGTCAATTAAGCCAGCTTCAATGGTCTCTCTTGAGCGCGCTTCTATCTGTTTAAGCCTGGCTGCAGGACAGGACTGTTGGGCCAGCTCTGAGCGAGGAACATCTGAAATAAGCTTGGATTTGAGGTTATTTAAGAAGTCGGCAACAGTGTTAATGTTCATCAATTTCCCATTTCGCTAGATTGCATAAATCTAGGCTAGCCGATGGGAGGTACTGCCTGGTATAGGCAGAACCATAACTGACTATAGGAACCGCTATAAATGGTTACTTCCAGGAGTACTCGGTAATCATGCCATCAGAATAGGTGACACGCCCACCTGTGGGGTCGTCTCCCGCCTGAACCGGTCTGACATGGCCGTGACCAGGTCTTGTGGCAACCTGCCGCCGCCGTTTTGCTCGCTTGCTGGTCGAAGACGACTTAGTATGCCCGGCACTAGCGCTTGGGCTAACCACTTTCGCCTTAGAATCAGCCGCATTCAAGGCCGGTGGATTGTTTTCAGTGCTACTGTTGAAAGGATTGGCCTTCAGTACAGGGTCGATCATCTGCTTGGCGCCGTTAACTACATGAGGCGGCAGGTGCTGAACTTTGTGGATGAGCCAGAAGCCTGCCAGGACTATAGCTGTAAGTATCAGTAAGGCAATACCGCCACGCACCGAATAGTGAACAGCTTCACGGGCGAAAGAGGCGCGAGCTATCTGCCATCCTTCTTCTTCGGCCAGAGGTCTATCCATTTCTAGCTCTAGATTTCGATCTGCTTCTGCTCTTACTTCTTTCAGTTCGGGATCCAGAACTGCGTTTTGTTTGGATTTAGATGGAATCAATGCCATTAACCTATTACTTTTTACTTTCCTGCAAAAATCTGCTCTTCTAGCAGTAGTCAGTATGACGCAGACAATGTTGGCTTCCATTAAAGCGCTCTCAGAGTAGAATAATGCGGGAGACTAAAAAACACACTTATGCAAACCTCAGCCTTTACTATCGCCCTTGCCAGCGCCCTGTCAATTACTGTACTGACTTCCGCCAGCAACTTCGACGCCCAATCAGCCTGGGCCAAATCAAAAAAATCTTCAGTCAGCAGTGCTTCTGAGAAAGCCACTGCTAGCACCGATAATGCGCCAATGGAAGCCTGGCGAGACCTCACAGTTACCCCTTGGGCAGCTCTGTTGTGTATTCATGGACTCAGCCTCCACGGCAGTAGCTATGCTTCATTTGGCAAGCAAATGGGTCATTTGGGTATTCCTACTTATGCCATTGATATACGTGGTTTTGGTTCCTGGCAAAACCAGAAAGAGACAACCAACCTAGATTTCCCTGCAGCCTTTGAAGATATACGAAATGCCTTAGTAACTATTCGCAAAGCTCACCCTGGTTTACCGATTATTCTTTTAGGTGAGTCTATGGGTGGTGCCTTGGCTTTGCAAACGGCTGCAGACAATCCTAAATTAGTCGATGCCTTGATTTGCAGCGTTCCGTCTAGGAAAAATCAAGGGCAACAGGGCACCAATATCAAAGCTGCACTTGGTTTTATTTACACTCCTAATAAAGAGCTATTGGTTGGTCCTAAAGTAATTGCCAGAGCAACAAGCAAGCCCGAAGTAGCGGAAGAATGGGAGCAAGACCCACTAAGTCGCAGTCGATTTTCAGCCAAAGATTTAAATCATTTCCATCACTTGATGAGTCAGAACCGCAGCAAAGCGCAGTTAATCACTGACATGCCGGTGCTCTTTCTGCAAGGGGCCAGTGACCGCTTGATCAAACCATCTGGCACACTAGAGCTGTTTAGCAAGATCAAGTCAGCAGATAAAAATTTAGTGATGGTTGGCTCAGCCGAACACCTCATATTTGAGCAAGGTCAATTCGCCAACGACATGGTCGATCTTGTCTCTAACTGGATAGAAAAACACGTCGTTACTAGCACTAGCACTAGTACTAGTACAGTCGCAGGCCCAGACAAAGCAGAGCCGGCCAGCAAAGAACAAGTTCAAGCAAAGAGTGAAGAAGAAGATTCTAATAGCTTCAAGCAAGCCCTCGGTCACTTCAAAATT
>CALROJ020000101.1:0-17755 GCA_943369735.1 bacterium Ga0077546
GCCGTCTGCCAGGGGAAGTAGTTGCCCTAAATTTGGTGCCGTTTCAACGGCGCTGAGCCAAAGGCTTGTATATGATTCTTCGACTCTTGGTGCTAAGGTTTCAAGCACAGCGTTGTCAATTTCAATGTTTCTGCCGTAGTTATTGAGCACTTCAAGAAATTGCTTTCTTTTTTCGTCGCTAATAAATGCAGCTAGGGGTAGTTTGATTGTTGACTTTTCCTTAGGGGCAGATGTCTTTATTTCTATTGCCCCGCCTCGCGATTTGCCAGAAGTGCTCTTTGGCAGCACCATATTGACACTTGTCATAGACGACCAGGCGATACTGCGCAGCGCAGTTTGGCCGAACGGTGTCTTTCTTAGCAGCACCACACCGTCTTCGCTAAAGACTGCCGAATTTGGTTTTCTTTCTTGAAGTGCGAGAAATGCAAGCAGCCCTATGGTCATTAAAACTAGAGCACTTGTGGCCCAGATATTTTCCAGGTGCTCACTGGCCGCCCGTGCACCAAGGCTTAAAGGTAGGACAGCAAGGAAAATCAGTTTCAAAGCCAACTCTTGCACCATTTTTATGATTGAGAGATCCTGCACTGGCTTTAGCAGTGCAATTGCATAATAGCCACCAGCTGCTAACCAAATAGCGGCCCAACAGCGCAGTGCAACTTTTCCGCAAGTATTTAGGTAGACACTTACCTGTGAGTATCTGCCTCGCTCGTTAAAGTTGAGAATGAGAGATGGACTGTTTGAGAGAATTGAATTTGTTGATTTGGCAGCTTCATGGTTGATAGTTGTTCTGTTTAGATACAGACCTGGTTCTTGCCAATTAATTAGGTGATCTCTGACGGCGTTTTTAATTTCAGCATTTCGTACTTTAGTAGCTAGCTGAGTCCAGAGAACTGTGGCTGATTCTCTGCTTAGGCCAGAGATTGCAATTTTTTTGCACTTGCACTTCGTGCCAGGCTTGTTAACGTCTTCAATAATTAAGAGCATGCCCGTTGGATCAAGGTCAATATACTTGATATTTTCGTATACGCATGCCTGGCCGAATGGTCCAGGCAAAATCAGGCGATCAGCCTTGAACACCAGGCGATTGCGGCATAGGAACAAAATTTTGTAAAAGGCAAAAATGCCAAGAATACAGAGCCATGGCAAAATGAAAAATGAGGCAAACCAGACAGGCAGGCACATAAGAAGACCGGCTAGAAAATTTCTTTCACCAGGGCCGTTCAGTTCGATTCTCTTACTTTCAAATTTCTTGGCCGTGGCTGATAACCTTTGCTGCTATGCAATTTTAATTCCCTCAGCACCCTGAGTTTTAACGATAGGTTCTCACCAGGGTTTCCCCTGGGAGCCTTCACATCAGCGCCTTCACATCAGCCGTCCGGGCAGTCTTTACGGCAGCCGGAACAACGCTTTGGTATTGGCACTTACTTGAGTGGCGGTGTCATCTAAACTGCTGCCGCGCAAAGTTGCGAGTTTGTCTGCCGTCCACCAAACAAAAGCTGGCTCATTGCGTTCACCGCGAACTTTCTGTGGTGACAAAAATGGACAGTCGGTCTCCACCAGCATGCGGTCTTGGGGCACAAGAGCTGCTGCTTCTTGAATATTGGTAGCTTTGGTGTAAGTAAGAATGCCTGAGAAAGAAACATAAAAATCGAGCTTGGCAATTGCTTCTAGATGTTCCGGCCCGCCGGTAAAGCAATGGAAAACTCCGCGCACTTTGCCTTCAGCTTCGCCAAGAAGAGCAAATGTCTCTTCCCAGGCGTCGCGACAATGCACAATTACTGGTTTGTCTAAGGCAACTGCTATAGCGATTTGCTCGCGAAAGGCCTTGAGCTGCTCCTCTCGGCTACTATTGTTATAGTAAAAGTCTAAGCCGCACTCGCCCACCGCCACCATCTTCTTATGCTTGAGCGCTGCCAAAACCTTTTCTTTGTGGCTTTCGCACCAATGTTTGGCCTCATGGGGATGCTGACCGGCTGCTCCATAAACATTTGGCCGTCTTTCTATAAGCTCCAAAAGCTCATCGAGCCCTTCTACTGCCACGGCTGGATTGATTAAGGTGTGCACTCCGCTGGCAAACGCCCGCTCCAAGGTCTCTTCGCGCTCACCTTGAAAGTATTCGTTTACCACATGGGCGTGACTATCGATAATTCCCACAGGTGATTGGGGAGCAATTGGCCGTTCTTTGGTTTTCTTAGCGGTTGACATCAGTGTTCTGCGTGCAATTAGTTGGGGGGCCTAATATAATTGTGGTAATTGCGAATTGCCTTTTTGGAGATAAGTAGTACAGTAGCGTTAGGGAGCTATTGACAAGCATTAACCTTTTGAGTTAGCCATGATTTTTAAACAAATTACCAAAGTTAAACCACTTACTAGACTATTTTCACTGACTGCAGCATTGGCACTAACTAGTGTCGCTATAAGTACTGCCTTCATGCCTTATGCCGCGGCCGACGTGCTCAAAGGCGGAGTACTGCAAGAAGATCAGCTCAAAAATAGCCCTAAAGGCATCGATCGTAAAGACATACAAGGCGACCCTTTTAGCGAGAGCGCTAATACTGATGGTCCTGTTGATCAAATGTTAGAGCTACCACCAGGAGGTATGGACATCGGTGGTATGCGTGCGCCGGCTCCACCAAAGAAGCCAATGAGTGGCAATGTTCAAGATGGTGGCGGAGATTTCAATGGTCAGAAAATGATGCCAGTGCACGAAGATACTCCGCCGCCACAGCAGCCACAGAGGCCGCCCAATTTACAGTCCGGTACTCAAGCCAATCGCAGCAACGATCCCGATGGTGGCTCAGCTGAGATGCAACTACTTTGGGATGCTTGGCACAAGCGCGTAGCTGAGTCGATTTTCACTAGGTTCAACAGTTTGGCCCAAATGGCTTTTAAGCATAGCCCACCACTAGCCTGCCAGGTTAGTTATATGGTGGCTCGCGATGGCCGGGTCGGCAACGTTCAGGTCTTGCAGAAGAGCAGCAACCCGATTTTCAACACTATGCTGCTTGGCGTAATTAATTCAATGAACGGCAACCCCGTGCTTGAATATCCGCCCAATTCGCGCCGTCAGTTTGTGGAGAAGACCGGTACTTTCACCTGGAATTATGGTCAGCAAGGCTTCAAATACACCACTGGCGACCAAGAGCGCATTCAGCAGCAGCGCCAACAAGGTCAAAATAATGGTATGCAGCAAATGCAGAACAATAATATGCAGCAGATGCGGCAACCTAATCAAATGATGCAGCAGAACAATATGCAGAACAATAATATGCAGCAGATGCAGAATAGCAATATGCAACAGATGAGACAGCCAAATCAGATGATGCAGCAAATGCAACAGCCGATGCAGATGATGCAGCAGATGTTCAGGTAGAGCGCCAAACAAGATATAGTTGTTGTTTATGGAAGCTCTCAAGCCCTTAATTGAAAAATTAGTTGCGATTGTCGGTATTGACTATGTGCTTACCGATAAGACTGATATTGGTCTATACGATTCAGATGCTGAAACATTAGATAAGGCCGCTCCAGATATTGTCGTATTGCCTGCCACTACCGAGCAAGTGGCGAGCGTAGTAAAGCTGGCAGCGGCTCATAAAATACCTATTTCTCCGCGAGGAGCCGGCACCGGATTGTCGGGTGGAAGCACCTGTGTGCGCGGGGGCATTAGTTTGGTACTGACTCGCATGAACCGAGTTTTGCATGTTGATCCCCACGAGCGCTTGGCCTTAGTTGAAGCCGGTGCCACCAATGTCTCTGTTTCGCTGGCGGCGGCTAAGCACAATTTGTATTTCGCCCCCGATCCAAGCAGCCAAGTGGCCTCTACTATTGGGGGAAATATCGCTGAGAATGCCGGTGGGCCCCATACACTTAAATATGGAATGACTACCCATCATGTTGCCGGTTTGAAGGTTGTGCTAGCCGACGGCAGTATTGTCACCTTGGGTGGTGCCGCTCGAACCAGCAATGAGATTGATCTTTCTGGCTTTTTCATCGGCTCTGAAGGAACCCTCGGCATAGCTTGTGAGGCTTTAGTAAAGCTGATACCTCGGCCAGAAAAGGTAGAGACATTATTGGCTTATTTTACGACTGTCGGGCAAGCTGGCCAGGCAGTATCAGATATAGTGGCAGCTGGTGTGATTCCAGCGGCTATGGAGATGGTCGATCAGCTCACTATTAATGCTGTTGAAGACTATTTGGCGATGGGCTTGAATAGAGAGGCTGCGGCTCTTCTCATTATCGAGCTGGACGGGCCAGGTGCTGCAATTTCAGCCCAGTGCAAAGTTGTAGAGACCTGCTTGCAAAACAATGGCGTGATATCAATGCGCTGGGCCCTTGATGCTAAAGAACGAGCTACCATTTGGAAGGCGCGCAAGACTGCCTTTGGTGCTCTTGGTCGCATCGCACCCCACGGCTATGTTTTAGACGGCGTGATACCACGCTCTCGGTTGGCTGAAGTTATTGCTGGTATTGAGAAAATAGCTCAGCGTTTAGATTTGACAATAGCCAATGTCTATCATGCTGGTGACGGCAACCTTCATCCTTGCATGCTCTATCATCGCGAAAATGAAGACGAGGTGAGGCGGGTAATGCTGGCTGGCAAAGAAATTCTGGAACTTTGTGTGGAGATGGGCGGGACATTGTCAGGTGAGCACGGTATTGGCATTGAAAAGATGATGGAGATGCCTCTTGTCTTCAATGCTCTTGATTTGGCCATGATGGGCAGATTAAAAGAGGCCTTTGACCCGGAAGGAATTCTCAATCCTGGTAAGGTAATTCCCAACCTTAAAACTTGTGGCGAATCGGGTGCTCGTCCGCTTTTGCGTCATAAAATCATGGCTGGTTGCTAAGCTCCAGCAGAGAAATCTTTTGAAATGAATCAGCCGCCTACGCAAGGTTGATGAAGGCTCGAAAGCCAACAATTGATATAAGGTTAACCTTGTAACTAGTAAATTTACTACTGCGCCGATGCGTCACCCTATGTGTTTATGGAAAAAATTGAGAACGGAAACGAGAATATCGTTGAGCCTGTAGTGGCAGGCACAAAAAAACCTCTCTTTGCCCATTTTGGCAATGATTTCCTTGCGTCAGTCGTAGTCTTCATTGTTGCTTTGCCACTTTGTATGGGTATTGCCATAGCCTCAGGGGTTGACCCTGCCAAGGGCATAATTACTGGTGTTGTCGGTGGTCTGGTGGTGTCAATGCTGGGCGGCAGCCAGCTCCAAGTTAGCGGCCCTGCTGCTGGTCTAGCTGTGATTGTGCTTGAGCTGATTCGCGAGCACGGCATTGAAAAGCTAGGCGTTATTATTTTTCTTGCCGGACTGATTCAGATAGTGGCTGGTCTGTCACGGTTTGCGCCTTGGTTTCGAGCTGTTCCACCAGCAGTAATTCACGGCATGTTGTCTGGCATAGGCGTTCTTATATTAGCGGCTCAATTTCACGTTATGGTGGATGACACCCCCAAGGGGAGTGGTTTCAATAATCTGCTTTCAATTCCTATGTCGGTCTATAAAGGTCTTAATTGGACGGCTCATGATGGCGATTCCACTCATCATATAGCAGCCGCCATTGGTGTTTTGACTATCGTAATATTGGCTCTGTGGCAGCGCTTTGCTGTTGGGCGCATGAAAGTTTTGCCTGGCTCTTTGGTGGCAGTAGTTGTGGCAACTTCTGTTGCTTCTTTTCTCCATCTAACTGTGCACTATGTCACTATTCCAAGTAACCTTTTTGCAGCTGTTGCCTTGCCTACTCCTGCAAATTTGGTCTCAATCTTTAATTGGGAAATTTTCTTTGACGCCCTGGCTATAGCCTTTATTGCCGCAGCGGAAACCCTTTTGACATGCAGCGCTTTAGATAAAATGCATAGCGGCCAACGCACAAATTATGACCGTGAACTAGTTGGACAGGGCATTGGCAATACTATTTGCGGTCTAATCGGCGGCCTGCCTCTGACCGGAGTAATGGTGCGCAGTGGTGTAAACTTGAATGCTGGAGCGCGTACTAGAGCCTCCGCTTTCATGCATGGCTTGTGGATTCTTATATTTGTGGCACTCTTTCCCAACATACTGGAGTTGATACCAACTTCGGCTTTGGCTGCACTGCTAGTCTTTACTGGCTACAAAATGATCAACTGGAAAGTCTTCAAGGAAATCAAAAAGTATGGTCGCTCGGAAGCGGCAATTTATGTCACTACAATTATATTGATAGTATTCGTCGACTTGCTTACTGGCGTAATTGCCGGAGTTCTATTCTCCATTGCCAAGTTGCTCTATATATTCTCTCGCCTTGATATCAAAATCACTGAACATCCGGAGCGCAACCGCACCGATGTCTCGCTCAAAGGGGCTGCTACCTTCTTAAGTTTGCCTCGTATTGCCGAAGCAATTGAGTCGGTCAAACCAACCACCGAGCTTCACGTTCACCTAGAAGATGTGGAGTATATCGATCATGCCTGTCTCGATACCATGATGGGCTGGGACAAGCAGCATCGGGCTCAAGGTGGAACCTTGGTGATGGACTGGGGCACTCTGGGAACTGTTTTCAAAGAAAGGCGAGGCGGCAACAGAGAACTAGCTACTCTTGAGTTCAGACCAGTGCACGCTGATGAAGTCACATCTGATCAAAAGTAGAAGGCCGGACCTAGCAGCTCAAAAGCTAGCACATATCTTAAGACCCTTATTGCTAGGCCTTTGATATACATTAAATGTGGGTGAAATTAGGCTGATAAACGGGTATGATCCGAGTGGCGCTTATGTTTGTAGTTCGTATTTATCTTTCAAGCTGGAATCCAATTTTTATCCCCTGTCTGAGGTTTACTGATTGCACGGCAAACTTGACTTAGGTAAGGCGAAAGGCCTGAAACAGTCGGAGATTAAGAAGCTCAACCGCTTGTTGCAACAGCGTATTCCTAAAGACAAGATTCTCACAATAGAACTTGCTGACTCTGTAGCCGAACTGTCGCACGAAACTGGCTATCCGCTTTCTCTTGTGGTCAATCGTCGTGGCCAGGTAGTGAACGTCACTGTCGGTCAGCCCTTTGAAGTCAATATGCCAGAACTTCGCGGTGTGCGTGTCGGTCCTGGTCGGCTTTGTGGCCACCGCATTATTCATACTCGTCTAGATGATCGCAAGCAGAGCGGTGACGATAAGAAACAAGGTGGAGAGCAAAAGCCCACTGATGGCAGTGAATTTGTCTCCAAAGAAAATCTTCAGTGTTTGGCCCGCAATCGCCTAGATCTGTTGGCTCAAGTTGGCGTAAACCCCGCTGGTACTTTCAGTCGCAGCAAAGGTGAACAGTCGAAAATAGCCGATGTGGTACATATCGCTCACCTTTTGCCCGGGCGCGATGCCGAGGGCAAATTGTGGAAAGTCATGCCTGGTTCAACAGCCAGACGGGCACAAGATGATAACTTCGAGGAGTTGATTAGCGCCTTAGAGCAAGAGTTTCGCACCCAGGCCCCTGGTCTGGCTGTGGCTGAGGGTGAAGAGCGTGCTTATCTAATTGGTTTAGTCAGTGACGGCACCGATGCCTGGCAAGTCGAAGACGATCTCGACGAATTGGCAAGGCTTGCTCGTACTGCCGGGGCAACTGTATGTGGCCGGCTGATGCAGACGCGGCAACAGCCAGATCCTAAGTATTTCTTTGGCTCAGGCAAAATGCAAGAAGTCGCCCTGCACATGCAAGAGTTGGGCTCGACTTTGCTTGTGGTCGACCAAGAATTGACCCCAAGTCAAAAGCGCAACATTGAAGAAGTTGTTGGTGTCAAAGTAATAGACCGTACTGAGCTCATTCTCGACATCTTTGCCCAGCGGGCTCAGACCAAAGAAGGCAAGCTGCAAGTTGAACTAGCTCAGATGAAGTATCTCTTGCCCCGGCTGATTGGCAAGGGCGACAATCTGTCTCGTCTGGGCGGTGGAATTGGCACGAGAGGTCCTGGCGAAACTAAGTTAGAAATCGACCGCCGACGTATTCGTGAAAAAATTACTTTGCTTGAGGCCGATGCCGAGCGCATTGGCAATTATCGCGATGTGCAACGCAAGAGGCGCATTAATGAGAATTTGCCTGTTGTGGCTTTAACCGGCTATACGAACTCTGGCAAATCTACTTTGCTCAATGCTCTAACCAAGTCTGACGTCTTCACTCAAGACAAGCTATTTGCCACTCTTGACCCGACTACTAGACGAACAACTTTGCCAGATCACAGCCCTATTCTCATCTCTGACACGGTAGGTTTTATCAAGAAATTGCCCACATCGCTTGTTACTGCTTTTAGAGCAACTCTAGAAGAAGTGGCAGTGGCAGATGTTCTTGTGCATGTGGTAGATGCATCGCACCCAAATGTGCTTGAGCATATTAGCGCTGTGCACGATGTGTTAAGTGATCTTGGTGCGGTTGATAAGCCTATGATCACTGATTTGAATAAAGCGGATATAGTGCGTAAGGAGGATCTCGCTTGGCTCATTGCTCAGGTGCCGAATCCTGTTATTGCATCAGCAAAAATTCGTTTTGGTCTGGGTAGCATTCTCAGCAAAATTCAAGAAGTAATTTCAGAAGTGTGTCCCGAACGGAAGAAATATAGCGCTTAAGACTCTGTCAATGAGGCGAAAGATGGTAACTAATTATGGTTTCTAGTGACAGCAGCAGCAGTAGTAATTGCAATTCACTTGAGGCGAATGAGCATTTGCGCAAAGCCTATCTCATGCGTGAGGTGGCCGATTTTGATGGCGCTCTGGCCCAGCTCAATGAAGCTCAGGCTGGCCTAGATGCAAATACCGAAGCAAGCCTGGTACTACTGGCGGTGAAAGCTGCCAATGCAGTTTCACTAGGTGACAATGAGTCTTTGCGCAAGCATGTCGATTTGCTTGACCAAAGAAGCCGAGAAATAAAGGCTAAGGCCTCTATTCCAACCATGCTTGTTTTTCGTGCCATGTGCGAGTTAGGGCGCGCTCGCCTTGTGGCTGGCGACGGCGAGTTAGCTGGTCAAGCTTTTCGTATCGCCCTCGGTCTAGCCCAAGATGAGTATGGCAAGCATAGTCTTGAAATGATCTATCCATCGTTGTGTTTGGCTATCTATCATGAAAGTCAAGGTAGTAATCTTTTGGCACTGGCCCTGGCACGCGATGCTGTCAATTTGCTGCGTGAGCGCTCAAAGCTGATAAATGATCCCTCACTGTTGCTGGCTGGCTTGATTGTAATTAATTGCTGCTCGTTTAAAGAGCGGCGCTTCCAGCAAGCTCTGGCTGCGGCGGATGAACTGCTGGCGCTGGGTGTAAAACATTCGCTCTCCCTTGCTTCTTGTGAGCGACTACAAGAAGCTGCAGTCGTTAAGATGATGTCTTTGGCTCAACTAGATCGATTGCATGAAGCAAAAGACCAAGGTGAAGTTTTAGTTGAAGCTATGGAAAAAGCTCAAGGTCGATACTCCGCTCAGCTGCTTGAGCCACTCTGTCAGCTCGCTACGGTATATGAGCGCATCGGCTCACGAGATAAGGCTTCTAGATGCCTTGACCAAGCTTTGGTTGTGGTTAGTCGCATAGTTGAAGAAACTCCATTTGCAAACAGTGCCAGTGAAGCTACTGGTGAGAAGCGTGCTGATAGTCATGAAAAGGCTGCTTCGATGCCGTTCAAAGAGTATCAAGTGCTCAATCGTCTCTCTGAGACTTATTTTCTTCAAGGGAAATTCGTGGATGCTCTAAAGCTTTACCCGTCTTCAATGCGTGCGCGCTACACAACTTATGTGGCATCGTCTACTAATATCATCGACATGCTCAGCAAGCACTTAGCTGAATTTACTGAAGAGCATCAGCGCAAGCAGAAGTAGTCGTTGTGCCATCAAAAAAATATCGAACTGAGGTGGGAATAATACCAGCCTGAGACAGTAAATGGGTGGGCGATTGTGGAAGGCAAACCGAGCGATCTTGACCGGCTATTAAAAGTAGCAGAGACAAAGACGCTGATGTCAGGATAAAGGGTCGGCCGAAGGAGTGTGCACGAATAAAATTAGCAGATCGCTTACCGAGCGGAACTTCAAAAGCCAAGGGCTAACTCTAGGACTGATTGCTGCTCGGATGCAAGAGCAAGATAAGAGCAGTATTGACTATGGTGATGGGCGGGATGCGTCTGTGATTGAGGTGAAAAGATGCCTAAATTCGCCTTCAAAACAACTAGCGTTTTTGAGTTTATAGACTCATTGGCGCTTATTGCTGATACTCTGTGCTAAGCCGGATATCCCCACTGGAACTGGAATCATAAGTCTATCTTGTTATAATGGTCACGAGTTTTATTTCTGGAGATAATCGTGAAATTAGCTTTCCGTCTTGCAAAAGTCACTGTCTTCATGTCTGCAGTAGGCCTAATGACTGGGTGCAACACCGGACCGGGAGAAGGGGATCGAGCCGCCGCTGATGGGCTCTATGAAGGCCATAAATACAAAGAGGCTCTGGTGCTCTATGATAAGGCAGTGCAAGCTGATAAGAATGTCGAGTTCTTGAATGCTCGTGGTAATTGCAAGATCTCACTCTCTGACTATTCTGGTGCCCTTGCAGACTTTGAAGCCGGAGCAAAAAGTAAAGACTCTTATTTGAGTAGTCCAGCTCTGCTCGGTAAAGGAGTTATTTGCGATCGTTTGGGCCAGGCGGAAGAAGCGCTTACTAATTTCGATATAGGGTTGGCTCTCAAACCAGAATACGATCACGATAGCTGCCAACATCGAATGGCTAAAGCCAATTGCCTCATAAAAAGGCAACGCGCCAGCGAAGCTTTGCCGTTAATAGAAATTGGCGTCACAAAGCTATCTGGTTGGTCGACTCTGTTTCATGTTAAAGGTGCCGTTCTTCGTAGTCTGAAAAGATATGATGAGTCTCTCGCTGCTGACAATGAAGCCCTTCGTCTCAATAACGAAGATGCTGAAGCTTACCTTGATCGTGGCCTGACTGAGATGTGCCTTGCTAGGTATGAGGATGCAGCTAAAGATTTTGACAGGTCACTAAAGCTCCAGTCTGGCTATGCTACTCCGTATCTGGCTCGTGCTAAAGCTTTGACGGCCCTGCACAAAGCAGATGCTGCGGCCGCCGATTTGAAGACCGCTGCCAGCAAGCCAAAAGTAAATTCAAACTGGAAAAGCTTTGGTCCCGAACTGTAATTTTGTGGATTGCGATCAGAGGACTAAGTGTTGCGGCGTGAGATCAGAAACAGCGGATGATGTCTATCCTCTGAGCCTGCGGTTGCTTCTATCGATCTGACATGCCAGTTCGTTCTAATGATTGAGTGGGCTTTCTGACTAGAGCCCAAGAAAATTGAAGCACTAGCCAACCACTCGAATAGTGCAAGCTTCTATTACTTTAGAACCTAATAGCGTTCACACCTTTGAACAGCATTCGATTGACGCTGCGGTTAACGGCACGATTGACTGTGCGGTTAACTTGCTTGCCGACCTGCTTTACTATCAGCGGTGTATGCATGGGCTGACTAGGCCTTTTCTGAACCTGTTGCTGTGGCACAAAGACTGCGCCAGTGCCACCGGTCATGGTGCCGCCCGTGCTGGTTCCCATATTAGGGTTGAATGTATTGCCTTTTGTTGGCATGACATTTTGCATGAAATTCATAATGCCAGGAAGAAGACCGGCTGCTGCGCTCTGGTTGAATGCTGGCATGCCACCACCCATTCCGGCTCCCATTCCCATTCCGGTTCCCATGCCACCACCATTGGTGTTGACCATGCCACCGCCCATTCCGGAAGAAGCGTTAATTTGTGCGCCACCCTGCAATTGCTCTTGTTCTAGTACCGCACCAAACGAAGGTGCCCCTCCACCTGAGTTGCCCGAAGAGCCGGTGCCAAAGTTGCCTCCGGTACTCTGTGACTGTTGATACGAGCTCTGGGGAAATGGCGGGCTGCTCTGATTGTTGTTGTTGTTGTTGCTGAAATTATTTCCACCACTGTTGTCGCTAGCGCCTGGCGTTGTCCATTGTGACTGTCCTACGCCATTGCTGGTCTGTTGAATTGGCGGGAAGCCTGGCGACTGATTGGATTGCATCGACTGACTGGGCTGCATAGACTGATTGGAGAACGCACCAGTTGGACGCGATTGTTGTTGCATTCCACTATTATTGCTGTTGCCGCTGCTGCCGCCACCGGGGGTGACCCATTCGGATTGGCCAATGCCACCGCTGCTGCTATTACCGCCACCGCTAGAACTTTGTGATTGCGCTTGGGGTTGGCTTTGGAAATTATTTTGCATCGTGTTTTGAGACGATGACCCCGGATTATTCCACTCTGATTGTCCTATTTTGCTAGTTGTGCCAGCGCCACTCTGACCAGAGTTTTGACCAGAGTTTTGACCAGAGTTTTGATATGTATTAGTTACCCATCCTTGCCCATTGTCTTGATTGTTTTGATTGGAAGATTGAGTTGATTCGTCATTGAATCCGTCGTTGGCTGGAGCGACCCAATCTGAAGAGCCCAGCTGGGTATTGCTGGAGTTCGCGGTGCCGGGCATCTGCTGCCAATCAGATTGACCCATCTGCTGATTCTGTTGACTCGGCTGCTGGCTTTGTTGTTGGTACTGTTGTTGTTGTTGTTGTTGGGGCTGGAACTGCCCGGACGACTGATTGCCACCAGTGCGAGAAAGAGTGGGTTGGCTTTGTATATTTGGTTTTAAGGGGGCAGGCTTGGCTGCTGTCTTCTTAGGGGCTTGGGTGGCAATGGCCTTTTTTGCTGCCGGTTTGTTGTTCAAAAATGCCCCTGGTGGCTGACTAGCCCAGGTTTGATTGTCATTGAAAGGGTCTTGGCACAAACCCGGATTACAGCTATAGGTGCAATTAAGTGCGGCACACAATATTAGTGTTGTGCTTGTTAACGCCGCTTTCATGGCTGAGCCATTCATCTCAATACTCCTATTTAGGTTCTAGCTAGTGGTTGATCATATTTTTCATTAGCGAGCCGAACATGCCACCACTGTTGTTGTAACCGTAGGGTGAGCCCATGCCGCCCATTCCTCCATAGCCGCCCATGCCACCCATCATTGGATTGTAGCTGTTTCCCCCTAGCATCCGACCAATGGTGCTGCCGAAGCCGCCGCCTCCCATCATTGGATTATAACCATATCCAGAACCATACATGTTATTGGCGGAGCGCGCTGTCATTACCGCTCCTAGTGTTTTTACAAGTGCTGAGCCGACGGCTGCAACAGGGCTGGGAGCCCCAGTTTGCGCTGTCTGTTGCCCGCCCGCGTCTTGAGTGGCCGCGCCATTCTTCGGAGTGTTGGAGAAGTCAGTGGGCCAATTGGGATCGTTTGCAATAGGAGTTTGACTTAGTTCTTGTTCTAGTTGGTTTTCTTGCACAGCTCCCTGCACTGGTGCTGCGCTCATGCCCTGTTGGGGCTGCTGAAAACTCTGCTGCAATTGTGGTTGTTGGAAGTTTTGCTGCACTGGCTGCTGAAAACTTTGTTGCATAGGTGGTTGTTGGAAGTTTTGCTGTTGGGGCTGCTGAAAACTTTGCTGCATCGCAGGCTGTTGGAAATTTTGCTGCACCGGAGGCTGCTGGAAGTTTTGCTGCATCGGAGGCTGCTGGAAACTTTGTTGCGGTGGCTGATATTGTTGGTTGGGTTGAAACCCCTGATTCTGCTGAAAGCTTTGGTTGGGCTGAAATCCTTGATTTGATTGAAACTGCTGATTGGGCGGGTACTGTTGACTCGGCTGAAACTGTTGACTAGGCTGAAATTGCGAGTTGGGCTGATACTGTGGCGCAGTTTGTAGACCTTGCTGCGGCGGATACTGGCCTAGATTCGGATTCGGAACTGAGTTTGGAGCTTGATTTAGATTCAGATTTGGGTTGGCATTGGTACTCTGCACGAAACTGCCAGGTGGTGCATTTAGTTGATCCCCGGCCCAGGCTGGCGAACCGTCGAGAATATGCAGCGAAGCGCCCGTCATTGAGACGAGCGCCAAGCAAGTGAATCGTTTGAGGTTTAGCATGAAGGCCTCACTAAGCGCCTCTTTCTATTATTATCTGCTGATAGACAAATTGCTTGTGCGTACTGGCTTAAGGCTGGCAATTTTTTCTCTCAAGCAGGAGAGGGCAACTTTCATTTGTTTGTCTTTGTCAGTTTCAGTGATGTCTGGAATGACGCCAACTTTATTGATGTCAGTTCCAGCAGCTGTTAGGTAGCGGCTGACAGTGATGTGAATTGCGGCTCCTCCAGGTAGTCTGTTGATTTCTTGAACTAGGCCTTTGCCGTAGGTTTTGTTACCGACCACAACAGCGCGACCATTGTCTTTGAGGGCACTAGCGAGAATTTCAGAGGCGCTGGCCGACTCTTCATCAACTAGAAGTACGATTGGTTGGTGAGTAGCAGGCTCGCCGGAGGCAATATCGGTGTGACGGCCATGACGGCTAACGGTGCTGACGATGGCGCCGCCTTCAAGCAACATGTCGGAGATTTCTAGTGCGTTGGAGAGTAAGCCGCCTGGGTTGTCGCGTAGGTCTATGATCAGACCATCAGCGCGGGACAGTTTGCTGAGAGCCGCTTTGAATTCACGGGAAGCATCGTTGGAGATAAAGGTTGAGAGATTGATTAGGCCGATGTTGTTGTCTTTGAGCATTTTGGCGCTGACAGCGTGGATAACAATTTCTTGGCGAGTGATGTTGACTGCATGCACTGGGCCGTTGCCTTCAGACTTGAGGCTGAGCTGCACTGGGCTGCCAGCTTTGCCACGGATTTTATCTGCAGCTTGCTCAGGAGTCATACCGATTGCTGATGTGCCGTCGATGCCAACGATTTCGTCTCTGGTTCTAACACCAGCAGTCTCGGCTGGGCCGCCTTCGATGGTGCGGGTGACAATTAGCTTCTGTAGGTCTTTGCTCTGTTGAAGATTGATGCCGATGCCAACAATACGAGCGTCAATAGCGTCGTTCTCATCTTGGAAGGCACGGGGGTCTAAGTAGCGGGTGTAAGGATCGTTGAGTGACTCAAGCATTACTTTGATGTATTTCTGAGCATCAGCTGGAGTCTTGATTTGATTGTCGAACTTGTGTTCGAATTCGTTCCAGTTTTTGCCGTTGAAGTTGCCGTCATAGTAGTTGTCGTGCACTAACTGCCAAGCGCGGTGGTAAGTGTCAGCTGGAGCGACACGATGACCGGCGGCTGGCTGCTGGTAGACCGATGTGAAGGTCAAACAAGCAAGCACGACAAAAGTAGCTATGCGCTTCAACTGGCTCATAGAGAACACCTGAGTTATAAGGTAAGACCGAACCGTTCTACGCTTAGCTTTTTGGGCAGCGTCACTATGTTCGTATTTCTTTTATGCCCACCAACTCAAGTTTTCATCGCCTGAAGATTAAACGTTTCCGCTTGGCAACTTACTTTTTTGCTTTTGTGCTAAATCCGTACTCTGCCCAGCGGCCACTGACCTGGGTTTTGATTGGTTCAGACATAATTATCGGAGTGGGCCATTCTCTCTCAAAACCTTCTGATTTCCACTTGCGGGTGGCATCGATTCCAACCTTAGAACCGTAACCCATGAGAGGAGAGGCATGGTCGAGAATATCCACGGGGCCTTCGACAAACATCATGTCGCGCTTAGGATCGGTATTGCCAAACACATGAAGAGCTACTTCTGACAGGTCGTGCACATTGACGTCTTTGTCGACGATGATGGCAAATTTGGTGAACATCATTTGCCCCAAACCCCAAATGGCACTCATTACTTTGCGGGCGTGGCCAGGAAAACGCTTGTCAATTGAAACGATCACACAGTTGTGAAAGACACCTTCCCAAGGCAGATTCATATCTGTTATTTCTGGCACCAGCATCTGTACCATGGGCATGAAGATGCGCTCTGTGGCCTTGCCTAAGAAGCAATCTTCTTGCGGCGGTTTACCGACAATAGTGGTCTGATAAATTGGATTTTTTCTGTGGGTAACGGCGGTTACATGGAAGACTGGAAATAGCCCAGCCAAACTATAGAAACCGGTGTGGTCGCCGAACGGTCCCTCGCGCCGCAGCTCTTTTTGGTCGACATAGCCTTCAATAATGATTTCCGCGCTGGCTGGAACTTCAAGGTCTATGGTCTTGCATTTAACCAGTCGCACAGGGCTTTGACGCAAGAATCCGGCAAAGATCATTTCATCGATTTCAGGCGGAAGTGGTGCCGTGGCAGCGTAAGTAATTGACGGGTCGGCACCGAGCACCACAGCCACTTCTAGGCGATTGCCTGGCTTCTCGTATTCGGCTTTATCGAAGAATGTTCCGTAGTTTGGTGGCTCTGTGGGCTGGTTTGCTGGCGAATCTGGGTGGTCTGGATTGGCAGAACTCATAGAATCACGGCGGGAATTTTCGAAGTTCTTGGCACCATCATGGTGTTTGTGCCAGTGCATGCCGGTTGTGTTGTTGTCGAACTTTTGCACGCGATACATGCCGACGTTGCGGTTGCCGTTGTGCGGGTCTTTTGTGATGATGGCGCCCATAGTAATGAAAGGACCACCGTCTTCGGGCCAGCAGGTGATTATTGGTAGTTTGTCGAGCATCGGGTCGGCTGGATTAGTAATCACAACTTCCTGACAGGGAGCCGGTCCAGTCACAATTTTGGGCGGGAATTTACCGACTTCCATAATGGTTGGCAGGAAGGCCAGTTTAGCCATAAAGCTTTCAGGTACTTTGGGTTTAATGAAGACTCTGATGCGGTCGGCAATGGTGTTGAGGTCTTCAACTTCAAGCGATAAGCACATGCGCTTCATAGAGCCTTGGGCATTAATTAGAACCGGCATGTCATAGCCGATAACATTTTCAAACAAAAGGGCTTTATTCTCAGAGCCTGGCAGCTTGCTCACCCGGTCGGTAATTTCAGCAATTTCTAGATCTGCTGAAACTGGCGCGGTGATGCGCATTAACTCCCCAGCTTTGTCGAGAGCTTCAATGAATTCGCGCAAGTCGTTATAAGCCATTTGGGTGCCTTCCGCCACTAACAGATTTAATTCTAGAGGGTGGAGACAATATCACCCCAGGTTTTTCCTATATATGAATTGATTCGGTTAGCTTTATTAGGAGCATCGAAAGAGCGGCGTTTCCAAGTGAGTGGTAAGCTAACTCTATCTATTATTAGATTGAGGGGGCCTTATGAAACGCATGAACCGCGTCTTTGCCTGTTTCTGGTGTTTGCTTGCCGCTTCTTGGCTAGGTTTTCAATGTTTGACTACCGGCATGCTCAACGTGCCTGGGGCTTAGGGCTAACGACTTATTTGGTCGACGAACTTGGTCAAGTCAGTGTCATTGTTAGTTTCGAAAACAAAAAAGGGAAGATTTTTTCGAAAAAATCTTCCCTTTTTGGGAAACTGTTGAGTGGATGAGCCATGCACTAAGTAACTTACTTACTACTTAACTACCGAACTAACAACCTTGCTTTGAGTTGCGTGAGTTGTTGTCTGCTGCCAGTTGCTTGTGCATAACTCTATATACAAACGAATATGCTCATGGTGACACCATGGTTCACGCGCTTGGCTATTAGATGAGATATCGATAGTGAGGCTAAGAGCAGTCTTTCGAATTGTCAGTGGATATGCAAAGTATTTTCAGCGGGGGACTTCCAATAGATTTCTGCTCGGATATACTAATTACATAAGCGGTGAGCACCCACCAATAAATAAGTTGGGTACTTTGAGCCGAGGGGTTAAGTGGAAACGTCAGGTCTGCGCAGACCGGAAACTGTAGTGATAACCCGCTAGCTGTGGATTCTGACTTGAAGCAGCAAGAAATATCGAGCCTA
>CALROJ020000102.1:0-16427 GCA_943369735.1 bacterium Ga0077546
TGATACCTACCATGGATGATGCGCATTGACTTTTCTGTTGGCAATATTGACATAACAAACCAGAGATGACTTAGTGAATGATGTGGAAGGCCTTATTGCAACTGGACAGGCATTGCTTTGTCTAGCACAAAGTCTGGATGCTGAAGGAATGGCTAGCGAAGCCCGCGAGCTTTACCGGCGCGCCTTTCAGCAGGGCATTGTAACTTGGCGCAATAAATTGCCGGGTTTCTGGCGAGATCTTTGGCAATGTTGGCGAAATATTTGGCGAACGTTGCCACTCCTAAGTGACTAGTATTGGGGCCTCTAAAGTACACAGAGAATGGCTAAAAGACTAGTGTAGTGCGTACCGAGTTTCGTTTTACGATGACTGAACTATGCTTGCGCGAGTTTAGCTGCCTTTGTTCATTTCTTGCCAGTTTTTGCTATGCTGAATGGTTGAAAGCCTTTCCTGGTAAGTCATTTGGGCATTGCCAAATAATGCGCCAAATTTTGCCAAATAATGTGCCAATAGTTCGGCAAAAGTATTCGCCAATTGACAGCACGCGTGATGTAAAGCACTCGGCCGGCTTCATGATGGAAAACGATCCGATTGCTCACTATGTTGTTGAACATTGCACTGCTAATGTAGTTTTGGTCCGACCAGCGGTTTGAAGAACTGAAGCCAAAAAATAACCTTTTGCAGTTCTTTGTAGTATGGCAGTCATCAGAAAGGAGTGCCTCGGCTCGTTTCACAAGCAGGGCAGTTCTTCCTTCCTTTTAAATCGGCTCCGCAGAACATACAAGTGTCCTCTGCGTCAGCGAGTTTCTGATTCTTCTGAATAACAATTGCTTTCCAGCTGCCGCTAACTAGCCCGTTTGCCATTGAATTCAGCTCATAAGCTTCAGCGGTACGTCCTAAGGTTGTGAGCAAATCAGCATAGCTTTTTGTGATGCTCAAAGTCTCTGGATTTTCCAAGCCTAACAACTTCTTTCTCATTCGCAGAGCACTTTTATACTGCTCTTCAGCTTCGGTATAGCGACCTTGGATGTGATACAGGCTAGCTAGATTGTGCATACAAGTAGCAACACTCGGATGTTCGCTTCCGTAGCAACTCTGATAAATCTGTCTGCATTTTATTGTATAAGATTCAGCTTCACTGTATCTTCCCAGTAAATAATGCAGTTTTGCCAGGTTGTTGGCAGTATAGGCAACGGCTGGATGGACGGTGCCAAGAACGCCTAGTTTTATCTGCAACGAACGCCACCACGCCATCTCGGCCTGGCCATATTTTTCTATCCCAAAAAGAATCTCACCAATTCGGTCCAGCGAACGAGCCAAGCGGCTGTCCCGTGTGGGAAATTGTTCAGCAAGGTTAATAGCTTGATTCCAGATGCTCAACGCTACGTCTATTTGCCCTTGGGTATAAGCCCGATCTGCAGTCTCCTGTAGGTTTTCCCATGACTCTTTTATGTCTGATGCCATCGGCGGCGTTGGAGAAGCTACTATGTTTTGTGATTCTTCTGTCGGCTTGTTCGCTCCTCGCTGTAGGCTGGGCGTGGTCCGCGCTGCAGGATCCTTTGTTTGGTCTTGTAGTATCTTTTGACTCGCCTCTGAATTGTGTGCCCAAATCTGTGCGTGAATAGATGCCGTTGATGGTTGATTCTTCGGTGACTCGATTCCAGCAGCTCCCTGAGCGCATTTGATTAGGTTTTCGGCTTCAGCCTCTCGATGAGTTTTTTGCAGAAGGTCTGAGTAGCTTAAAAGAAGCTGGATTACGTCTGGTTCTCTTGCCCCTTGTAATCTTGTCTTTACCGTCAACGCATGCTTGTACAAGGGTTCAGCCTGTCCATATTTCTGTTGCATGTGGTAAATATTAGCTAGATTGTTAGCGGCCGTCGCAGTTCTAAGATGATCATTTCCGTGAAGTTGACGATAAGTTTCAAGCACCTGCCGAGCGGGTTTCTCAGCCTGTCTAAATTTTCCTTGCTTTCTGTACGCTTCTGCTAGTCCTTCAAGTGTCTGGATCAATCTTTCGTCTGACTCAGCAAACTCCTCAGCTTCTTGCAGTGCCGCAACCCAAAGAGTTTCAGCATAGCCAAAATTACTAGATGCACTGGCGTGACGGGCACTTTCGCAAAGTTTTCGCCAGTCATTTTCCATAACTATCTCACGCCTTGCTTCGTTAAACTCTCGAGGACACTAGGCCGCTTTCTTGCAATTGCCAATAGTCAATATTCTCGATCTCAAAACAACATACCCAAACGGGTCTCTCTAATGTCAGATTGTTTCTCTAATCCGATTGATTAAGTCCATGGAAGACTGCTGTCCGGAAATTTCCCTTCGGTAAAATTTTGGATTGTGTGTCTTTCTATGTTTCTGGAACTTTGTTTCATTGCAGCAGTCATCAGCTACTATGGGTGTCATTGAGACAGCAGAATGAGGCAATAGTAATGAATGACAGGTTGTCCGAGACCATTGAACTCATGATGGCTGAGATTCAGGACTATGGCATATTTGTGCTCGATCCTTTTGGAATAGTGAAAACCTGGAATAACGGAGCCCAAAGAATCAAAGGCTACGATGCCGATGAGATAATTGGGCAACACTTCTCGGTTTTCTACCAAGCAGACGAAATTGCTAGTAGTAAGCCTCAACTTGCGCTATCAATTGCAGAACATGAGGGAAGGTTTGAGGAGCTTGGGTGGCGTGTTCGCAAGGACGGTTCGCTCTTTTGGGCCGATGTGATCATCACGGCGCTGAGAAATTTGAATGGCGAATTATTGGGTTACGGCAAGGTAACTCGCGACATGACTGAATTTGCAAAGCACGTTGATGAAAAGTTTCACCAAGTTGTGGAAAACTGGCCAAACGGAGTTCTGCTTGTGGACAGGGCTGGCAGAATTGTTCTAGTTAACACAGAGACAGAGAAAATGTTTGGTTACCAGAAGGACGAACTACTTTCTCACCCAATTGAAATCTTGATACCAAGTAGATTTCGTGAGCAGCAATCCGAACACTCCCTTAACTTCAGTATAAAGACTCGCTCGGAAATGGCAGGTGCGGTCAGAGATCTGTATTGGTTAAGAAAAGAAGGTAGTGAGTTTCCTATAGAGATTGGTTTGACTCCGCTCAAGACCGAAGCTGGACGACAAGTGTTGGTATCAGTTATCGATATTAGCGAGAGAAAAAGAGGCGAAGACGGCCTTAGAATAGCTAGGGATCAGGCTCAAGCAGCTTCAGCATTCAAATCACAGTTCGTCGCCAATGTGAGCCATGAGATTAGAACACCGATGAACGCGATCATCGGAATGTGCAATCTTCTCATGCGGACATCACTTAATGACATACAAAGACAATATGGCCAGTCGATCAAAGAAGCGGGCCACGCGCTTCTGAATATAGTGAATGACATCCTAGACTTAAGTAAAATTGAGGCAAACAAGCTTGAGTTGGAGATTGTGGACTTTGATTTAGTCCAGGTGGTTGAAAGTACTTGCAACCTGTTAAGAAGCGACGCCCGGGGCAAAGAAATATCTCTGGTGAGCTTCATAGAGCCGAAAATGCCAGCGCTTTTGCGGGGCGACCCAGAGCGGCTTCGACAGGTGTTGATGAACTTCTTAAACAACGCAATAAAATTCTCGGCGCAGAATGAAGTTGTTGTAAGGGCCACAGTCGCTAACGATGAGGGTAATACTGTGCAGATCCTCTTCTCTGTTGAGGATAAAGGTATTGGCCTAAGCGACGCAGACTGTCAGAAGCTGTTTCAACCATTCGTACAAACTGACGCAGGCATTGGCCGCAAGTATGGTGGCACAGGGCTTGGCTTAAGCATTTGCAAGAGCCTGGTCACTCTAATGGGTGGCAAGATTGGTGTTAGCAGCACGCCAGGGAGTGGTTCTACTTTTTGGTGCAAAGTGCCGTTTGAAAAGCGTTCGTTGTCTCCCGTCATCGCTATCAATGATGCACTTGAGAGTGTGAGGATTTTGATCGTCGACGATCAACCAGGTGCTAGAGAGATTCTTCATAAATACGTTATTTCTTGGGGGATGCGCAACGGTGTCGCAAGTAGTAGCACGGAAGCTCTCGACATGTTGCGACAAGCGCATAGTGATGGCAATTCATTCAATTTGGCAATCATTGATCTTGTGATGCCGGGCAAGAATGGCGTTGAACTGGCGCAAGAAATTCTACAGGACCCAACAATCGACACAGTCAAACTGATACTGCTAACCGGCTTTGATGAACCAGGTCTCGGAAAACAGGTCATTGATATGGGTTTTCGCGGCTATTTAACAAAACCTGTCCGACAGTCACAATTGCTTGATTGCATCACTAACGTATTATACGGAACAACCTCCGCGAGTCGTGTGCCAGTAGTTGATTTTGGTGAGATTAGTATTAGTGAAATCCTGGGTCGCAATGAGTTAATTCTGATCGTAGAAGACCATCCGGTCAACCAAAAAGTAATTTCGATGTACTTAAGTGATATGGGATTTAAATCCCATATCTCCAATAATGGGCTAGAGGCGCTTGAAGCCTTATCGCTCAATCAATACGGACTGTTACTAATGGATTGCCAAATGCCTGAACTAGACGGATTTGCAGCTACCAAGATCATTCGTCAAAAAGAGGCACTCACAGGTAGCCGCATCCCAATCATTGCTATGACTGCTAACGCCATGGCTGGCGATCGAGAGAAGTGTATTGCTGCTGGTATGGACGACTATATCAGTAAACCAATTGACCAGGCACAGTTGAGAGTGATGTTGAAGCGATGGCTCTCGCTCGCGAAGGCTCCAACTTCAGTATTGCGAGCAGCAGCCGTGGCGGACATTGGGCCGATTGTTAATCGGCCCATAGATATCGACAAATTGTTGTCGATCTTCAATTTAAAAATGGCAAGCAACCTCTTGAGTATGTTTAAAACTCTTACTCCCGAAACTCTTGGCCAGATCACAGCAGCGATCGAAAACGATGATCGCGTCAAACTTGCAGCTCTGGCGCATTATCTCAAGGGCGCATGCGGCACGGTATGTGCAATTCGGCTTGACGAACTTTGCTCTCAACTCGAAACGATAGCTACAGAGGGCTCTATGGCAGAAGCGAGAGCTAAAAATGAACAACTTCAATCCGCGTTTCATGAGGCGGAACAATACCTAGATACACATCTCACAATGGGCGGTAAAGTCGATGCATCAAACTAGACTCTTGATCAGTGAGTTATCAAATTGGCTTTATTAGACAAATAGCCATCTGAAGCAAAGGATTAAGTAGCTCTTGTCGAGGATTCGTCACTGAGCGAATAATTGTTCGGTCACATTGGCAAAATTCTGTAAGCGCTTAGGTTTTAAGTACCTAAGCCCAATAGGTAGTTCTAGTGGCGAAATGTGTTTGTTGAAGCATTATGGTGCCTGTTTTGTCGAACTTCGTATTTCCCCCAGTTACATCTGCCAACAAAAAGCCAATAATTGTATGTATCCCCCCCGACAAAAACATTACTTCCTTCAAGACCTCAGGCACACGCGGCGGTCCTGTTGGTTAAACACGAGGATCTAGACCATGTTAGAGGCCAATGTTTCCAATAGAACTAATGACGCCAAACAAGAAAATCAGGATTGGGCGAGTCGTGCCTTTCAAGGCTTTTTTGATGCTGGCAAAGAAGCCTTTGAGAATCCAGGCGAGACTGCAGTCAAGGTTGGAGCCGGTTTGGCCGTCGGTGGTGTTCTCCAGTCTGCAATTAACAACGTTGAACACTACGGTGGCAAGATAGGCACCGTAGCTAAAATTGGTAAGATTGCTCTTTTAGCCGTTCCGGTTGCTCTGAGTGGATATGAAATTGCCACCTCCGAAGATTCGGCCAAAACTGCCGGTCGAATGGTTTTCGAAACAGGTCTATTTCTTGGTGCCGCTAAGCTGGGAACAGCCGCCGACAGAATTCCGGGTATTGGCAAGGCCTTTGGCCCACGTCCAATGAGCGAACTTCCGGCAACTCCTCAAGGTGACCGCCTTAGTTACCAGGTATTTGGTGACAAAGTGCAGGTCACACTACCAAAGCATCACGATATTGATCTTCCCGCTCAAGTGCGTTTGGGCAACGGCAAAGGATTTGTTGTCGATAACCGCTCAAGAGTAACTGAATTGTTTGCAATGCCAACCGAACTAAAGGGCCTTGGCTCTCTTGAGTACGGCAAGCACGGTACGCTCCTTCACAGCGAATCTGGTTTATTCAAAAAAGAACTATCTTGGGGTAGAACATCAACCTCTACAGCCGATGGCTCTAGAGTTGCAACCGCTAACGGCAAAGATTTCGAAGTTAGGCGGAGTAATGGCGATGAAGTGTTGTTCCGGAACGATGGCCGCATCTCAGTTTCGCAAGGCAATTTTGAGTCTGGAAGACGTTGGGACATTAAATCAACTGGTGAGCTCGATATGCGCAGCCTACCAGCCGGTAAATATAGATTGCACGCTGATGCTAACGGCGATGCCACATACACCTATACTCATGGCACAGGCCGCTCGATCAGAGGCATGATTTCAAGCTCGCGCTATCAACCGTTGAAACAAGATATTTCGTCCGTCCCTTATGATCGCGTGGCTGGAACAATCGGCAACTATCAAATCCCGAATATCACTGCTGTTGAGAAGACCGTTCTCGACAATCTTCTTACTGCAAAATCTGCTTTCGATAAGATCTACAAAGCGAGCTAGACCGACAACGCTTATATTTGTGGCAGACAATATAAGCGTCTTTCAAATTCCTTCTAGCCCAACGACAGCTATTTTCATATCAGGGCTGTACCAATAATCAAGTAGATAGCAGAATTGACTTTGGTGTAAGGCCTCCAGAACAAGAGAGAGAGAGCTACTCCAATTTTTCTTGTATCATTGCGCGGGCTTTCCTCGTCGGGCGCAGCGGGAATGTACTTGTACGAGTCATGGCTCTGATAACTATTAGAATGAGGGGTTGTGCAAAACTGGGTTGCGTGCAATCGGTGGAAGAATTGACCGGTGTGGTGAAAGTGCTATCGGGGCGGCGATTTATTGTTATTACAAGAGGGCAAAACAGTAGAGCGGGAAACCACAGGGGAAGGATTGTAGTCGGGAGATTGTTTCACTATGCAAAAATTAGCCAGATGCAGCCTACTTCTTTTGACATGTTCGCTGGTCAATGTAGCAAACGTTAAGGCTGAGTCTCCGGTCCCACAGGTCAAGCAATCATCGGTCTTGCAGCAGACAGTCAGTGAAACGATCAAAGCTCGCTATCTTGAATATCACAAAACTTTTGTTAACGCGATTTCTTTTGAACAAATTCGCCCCTATCAAACAGCCGCTGCCGCTGCTGCTTTTGACAAAGAAGCGCAGTCCGCTGCAGATAATAAGCCGAACGGGGCCGAAAGTCACAGTGTAGAGCAGATTAAGCAAGGCCTATTCAAGGCATTAAAGAGCTCTGTGCCGGCAGAAATTAAAGTCACAGGTGTTGAAGTCAAGGGCACTAACGCGAAGCTAACTATTGAGCCTGTTAACCCAGCAGGTCTCTTCAAATTTGCAAAAAACGAAGGCAGTATCTCGCTGCATCTCGAGAACGACCAATGGCAGGTTGGAGATTCGGCCTGGCATCAAAAAACTTCAGCGGCTGAGAAACAAGCTGCAAGTAGCGCCAGTTCTTGGTGCGCTGAGGCCGCAAATGCTTCATTTGTGCAAAAACCGGCCGCGGGCATAGTAGACGGCAAACCGTTCGTGGTGCGAGACGCTTTCTACATGCGCGGCAATTTGAGTCTTTGCGAAAACGCTAGCGGTCCAACTCGGTCAATCGGGATTACATTAGAGAATTTCAGCACTGCTCCTGATGGCAAAATTTTCTATCTTCGCAACGGCCAGGATTTTGGACAAAAGATCGCAGTAGTAAATAGTTGGCCGAAAGCTAATGGTCAATTTGACAACCACGTTTTTACTGAGAGAGAGCTGGTTGGCTTAAAACTGCAATTTGGAAAGCGCAGCAATGGGCTTGTTCCAGTTTTTGTTATTTTGCGATTACCGGATGCTCAAAAGAGTCATATCCAGGGTTATGTTTATGCAAAGGTCGACTAGCCTTTAACCATGATGCGATACTGCTTGTTGTTGATCAACTTTCTACAGGCAGTTTGGTTCCAAGAAGGATGAGATTAAGCAACAGACTTGTTCAGTCTTTAGAAGATTGGTCGAGATTGCTCACCATTCGCTTCAATAGGGTAACGAGCAATGTTTTTTCGCGGTCACTAAAGCCCGATAATGCTTGCTCGGCAACGTCTTCTAGGCCTTCTTTTGCTGATGGTATGCGTGCCTTCGCTTTGGCTGTAAGTGAGATGAGACTCGCTCGCTTGTCCTTAGGATGTGGTTCTCGTTGGACTAGTAAGTCGCGCTCCATCCTGTCGAGCAATGCAGCCATTGTGGGTTGTTCAACATGGGCTGCCAGTGCCAGATCTTTCTGCGACAATGGCCCGTTTTCTTTAATTGACATGACGACCGGCAAATAGGCCATTCCAAAGTCTAGTGGGCGGAGTCGCAGCTCGAACTCCCGCATCAATAGGCGTGATGCATGGTTGATCCAGAAGGTAGGTGCGGAAGTTGGGTCACAGTAAGAATTTTTTGTTTTCATAGTATGCTATGTACTTAATTTGGATAGTATGCTATCTATTTTAATTGACAGCAAAGAATATTTCAATCGCAGCAAGTATTGCTGCATAGAAAAAAGGAGGCCACGTGGCAGCACCTAATAAGAGTACTGATTTTGATCGCGCCTATCGGGCACCGATTACTGTTTGGGGTGACATTCGGATCCCGGCAGAGGTGAAGGAGTTGGTCCTGCTGCCGGGGGTTCAAAGTGCACTAGAGTTAGGGTGTGGTGTTGGTAGGTTCTCGCGCTATCTTGCTCAACAGGGTATACGCACTACCGGGGTAGATTTTTCATCAGTTGCTATTGCCAAGGCACAGCAGCGAGTTGCTCAAGATGATATTAGGGCTGAATTCCTAGTCGGTGACGTCACAAGTCTGGATATGCTCACTGGTCCTTTCGATGTCTCGTTTGATGTTGGTTGCTTCCATTGTTTAGACTCCCTTGCTCAACGAGCTTATGTGTCGGAAGTATCGCGTCTACTCAAGCCCGGCGCAATCCATTTACTGTGGGGGTTGGACAAAGCACCGAGTGATCTAGAGTTTTCACCGGAGGCAGTATGTGCTGTTTTTGCGCCAGCGTTCCGCTTGCAGAGAGCTATGAAAAGTCGTCGCAGATTGGTTCAATCTCATTGGTTTTGGTTGAAGCGAAATTGATTTGTGGCAAAGCTAGATTTAGCGAAGAGAAATTCACCAAGTCTTTTGTTTCTTTTGCGGGCTGATGATAGAGAGAAATGGTATGCCACTACATCCGGGTGTCTATGTCAGGCAGAACATCTTGCTAGCTATACTAACTGTGATAAAAGCAGCGAGCCACTAGGAGTCGGGCGTTCTGCATTGTCGAATTTTCTTAACGGTAAAGTCTCATTGTCGGCTGACATGGCTATTCGACTTCAAGGAGTATTTGCAGCTAGTTTGGCTGACCTATTTGATATTCAATCGGAATTTGAGATCTTCCATCAGCGAGCAAAAGATTTTTTGTCTATGCGTTGGGTCGGGATTTTCTAACTAAGATGGTCGAATTGAAGTGATTGCCGTCTTCTCTTTCACCTTCTGTAAATTGAGGAATTAAATGTCCCATTTTTTGAGGATTTATTTGTCTCATTAGACCGGTCTACTACAATCCCGGCAGGTCATCGGAGATATCGATAAAGGGTAGTGAAATGCACCCCAAAAACATCTGCTGTATATCGGATTGATTTACCCTGTTTCAGAAGCCTTCTTGCAAGCTTAAGTTGTTCGTCCGTCATTTTCGCAGGTCTGCCAAACTTCACTCCTCTCTCTAAAGCGGCAGTGCGTCCAACATGTGTCCTGTCACGAATCAAGTCTCTTTCAAACTCTGCTAGGCCCGAGAAGAAGGTCATCACCAGGCGTCCTGTTGCGGATGTGGTATCAGCCCAGGGCTCTTCCAGCGACTTGAAGGAAGCGCCCTTTTCCTGCAACTGTTCGATCGTTTCGAGCAACACCTTAGTTGATCGAGCAAGTCTGTCGAGGCGCCAAATGATCAAAACATCATCCTTGCGAATCTGCTGCATCATCTTCTCAAACTCAGGCCTGGTGCGACCCACACCAGAAACCTTTTCTTGATATATCTGCTTGCATCCAGCACGCTGGAGTGCCTTAATCTGTATATCCAGACTCTGATCTTTTGTAGATACTCTTGCATAGCCAATTTTCACGGCTGCACATTCACCTTTTTATTAGCAAATCTTATATCTTTAGTTTCAGGTTTCGCGTCAATCTTTTGCTAGTCTTTCCATGCCGCTTTCGAGCTGGTAACAGCTTCTAGTACAACTTAGGATTTTCGCTACTGATTCTACTCAACTCTGGTCGAGCTCGCCAGCAAGACGTTGCTGATTTTGATACCAAATGCAGTGGCAAGTTTTACCCGAGATCAAGCCTTTTCTCATCGCTAGCAAGGCCACAACTAAACACATACATATATCCGTGGACAAATAATTCAATGGGACATTTATCTCTTTAAAAAAAGGGACAAATAAATATTCAAATCACAGATTGTTTCAACTGTTCTTTCTGGCGTCATCGAAGATCTCGAGGCCACAATTACAAGACTTGGCTATGACCATAAATCCCTTGCTACTCTCCTAAACGTGTCCCAAGCAGAAGCAAGACAGTTCATAGCAGGCCGCTTGGACGGTACCAGGGCTGCCGATCTTCATGAGCAACTGCTGGTTGTAGGGTTACCCGTATAGAAACAGGTTTTCTAGACGGCTTTTTATACATCAACGAAGCGAGCAAACGCCCGAAATTGTCAAGAATTGAAGGCTATAAAAAAACGAACGTATTCCTTACAGGCTGGGCGTCACCGGATGTGGTGCGGATAGTCTCAATTAAATCGCTCCAGTCTCAATCAATTTGTATCCGTCTCAATCAATGTGCGCCCAGTCTCAATTAAAGTGCACCAGCCACCACTTATAGTCTCAATCAATTTGCGCCAGAAATCGCGGATGATCTCAATCCGAGGCTCCGATGATCTCAATCCGCTACAGTTACTGGTCAAAGCCAATCCATACCTGAGGTCAGTGTCATCTCTTTCCATCGGTCCTCCTCTTTGCTTTGCAGCAAGCGCTACTGAGGAAGACCAACCGGCGCGGCTCTACAGGGCAAGCCTTGAGAAAAACCAACAGCAAAAGAAACCGCCGCTTGCGCTGAGGTGGCGCCGCGACGGTAAAATTAGAAAACAGCGCAGAACGTCAAAAAAACTGCGAAATCTAGAAACAAGCACCATACGCAGTACTGTCGTTCAAGCAACAAGCTTGAAGACGCAAATTACGATCGAAATGACGACCAGCCTTTAAAGGCTCTACTTGGCCTTTTTGTCGACCGCTACAGCAAAGTCTTTACCAGCTTTGAAACGAGCAACTCTTTTAGCCGGAATGTCCAAAGGCTCATTGGTCTTGGGATTGCGGCCTGTGCGAGCGCTTCGTTGGCTAGCATCAAAAGTGCCAAAACCAACTAAGGTGACCTTTTCACCACGCGCAACTTGCCTGATAACAGTATCCATGAAGGCATTCACCACCATCTCAGCCTCTTTCTTCGTGATACCAACTTCATGAGCTAAGACGTCTACTAAATCTGCTTTATTCAAGGCCAACCTCGCTTTCGGGACTATGGGGCTTCTCTCACCATAGCAGAAGTCAAAGGGCCGGGAGGGCCACAGCTACTACTCCATGTCACTTAAACAACCCGTCAATCAAGAAAAATACATCCAAAAGGAGGGTTTTGTATATACAAAATGCACCCACCCGAGGCGCATCGCATACGCGTCGCAAATTCAGCAAAATAATTGCCAATCCCTGTGCCGCTGGACTGATAACTGCTAGCTTCTTGCTCTAAATACTTTTACAGAACTCTATTGATGAAACAAAACTGGCCTGGCTTCTTACTATTGCCTGTTGTCTTATCTCCCGAATCATGATGCCTTGCTGAAAGGTGCGCCGGTAAAGTTCGCGGGCTTCGTTGAGCTTTCCTTCGGCATCCAGTCTTTGTGCTAGAGAAAGTAAGGCTTGTCCAGTTGCAATAAGGTTATCCATGTCGTTCATTAAGTCATCTCGGGTTTCCTCTGTCAATATTGCCAGCAGAAAAGGCAATGCGCATCATCCTTGCTAGGTATCAAAGGCAGGTATCAAAAATAGGTATCAAATGGGTCATCTAAAACACAACGCATAATCCACACATCTGCTCTTCTTGGTCAATCCGACCACACCTGCAAAACAAGCACAAAAAAAGGGGAGACAAGCTCCCCTTAGGTGTGGTTATTCAATTGTTGGCAATCTAGCGAAATGGCGCCAATCTCTGTCGAAGTTTGCGCTTGGCATAATAAATCCTTGAGCGCACCGTACCACCTGGAGCCCCTGTCAATGCTGCTATCTGCTCATAAGGAAACCCTTCGACATACAGATACATCGTTCTCCTCTGATGTGCTTCCAATCGAGCGAACTCTTGCACAATAGCTTCCTTGAAATCGAACTCCAGAATATCCTTAACAGGATTCGGAACAAAAGCAAGCCTACTATCAGTCGCGTCTTTACTAGCGCTGACTATTCCATCAGAAGCCATGGACTCAGTGTTCCTGCTGATTCCTTCAGCACGCCTATACTCGCGGCGATAAAAATCTGCCACTACATTGCGCGCCACCACTGTCAACCAACTCATGTAATTTACGCGCACTCTGCAACCTATAATTTTGATGCAGACCTCTTGAGCCAAATCTTCTAATTCAGGCATCACTACTCCCATTGAAGACAGGATCCGCGTAATCTTTGTCATCACACTGCTCCAATCAACCCCTGTTCCGAATTCGATGCTGCATTCAACCTGGCTTTTCATCACTGTATTCATGGCTTTCTCATCCTCCATCTGTCCATGCAGCTCATTGCTGCGCGGCAGAAGAGGTGATTCGCGGCTCCGAGCAGTCAAGCCATTGCAGTGGCCCAAGGAGGCTTGACGGCCGGTGGCGCTGCGAATCAAGAATAGGAAAGCAGCAGAGCCACGAAACACCAGATGGCTCAACTTTGCCGAGGTTTGGCAATGCAATTAATTAGTCAATCCGTGTATCGAACGAGCGGCACCTATGCAACTGCGCTTAGACAAAAGCAGGCTGACGGCCTAATATTGATTAATTCAAAGCGGCGGCTAAGCAGCATGGCGAATCCAGCAGATCCAGAACTTCTGAACACACGTCACCCCATTGAGGATGTAGACGTACCTTTCAACAATCGCACGAAGAAGCCCAAGCCAACCCTATCCAAGACCCACCCGGAACTTTGTGTGGAGTGGTACTACAAGAAGAACTGCGGGTTTGGACCTGAAGATTTTTCGCGCGGCTCATCAGTTTGTGCTTGGTGGCAATGCCGTGTTGATAAGAAACACATTTGGCGAGAGACGATATCGAGGCGTTCTGGCCGTGGCGACGGCTGCCCTTATTGCTCTCATCGTAGGCCCACTTTGGCAACTTCTCTGGCTAAAACAGATCCTGAATTGGCCAAGCAATGGCACCCAGATAATGAACTAACACCTAAAGATGTGCTAGCCAGCTCGCACATGAAGGTCTTGTGGCAGTGCACAAAGAGGAAGTCGCACACTTGGTTTGCGACACCACACAATAGAAAACTTGGCAAAACGGATTGCCCGCAGTGCTGGGGCGAGAGATTAGCCAATCTATACCGATATCCTGTTTCATTGGCACTTTTCGATCATGCAAAGAATACAAATATCGATCCTCGCAAACTTGGCACCAATAAAAAAGTCTGGTGGCGATGCATGCTAGGGCCGGACCATACTTGGCAGGCGACATTCTTTGCCAAGAAAATGAGATGCCCATTTTGTGCTGGTAGAAAACTATCGGTGACTAATTCACTTCAGGCTGTTAGACCGGACTTAGCTAAGGAGTTTCATCCGACGCGCAATGGCAAGCTCAAAGCTACTTCTATCACATCTAAAACCACCAAGAGAATATGGTGGAGATGCAGTGCAAACAAGCGTCATATCTGGGAATCAACA
The DNA here is from genome assembly GCA_943369735.1 of bacterium Ga0077546. Taxonomy (GTDB): domain Bacteria; phylum Cyanobacteriota; class Vampirovibrionia; order Obscuribacterales; family Obscuribacteraceae. The sequence goes on from CALROJ020000102.1 coordinate 14,153, forward strand.
GTGCGCAACAGGACGGAACTAGGTAATGGTTGCCCTGGTTGCTGGGCGGAGAGGCGACCAGCGGCCTTTGTAGAGCTTCGAGCGAAGCAAAGAGAGGAAAGATTGAAGCGCGGTTGGCGACCTTCTAGAGAAAAGAAGCCTTTGGTTAAAGCAGATAGGAAACGCAAATAAACCTTGTAATTGCAAGATGCTATAGCGGTCATCAACTATCGAACACCAAAAATTCAGGTCTGAAGACCTTTGCGCAGTAGGCATTTTAAGCCTCGCAACTTGGGGATTGAGCATAATGCTAATTATCAGGCGCTAGCTGGCTTTTTACCCTCTAGTAAAAGGCAAGTATGGGGAATCTGAAAAACGCCATCATCATTTTTGTATTGAGCAAATCGCTCCACTATCAGTGAATACAATTCGTCGGTTCTCGATTGATCGTGAATCGCGCCAAACTGCGCACGCAAAATATGAGCACCAGCTATAGCAACCATTGCACGCAAATCATCATTGGCTCTGAAAAGATAGCTCCAGGTCAACTCCGAGCACTTGATGCTATCAAAACCAGCGGCCTTAAACTGCATCTCTGCATCAAAACCGGGAAGTACACCGACGCCTGGCTCCTCTATCGACACGAGCTCATTGGCAGCCTCTCTCATTATTCTTAAAAAAGTATTTTGAGCCAGATCATGCCAGACCGCTACAACAAAAAATCCTTCTTCCTTCAGTACCCGAAAAGCTTCTCTCGCCGCAAGCTGCGTATCTCCGAACATGCCAAGCCCAAAACGTGAAATAACGCCATCAAACTCTTGATCAGGAAAAGTCATTTTCTCGGCAGACATTACTTGGAAATTGACGTTTTGCGCTGCTGAATCTACCGACTTACGAGCGGCAATATCGATCATACTTACTGCGGCATCAATACCCAATACACGTATGGCGGGATTGCGGCCGGCCAACGAAAGGCCTGGTTCGCCGGTACCGCAGGCAACATCAAGAATTTTCGAGCCATCAAGATCCGAGGGCATCCGAGCGAATATCATTTCGTTCACAGGTTCGACTAGATACAGAAAGCGATCATAACCTCCTGCAAATTTGTCGAAATCGGGGACTTCAAATGCCTGCTTTTCTGTCTTTGTCATAGCTCGCGTTCCTTTCAAAATACCTATTGACTAAACTTATATCACGTGGCATCATTTGCCACATGAGATCAAGCACTCGTTTGGCAATGGCATTACATGCCATTCTTCATATAGCGGAGGAGGAAACACCGATAACGTCCGCAGCACTGGCTGAGCGTATGCGCGCCGACGCGTCAGTGATAAGGCGCACACTGAGTGGGCTTAGAGAGCATGGCTATATTTCATCCGACAAAGGACATGGCGGCGGCTGGACGCTCAGTTGTGATTTGAACGAGGTCTCATTGTGCGATGTCTATGAAGCTGTTGGCAGCCCCAGCATTTTCACATTTGGTGGTACAAAAGAGAATGAGTCCGAATGCCTGGTCGAAAGGGCAGTTAATAAGGCAATTTGTGATGCAATCAACGAAGCGGAGAAGCTTTTGCTCGAAAACTTTAGCAATTGCAATCTCGCTCAGTTATCTGAAGAGTTTACTCGCGGATACAGAAGCTCGCATCCCATAAAGCACCAGAGAGAAGCTTAACAGCATACTAACCGTCGACGCAGGAAAGCCAAGAAACAGATTCGCACGTGAAGCGCATAGTTGGTTTACACATAACGACACGACACCACTCGCGATACTAGCCGCAGAAAAACAGCTGCTGAATATCGCACGCTGCCTTAGTTAGAGCAATGTGCAAACACCACTAAACAAGATGAGCAGTTCTTTTAGTGACCACTTGTGAGTCACCAACCCATCAAGGCCGGATAAATATCTCGGCCACTGGCTTCACAGACAAATGCTCGTTGCGGCGTTTGTGGTTTCTTGACTCGCCTCTCAATTGTTTAACTACGAAGATTACCCCTAACATCGCTCAATCGGGGACGAACGACAATATGTTGAACGCTTGAATGAGCTACTACCGTCGACAACCCACTAGCCTTCTCATCAGCCGTTCTCTAGCCGAATATTTCAGGCCGTTTTCCCCAGCTTAATGCTTACTCGTTGCCTGTTAACACAGAGCAGAGTCACGGGCTCTCTTAAGTCGAGACAGCGAAAGATCCGTCTCTGAGTAATAAACGAGTCAATGCAATCACCTTTTGTTTCGCAGCCACAGTTTCGCCACTCTTACCGATTAGTATTCTTTCAAGGGGAACTTAAATTGGT
>CALROJ020000103.1:0-15854 GCA_943369735.1 bacterium Ga0077546
CAGCAGAAGCTAAGTCCTGATTCGACCGAATTATTCCAACCTAAAGCTACGTCATAGTCAGTAAAGTTCAAAGCAGCCAGCGTTACCGCCTTAAAAATACTATCCGAACCTAGCGGATTGGTAAGAGCGTAAACACTAAGCAATACCCAAATCGCTGGCGAAATACGAAGGATACGGCTGACAAAAAATCGACGCACATCAAGACGACCAGTACGATCGATCTCGGCCATAGCCAACCGAGATATAAGAAACCCTGATATCACGAAGAAAATATCAACACCGAGCCAGCCTTGCCTGCCTAGGGTTGAGCGCAAGAAACCAACACCATGAAAAGCCAAGACAGCCAAAATTGATAGGGCACGCAATCCATCGACTGCAGGCAAATAAGCAGGTGGACGATGAGTAGAATTGCTCAAAGAAAAATACTCCAGAACATCGCCCTGTCGATTGTCAAGTAAAGCACTCTTTTTACGAGCAGTCCTTAGATAGGACTTAACTAGATTAAGACTGACTTGCAATAATCCACAGACCCAGCAGCACTAGATAAGTAGCAGAGAAAGCAACTCCCGCCACGAGACACGATATCTCGAAGCCTGTGCACGTGCCAATAACCGGCGCCAGAAACAAAATAAACGACTCTAACATGGCCTCAACCTCAATGCTCACATGCCTATAACAACGCTCAAAAGCGTCGAAAAGTTCAAAGCAAAGAGAAGATTGAAGATTAAAACTGGAATATTAGAACTGGAAATAGATAAACGGCTGTGAAGTATCAGGCAAGAAGGTCACTATAGCGAGAATCAAAACAGCACAGTAGGCAGCTTTTACGAATGCCGGTAAATTCTGAAATACCTTTTTCTCGTTCAAAGCAGAAATAGGAATATTGGTTAGCAAAAGTAAAGCAACCATGATCATCACAACTGGCACCACTACCGGCAAGTCTGGCTTCATGACGATAAAGTGATCTGGCGAAGGCATACTAAACATCGGCCGCAGAGTGATCATACGCCGCACCATCACCCAAGCTAAACTAATATCTTGTATGCGGAAGAACACCCAGCCGATACAAACAGCTTGGAATGTCAAAAAGATTGAGAAATAGCGCCAGAAAAATGCCATCACTTTTTGGTCAAGAAAGTTCTTCAGGCCAACTGTCGAGTCTTTCCACATTGAAAACTCACGGTGCACTATTAGTGCTAAACCATGAAACACGCCCCAGACTACAAAATTCCAAGATGCGCCGTGCCAGAGGCCACCAAGTGCCATGGTCAAGAACAAATTGCGATTAACTTGCAGCCGCGTGCCGCGTGAGCCACCCAGCGGAATAAAAAGATAGTCGCGCAACCAGGTAGACAGCGAAACGTGCCAGCGCCGCCAGAAATCTGACATATTGCTAGCAATATAAGGCATATTGAAGTTGATTGGTATGTGATAGCCGAACAACATAGCCGAACCTCGGCCGATATCGGTGTAACCTGAAAAGTCAAAATAGATCTGGAAAGCAAAGGCATAAGCAAAGAGCCAAAGCTCAAGCCCGCTGTAGTTTGAAGGCCCACTCACACCCATTTGCACAAATACTGCCAAGTTATCTGCTAACAGTAATTTCTTAGCCATACCAATAATAATTAGAGGCACACCCTCATCAAAATATGAGAGCTTGATCTTATTCTCGGCTTGCATCTGCTCGACAAAATCAGGATAGCGTTTAATCGGACCAGCAATCTGAGTGGGGAAGAAAGCCGCAAAGAGCGCGAATAGAACAAATGAATCTATTGGTTTCTTACCACGATAAATCTCAAATAAGTAGTGAATAAACTCGAAAGTAAAGAACGAAATACCTAAAGGCAGAATGATATGCAAGTCAAAATGCATTGCCTTGCCGGTAGCGGCTTTCGCCACGGCACCAAATGAATCAGCAAAGAAGTTGGCGTACTTAAAAACGCCTAAGATAATCAAATTGACCGCAATGCCAATACCTAACAATTTCTTGTTGGTGTGGTCTTTAACCATCAACTTGCCCCAGAGCCAGTTGTATAAGGTCATCGGCAAAATCAGCAGAATGAACTGCGGAATAAAGCTCATGTAAAAGTAATAGCTGGCCAGCAAGAGCATGGGAAGCCGGCAGACTCTAGGCAATATCCAGAAAAGTAAAACGATGACAGGAAGAAAGAGAATGTATTCAGCACTTGTGAAAATCATCTATGTTCTTCCCCTAGGCATTGCAAATGGCGCATGGGCTCAATGATAGCACCCCTCTTCAAAGGCTTCTGGCCTTGCTCGAGCAAGCCGTCACACGACACTGCATCCTTCGTTTGCCAGCGTCCTCTTTAAGTTTTTATCACCTCACTCATGACACCAACGAACACTCCATTTAGCCAATCAGCTATGCTTATTCACAACTTGACCAGCGCTTTGTGAAACTTTCAGGAAACGTTCCTCTTCCATGCGAATTTGCCTAATATCGCGAGAATATCCACCAGAAACAGGCTGGGGCGGCATTGGCGCCTATACCTATCAACATGCTCAGGCCTTACTTGAAGCAGGCCATGATGTAGAAGTTATTTCTATCTGCAAAAAAGAATCTACTGTAGATGTTGCACCGCTAGGTGATGTTAACGACACTTCGATCATTCGCGTGCATCGTGCAGTTTGGGGAAACCTTCTAGAAGAACTATCCGCAGTGAGGGTTTCGCTACCCCATACACATTTTTTACTGAAAGCTGCCTTAGCACTATGGAGAAAGTTCTTAGAGGTACACTCGCAAAAGCCCTTTGATGTTATCGAAGCACCAGAACACTTAGCAGAAGCTATATTTCCCGCACTGACGCACGTCTGCCCACTGGTGGTGCGCTTGCATACACCACATTCAAAATTTGTACGTGAAGGCTATTCAAATATCAACGTCAACTTCGATCAACGCTTTGTCTGCATTCTAGAGCGAATGGCGATGCTTGAAGCTGACTTATTGTCGTCACCCAGCATTGACCTAGCCTCATACGTTGCCTCTGACACAGGCATCGACCTATCCAAAATTCAGATTGTTCGCAACCCTGTGGACACAAAAAGATTTACGCCAGATGGCGAAATAGCTAAGACCAATCCTGACAGAGAAACTACAACAACCAAAGTAACTGTCTTTTTTGCTGGCCGCCTAGAAGAGCGCAAGGGCATTCACTATCTAATAGATGCTGTACCAGAAATTTTAGCTGCCTGCCCCAATGTCAGATTCATCATTGTTGGCGCAGACAGCAACACCGCTGCTGGCAATAGTTCTGTCTTGGCAGATCTTAAAAGTCGACTAGAACAAACTAGTGCCACAGCAGCAGTAAGCTTTGTCAGCCATGTAGCTCTGACAGAAATGCCTTCTTACTATCGTGCCGCTGACATTTGCGTGGTACCGTCTCTTTACGAAAACGCACCATATACAGTATTGGAGGCACTAGCAAGCGGCAAACCAGTGATTGGTTCTAACGCTGGAGGCACCCCAGAGTATATTGCCGACGGTGAAACTGGTTTAGTCGTACCAGCAAAAGACAGCAAGGCACTGGCTAGAGCTATTATCACTTTAGTCAATGACGAAGGCAAAAGAAAAGCCATGGGGCTAAAGGCCAGAGAGAGAGCCCTTGAGCTTTACGAGAAGCGCGTCATCGCAGAACAAGCCATTGACAGCTATGAGCTTGCCATCAACAAATACAACAGCTCACTCTCATCTGCCCTCTACAAAAAAAGCGCAGAGCAATCGCTGGTTGACTTTGTTCAACTGCTCTACTCATACGAGCAGAATCTCAACGATTTTCTCTATTTAAACTCACGAAGCTATAGACTCAAGTACTGGCAGCAATTCTTTGTGCAGCAGCCCGAATTATTTTTCGCCAAGCTCCAAGCAGCTATATTACGAAAACTGCCAACTGCTTTATCGAACAAAACCGTTCAATCTTCTATAGCTCAAATACGCACACGAATAAGCGAATCAGACAAAACCCGCGAAAAGCAAGCCGTTAAAACTCTGTTAAAAGCCTGCCAGCTTGAAAGCATCGAATGCCTCAAACCAGGGGCATCTACGAACAAACAGTCACACACTTTGCAACAGGATCTCACCTAAATATAAAGCGCAAAAGCGATGTCAAGATTCGCAATCAGTCAATTCATTACATATACTTACTGAAGGTTGTCTTTTAACAGCCAATTACTAAGGTGTCTTCGGGATTTATTGTGAAGAGAAAATCTACAGTTCTAGCTCTAATAATAGTTGCAACCTGCACTCTTGGCTTTGCTGATAAAGCCGTTGCTGGCAAACAAGGCTCAAGCACGAGCGAACAAGAGCTTCAGGCATATCTCTACAACCTATATCAGCAGCAAAAGCAACAACAGCAGCAGCCTGCTCCACCTCAAGAAACTCCACCGCCGCCTCCTCCGCCACCACCAACGTGATATCGAGAGAGTAACGCTGGCTACAGTCCAATCCATTCATCTTTGGCATGTCTTAGTCCATGGCAATAGGACGGATGTAATGGCTCTGCTTTGTTCCACTTAAATTCAAACCAGCCGGTATCCGGGGGCAGTGGGTACAAGTGGCTCTAGCAAATCAAAGAGTCATAATGTATGAGTTCAAATCAGAAATGTCTTTGTACATCTGCTGAATAACCGAGCGCAAATCGACAAGAAACTCAGATCGTGCCTTCAATATCTCTAGACTGACTCGACTATCTTTGGTTGATACGCCACTGACCTGGTCAACAAAAAGCTTACCCTGCGCCCCTTTGGTTAGGCCACGATAAGACTGCCAATCTCTCAATAAATGGTCGCGACGAGATACACCTGCTAGTGGTGCAGAAGCTTTGCCACCAGCAGAGGTGACAACAGGAACGGCAGGGATAGCTTCTAAATAATTCCAGATCAATGGGTCATAACCAGCCCCGCTGTATGGTCTTCCAAAGATTGGCGCCAACATATTACCGTTGCGCTGGCCCGCCTCTGGATTTTTGTATTTTGCCGGATAGAGGCCCAGAAGAGGCAGGCCAATGGCCACCGAATTGCCTGCAATACCAAAGATATTTGGTATGGGTGCTGCTTGGTTAATACCCAAACTGCTGTCTAAAACGCCAAGCGTACCTGATGCGATAAACGTGGTCATGCCATTCAACAGAGCCGAGCGATCATGCTTAGCACTGAAGAATGAAAGTTGCATGCTGTTGGAGGCAATATCACCATCTATATTTGCCAGCGCTTCTTCTAGCTCAAGAGAAGCGTATTGCACAGCTCTTGATAATCTCTGCCGCAATAAAAGAGTCTGAATTAGGTCATCGCTTGACTGCTTAGTTGTTTCTGTTTGCTTTACTTGACTTGAATCGCTTGGCGCAACCTTCTGCTCTAGGTCTCTCATAACATCAACAATATTAAGCAGCCGAGCCATTTGCATAGCATTCGCGGTTGGCTCGACGGAGCCACTCTCTTTAGGTGCCAATGGCGACGATGATATCGGCTCGGCAGCTAAACAAGAAGAAGAAGAAGAAGCGAGGCCAAACAAAACAGTAAGAAATACAATCAAGGTTATCGCAAATCTGCCAAATGCCTTCAATTACTCACCCGTTCAAGAGCTACTAACAAGACCACGCAGCCGATAAGCGGCAATACGAACATAGGCTAGCGCCATCAAGCCACTATAAGCGATACCATCAAGCCACCAACGGTTGCCGCGATAGTGTTTATGCCAAAAGCGATAAAGGCCTTTGTGCGACGAGAGAATCATGCGCACTTTCACTTGCTTAATTGACTGACCATAGTGGTGCAAAACTTGGGCGGTTGGGGTAAACCAAATTTCCCAACCAGCTTTTTTGGCGCGAAAACACCAATCTACTTCTTCAAAGAGCATGAAGAAACCTTCATCAAGGGTGCCTATCTCATCTAACAATTGCCGCTTAATCATCAAACAAGCACCTTCTGGCTGGTCTACTTGACGCTCATCATCATGATTCCAATCGAGCATTTTGTATTCGCGAAATTTTTGACCATAGCTTGAACCAGCTGGAAACATGCGACTGAGACCAATAAGCTCAAAAACCATGCCTAAAAAAGTAGGGAAAGCACGACAAGAGCGTTGAATCGAACCATCTGTGTTTAATAGTTGCGGTGCTACCACACCAGCTTTTGGATGACTATCAAAGAAATTTAGCAAAGTCTTGAGGGCACCAGGCACGATTTCGGTATCAGGGTTTAGCAACAGAACAAACTGACCGGTGGCATGGGCTAGAGCTTGATTGTTACCAGCAGCAAAGCCACGATTGTCGGCGTTGGCTGTGAGCTTAACCCAAGGATGAGCCTGAGCGACCATTTCAGCAGACTGGTCGGCAGAGGCGTTGTCAACAACAAATACTTCTACGTCTTTCAGTTCATCGGAGCCCGTCAGAGTTATAAGCTCTTGCTTGAGCGAGGCCAAGCAGGCTCGCAAAAGCTCTCTTGTATTCCAACTAACGACAATGACAGATAGAAGCATCTGCCAATTTTAGGTCATTGTGCCTGTCCGCTGCACTAGCATCTGTTCACAATTCAAGGCACCGGTCAATTTGTGCAGCAGTCTGCTGCATACTTACCCAGTTTCTTCGCCAATTCGACGAACTGCAACTTCTCATCATAAGTTAAACCAGCAGTGGCTGCTTCTATCACGGCAGCATGCTCAACAAAAATCGGTTCAATTAGTGCCCTGCCTTTGCTAGTCAGAGACACTATCTTTGTGCGCCTATCACTCTCGTGCTCAACCCGCTCGACCAGCCCTTTTGCGGCAAGCCTATCGACCGCTGTGGTCATTGAGCCATTGGTGAGAAGAATTTTGCTACCAATGGTGCTGATGGGCAGACTACCTTTATGAAGCAACACTTCTAAAACAGCGAAATCACTTGGCCCAAGACCAGCTTGCTGAATCTGCTGCCAAGCTGGTCTCTGTACAGCCACAGCCGACCTGTGTAGCACCGTAAATAGCTTCAGAGAAAGTTTGGCATTGCTTAGTTTGTTTGGCATCAGTATCTACTCATTGTCTGGTCAATTATCATTTCATTCCCGCCCGCCGCTTGAGGGTTTCTGCGCTGGCATCACGCTCCTCTTCTTCTAAGAAGCTGTAGGTGCTCCTACGTTTCTGCTCATTGATCCGCACAGCCTCTTTAGCTTTGCCTTGCCGAGTGAGACTGACAGATAGAGCGGTCAGGCAGAGATTGCGAATACGCTCTGGGGGGTTCAGAGCCAGGCACCGCCGAGCTAAAGCTTCGGCTTCAACCCAGCGGCCGCAATCGAGAGAGTTATCTAAACGCGTGTTCAACAAGTTGATACGATCAATTTTTGATAGCTTCTTTTGCTTATCTAGGGTGTCGTAGGCCCTACTCAGTGTCTTATCTGCACCGACATAATCGGTGGCCCAGGTCTGTGCCGCGCCTACCAAGCAGGCAACTTCTGCTGCTGACTTACTTTTTGCAAGACGAATGCTGAGGTCGCGCAACATCTCTGGTTGATTGAGAAAGTTCTGCAAAGCGGCTTGCTTCAGTTGCATTTCGAGATAATGAGAATCAGCTGGCGACAGTGTTTTCATATAACTATTCAAATACTTCAAAGCACCGGGCTGGTCACTAGCAGCAAGAAAATAACGAGCGCGTTGAGAATAGCGCCCTGGGTTTATCATCGAGGGTAAAGCCGCCTCACAAATGCGCTGACTGAGCATGTTGTATTCTTGCCATTCTTTCCACGAAGTCTTGGCCAGCTCAGCATGATTCGAGTCACACTCTTCTTCAAGGGCTACTAGATACATCTCAGTATCGGCCTTTATTTCGTCTTTAGCGCGCAACGCGGCAGCAGAAACTAGCAGACTGTCGATATATGGCAAAGCCTTAAGGCGTTGCTCTTGACGCAGATAGCAAGTGGCAATTTGACACTGAAGCTGAACTCGCAAATTCTTTGATTCAATTTTTGCATCTACTGGTGCAGCCCCCAGGGCCTTTTTGTAGTGCACTAATGCAGCAGGAAAATTTTTACCATACTCTTCGCGAATGCCAAGTTGCCGTTCCGACCGCCAATCGCCCTGGGCTAGAGTATCTTGCATTGCAAATAGCGAGACGCCAACAAAAAAAGCAGCCGTAAGTAGTAATCTTGATAGCTTCATCATGCAAAGTTAGCGCCGTGTTTCTTCAAGCTAACGCCCTATCTATATTTTGCACTATTGTTTTGCTCTAAAATAGCGACCATCGAAATTACTAAAGATCATGATTGCCAAGAGAATAACTGATTTTGCCCTTTGCTCAGCCGCCCTTCTACTGGGCGCCCCTCTTCTCTTGGCAATTGCATTGGCAATCAAACTAGATAGCCGCGGGCCCATTATTTTCAAACAAAAGCGAGTGGGCCAGAATGGCCAATTGTTTGAAATTTATAAATTTCGCACTATGCGTACCGGCACCCCAGACCTTCCCACAGACCAGATGTTGCTCTTGCCGAGCCCGGTGACAAAAGTAGGTGAGCTTTTGCGTAAAACTAGCCTGGATGAACTTCCTCAGCTAGTTAACGTGGTGCTTGGACAGATGAGTTTAGTGGGGCCGAGGCCAGCTCTGTATAATCAAACCGACCTAACCACAAAACGCGAAGCAAGTGGTGTGTTGAAGTTTATGCCGGGAATCACAGGCTGGGCCCAAGTTAACGGACGCGATGAACTTCCTGATGATGTCAAAGTTGCAGCCGACAAGTGGTATTGCGACAACTGGAACTACTGGCTCGATTGGCGCATCATCGCCATGACTTTTAAAGCAGTTCTCAGCAAACGCGGAGTCAATTAAAACAAAGAGGACGTGGGACGAATGAAAGGTTTAATTCTCAGTGGCGGCAAAGGCACACGCATGCGCCCAATCACACACACAGCGGCGAAACAATTACTGCCAGTCGCTAACAAACCCATTCTCTTCTATGGCGTTGAAGCCCTAATTGCAGCCGGTATCAAAGAAATAGGCATTATCGTTAGTCCTGAAACAGGCAAAGATGTTGAAGATTGCGTTGGCGACGGCAGTCGCTGGGGCATACGCATCGAATATATTCTTCAAGATCAACCAATGGGCCTTGCTCACGCAGTTAAGACAGGCCGGCCTTTTCTTGGTGATTCGCCTTTTGTTATGTACCTGGGTGACAACCTCATCAAAGATGGTGTTGGCCCATTGGTTAAACGCTTCGAAGAAGAAGGCCCTGACGCTTTCATCTTGCTGAAAGAAGTAGCTAATCCAAGTTCTTTTGGTGTAGCTGTATTAGATAAAGATGGCCGAATCAGTGGCCTTGAAGAAAAGCCAGCCAAGCCAAAATCTAACCTGGCCTTGGTTGGGGTTTACTTGTTCACTCCCAAAATTCACACAGCCATCGACCAAATCAAGCCAAGCAAGCGCGGCGAGCTTGAAATTACCGATGCTATTCAACAATTGATCAGCACTGGTAACCGCGTCGATAGCCACATTTTACAGAGCTGGTGGCTTGATACCGGTAAAAAAGATGACATGCTTGAAGCCAATCGCGTAGTGCTAGACGAGATGACCGATGTCGCTATGCTCGGCACAATTGATGATGATTCACGAGTTTCAGGTCGCGTACACATTGGTAAAGGCAGCAAGTTAATCAACTGCACAGTACGCGGGCCAGCGGTTATTGGTGAAGACTGCGTGCTTGAGCACACCTATGTAGGACCCTTTACCTCAATTGGTGACGGCGCCAGAGTAAGCCATGCCGAAATTGAACACAGCATTCTCAGAGAGAAAGCCCAAATATTAGATTTTCATGGCCGCATAGCCGACAGCCTGATTGGCGTGGGCGTTGAGCTAACACGATCGACCGGTAAGCCACAGGCATTCAGATTAATGCTAGGGGACGACTCGAAAGTAGAAGTTGTATAGAGTAGCACCTCGCGGCCCAGATAAAACAATATTCATACACTCAAGGCCTTATATGAAAGGGGTTGGGTTGATCCAAAGTGGTCTAGAGAGGGAAAATCTAGCCATAGTCATGTTTTGAGGAAATTGTCCATGAGACTTCTGATCACCGGCGGCTTAGGATTCATTGGTAGCAACCTGGTACGCCACTTGCTTAAGACCTATCCTGCATACGAAATCATCAACCTTGATGCTGAGACCTACGCTGGCCACAGAGAAAACCTCGAAGACGTTGCTCAAAATCCGAAGTACAAACTAGTGGTCGGCCGCGTTGAAGATGCCACACTAGTAGACGAAATTGTTTCGGGCAAGAAGTTTGGCCCCATCGACGGCATTATCAACCTTGCGGCTGAAAGCCACGTTGACCGCTCAATTGAAGACTCTTCTGTTTTCGTTAAGTCGAACACACTAGGAACACAAGTTTTACTGGAAGCCACTCTCAAGTATGGCCGCAAAGATGGCGCTCAGATGCCATTCAAGCCAGAAGACTATAAAATTCGCTATACCCAAGTTTCTACTGACGAAGTCTATGGTTCGCTTGGACCAACAGGTCTCTTCACTGAAGAAACACCACTGGCCCCCAATAGCCCCTATTCATCAAGCAAAGCCAGTGCCGATTTGTTCTGCCGCGCTTACTTCCATACTTTTGGCATGCCGGTGGTAATTACACGTTGCTCTAATAACTACGGCCCCTATCAGCACCCAGAGAAGCTCATACCGCTCTTCATCACCAATTTATTGAACGGTATCAAAGTGCCTGTCTACGGTGATGGCCTCAATGTGCGCGATTGGCTGCATGTTGAAGATCATTGCAGCGCCATTGACCTAGCCTTCCACAAAGGCGAGCCTGGTGAAGTTTATAACGTTGGCGGCAATAACGAACGCACCAATATGCAAATCACTAAACTGGTTCTAAAAGAGCTGGGCAAGGGTGATGAGATGATCAACTATGTGCAAGATCGCCTTGGTCATGACCGCCGTTATGCCATTGATTCTTCTAAGATTCAAAAAGAACTTGGCTGGAAGCCAAAACACACATTTGAGACTGGTATTCACGAAACACTTAAGTGGTACACATCGAACACCGCTTGGGTGAAAGCTGTCACCAAGCCACATAGTTCTGACGTAGCTGCGAAAAAAGAGTTGGTAGCCAACAAATGAAATTGCTTGTCACCGGGGCTGGTGGCATGCTTGGGCAGACCCTCAGCCCTTACTTAGCCAAACGCGGTCACGACGTGGCTGCCTTTGGCAAAGAAGAATTGGACATTACCGACGGCAACTTGGTCAATCAAGTCGTAGAAGAACACTGCCCAGACCTAATTGTGCATTGTGCTGCCTATACTCAAGTTGATCTAGCTGAAACGGAAGAAGAGGCTGCCTTTGCCATTAACGAACGTGGCACTGAAAACGTAGCCAGGGCCGCTGGTAAGCTCAATATTCCGATGCTCTATGTCAGCACAGATTATGTTTTTGACGGCAGCAATTGCATGCCCTATAAAACTAGCGACCCCACCGCGCCACTTTCTGTCTATGGCAAGTCGAAGCTAGCTGGTGAATTAGCAGTAAAGCGTCACTGCAAGAACTACTACATTGTGCGCACCAGCTGGCTCTATGGCCCCTATGGCCGCAATTTTGTTGACACCATCTACAAACTTGCAGAAGAGCGAGACCAGATTAAAGTTGTAGCCGATCAAGTTGGTTCGCCCACTAGCACGGCCACGCTTTCTGAAATCATTGCCGATCTAATCGTCACCAAACGCTATGGCACCTACCACGCCACTGACGAAGGCATGACTAGCTGGTTTGATTTTGCTCGAGAGATAGTCAAGGACTTAGAAAGCAAAGGCAAAAAAGTAGAAGTCTTACCCATAGAAACAAAAGACATGCCAAGACCAGCGCCGCGACCAGCCTATTCTGCCCTCGACAAGAGCGACCTAATTGAGGCATTGGGGCGGCCCCTGACGCCATGGCAAGAGGCTTTACACGAATACCTGCAAATGAGAAGCGTTAAGGCCCCAGCCTGAGACTGGGCCGCTTTGGGCTCAAATCTGTTATTCTTAAGCTCACCAGTACTAGTAATTACAAACCAACCATAGAAACACCTCAAAAACGTGCCTCAATCAATGACTATTTTGAAACCACTATCACCAGAAGCAATCGGCCAAGAATACAAAAAAGAATTGTCTGTCCAAGACTATTCAAAGAAAACCGTCATTGACGGTGTTCAAATTATCAACTTGCCCATGTTCTACGACGATGGTGGCTCACTGGCTGAAATAGTGCGTTTCGACGAAAATGGTTGTTTGCAAATTTTGCCTGAGTTTAAAGTGAGACAAACCACTTACTCGCAAATGCTGCCCGGCACAATCAAAGCTTTTCACCTGCACTACAACCAAGAAGATGTTTGGTTCGTAATGCCTTACGACCGACTGCTAATTGGTCTATTTGATGCCCGTAAAGAATCACCGACCTACAACCAAAGCATGCGCTTCATACTTGGTTCAGGCCGCGCCCAAGCCCTTTACATTCCACGTGGTGTAGCTCACGGCCTAGCCAATGTTTTCCAAAACCCAGCCAATATGATCTACTTCGTCAATCAATGCTTCGATGCGAACGAGCCTGATGAAAGAAGACTGCCATGGGATATTCTTGGCGAAGATTTCTGGACAATCAAAAAAGGCTAGAGCCTTTGAAAATATGATTTTGAAAACATGAATATAAACTGGAGGGATGCATGAGGATTTGTTTCATCTCTCGCGAATACCCACCAGACACAGGTTGGGGTGGAATAGGGGCATACACCTATCAACTCTGCCGCGAACTAGCCCGGCAGGGCCACGACGTTCATGTGGTTTGCCTCACAAAGAAAATCGTTACCGGCCCCAATCCCCAGATGGTCAAGGACGATCAAGTACATGTTCATCGTGTTGTTTGGGCCGATTCATTGCGCCTAGCCGCTCTACTCAATGTTACCCAACCAAATACCCACCACGTTTTGCGTGCAGCTTTGCCGATGTGGAAAAAGTTTTTAGAGTTGCACGCAGCTCAGCCTTTCGATGCCGTTGAGGCACCAGATCATTTAGCTGAGGGAATCTTCTTAGCTATGACTCGCATTGCTCCTCTAGTTATTCGCCTGCACACACCCTATTCAAAATTTGTTGCCGAAGGCTATCACAACATAAAAAACGATTTTGATAGTTTTATTGTCTCGACCCTCGAACGACTAGCAATGTCTGAGGCAGACTTACTTTCTTCGCCCAGTGTCAATCTAGCTGAGTACGTTGCCCAAGAAACTGGGGTCGCTTTAGGACAAATTCAAATTGTCAGAAATCCAGTTGACACAGAAAAGTTTTCACCAGAAGGTAAAACTGCAGAACTCGAAAACCCTTTCAATGCAAAATCAGGAAGCAAACTGGTTTACTTTGCTGGGCGCCTAGAAGAGCGCAAAGGCATCAAGTATTTGATTCAAGCAGTGCCGCAAGTAGTAAAGGCCGTGCCAGAGGCACGTTTTATTGTTGTTGGAGCTGACACCAATACCGGTGCTGGCAAAACTTCAGTTTTGAAATCTCTCAAAGAGTTTCTGCTCAAAAATTCTTGTTTAGACAAAGTGCATTTTGTCAGCCATATCCCCCTAGCGCAAATGCCAGAATATTACCGTCTCGCCGATGTTTGCACTGTACCATCGTTATTCGACAATGCACCATATACAGTGCTTGAAGCACTAGCCAGCGGCAAGCCTGTAATCGGTAGTACCGCCGGAGGTACACCAGAATACATCGAGCCCGATGTTACCGGTCTGCACGTACCGAAAGCTGATGCTGCAGCTCTGGCCGAGGCCATAATCGCAATGTTATCTGATGATAGAAAACGCCTTGAAGCAGGCAAAGCCGCCAGGCAAGCGGCACTAAACCAATATGCCTGCGGCGTTATCGCCACAGAAGCACTGAGAACCTACACGATTGCCCAGGAACGACACAAGCTTCGCAAACACGATGCCATTTACAAGAAAGCCCCCGAACAACTAGCACACGATGTGGTGCAATTCGTCAAAGGCTACCACGGCCACATGCATGCCTTTGGCGAGAGCCTATCGATGCGTTACCGCACTGGCCTGGGCTTGAAATTACTGTTCACTCGGCCAAAGCTATCGGCAGTAAAGGTAGCGCTTGCTTCGGGCAAAATAATGAACAAGCTTTCAAATCAACCGACTGGCCTTAATAGCTTTGTTTCTCGACTAGAAAAAACTGTCGAGCACAAGAGTCAGGAAGAGTGGGAGTAGCCCGCACTTATTCAATCGGTTTCCTTACTTGTTTTCTTCTTGAGCATTCATCACTCCAATAAGCGAAGATTGGGAAGAGCACTCTGCAACGCCTTCTCATCGGCAGGCGACAAACCCGAAACAACAAGTCTTCCAAGCTTTCGAAACTTAACCAGCGACTCAATACAGTTTTTATCGACCTTGGTCAAACTGATATCGAGATCTCGCAAATCACTCAAAGCAGTCAGCACTTTCAGGTCATCATTAGTGAGAGAACAATACTTCAAACAAAGAGTTTCGAGAGAGCTTATCGAAGCAAGTGTCTTAAGATCATCTTTTGATAGAACAGCAGAAGTTATTGTTAGTGAGGTCAAATGACGGTTCTTGGCTATCACCTTTAGCTGTGGTGAAATCTTGGGGCCACCGTCAAAGACCAAGGTCTGCACTTTGGTCACGGGCAAAAGCTTTTCAAATACTGCAGGCTCAATCTGACATTCATCAAGAGTCAGTGAATTGAGTTTAGTCAGTTGATTAATATATCGAGGACTATTCTCATTCAGCAACAAACGTTGCAATCTAAGAGTTTCAAGTGATGTTAGTCGAGAAATTTCAGTCAACAGTAGATCAACTCGCGTAAGTTCATTCGAGAGAGCCAGTGACGTTAAGTCGTCGCTGCGAAAATAGCTCAGAAGCTTTGGTTGGAACTGCAGCAAGGCATTGCCAGTCAAAGCCACCCGCATTTTTGTCGGCACAGAAACCGTACCGGTTGCTTCATAAGTGACTTTGTCAAAACCCATAGTGCAATGAAGTTTACCCAGTGAAACACCAGCAGGAAAAGTGAACACCTTGAACTCTTTCCCGTTCTTTGTGACAATCTGCGAGTAGTACCTAAATGGCTTGGCAAAGAAAACTTTTACTTTTGCATCAATAGAGGTTTCACCTTTACCAGTCAGCTCCTCGGCTACGTCTGTCATGCGTGGCAAGGTTCTTTCAGCAACGGTCCTGACGGTTTTGTCCACTACTGGCTGGCCCTTTGGCGCAATCGGCTGAAAAACAATGACAAAGACAGCAACACCAATCAAGCTCAAAGCGGCGAATACAACAAGCCCGTAACCGATCAAGCCTTGCCCCGTCAGCCCGGTGTAACCCAAAAGCCGCATAGAATCGACCTGGTCACCTCCTGAATCGCTTCTATTACTTCTCCCCGCCCCAGCATAAGCCTCTAAGTTTTTGCCTTCTTTAATACGCATCAAATCAATCGCCAGTTCTTTCGCCGACTGATAGCGGTCTTGGGGCAGCTTAGCCAGACACTTCCCAATTACTACATCGAGAGATGGAGGGAAAGTAACTTCGCTGACATCAGACAATGAGGGGATATCAGCCTCTTCATGCAGCATGGCAATTTCAAGTGAGCTGTCACTTTCAAAAGGAATGTAGCCAGTCAATGTCTCAAACAGTGCGCAGCCCACTGAATAGATGTCTGAGCGGGAGTCTATCTGCTCACCCCGGCACTGCTCTGGGCTCATATAATAGGGGCTGCCAAAGACCTCTCCGATGACTGTGAGCTCTTGGTTGCACTGGCTCTGTTTATCGCCCACAAGCTTAGATATGCCAAAATCTAGAATTTTAATTTCTTGATTTCGGCATATGAATATATT
>CALROJ020000104.1:0-15638 GCA_943369735.1 bacterium Ga0077546
GCGGGAATCTTGGCGACGAGCACCTTGTACTGGTCCTGCTCCTTCTCGAGAGCGGTGGTGCCGGCGTCGACAGCCTTGCCGCCGCGGATGCGGAGGAGCTGACGGAACTTGGGCGAGAAGATGGCACCAGCGGCGATGGCAGCGACGGCAAGGAGGATGACGATGGAGAGGGTTGACATGGTTGATTTTCCTTGAAGTGGATTGATTGATGGAAGGACTTGTGGACGTATGGAGCAGAGCAGGGTGAGCATGTGCTCACCCTGCTGTTACGCACGGCTATCTTGTGCCTTCGTGTACTGAGTCTTGGGACCTAGGTACTTCTCTTGGACTGTCGGTCCCCTTGGCTCAGGCCCTTACTGGTAGGGCTTGAACTCGCGCGGCAGCACCTTGGTGGCGCCGGCGGGCAGGTCGCCAGCGTTGGTGAAGCGGTAGTTGAACTTGGCCATGGCGGCGTTGTACTCGGCGGCCAGGTTGTTGTAGTTCGCCTTCAGGCCGGCCACTTCGTTCTGCCACAGGTTGTACTGCTCGAGGTCGGCGCGGGCCCACTGCGTACGCGGCGTGCCCTTGTAGGTCTCGTCCATCGACTTGATGCGCGCCTGGGCGGCGTCGATGTTGGCGACCTTGGCGTCGAGCTGGGCGCTGGCGTCCTTGAACCATTCGTACTTCTGCAGCAGGGCCTTGGGGCCGAACTGTTCCTTGGCCACCTGGCCGGCGTCGCCGATCCAGCCAGCGCTGTAGCTGAGCACGCCGCCGAAGCAGACGAGGGCGAAGATGATGAAGATCCACTTCATGCCGAAGCCGATGGGGCCCTTGCTCTTGGACGGGTCGATGTTGTTCCAGTTGTCGTTCATGATCTGTTCCTAAAAGGTTGTGTTGAGTTGACTGAGGTTGCGGTTGTGAGGTTGACGGAAGAAGTGCTTACTTCTTCTCGACAGGGGCGGGAGCGACGGCGGCGCCGTTGTTGGCGGCCGGAGCTGCGGGAACGACAACGCCGGGGGCGGCCGTCAGCTCCATGTTGATGATGACGCTCTTCACCTGGATGGGATGGTCAGAGATGTGGATGATCTGACCGCCGGTGAAGTAGTGCTGGTGGTAGCGGCCCTGGGCGTCGAACCAGTAGATGTACTCGGCCGAGTCACCGTAGGTGCCGTCGTCCTGCAGCACTTCGTTGGTGTAGTGCGTCTCGTTGCCGAACAGCACGTTGAAGCCGCGGGTGGAGTTGTTGACGGTCTTGGGGCTCAGGCGCTTGCCGGAGCTGGTGACCTTGCCCTGCACCGTCGAGTAGATGATGGTCTGGCCGGATTCGGGGGCGACGATGTAGAGGTGCTTGACCGAGCCGGGGGTGTTGTCCATCTTCAGGCGACCAGCGATGTTGTCCTGTTCGACGGTGCGACCTGTGGCGGGGTTGACGGCGACCTGCACGGTGGCCTTCTGCACGCCGGAGCTGGACTGCGGTGCGTCTTCGTTGCAGCCGGCCAGCGTGATGGAGGCGACGGCGACGATGGCGATGAGGGAGAGTGAGCGCTTCATGATTTGTCCTGTCAAGGTTGGGTTGATCTGAGTTGAACTGAGCTGAGCTGAGCTGAAACTGAGCTCGTTACTTGCGAGCGGGGATATCGGCGTTGAAGATCACGCGTTTGCCGACAAGGGGCTGGTCGAGTACGGCGATCACTTGCCCTTCGGTGAAGAAGTGCTGGTGGTAGCGGCCGTTGCTGTCGAACCAGTAGAAGTAGGGCACGGAGTTGCCGAAGGTGCCGTCGTCTTGCATCATCTCGGTGGTGATATGCACCTCGCCGCCGATGAGAATGCGCATGCCCTCGTAGTGCGTGCAATCCTTGCCGCAGTCGTACTTTTCGATGGAAGAGCGCGGGGTGAGACGCTTGCCACCGGAGGTGACTTTGCCTTCCACGCTCGAGTAGAGAATCACGGCACCGGACTTGGGCGAGAGCACATAGAAATGCTTGATCGAGCCCGGCTTGTTGTCGCGGTTGTAGCGCTGGGCGATGTTCTCTTGTTCGGTTGTGCGGCCAGTGGCTGGGTTCGGACGAACCTCCACATGGGTTGGTTTGACACCGGACGTCGATTCGACATCACGAGCAAATGCAGCACCGACCATGAGAGCAACACCAATCGCCACGGCTGTGGAGACTGTTTGCAATCTGTTCATTGGGACTCCTAAAGTTTGCGTAAACTCTCGTCAACCAGACAGCTCAGATTGTTCGCTCCTCAACTTCGCTTCTTCGTGCCATTGCTCTTTGGTGTGTCTCTACCGGCAACTGGGTTGCTGGCAGAAAGAGTGGTGGCGGTGAATTGGCTTGGCTGGAGAGAGAAACGACCGGAGTTGAGATGAGTTGAAAGAGATAACTAATGACTAGCAGCTGTGAGGCCACGGGGGAAAGGTAAGTAATGTTACGGGCAGAAAAGTCATTCTCGTTACACTTCTTGACAAGGCTGCGTCGCTGGTTGGGTGGCCCTCTTCGCTATTTATTGACGGGCGCTTTTGGACCGTTTTTTGAGACAGTTTTTTACTGTCGGAAGGGGGTGGGGAATCTACGCATGCGCGATCTATCGCTAACTTATCGCTAGGAAAAGTTGCGTGACATTGATTTTGCTATTGGGCTTGCTTGGCGCTTCTCATCAAGCTTTTCAGCCCCTAGCTACTTCGTCTTTGGGTGAAGGTGATAGAAGAATTGCTCGGCACAGGCTCGCCAAGATTTAGTCTCAGCGAAGGCGCGGCAGGCGGCTGGGTCAATCTGCAGAGCATCGAGAGCGGCTTGGTTGAGGTTTTCGCTGAGGCAGCCGACATTTTTGCTGCCGATAATGTCTTTCGGCCCGGTCACGGGATAGGCCGCCACGGGGAGGCCGGAGGCCAGGGCTTCTAGCACGACCAGTCCAAAAGTGTCAGTGCGGCTAGGAAAGACAAAGACGTCAGCGGCTGCATAGTGCTGCGCTAACTCTTCGCCACTCTTGCTGCCAACAAAGTGGGCATTGGGGTAACGGCTTACCATCTCTTTATATTGCGGGCCATCGCCAACTACTAGTTTGCTTCCCGGCAAATCTAGTTCTAGGAAGGCTCCGATGTTCTTCTCCACAGAGACGCGGCCGATATAGGCAAAAATTGGTCGTGGCAATTGCAAGAATGATTTGGCACGAGGGTGAAACAGTTCAGTATCTACTCCCCTTGTCCACTCCACCACATTGGCAAAGCCGCAACCAGTAAGAGCATCTTTCATTGATGCTGTGGGCACCATTACTGCCTTAGATTGGGCGTGGAAGCGCCTCAGTAAGGCATAGGTAATGCTGGTGGGCACGCCAGCTTTGGCTTTGAGATATTCAGGAAAGCGAGTGTGGTAGGCGGTGGTGAAGGGGAATTTCTGCCGCAGGCAGAGTTTTCTGGCTGCTATTCCCAAAGGGCCTTCGGTAGAGATGTGGATGGCGTCGGGGTCAAACTCATCAATCATGTTCTTGAGCTTCTTACCTACGCCAACCGCTAGCCTTATTTCTGGATAGGTGGGGCAGGGAAAGTTGCGGAACAGGTCTGGGCTGATGAGCAGTACTTCGTGCCCCATCTTGCGCAGCTCCGCTAGCAGGTGGGTATGAGTGCGAACGACGCCATTCACCTGAGGATGCCAGGCATCCGTGATGATTGCAATTTTCATGATTTCGTACTTTCGTTAAGTTAAGCGTTGGTTCGAGCGTTAGCTCAATTTCGCTTGGAGATTGGGATGGCGATGCAGCACTTTCGGTTCAGAGCCCAATTGCCACTTGATCACAGCCAGACTGCCGTCCATCTCTTCCACCAAGGCGCTGCCTGTCTCTACCCAGTCACCGTCGTTCAAATAGAGAACACCGTTGATTTGGCGCATGGCCGGATGGTGAATGTGACCGCAGAGAACAGCATCAAAGCCGTTTTCAAAGGCGTGCTTAGACACCGCCTCTTCAAAATTGGTAATGAACTTGACCGCCTCTTTTACCTGCTTTTTGATAAAGCCAGAGAGCGACCAATAGGGCAGGCCGAGTTTGCGCCGAGCGAAGTTGAGCCAGCCGTTGAAAACTACAGTCATGTCATAGGCCCAGCTGCCCAGATGCGCCAACCATTTGTGATAGCGCACGACGCCGTCAAACTCATCGCCGTGGATGATGAGAATTTTCATGCCACGAGCAGTGGTGTGTTCGGTGCAGTTGCGCACTTCGATTTCACCGAAAACTAGACCGTCGTAGTCGCGAATAAATTCATCGTGGTTGCCTGGAATAAAGATAACCTTGGTGCCTTTGCGCGCCTTGCGCAACAGTTTCTGCAAGACGTCATTGTGGCCCTGGGGCCAAAACCAACGCCTTTTTAGACGCCAGCCATCGATGATGTCGCCCACAAGAAAGAGATTTTCGCTCTCGCTGTGTTTGAGGAAATCGAGTAGCAGAGCCGCCTGGCAACCGGGGGTGCCAAGGTGCACATCAGAGATAAATATGCTGCGATAACGCATAGAAATCTTTGCATTTACAGTTGTTTGCATTGCATCGCTCATGATTGGTACCTCCTGAGTTAATGTTGGAAAGAAAGTCCCAAGTTTCTGCATCTTCTCTTTCAGACCACGGCCCAGCTCTTGCCACATCTTTTGCCACCTCCGCTCTGATTCCTGCGAGGAACTAGAATTGTTTGCATGTGGCTTAGCTGATTGGTTTTGGTAAAGGTTGTCTGAAGAATTGAATGAGAGATGGGATACCTGAAACTACCAATGCTTAGCTTCGGTTCTTGTAGCGAAAGGCTTTGTGCAAACTTCTATGACTTATGTTTTCTCCCCGTAACAGTGTTTGGAACCCGCAGTAGAGCGCTTCCTGACAATCTGTGCCGGTTTTAGTAGATGGTTTATGAGCGAAAGTAATAATCTCATTCGCTAGCGAAGCTGGCGCATGCCACCACGGGAGGTGCTAGCATGCCGAGGTTATGGTGGGGTTAAGGCTTGTCTATTGGCTCTTGCAAAGAGCTTCAGCCCTGCAAATACTAAGGCCCCAGCTTCGATTGCTGAGGCCTTGGTATTGTTTGTGGTATTAGGTGTGGGAGGGAGAGTTGGGGTGAGAGGCGAATTGAGGAAGGTTTGTACTATTCAAGAGACTGCCAGACAAGTGAAGCCATGGCTGCGCTGATTTCTGGTTTTAAGTCAGGTCCGGTATAGGTAGCTACTACTATGCTGGGATTGTTCTGCCTAACGCATGACAATTCGAGCAGAGCCGCCGAGCGTAAATTGGCGGTTGAGTAAACGTTTACAAGTTCGTAATTTTCTGTTGAGCGAACTAATGTCGCTAAAATTCCCGGTTGTTCTTTGAGCTCAAGGTGAGAAATGAAAGGCCCGTCGAAATCGAGCGGGCCAATTTCAATTACTGTGCTCTGGTGCTCAAAAGTATGACTATCCATGAGAGAGTTAGTCATCGATTGCTTAGGCAAACTGCAAAGTCTGCACTAGAGGCGGCTCGGCATTTTCGAACCAATCTTCTATGGTTTTGACAAGCGAACCAGAGAGCGCTTTTTCACTCTGATTGATGTAGTGAACGCCGACGAAAAGCAATCCAGGATATTGCCTGGTCCATTGCTCAAATTCATCTGGATCAACTAGATCAGCTCTGAGGCTGTCACTATAGCCAAAATCGATTACTTCATACTGGTCATCGAATTGTTGCATGACAACAAAGATGCCAGCCTTATCTTCGATTTCGCTTGGTGTGCGGTAAGGTCCTGAAAACTCAATATCGGCTACTAAAATTGACATAGTAAATACTCGCTGGTAAGTGTGGCGTGATTACTTGGTTTGGTATATGGAAAGCTAAAAGGTGAATGGGTATAGAATCGACTAAAGTAGTTAAGGTGAGGTAAAGACGCTAACCTAGATAGAGAAGATAGCCTCATTGGTTTGCAAGGCAGCTGTTTGGTGCCGCAGATATACTGGAAACACTTATGAAGTCAAAGCACGCAATTTCAAAATTCATTTTGTAGGGGCCGTATCGGTTTGTTACCGTCTCATCTCGTGGTGACTGCAATTGTTGTTGCTGTGGCGCTTTGTCCTCTTGCCGCACAAGCTGAGGAAAAGGCCAAGTTTTCCGCTACAGGCTCAGCCAAAATTGCCGCTGCAAAATCATTGGCAACGGCATCTAACTCTGGAGGGATGCCCCTGTATGTTCCGGAAGTTTTGGATTTGTCGATACTACGCAAGGCTGTCGGCGTTTACCAGCGCGAACCAAACAATCAGCTGGCATTTTTTGACGCTGCTCGTTATTTCTTAAGTGTTCGAGATAATGTTGCTGCAGAAAAATTGGCCAGAGCAGCGCTTCGTGCTCATCCCCAATGGGCCAGTCCTAACTATGTCTTAGCCAAAGTTGTGGATGTCCAATTAGAAGATATACAGTGCATTGAATATTTTAAATTGGCCATAAAGGCTAGTCCTCACTGGCTCGATGCCTCTATCGCCTGTGCCGACAAGCTCAATGCTTGTGAAAAAGCTGCAGAGGCAGTGGCGGTCTGCACTGAGGCGTTAGAGTATGGTGCCAGCCTGCCCAAAGAAGCTGGATTAGCGATGTACATGCGCAGACTGCGTTTAAGCAAGGCGCATGCGCTTTTCAGTCTCGGCGACTTCAGTGGTGCCGCACGAGAAATGGAAGTTGATTCTGCCCACGAAACCTTGGCAATTCGGCTTAAGTTTCTAGCTGAATGCTATGTGCGCTCCAGGCAATGGAATAAGGCATTGGCTATAGCCAACAGGATCGTGCAGCACAGTCCAAACGATTATAGCTTTCGTTTGTTGCGAGCTCAAATTTATGCGGGAATGAATCAGCCTAAGAAGGCAATAGATGATCTTTCTCAGTGTCTGCAATTGAAGAAGTTTACGGTTAGTAATACCGGGCTAGGTCCCATGGATGTTTTAGCCGAGCGAGAGGTGCGCGTTTTGCGAGCTTCTATGTACGATAAGTTGGGAAAAACGGAACTGGCGCAGAAAGACCGTGCGGCTGTGAAAGCAGCAAATGATCGCACGTATAAAGAGACCGTATTTAGAACAAGGCCGTAGGAAAAAATGGTCACAGTAGCTACTTATTTTGCCTAAAATGACCTAAATTTCTGGAATGATCTAAATGTCTGGAATAATCTAAAGATAGATGTTGAATTTGCCTTCAAATTCGAACTTAATTGCTGGAAATTCCTTTTGCAATAGCTTCTGCTCTACTTCTCCGATTTTGGGACAATTGGCCAATGATATAGTCTTCAAAGTTTTATTTTGGCAGATACTGCGCACTCCATTGATGTCTATGTTTGTGTTTTCAATTTTTAACTGATCAAGGTTGTTGAGCTTCTTTAGATATGCCAATCCTCGATTTGATATTAGAGTGCCATTTGCTTTAATAATGTGTATACTTTGAACCTGAGCCAGTTTCTGTGCGCCGAGATCATCGAAATTGGTGTTGGTCAGAGTGATGCGGTTTAGTTTTAGTTTCGAGAGTTTATTCAGATGTTCATTGCTGATGGTGCTGCCGAGGAAGTCGATAGTTTCAATATGTTTTGCTGTAGCAATAATATCTAGCATTGGGCCTGTTACATTTGTCAGGCGCAATGGAAAATCGTTGCCAGATGCCGCCAGTTTTTTCTTTAGCTGAAACGACGTTATCTCATTGAGGACAGCCGTTTTTGCCACTTCAGCTGAGACTGTGGTTTCTAGTTTTGCTAACTGTTCTTCTTGCTTCTTGAGCTCAGTTCTAGATTCACTCTCAACCTTTTCTGGGGGATGAGAGAGGAAGTTAATTAGGCAAACAGTACAAACAGCACAAATCATTAGCAACGATATTGCAGCCAGCATGATGTATATCTGGCGCTTAGGCAGAACGCCCGGATAGCGCTCAGTTGATAACTCTTCAGTTGATTGCTCTCTAGCAGCTAGCGAAAAAGGACGGGAGATGTTGGATGACTTGTTGCGATTGACTATCGCCGCTAAGTCGTGAGCAACAGTGCCTAAGTTTTGATAACGCTCATTGGGCTGCTTGGCTAGCATTTTTGCCACTATTTTCTCAAGCTCTTGCGGAATGTCTTCTTTTTGGCAGGCTGCCCCTAAGCTTGGCGTAGGGTCTGATTGATGCATCATCAATGTTACTAGAGCATTGTTGCCGACAAATGGTGCCTTGCCGCTTAAAGCTTCGAAAATGACGCAACCAAGTGAGTAGATATCAGATCTGTGATCAACCGTGGTACCCAGGCCCTGTTCAGGGCTCATGTAGAGTGGGCTGCCGAATATTTCTCCTGTTTTAGTAAGCGCCTGAATTTCGCCACCTTCCCTGTGGCTAAATTTGGCAATGCCAAAGTCTAAGATTTTGATACTGCCTTCGGTGCCAATCGCAAGATCTTTTAAGAGCATGATATTGCTAGGCTTTATGTCTCGGTGCACTATTCCGCAGTCGTGAGCATGGGCAAGGCCAAAGCAAACTTGAATGATAATGGGGAGGGCCGCCTCTATTGGTAGCGGCCCTGAGTCTTGCAGTAGTTCTGCTAGTGTTTCACCGTTAACTATTTCCATTGCCAGAAATGGTGTCTGGTCATCGAGTAAGCCGAATGCTTTGACGGCAATTATGTTGGCATGATTGACAGCAAAGGCTGTTCTTGCTTCCTGCTCAAAACGTTTGATAGTAGTGTCTGTGAGAAAAGTCTTGTGGATAGTTTTTAGGGCCAGTTCTTCGCCAAGAATTATTTGCTCGACGCGGTAGACTAGCCCCATGCCGCCCTTCCCCAATAGGGAAAGCACTTTGTAGCGCCCTCCGATTATTTCACCTTGGGCAAATTGAGTTCCATTCATGCTTTCAACATCTGTTTTTCCCATTGCTCTAGACTTTCTAAAACCTGGGCCTTGAGTTGTTCTGGATCGTTCTTGACTCTCTCGAATATCAATTTCATTTCTTTCGTTTCTGGCAAATAAGCCGCTCCCCATTTAACCATTTCTACCAAGATCGGCATTAGATCTTTGCCTTTGCTGGTGAGATAGTAGAGTTTGCGTGACTTGTTTTCGGGATGGGTAATCTCTCCGACAAGGCCTTCGTTGAGCAGTTTCTTGAGGCGGTCGGCCAATATGTTTGTGGCGATGCTTTCGGGGCTAGCTAGAAATTCTTTGTATTCGTGCTTGTTGAAGAACAGGAGATCTCTGACGAGTAAGAGTGTCCAGCGATCGCCAATGATCTCAAGGACGTTGCTGACCACGCAGGGGGATCTCTGAATTGACTTTGTTGTTACCTGTTTCGGAGTCATTGATTTGCTAACTGTTAGTTTGCTGGCCATGGGTTTATTTTAGCACCTGCTTGCAAAATGCAAGTACTTGTTGTATTGTCTACTTGCGAAATGCAAGTGGTTTTTGGGAGGGGTGAAAAATGTGCGCTGCATTAGAACCAAAGTCGGATGATGCAAAATTAGCAATGCCAAAATTAGATAAACCTGGGGCTGGTCTACCTTTTGTTGAATGGGTCGTGGCCAAATACATAATATTCCCCCAGCGTTTTAAAAATTCCAGCAAAGAAAAGGCACTGGCTGATTTTGCTGAGCAGTCTGACAAGATACTAAAGTTAGCCCGAGGGCTCAGCTCTGAGCAGCTCATTGAAAGACGTTTAATAGCACGCTTGCAGGGCCTAGAAGACAGCTCGCGCTACTGGTCGGTGGCAATGACCCTAGACCATCTAACAATCGTGGGAAACTTGATGTGTCACGCTGTAGTTGAGTTGGCGAAAGGCAACAATGCTCTCAAGGCCGTGGGCACTGCTGAAGTAAAGCCTGGTGCTGCTGCTGATGCAGCTCGTTCGCTAAAAGATTTTGAGGAAATGACGGAGCGCTTTTTGCGTGAGACTGGCGCCGCTAATATTGATGTGCATGCGAAAGTGACTCATCCGCATCCCTGGTTCGGGCCACTCAATGCTTATCAGTGGTTGGTCTTCGCTGCTCCTCATGAGAACATTCACCGCAAGCAAATTGAAGCGATAATGGCGCAGCTGTAGCGCTCTAGCGTGTCGTAGTGGCTGGTTTCTAAAAAGAATTGGTTTAGTAGAGCGCGCTGATTTCGACGAGATCTTCCGCTGTCTGCAATAAGCTTAGTGCTTGTGGAAGCGTTGAATTTAGGAGGGTCTGTAAGAATATGTTTGAAGTGTTGCCACATGTCAGCCAGATGATTTGCGGCGGTGCTCCTTGTTGATGGTGCAGCGTTACAAAGTCACTGTCTTTTGTCATGACGACAGCTCCAGCAGCTTTCGCGGCATTGAATATTGCCCTGTCTGTTGCGTCGCGAAGTCCGACGTCTCTTAGTGCGTGTGTTTCCACCATGAAAGTCGATTGAATCCATGGAGCAAGAGATGGCGATAGCTGGGCGTCAAGCCAGATAATCATGCCGCAACAATTGGATGATCAAGGCGCTGTGCCGCATATTTTAGAGCTGCCTTTAGATCGTCCATTTCTAGATCTGGCATCTCATTTAAGATCTCTTGGGCTGTAAGACCGTTTGCATAGAGATCAAGAACGTCGATAACACGAATCCGCATTCCTCGAATGCAGGGCCGGCCGCCGCACTGTTCTGAGTTTATTGTGATGCGCTCGTTAAATTCAGCCATATAAATTTGTCCTAGTACGTCGATAACCTTTTTAGTATAAGGGTTGATTGGAGGGTATCGAACGTTTTGTGCCATAAGGAAGACTGAATTCCAAGGCACACCTGCGACCTCGCTGTGTCGATTAACGGCATCTCAGAAAGCTTATATAATAGTTAAACCGACCCTGCTTGGGCACTTCCATAACCGTCCCTTAACCAGCCGAAGCAAATACTGGTGCTGTCAAGAGGCCGCTCAAGGGGATGCTCGATGCGTCATTTTTCTAGACCGACACTGATCTCTGCAGTTTTTGCTTTTCTTGTGACTGCGGCTCCAGCATACGCTGAGGAAGTTAGCGACTTTACGGTTAAAGCAACAGTGGCAGCCACAGGCGATTTGACCGTCGAAGAAAAGATTCTTGTAGACTTCGGTAAAGACAAAAAACATGGATTGCTGAGAAGAATTCCTACCTACTTTGCCTCAGATAATGCTGAGCTAGACCTGATTTCAGCAGAATGTCCACCCGGAAAAGCTTGCCCAAGAGTGATTGCACAGCTACATCAGTCTTTACAGCTCAAGCTCGGTGACCCAAAGGTTCTTATCTCCGGCAAACATACATACCGGCTCAACTATGTCATAAAAAATCCGGCTAGAATTTCAGGTAATACCCTCAGCTATCAATGGTCACCAAACGGCGCGAACTGGCAAATGCCGATTAAATCTATGACAGTAAATCTAAATGGCATAAGCCCTGCCGTATGCAAGTCGCTCGCTGTAGCCAAGGATGACAGGCTCTCCAGCGCCACCATGACCGGTACCAGCGGCAGCTACAAAGTTAGTGCTCATGATTTGCAACCAGGGCAGGTGGTATCTATCAAAATATCGCTACCTGCTGCATCCAGCCAGGTTCCGGCAGCTAGCACGACAGCGAACAAGAAAACAGGAATTCTGCAGAGCCTGACCTCGCTAGATCACAACGTGCAGGTGGGGCTGTGGATAATTGTAATTGTCGGCTTTGTGCTTGTGCTGGCAGCATTGGTAAAGTCGCAATCAAATTGCAGCTGCCGTTGCGGCCCGGTTTGCAGCTGCATGTGCGGTTGTAGAAAAGGTTGCACTTGTCAAAGCACCAGCTTCAAGGAAGAACCAGTCTCAGCCAGGCGAGCTGTTTTCGGCAGCGGGTACAACAGCTATGGAAACAACAATAACTACGACAATAACTATGACAGCTGGAGTAGCTCCGATTCTAGTAGTAGCAGCTCGTGGAGCAGCTCTGATTCCAGTAGTTCCAGCTCTGACTCGGGCGGCTCCGGTGACAGCGGTGGGGGTGACTCCTGGTGAACCCGGTGCGATGAAGTTTTGGAACTTCGCCGGCTATCTTGAGCAAGTTGAGATCTTACCTGCAGTTTCGATATTCTTTTCGAAATTAAATTAGACCGGTCTACTAACAACTAATCAAAAAGAAAACAGAGGGGCCGAGCCTCTGTTCTCTCTAAGTCGAGCCGCTAGTTTATTAGACTTGGCGTCGTAGCACTTTCAAGCTAGTGCTCTTCAGCTCTCCGGATAGAACATCCAGTTGCGCACCAGCCGAGCCGGCGATTGCATCAGGCAAATGCCGTGTTCAAGGCGGTCACCGATTTCGTCGTTGGTGAGGTCTTCCAGCTCTTCGGCCGGGTCGTAGCGATGCCTTTGACCGTTGCGGTTGCAGGCAATGGCCAGGTGAACAGCCTTGGCCTCAATCAGCCCATTGGGGTCAGCGCCGGCATAGCTGACGGCGTCGTGAGCCACCTTCCAGAACCAGAACTGGTTGGGCAACGTGAGCATGACACCAGCGGCTTCGGCGCTGAAGAAAGCATGCAGCATCTGTCCTTGTGCGATGCGCGGCTTGAGAAACTTGGCCAAGGCAAAAGTCGAGCTGGGCAATTCAGCGAGCTTGACGGCCTGCTGGAAAATGCGTTGGGCCTCGCACTTGCCACCGTTGATGAAGGCCAGTCGTTGCAGCTCGCTGTGCAGGGTTACCAGTTGTTTGTTCATAAGCTTCCTTTAGCTGTTGGGGCTCAGGGCAAAGGCCTTTTCCACCAGGGTGGTGGTGGTCCAGCGGCTGGCGCTGTTGACGCCCGGGGTGTCGCTGTCGCGCAGGCGAGTGATGAGTTCGGCGCGATCGGTGGTGCCGACGGCTGCCACCGCAGTCAGTGCTGCTTCCCAGCCGGAGCTGCCAGGCTGGCTGTCGACGTCGCCGTTGCCACTCAGAGCGGTGACCGCCTGGGCCACGGCGGTGTGCAGTTCGTCGCCAGTGACCACCGTGGAGAAGCGGTTCTGGCCATTCGCGCCTTGGTCGAAGGGCTGCTTCCAGCTCGGGTCGACGAAGATGTTGCGGGTCAGAACCTTGGCCAGTGCGGCCGAGGCTCCGTCGTCGCTGGGTTCGACGCGCACACGATAGGCGCCGTCATTCAGGTGGCGAACGGCCACCAGACCGAGCGAGGTTTGGCAGATGACCACGTAGTTGTGGGTGCCTTCGGTACCGGCGATGCGCTTCTTGGTTGTGAACATGATGGTTCCGTTTCTTGATTGCTGAGGGTGAATGAGTGGTAGAAGTTGGCTGCTAGACGAGGCTACTTCTGGACTGCTTGCAAAGCCTGTTGCGTTTCCACCAAGGCGGCCGCTTCGGCGTCGCGCAGTTCTTTGCCGCGCAGTGCTGCCTGCAAGGCGGTTTCAGCGCTCTGCAGTTGCACATCGGCCAAGAACAAGTTGTTGACGATAATGGCCGCCCTGGCATCGCACAGACTGCGAATGGCACCTTGCAGGTGTTGGGTGATCATGAGGTTGGTGGGAATGTAGCGTCCGTAGCCGCGGAACCGCGGAAATTCGATCTCGATTGGTTCGTTCAGGTCGAGCACGCGTTCGGGAGGAATACGGAGATACTTGGCGCATTGGTAGACAGTATCGACGATGCGCTGGGGCAGGTCGTTGAGCAGTTGCTCTCTCTGCTGAAGCACATTTCTGGCAGCGGCCGCTCTTCTGCGCTTTTTGACCAAGAAGTCAGCCGTCCAGACCAGCGCGAGGGAAATGAGGGCGATGATGAAGGGGGAGGTGTTCATGAAATTGTTTGTGAGGAAAGTCGCGGATCTAAGTAGAAAGTTTCAACATTGCTTGAAGTCAGTTTCCGTGATTTATCCTCCGTAGTAGCAATCTGAGGGCCTGGAGAGAAAGGCCACGAGAGCGATTGCGCCGAGAATGGTGCCGCCGATGATGACAGCGAAGGTCACTTGATGAGCCGTCGAGGCCTGGGAGAGCGAGATGTACAGACCCTCAGCCGTTACCGCTGCTCCGAGCAGCAGTTGCAGTGTGCCGAGGATGACGACCATGGCAAGGAGAAAACCGATGACGAATTTCATTGTCGTTCCAATCAGGGTTAGCTGAAATTTCGAAGGCTTGGCTTTGAAGCACTCGCAAGTCAGCCTGCTACCGAACAGCGAGCTGTTTGCGTACAGGAATGTTAGGGCTGGTATGGCCGGTGTGTTTGAGTTTTTGTCGGCGGTTGGTTTTCTTGAGAAGAGTTAGGAGATATAGAAAAACAGTAACTAAATTAAGCTACTGTTAGCAATCATGAGCATTTGTTTCAGTTTGATTTTGTACTAAAAAGGGTTAGCGCAGCTGGCGTGATGCCACTGCTGGTAGTGTCGCATGAGCGGCAAAAGGTGCATCGAAGTGGCTGACTTCAATGCACCTTGCGCTTTGTTAGACCGGGGGTGATGATCTAATATTTATAGCCTTACAATACTTGGCAAAGCTTGGCAATTTATGGGCATTCGCCACTTATTTATTTGTGGTTTAATCTATTGTGGTGCTTTAACTTATTGTTGCGTTTATAAGGCTGCCTAGTGCGAATAGCTATTGTTTGTAACGATACCAGGGGCGGTGTGCAGCCTTATGTCGCTTTAGGCATGGGCCTTGCCGAAGCTGGTCACGACGTTCGCGTAGTGGCCCCTGCCAATCATGCCTCGTTGTTTGAACACACTGGGCTCCCTTTGGTCCCGCTGTCTGGTCCCCCGGCAGAAGAAGTTAACGCTGCCGCTCGCATTGCCGAGAAAGGCACTTTTGCCACCATGGTATTTATGGCAAACGAGATGCCAAAAATGATTTTTCAAGCGACTAAAGAAACGCTTGATGGTTGTGAGGGCGTTGATTTGATCACTGGTGGTGTTGGCGGTATGGTGACCGCAGTATCAGTCGCTGACAAGCTCAAAGTTCCTTTTGTGCAGACTCATCTGCAGCCAGTCGGCGCTCCATCCCCTGATTATCCTGGTCCAATGCTTGGCGCGCTTCCCGATTGGATTGGCGGCTGGGGGCGTCTTGCCAGCCATCATCTCTCAGACCAGGCCCTCTGGATGCCCTTTCGGGGGCCGATGTTGGCCGCGCGCGAAAAAGTTCTGGGGCTCAAGGATAGGTCTCGGGCCATGGATGGCCAACCAGTAATCTATGGTTTTAGCCGTCATATCGTCGCTGTGCCTGAAGGTGGCAGAACACAGCGTCACACCACCGGCTATTGGATTGTATCGTCATCGTCAAATTGGAGTCCACCAATTGCTTTGCAAACCTTCTTAGAGCAAGGCCAGCCCATCGTCAGTATAGGCTTTGGCAGTATGTCTAGCAGTAAGGCCGCTCAGGTTACAGAGTTGGTGCGACAGTCGGCGCTTGAGGCCGGGGTGCGGGTGATCTTGCTAATCGGCTCGGGCGGTCTTAATGAGACGACGCTCAGTGATCGCGTCTTTTGTCTTAGAGAAGCGCCTCACGAGTGGCTCTTTCAGAGAGTCTCAGCGATTGTTCACCACGGTGGCGCTGGAACTACCGCAGCGGCTTTGCGCTCAGGAGTGCCGAATATTGTTGTGCCTTTTGGCGTCGATCAACCCTTTTGGGGTTCCAGGGTGGCTGCTCTGGGTGTGGGTCCTAAGCCGATTCCCCATTCTAGTCTTTCGCTTGATAGATTGAGTACGGCCCTAAAAGTTGCTGTGAGCGATCAAATTATGCGCGCGAAAGCGGCAGAGTTAGGCGCT
>CALROJ020000105.1:0-14836 GCA_943369735.1 bacterium Ga0077546
CTTCCCAATCCCAAGGGTTAAGGATGCGCCGCAAGTAAGGGTGGCTCGAATAGCGGATACCAACCAAATCGTAGGTCTCACGCTCATGCCAATTTGCTGCTGACCAGAAATTAGAGAGACTTGGTACCGCGGGCAAATCACCTTCGGCCACGTCAGCTTTTTTGAGCAATACTTTGATTACTAGCTGATCTAAATGCGAGTAAGACCAGAGGTGATAGACAGAGTCAAAAGTATCAGCACTATCGACACCAGTGACTGTTAGCAGCAAGTCAAGCTTAATTTCAGAACTATTGCGCAAGAGGCGCATGGCTTTTTCGAGCTGATCACCAGCAACGACGATTGTTTCAACACCACATGAATCAGGCAGGCGCTCGCTTGAGATACCATGCTCTTTCAAGAACTGGCCAAACTTGGCTGGCTCTAATGGCACTGGCGGCGCAGCTGGCTCCGCGGGTTTAGCAGCGGCAGCAGGCGCAGCCGGTTTGGCGGCGGGCTTAGCTTCAGCTTTAGCAGCCTCTGGCTTTACTTCTGATTTGACTTCTTCTGGCTTTGCGTCTGATTTATTTTCTTCAGGCTTAGCTTCGTCTGTCATCTACTTGGTTCCTATATATTTCTGGTTTTTGTTTAGGTATTAGTATCGGGAGCTTTAGCTAGAGCAGCGCTTGTGTCTTCTTTGACCACACCGATCAAATCTTCGAGGCAACGACCTGTGTCGTAATCAACTTTGCGCACAGATGTTTGGGCGTACATTTTCTTTCTACGCTCGCCATAATTTTCGGTGCGAATTTTTTGCTGCAACTTCAGCAAGGCATCAAGGATGCCTTCTGGACGAGGTGGGCAACCAGGCAAGTAAACATCAACCGGAATAATGCGGTCGACGCCTTGAACCACCGAGTAAGAATCATTAAACATGCCACCAGTAACTGTGCAAGCGCCCATGGCGATTACATATTTAGGCTCAGGCATTTGCTCATACAAAGTAATAAGAGCCGGAGCCATTTTGCGAGTAATAGTACCGGCGGTCAAAATCATGTCGGCTTGTCTTGGTGTGGCGCGAAATACTTCTGAACCAAAACGCGAGATGTCGAAAGCTGACATACCGACGCTCATCATTTCGATAGCGCAACACGAGGTGCCAAAGGTTAGCGGCCAGACTGAGTTAGACCTAGCTAAGTTGGCAATGGGGCTGAGCACCGGCGAAAGCGCTTGGCCGAGAGCATCGATCATCAGATCAATCGACGAGAGAGTTACGGTATCTCTCAACTCTTCTGGCACGACGGGATTTATATTACTCATGCTCTTACTTTGTATCCTTCTTACTTCGCTTCTCAAGCTTCTTGTTCAAGCACTAATTTCTTGTTCAAGCACTAATCAAACTGCTCAGATTTATCCCAGACCTACTCCCAGCTCTACTCCCATTCGAGAGCACCCTTCTTCCAGGCGTAGACAAGTCCTACAACAAGGATGACCAGGAACATCGAGATTTCAATAGGTCCAACCATTTTCAGTTTCATCAACTCAGCACTGGCTGGCAACATCTGACCGAGAGCATCGGCGCCAACTAACAATCTTGGAATACTGTCAGTGGCAAGCAGCCAGGGAATGATGAAGATGATTTCAATATCAAACAGAATAAATAGAATGGCATACAAGTAGTAGCGCACATCGAATTGCACTAGAGCTTCTTGCATGGGCTTCATGCCACATTCGTATGGCTGATTCTTAATTGAGTTGGGGCGGTGATAGCCAAGAGCTAACTGTAAGACCCAAGCCAAGAGAATCATCCCTAAGGCGGGAAGGGCGAACCCTACTGCAACGAATAAAAATATCTCGCCAAGCTGCAACGAACTCTGATCCACTTTTGTTGCTCTTCCTTACTAATGGGTACTCCGTGGTAAAGCATAGCAGGCTAAAAGCCGGGTGGCATACGCCGTAGATTATAGCCAGGTAAGCACCCCCCATATGTCTCTGAGTATGTCTCACGATAGGCATATCAGCATCAGCTTCTCTGAGAGCTAACTCATCAATTACGGATTGCAACTTTCTGATAATTAAATCGCTGAAATGGGCATCATTAGTAGAAATACGCACGATTGAACTAGGAAATAATGGTTAACAAAACCGGCATCTTGAGCGTTCCTCTTGTAGTCTCCTAAATAGGTAGGTAAGAGGTACTGGAATCCCTTGAGAGCAACAGTTTCAATAACAAACGTAATTAGCGCCCCAGAACACAGCAAAAGTAATCCGATGACCATGCAACAACTTCCGCCCAAACGCTTCAAAGAACTAGATCAACTTTGTCAGAAGCTGGGAGTGACCTGCGGGCGCATGGGTTTGATCAATGAGGCGCTGACCCATAGTTCGTATGCCGCAGAAAACCCCGGTAGCCAAGACTATGAAAAACTCGAATTTTTCGGCGATGCTGTGCTGAAATTCGTCATCAGTGAATATCTATTAGAACGTTTTCCTGATTACGATGAAGGCCAACTAACTGAGCTTAGAGCTGTTTTAGTTTCAGATCGGATATTGGCCGAAATCGGTGAGCAGGTGAACTTGAGCAAATATATTTTGCTTGGTCGCAACGTGCAAACTCGACCATCAATCACAGCAAACGCCATGGAAGCCCTGATTGGAGCGATTTATCAAGACCTTGGTTTGTTCCAAGTACAAACGCTTCTAGTGCGCTTGTTTGGCCATCAGACCACGGTAGTTGATCGCGACGAAATCAAAGACAACTACAAAGCGCAATTGCAAGAATTCACACAATCGCGCGCCGAAGGCACTCCTAGCTATGTTGTAGTGAGCACAGATGGTCCACCCCATGATCCAATTTTTACAGTAGTTGTAAAACTGGAAGGGAAGCCACTAGCTGAAGGTACTGGCAAGTCAAAAAAGGCAGCGGAACAAGAAGCCGCCAAGCTGGCTTTCCAAGTGCTACAAGACCCATCACGCTCGGTATTAGCATAGAAGCAATGGCATAAGAACAAGGGTCGACCTAGTCCGCACGTGGTCCGCACTTAATCTACAAAAAAAAAGGAGCATCTTTGAATTGATGCTCCTTTTAAATTTTTCAGTTTTAAGTTTCGCTAAAAGCCCGTCGAGAGCCTTATTGAGCCAAGTCTTGCAAGGTTGGAGCGCCAGCAGGAGCTGATTGCACGCCAGAGTTCGAATTGGTATCAGAAGGAGCTAGGTCAATGCGGCTTCCACCTGGGGTTGGGGCTTCAGTGTTGCCAACAGATGTAGGTGTAGATGTAGATACTGGAGCAGCAGTGACTGTATCAACCGATTGCTCAATACCAGCAGCAGAAGCAAGCTCTCTTGCTTTTGTGCGCAATACCAAAGCCTGCTTGTCAGCCTGGGCCGCTTTGTACTCAGCTTCAGCAGCTCTCAAGTGGGCCTTGGCAGCTTCCAGTTGCTGCTTAGCTTGATCTAACTTTTTGTGGGTGGTTGAAACCTTAGACTCAGCCATATCTACTTCTAAGCTAGTCGGAGCAGCCACTGGAGCCGATACAACTGTGGTAGAGCTGGAAGATTTGCCCAGTTTAAGAGGATTGGCGTGGGCCGCTGGCGCCACCAAAAATGCACTCAAACCGAATGCCAAAACTGTAAGTGCTTTCCTTGTCATGAAGAATCCTCATAAATACTTTGATCTCAGACCGATAATCAACAAGTAATTATTATAAGGAATAACTTGCCAACCAGACAGCTCAAGATTGGCCACCGGTGCGCCTTTTAGGCGGAGACAGAGAGAGCCAATCAGAGCACCGATAGCGATACGATGACGCCCCTTCGGATACACAAGAGATCGCTTCCGGAAATCAAGATAGCGCCGGAAGATATACCAGCGTAGCGATCGCCAGAGCGATTATGAGGTGAAAATAATGCCAAGCGAGAGGGCCGTCAAAGCCTTCTAAATGGTGAATTTATGCAAAGAAACCGCAATAAGTATAAATGTTCATTCAATACTGAAGCAGTTCTCTTGAAAGCTACATATCTATTGTTCTATATTCTCTACTTCGCCTGTGCGCGATTGGGCTTTTGACCGAAAGCTCCAAATTGGCTTTTAGCCAGTTTCTGGAGATTGAGGGCAAGAGCGCCTGAGGGCAGTAGATTTACAACCAATCACCATAGCTTTGCACCTCGAGCGTACCCCGCTCAGAGACAACCACAAAGCACTGGCGCCGGTGGTCTTCGAATCCTTCATATTCAAAGATTCGCAAGCCACACAATTAAAAGGACAAGGGAGTGACTATTTCAGTGACTGAACAGCAGCTAGAACCCAACTCGAAATCAGAATTCGAGCGACTTCTCGAACAATCTTTAAGTTTCAAGTTTGAGCAAGGGGACATTGTCTCAGGCGGCGTAGTCCGTATCGAAAGAGACGGGATACTCGTAGACGTAGGCGGAAAATCTGAAGGCTTCGTGCCACAGAAAGAAGTTTCTAATATGCCTATCGACAAAATTGATGATGTCGTCAAAGTCGGCGAAAAGTATGAGTTCTACATTCTTAGAGAAGAGAACGAGAACGGTCAGCTAACTCTCTCACTGAAGCGTGTTGCTCAGGCGAGAGGATGGGTCTTACTGGAAAACCAGAAGAAGAACGACGAGACAATTCGCGCCAAGATTTCAAACGTTGTCAAAGGCGGCGTAGTTGTAGACGTATATGGTCTGCGTGGTTTCGTACCAGCCAGCCAATTGCGTGTTAAAGGTACAACTCCAGAAGAATTGATCGGTATGGAAATACCAATGAAGATTCTGGAAACAGACACCAAGCGCAACAAACTGATCTTGAGCCAACGTCTTGCTGTGCAAGAAGAGAAGGCCGCTCAAAGAGAGAAGATTCTATCCACTCTCGAGTCTGGTCAAGTGGTCACTGGCGAAGTTGTTCGTATCGCCGATTTCGGTGCTTTCATCGATCTAGGCGGCCTCGACGGCCTGCTCCCTATCTCAGAAATTTCATGGGAACGTGTCAGCCATCCATCAGATGTGTTGAAAGTGGGCCAAATGGTCACCACCAAAGTTCTCAAAGTCGATCAAGAGAAAGGCCATATCAGCTTGAGCCTCAAGCAAATGCAGCCTGATCCATGGAAAGAAATTGAAGACAAATTCGGCGAAGGTCAAGTTGTGAACGGAACCGTTCGCAAGATTCAGAGCTTCGGCGCTTTTGTTCAAATTTATCCTGGCGTAGACGCATTGTTGCCTACAGTTGAAATGTCTGATCAACCTACTGCTAAGCCAGAAGAAATTGTTCAAGTCGGCCAACAAGTAAAAGCAATCATCAAGAAGTTCTCTCCTAAAGAGCACAAGATTTCCTTGAGCTTGAAAGGTATGGATGTCAGCGATTTGCTTAACTAATTGCCTCAAAAAAGCAGAAATTACAAAAAGACCCGAGCCCAGCTCGGGTCTTTTGTTAACTAAGCGAATTTAGTTAACTAAGTAAAAGAGTCTGCAAAAACGATAATTTTGTTTCAATATATAACAGAACATGGAACCAGCTAGCCAAGTGGTAGTCTAATAATCAATCGACAATGGCAATATCAAAACTAGCTGGGCTTGTACCACCAATCGAATTGTTTTTCTGGGTTGCCCCCTTCGGCCGCGCTATCCGCTTATTTTTCGGCGCCTTCCAAATCGCGTCGCTGCGCCAATTTTCCTACAAAAAATTCAAAGTCGCTTGCTTGTGGATGGGACCAGAATCATTCCACTTAGTTGCTCTTGCGGCGGTGACAGTAGCGATAGCTCTCACCATTCAATGCGTAGTTGAACTGCAAAAATACCAAGCAGAAGAGCTTTCTGGAGCCGTTATTTCAATTGGCTTGTTGCGCGAAATCGGGCCACTCACTGTCAGTCTTGCCTGGTGTGCCAGAGTAGCGGCCCGCATTGCCGCGGAGGCACAAACCTATTGCGACAGCGGCAAGAATGAAGAATTTGCCCAACAATTTGTTCTACCTAATTATCTTGCCACGCTGGCTATGGCGATTCCGCTGGGAACCTACGGCCTACTGGTAGGTTTCATCACCGGGGCTCTTGTAGCACCGATGTTAGGTGTTTCCTCTACTTCAGAATTTCTCCACTCTGCCAGGGATGGAATTCAAATGAGAGACATCATTGTCTATTTCGTAAAGCTTATTTTGGTCAATCCCACGGTGGGCTTCTTTGCTGGTTGCGCCGCTGGTGCCACCACCAATCACAGCAACAACGCAGCACCTTCGAACGCCGTCACCGCTACTTTTATTGCCGGCTTCTTCGCCAATTTGGCCGTCACCTACGCTGCCTATCTAGCGAGATAACAGAAAAAATCATGGATGAGAGAGACGACAAAGATAACGCCAGAATGATTTCAGATGGCTCACTGGGAATCTTCACAGTGCTGGCCGTGATTTTTTTGCTCTGGGGCTACCTCTGGTTCAAAGGCACCGGAATTCTTGGTGCCACTCAAACGATCAACATTCTCTTTCATGAAGTGGCGCAATTAAACGATAACGCTGATGTTTTTTTAGACGGTATCAGAGTAGGAATGGTCGACAAAATACTATGGCTGAATGAGCGCCATGTGCTGGTGCGCATACAAATCACAAATAGAAAAGTTGTCATTCCGCAAGGCGCTACTTACAGAATTTTGACGAATGGGATCGTTGGCGCTAAGTATATTGAAATCGACGTTCCCCATCCACCAGATATCAGAGCGGGTCTGCCAGCCTTGCCAGACGAAGCTGAAGTAGAAGGGCTAGACCCAGCTCGACCAGAGCTAGCAATCAACAAACTTGTGATTGCCCTAAGCAACGTCGATCCGCAGAAGCTTGTGAAAAACTACGAAGAAGATCGCATAAGACTAGTTAGGGCTGCCGACCAACTCTCAATTTTGGCAGTCAAAACCATGCCAGTTGTAGACAACGCCTTACCCCTAGAACGCGACCTCACTGAAATTGCTCACGATTTGAAAAAAGTCAGCAGAAAAGTAAGCAATCTTTTGGACGATCCGAATTTTACAAACGATCTCAAAATAACCACAACCAAGCTAAAAGAAACCGCTGAGTCAGTACAGACTACAGTGCGAGACATCAATAGCACACTGAAAGACAAAGCCCTGAGACAAGATCTTCTCAGCGCTCTTAAAAATCTAAACGACGCCACCGAACATGTGCAAAATTCCGTGTCCGCCGTAGAAAAAATGTCTAAAGATCTAAAGCTACGAACTGACGTGAAAGACATACTTCTGCAAGCGCGCAAAACACTAGACAAAGTTGATGCACTCTTCAGCCGCCCTAGCTTTGGTTCAGACTTAAAAGAAACGCTGACTTCCACCCGCGCAGCAATTGGCCATTTAGATGCGGTGGCCAGGCAACTCAATCAAATTCTTGATAAACGCGCACCAATAATGCATCTAATGTTTGGTCGCCCTGGTCAACTAAAAGATCCAAAGATAAATGATCCAAAGTCAAAAGACTCAAAGCAAAAAGACTCAAAGCAAAAAAACAAGCAGCCGCTCGCTCCCGATTCAGAACCAGTGCAATCAATAGCGCCAGCAGAGCAGCTAGAGCGAATTGAGCAAACACAGCAGCCTGAGCAAACACGTCAGACTACTGAATCCGGAGAATCTGGAGCGCAAGAGCAGAGCGAAATAAATCCCGAACTGAAATAAGAAGTGTTCAGCTGATCTATTTTTCTCTAAAAGATATTTGCTTAAAGTGCCACTAAGAAGATAGCCAGTAGCATCATTGCTCCTGGCTATCTTGTTTCAATTGCCGACGAAATTCTCGGAGGAACTTTCTATTAGGAAGCTACTCTTAGAATACTTTGTAGCTATAGCTACCGGCTAACTGTTTGTTGCCTTGACCTGAACTAGTCTGAATGTCTTGGGCTAATTCATCATAGTCAGCGTAAGTGTCTTTAACATGCTTGTAATAAGCTCTGCTTTCAGTGTCAGTTGGGGTTTTAGCTTTTTCAGCATCAATGCTGGCAAGACGATTGATGAAATCGCCAGAAGCACTAGACGAAAGCTGACCATCGGCCTGCTCAATTAATATGCGAGCGAAGAGATCATCGCGACGCATGCTCAAGTCTTCACGAGCTGCTGGGTAGAAGATTGTGATGCCATTAGTGGCAGTGAACTTAGCCAATACGATAGGGAAACGTGAAGGAGTAGTTACTGACTTCCCTGAATACCCAGTCACTTGCATGGTTGGAGCAGTCATAGCTGAACCTTGAAGAATTACTACTGGTCTGGAAGTAGACGTAATAGTAGTAGTTGAAACTGATGTATCAGCCATAGCTGGCAAGAATGATGTAATCGCGGCAAGGGCTGCCAACACTGGGCCCAACGTCTTTGTGGCTTTCATTTTAATCTGTCCTCCTGAGGTGACCTCGACCTCGACGGAGGCTATTCCCGATTGGTTCCAATTTCGCTGAATTGTTACAACCGCGACATTACTTCCTAGAACTTGGAGGGGATTTTCCCAGTCAGCACAGCGTGAATAAAGGCTTGAACGACGTTTGGATCCCAACCCTTGCCTGCTTTCTCAACAAACTCAGTCTGAACGGCTGAGGGATCTCGGCCTGGGCCGCTTCGTTTGGGAGATGCTTGCTCATGATAACGATTGGCCAATCCAATAATACGAGCGGCCAAAGGTATTTCGTCACCTTTCAAGCCATGCGGGAAGCCGTCTCCATTAAACTCTTCGTGGTGGGCTCTTACAATTGGAGCCAGATGCTGTAAGTCAGGGAATGACTCAAGCAACTCCGCTCCATCCATAGGATGATTCATGACCAAAAGAAGCTCAGTATCGGAAAGGTCGTCTTCGGCCTTCTGCAATATTTGAGCAGCAGCGCCGAGCTTGCCCAAGTCATGAACTAAGGCCGCCTGCCTAATAGTATTGATGGCATCTTGGTCTAGCCCAAGCTCTTTGGCAATAGCA
The DNA here is from genome assembly GCA_943369735.1 of bacterium Ga0077546. GTDB lineage: Bacteria > Cyanobacteriota > Vampirovibrionia > Obscuribacterales > Obscuribacteraceae. The sequence continues at coordinate 8,916 of CALROJ020000105.1, forward strand.
CACGAGATCTCAGCAACCTGGCGAGCGTGACCATCGGCATACTTATCTTTAGCTTCGATCTGCGAAACCCAGCCGTCGATGCGACCAAGCATTCGAGCATCTAAGCCACCAGTAGCAAAGATGTAGTCTGAGGTCTCATTAGATGAAGACATCAACTGATCGAGTTTCTTCTGTGCAGCAGCATCGTCCAATACAGGGGCCGGTTCAGCAGGCGGCGGCGGTGGTGGTGGCACCTGCGAAGGAGGAGGCTGAGTTGAACCCAGGCGATTCTTGAGAAGGCCGGCTCCAGCGCCAGCTCTCGCCTTACCCATCATTGATGCGCCTAAGCCACCGCGAGGTGGGGCGCCAGCGCCGACCGGAGTGGGGATTTCATCGAGTTTACCCCAAGCCGCACTATCACTAGCCCCCTCAGTCGCACCACCTTTAGGTGTGGGAATTGAATCAAGGTTGCCCCAAGATGATGGCTCAGCAGTGCTAGAGGTCGCCACCACTGGCGGTTCAACCTGAGCAACGGGAGTGACTACTGGGGCCGGGGCAGTCACAGCTGCGGCTGGTTCAACAGGAGAGACGGGAAGAACATCGGTCGTGGCAGCGGCTTGGACAGGGCCGCCCCAAGGAGCCTCAGAGGGAGCTGGCGCGACAGCTTCAGTTGGTGCTCTATCGACTAAAGAACTTGGACTAAAGTCGACGCTTGGCGATGCGCTACCAGGTCCACTCCAATCAAGCACCCCAGCTGGTTCAGGCGCAGTTTCTGAAGGTGTCGCAGCAGATGCAGCGTTAGAAGTTACGGCTTCAGCGCCATCAGCCGAATCAAAATCACCGAAATCGAGATCAGCATAGGGATCATTAGCAACGGCCGGAACTACAGGCGGAGTAAATTGCACTGGTGGATAATCACCAGTGGGCAAATTTTGCTCAATAGAAGGGTTAGACCTAACAGTAGTAAATGTAGGCTTTAAAGGATCGTTTGCCAGAGGCTTCTGAGGCTCACCAGTGCGAGCCACTGTTGGCGGTGACTTGATCTCGCCAGTAACTTCTTGAGCTTGAACTTGAGCAACCCTATCAAAAACAGGCGCACCATTAGGAGTGGCCGGACTGACAGGGCTAGCAGAGCTTGAGGCGGCTGGCGCACTAGCAACCGGTTGAGCCAAGGCTGGAGAAGGTGTAGCAGGTGTCACCGATGGTGGCACAACCGGAGCTGGTGTTGGAGCCGGAGCTGGTGTTGGTGCGGGAGCTGGAGCTGGCGCTGGTGCTGGAGCAGGCGTCGGAGCTGGTGCTGGAGCCGGAGCTGGTGCAGGCGTCGGAGCTGGAGCTGGTGCTGGAGCTGGAGCTGGTGCAGGCGTCGGAGCTGGCACTGGTGGAGTAGGCTTCGGCGGCACCGGAGCAACCTTTGCCACTGGCGGTGGAGTAATTTGTCCAGTCTTGTTGGCTTGCGAAAGTACTTGCTGACCGAGCGCACCCTTCAAGGCGCGGCGCACATCGATTGCTGATTTGCTAGCCTCAGCCTGCGGTGTACTAACAATGCGCTGATGCAATTGCATAATTGGTTCGCGCGCTTTCTTTTCAGCTGGCAATTTATACAATGCCTCTGCCACTTTATCAGCAACGCTTTGCACCATATCAACTTCATTGCGCGTCCAGGCTCGGCGATAGTCGCACTGCTGCAAAATCACACAGCCATGGGTGCCAACAGAACTGCGCAGCGAGACGCCAAGCAGTGACTTAACACCAATCAGCTGCAACTCTTCTTGGGCCGGCGAAACGTATGAGTTTTGCTGTCCTTCAAACAGCTTCAAGGGTTCGCGAGCAAGGAGAGTTTGAGCAACTAAAGCCGAATCAGCAGAAGGCCAGTAGCACTGCTGCAAACTTTGCACTTTCTCCTGCTGCCAAAATTCATAACACTTCCAACCAGCCTGCTGATCATCGGTACAAATGAACAAGCAACGGCTGACATTAAGAGCTTTGCCTAAAATATTGACGACCATAAACAGAGCGTCACCTATTCCGAGGGAATAGGTCATTAAGTTGCCGATTTCGACTAAAAATGTGTCGCGGAAAGTGTCTCGCTGAACAATGTCGTTAATTTGGGCCAGGCGGATGATATCGCCAAGTTCACCCAAAACCACACGCATCATATTCAATTCATCAGACGTTACATCAACAGACCGACTCATGGTCATAGAGCCAAAGGTACGGCCCTGCAGAACCAAAGGAAGAGTCGTAGAACGGCCCGTAATCGGCGAACCGGTAGAGCGGTACTCACAAATTGAAGTAACATTAGGGTCGAGCGGATTGCTCAGTAGAATTTGGCATGCATCAGCCGAAAAATGGTCGCCCAAGTCCTTAACGGTAGTTTCGAGAATCCTCTTTAGATCCCGCACACCGGTTAGTTTTTGCACCAAAGGGCTGTTCATACTACTCCAACGATACCAACCAAAAGCTTATAAACTCAACCATAACATGAAGATCATAGTGGTTCTACTAGCCCAACACTGCTATGCCCATACTGCGCCCTATCCAACCCATGCTAGCAGCCCAGGGGCACAGCCGATTCACACAAGTTAGCCTTGGCTAAAAGTTACCCGTCTGATAAATACTGGTCTAAGCCCTTGATAATAAAAAACAGCGATATCAAGCGCCTGTTACCGCGAGAAAACAAACACCGCAGAGTAGTTTAGTAATAAAAACTTCCCCAAAATACTTGTAAAATAATAGCCTGCCCGCACATTTTTAGTCACCATAAATTCTAGCGAATTTTCAGAGGTTCAAAATTGCCCAGCTTAGCAACCACGAACAGGCCTCTATCAATCGGAGACATAGTCGGACGGTCATTTAGAATTTTTCGCATTAACCTCAAGTTAATAGCCCAAGTATTGCTGCTGCCGACAATTCTGCTCTGTGTCGGCCGCATTGGCTTCATTCTTGGCCTAACCCACTGGTCAAAGGATGGAGCTGGAGCAGCAACTGTGTTCACGTTGTCGCCGGTATGGAGCTTGGTTACACTGGCCGGAGGCTTACTTTTGCTTATCGGTGGCTTCGTTCTCTATTTGCGTCAAATCGCACTGGTGCGAGTCTTCACTGGCTTTGCCCCCAATTTTGTTGAAGCCAATAAATTTGCCAACACCAGACTGGGCTCGCTTATCGGTCTCAGCCTGGCAGCTTTTGCCGTGGCAATTTTAGTGATGTTGACATTTGCAGTTGCCATCGGCCTCAGCATTGCTTTATTTGCGGCAAAGGGACTCTATATAGCAGCTGGTACGGTTGGTTTAATTTTCGCTGTCAGCTCGGGCTTCCTCGCCCTTCTCTTTGTCAGCGTAGTGAGCCATATGTCTTTGTCGAGCATGGCCATCGAAAAAGATGATCTCGGTACACTGATCTCTCATTCCCTCTCACTCTCCTCTCGTTCTTTCTTTCGCTCGATTGTGTTTTATCTTTTAACAACAAGCGCCATCGCTCTTTTAGCTTATCCACTGTCTTTGCCCCTGATTGTCATACTTATCGGTTACAGCGTGAGCCAAGGCATAATTAGCGGAACGCACAATTCGGCGGCAGAATTGCCAATGTACCTACAAATAGTTTCGCAAGTATGGGAACAGTTGGTGAGCATGATTGTGACGCCAATTAGCTTTACCTGTTTTGGTCTCTACTATTGCGATTTACGCATGCGCCAAGAGGGCCTTGACTTAATAGAAAGAGTAGAAGTGATGCAGGCAGCGAACAGCACTGAATTAGAGCTTCAATAAAGAATGGATTCCAGAAACATTGCCAAAGAAATTGCAGAAGTAGCCAAAGATTATGACTATCAGCAGCCGCCTGGCCTATTAATCAAAGTACAAGAAATAATTACCAGCATCATCAGAGCTATCCATGACCTTCTTAGCCTAATCGAACTACCTCAAACTGGCAGTAGCGATACCAAACTAGTTGGAGATCTATTACAAACACTGGTTGTGATCGTTGCTGTTATAGCACTGGCAGTGGTAGCAATTGTCATTTTGAGACGCATAAAGCAAATAGAATCGCAGAAAAAACTCGCTGGCGGCGAGCTCATAGTAAGAGAGAGCGAACTCGACAGCATAGGTTGGCGCAATTTTGCCGCGCAACTGCTCAAAGAAAACGCAACCAAGGAAGCCTGTAGAGCCCTTTACATGAGTTGCTTACATTTACTTGATGAAGACGAAATTGCCGTCTTTGCACCAACGAAAACTAACTATGAGTACTTCTACACACTCAAACAAAAACCATCTATAGCCCAACATTTTAGACCACTTGTAGACACCGTCGAGCTAATCTGGTTTGGCAATAAAGACGCAGAAGAGAGCGACTATAACGACTGCCTCGATCTGCTCTGCAAAATAGAAAAAGCGGTCGCTCAAATTAAAACCGCCACCCAACTAGCAGAAAAGCGACTATGAACGTGCCAGCTAACTTCAAACGCGACTTAATCTTACAGCTGCTAGCCCTTGTGGCTGTCTGCAGCTTCCTTGTATACGCCAGTTTGTCAAGCGACAAACAGCTCAACAAAATCATGCCAGAGGCTCATACCTGGGCATCGTCGACCAATTTAAGACCAAGCGGCATGAGTGCCTGCTTTGAGTTGACAGAAAAGCTATTCGCCCCACAAAGAGCAGTAAAGACATGGGAACTGCCCTACCGCATGCTCGGCGGCTCAAAGAAAGCAGCCGGCCACGAAAGTAACAACTTGGCCAAATTGTCAGCCGTACAGCCACTACCAATGATGCATGGTGTGTTGATCATTGTCAGTCCCGACCAGTCGCTGGCGAACTTTGAAGTCGAAGAAATACTTTCTTGGGTCGAGCGAGGCAACTATCTGGTCTACTTAGACAGCTTTGTGCTGCGCACCTCACGCCGTCTTCTCGATAAAACGGCAATGACTGTCAGGCAGCTTGAACCACCAGCAACAGGAAAAAAAACTGATCCGCGCTTCGATGTTAGGTACTACGATCATTTGCGCCAGCTGACAATATCAGCAGATCACAGTATAAAAGGTGGTGGCAAGATTGCCACTGTCGACGGGGCCTGCATAGTTGCAGAAAAAGAATATGGCAAAGGCCGAATCTTAGTAGCCAGCTGCCCAAGCCTTGTCAGCAACCGCCAGATAAACCAGGCCTCAAACTGGTCAAATTTTCAGTTCATCTACAATTGGCTTGCCACTACAGACGGTGAGATTTTCTTTGATGAACGCTGCCACGGGCTTAGTCAGGGCATTAACGTCTTTTACTATTTCTTGCGTGGTCCAACCGGTTGTGTTTTGGCCCAGATAGGCCTTTTGCTTCTAGTGGCCATATTTAGCACCAATCAGCGCTTCGGTGCAGTAACTCCAATAAAGGTGAGCCGCCAAATTTCCAATCTTGAACACATTAACGGTTTATCTAACACCTATATGCGCGCCAAGGCCAAGCAGGCAGTAATTGAAATCATCTGGCAAAATACCAGGCTTAAACTCTGCAAGTTCTTGCAAATTTCGCCCCATGAATCAAACGAACGCCTGCTCGAACAGCTAAAGACAAACGGTGGTGAGCACTCATCAATGGCCATAATTGCCGATCGATGCGAAAAAGCAATAAGTAATAAAGATCTGAGCGATGATCAGTTAATTGAGCTCGTTGAGTCTTGCGATAAGATATCTCAGAGCACTGACAAGCAGATGACAAGTAAACAGCTAAACAGGGGACAAGATGCAGCAACCAGCAGTACCGACAGCAATTAACGAAGAGCTGCGCCAAGTCAAAGAAACTTTTGATCGTCTGCGCTCGGCCTTAAGCGAGAACATCGTCGGTCAAGATCGGGTTATAGATCAGCTTTTGACCGCAGTGCTTGCTGATGGACACGTACTGCTCGAAGGTGTTCCTGGTACAGCCAAGACCATGCTCGTCAAGACCACAGCCTGTCTAGTCGGA
>CALROJ020000106.1:0-14199 GCA_943369735.1 bacterium Ga0077546
CGAGCCTTTATTTTCCATAGCCATTAACATCTTCCCGCGACCGCTCAGCGGCTTTCTCAATGATGATGTTGCCGTCCAGAGGCTTACCTGCCATGATTTCCAGAAGGCCCCGATTGGGATGCTCAGCTTTCTCCTGCTGCGCCCGGGCCTCGGCTTCACCGACGCGATCATACACATCAATAGTGCTCTTGTATGAAGGAATCAAGTTGAAAGGCAAAACGGCAGTGTTGACCTTGATGTCTTTAATCACGCCAAATTGATTTTCCTCTATTGCCACGCGCTCACCCTTTACGGTAGTAAAGTCAATGAACCGGGAGCGCTCAAAATCAGTCGCTAGGCCTTCAGTGTTTTCAGTTCCCACTTTTCCACCAGTCCCCTCCGAAAGCTGGAGTAGCTCTTGCTTTACCACGGCAAGAATCTCCCGCGCGGAAGTTGGCGAACTATTCAGTTGCGCTGAAACATCCTTACCATTTAGCAAGTCTTCTAGAACTTTACTAGCGATTTTCTGTTCTTCAGCGGTAGTTGCTTTGCACAAAGCTACTGTACTTTTGTCATCAATACCTAGCATCGCATGGCGCTGATTACTAGCCGAAGATTCACGCCTTGTCTGATATAGCTGTTCTGGTGTGTCATAGAGATCTTTGCCAGAAGTCCTATTCACTATGTCGGTAACAAGTTTCTGTCCCCTATCAGTGTCGAAACTAATTTCCAGGTCGCCAAACTGCTTCGTAAACTCGCCGCATCGCTGATCCTTCACATTAGAGCTGCCCTGCAATAGCTGGCGAGCAAAGCCCAACTGCTCGTCGCGTGACATACCTTGATTGACAGAATCAGACACGACAAAATTTTGTTTTATGCCATCGAGAGCCCGATCGATCTTTTCGCTCATAATTTAAGCGTCCTCCGATTCATAAAGAACCAAACCGCACACCTTTCACGAGAATAACCAAACGAAATGACAAAATCCGGACAATTTGGAAACAGCAGGTAAAACGCTTGCCAAAGACCAAAAGTCATATATTTCTTGGCACATGCAAGCACGGCTTTAGCTCATTCTTATGATCATCATGTTACAGGAAGATTCTGATTTCACGGCTGCTTACCGCTGCAGTCTGTTACCACAGCGGTTTACTTACACTGTTGAGCCATTCTCTGTCTCATTCAACCTGGGGATGCTGGCCGCTTTGTAAGGCCGCCTCGGCAGTATATTGACCAAGCTTCTTGCAATCAGGCATGATGAGGAATTTCTCTGATCTGATCTAAACTGCTCTAAACTACTCCACGTGTTTTTTAATTTCGTTGTCGCGATTCTTTAGCTTGTCTGCAGCTTCACCCGCAGTGCCGTCGCCCACCAGCTTAGTCGGATCAATGTCTTTGACAAATCTCACAACGGTGTCTTTGACATCACCAACGGCGTCTTTGAGTTGATCAATCTTGCTCGGTTGATCATCTCTCATACCGAGCTTAGCACCGTCGTCGGTCAGGGTCATTTTGTGTTCCCCACCGAAGTGAATGCTACCATCGCCTTCATTCATATCGATTGTGCAAGGAGGAAGGCCGTCATTAGCAGTACACTTTCTCGCAATCATTCCCTTGAATAGTTCCTGATCACCTCGATCTCCAATAGTTGCTAAAACTCCATCGGCTGCCTTAGCGTCGCCTGAGTTAATTGATTTTTCCACTTGATCTAATTTGCCGAAACCGTCTGCCATAGTAAAATCCTCCCAGAAGCGCCAATTGCAAAGGCAAAGCGCTAGTAATTTATTCGAATTGGTCTGTAGTAAGTGTTTGAACGAAGGCATCATAGTTAGCCGACTGTGACAAAATACGGACAACACAAATTGCAGCAAACTAGCCCCCAAAAAAGGGGCTTGCATTGAAGATAAGAGCAAGTATACTGAAACCGTCAATCATTTGAACTGTCAAATATTTCTGCCGGTAAAGCACATGAATAGTGACTTCTTAAGTGTAAAAAAAACTCTACCCCACCTTGGAGTTGGCATCGGTTTACGCCGTGAACTGGCAGAAGAAATATTCGCAGCAACTGACACAGTTGATTTCCTTGAAATCATTCCCGAGCAATATATGCGCAAGGGCGGAGAGAGCAAAGAACTCTTACAACGTGCCTGTTCTATTTATACTGCCGTTAGCCATGGTGTAAATCTTTCTCTCGGCAGCACCGATTCATTAGACGAAGAATACCTGCGTGGGCTCAAGCAGTTCGTAACTGAAATTCGCGCTCCGTGGTTTAGCGACCATATTTGCTTCGCCAGCCTGGGTGAAGTCTATTTGCATGAACTACTTCCTGTTCCCTTTTGCAAAGACACACTTGCACATATGGTGGCACGAATAAAGCGTGTCAAAGAGTATATTGAAATTCCATTCATTGTTGAGAACACTACTTACTACATGAATGTACCTGGTAGCACTATGAGCGAGTCTCAATTCATAAGTGAGCTGATTGAGCAAGCCGACTGTGGGCTGTTGCTCGACGTCAACAATGTATATGTTAACTCAATCAATCATGGCTTAGATCCATACGAGTTTCTTGATCAAATACCCATAGAGCGCACAGTACAAGTACACATGGCCGGACACAAGGAACGTAATGACATTGTCCTCGATACGCACGGCGCCCCAATAGCTCAAGCAGTCTTCGATTTATTGCAATATGCTTTGACCAAGACAATCGTGCATGGCGTGACAATCGAAAGAGATCAGAATATGCCAAGCTTTGACGAGCTCGCCAACGAAATTGCCGCCATCAGAACTATCTGTTCCAACGCACCGCTAGGCACATGAATGAGCGACTTTAAGCTAACTGAAATAGAAGAATTGTTGGTCCGGCTCTGGACCGACCCCACGTTTTTTGCCGACGCCGCAGCTGCAGGGGTACTGTCTGATTTTCCTGATGAAAAGCTAGATCTCCGCGGCGCGTCTATTTATGCAGCAGTGCTCAAAGCAAACAGGCTAGAAACTATGAAAGCAATTTGTCCCCGTACAGGCAAGATTGCAGGAGAGCAGTGGGAGAGGCTAGTTCTTTCATATTGCAAGAAAATGCCGGAACTCTCTCAAAACAAACCGAGCACCAGCAATCGCTTTCTCTTGAACAACATGGCAGCTCACTTTCATGAGTACTTTCTAGCTGAAGAGAATGCATTAGCCGCGAAATATCCCTACATGGCCGATCTAATTCACTTTGAAGTGACAGAAGCTGCACTTTGCGAGCTTGACGTTGAGATTCACGACGATAAGCAAACAGAACTAAAAGACGCTAGGCAATTCTCCTCCCTGGCGCCTGTGATCAATCCATGCTTGAAAGTGTTGCGCTATCAGTTCGATATTCCAGAAATTCTCAGTGCTATTGACTTGCTTACTGACAGCAAAGAGCCTCTAGCATTTGTTGGTAAAGATGTGGTGTTACTCGCGCTGCGCAATCCTAGCTCGCACAAGATCAGAGTGATTGAAGTCAATGAACTAACAGCTCTAATTGTCGATACCGCTATCAGTGGCACGAGATCATATCAAGACCTTGTAGCACTCGCAGCCGATCATTGCCTACTGCCGAGTGAAGCTCTGACGAAGCATTGTTTTGAACTCTTCACAGAGCTGAAAGAGCAATTTGTAATCGTAGGAAATCACACACTCTAGCACTTTCAGCTCCGGACACTCTCGAGCACTTTGGCCCTAATCATTCTTCCTCGGATTGCTCTTCTTCTTTCTCTGATTGTTCTTCTTCTTCCTCTGATTGCTCCTCTTCTTCCTCTGATTGTTCTTCTTTCTTGACTGCATCAATAGTCTCAGCACAATAGTCAGTGGCTGTTACCACGGCATCAGAACGCTTCAGCATTTCTTTTGCGTTAGGGGCATTTTGCACATCCAGAGAGAGAAGCTCGGCAATGGCGCATGACTGGGCCACTGTCTCAGCTAGACGGCAATCATCATTCTGCTTGTCGTAAATAGTCATCCCTCCTGAAATCCCCAAGGCATGGGCATCGACAGAGACCGAGGTCTCACTGCAAGAAGTGCTCGGCGGAGCATAGAGACTGCGGCCATTGAGGCTTTTAGCCAGGCTGCCATAATTTAGCTCACTACCAGGCAGGGCAACAAGTGAATCGTCGTCAACTATTAGACGCCCATCAGCCTTTGTCGGTACAGTCTTTTTATCATTGATTTGCTCGCTTGCAGCTAATTCTTTTAGTTGATCTTCCAATACATAACCAGAGAGTCTCTCAATCTTCGGTGCTCCCAAGGGCAGTATGTAGCCGTCATCTGTTTGGTAAGAATTGGTGGCCTCATCGTAAGTCATACTTGACGCTTCAGCAACGGGTTTGGGTAAGCTTTGTTCAAATTGAATTGCCGGGTTTCTCCCAGCCCCCTTTGCCTTGTGTGCCGCACTAGTAGTGGCGCTCTCAGAGAAATCAATGTACTCTGCTGAAGAAACGCTTTGATGCGCTTCTCTTACTCTTGCATGACTGCTGCGATTAGACTGCTCCATAGCGATTACGTCACTGAATGTCAACTCCTGAGGCAGTCCCACTTTTTCATTTTGTCTTCCTATAATTCGATCACCCATGATAATAAAACCTCTATAAAATAATGCAGCCGTCGGCCAGGGCCAACTGCCTCTGGGGCTGTGCTGTGCTGTATATAAGATTACATTTGATCAACGGTTGCCTCCAGCGAATCGATAGACCTGAGCCATATCGATTCGCCTGATCATTTGCTTTGTTCTGCTACTTTTGCATATTGAATCTGTGAACCGCGTTTAGTTTCGAGTTTGTGCGCTGTTCTAAGGCTTGTATTTCGTCTTTTGTCGCATAATTACCCTGACTGACTTCTCTACGTTCCTCTTGGCGAACAGGCACTGGTGGAGCCACTTGTTTCTCACCCTGGACGCACTCGGCAGATTTCGCCACGACATTATCTGAAATGTGCTTGGCATTCTTGATACCGTGATCGATGATCTCGGCCTTTTGGTTTTTGTCAGCAAACTGCAGCCAGCTTTGCTCAGCGTGAGAGTTGTTTATATTGGCCCTGCTCATCGTGTCTGTAGCATCACAGTTGACTTTCACAGCCTTGGCTTCAATACATTTATTGTCAGAGTTTGAAAGTCCAACTGCGCCTCCGGTACCCAAGAAATGTCCATCAAGTCTGACTGCAAATGTTTGGCAGTCGTTTCCTGGTAGAGCTTCACCTCTAGCATTGGAATATGATTTGTAAGAATTGCCACCAACATTGATGTTATTGGCATTTCTATTAGCACTGCTAGCATCGACAACGGCCCCGCCAGCTGTATTGGTCACTTTATTATCTAAAGCGTTGGCATTAGCGTTGGTATTTTTACTATCTAAAGAATTGCCAACTGTGTTTTCTACAGTTCCGTTTACATTGCCGGTGTTAGAAAGCTTGTTTTCGTTCTGGAGTTTCGCAATAGCATTGGCTTCGGCCTCGGCCTGCTGGGCTTGTTTCTGGCCTTGTGCCTGATCCATGGCTTGGTTTTGTGATTGGTCTTGCCCTTGTTCTTGGCCTTGTTGCTGCGAAAATACTGGTTTTATCTCGATTTGTGTTGGTGCGGGCTGCTCTACTACCGGTGGTGTATGCGGCTCTACTGGTGATGGCACATCCCTTGTGCTACAGCCTGAGCCAGAGTCACTTGTGCTGCAGCCTGAGTTAGAATCATTGGAGGCTAGTAGTATAGGTTTTGCTTCCTGTCTTAACGCCACTTTGAAAGGGGGCATGCTGTCGGCAAATAAGGCATTACTTGCATTTTCGCTAATGTTCGGCTCGACGCTTCTGGCAAGCTCAGTGTTCTCAAAATGACTCATAACTGCGATCTCCTTGTTTAACTCTTATTGTTTACTGATACAAAATTCTCGGTCGTTGCTCCGGCCTAGCCGGTGATTTCCGATGCCTTAACAGTAATTCATCGAAATGACTAAACCCGGACAATTGACCGGCGCGAACAGACAAATTCTTCGTAGAAATACGCAGCCCATGCGCCTTTTCGCTGTACGACCGTTTTACCGCTATGTGCTGTATTTAAAGCTTTGCTATACTTCGCGCGTGCGACGTAAGAAATAGAACTGTATATCTATATCTGAAGCAGAGTTCTTAAGCACGCTATAGGCACTGAGAATTGAACAGAGTAAAAGTTGGAATTGTCGCCAAGGGCCTGATTATTGTGGCGATTCCGCTCGTCTTTTCTTGCTACTTCGTAGCCACCATGACCAGCCTACAATCTCAATTAGAAAGTGCAGCAGCGCGAGCAGAGCATGCCCGAGCAATTTCAACTTTGCTCAATGGCCTGATCCATGACCTATATATGGGCATGGGATCAATCACGCTCAAGGTAGACAAATTCTCGGCTGGCCTCGATCGCAAAGAGCGTATTGAAGCTGCAAAAACAAAAATTCAGCAGCTCACTGCTCTCATTGGTCGCGAGAATACTGACAATAAGGAAGACCTTAGCACCCTGCAAGCAGTCGAACACATTATTGATCAAGGCAACAGTCTAGTGAAACAGGCAGAGCAGGCCTATTTGGATGGCAATAAAGTAGAAGTACAGCGCCTGCGGATGCAAGCTCAAAACCTTGCCGGGCGGTTGATCAGCCCTGAGCTAATAGCCTTGGGTGAAAGGCAAAAAGCGATTTCAGTGACTGATCCTTCTATTCAGGCAGAATTGCGGCAACAGATGCACTTGCAATTATGGGCATCTTTGATCGTCAGTATATTAGCGACTGTTTCGCTGGCATTTCTAACGACCAGGTCTGTAACCAGAAGATTGGCCCATCTGACCGAACACAGCCGACGCATCGCCCAAGGTGAGGCGCTAGTCACACCAATTATGGGCAACGATGAAATTTCTGAGTTAGACCAAGTTTTGCACAATATGGCCGCTGAAATTGAGGCACTTATACATAGAGAGCGAATCATCATCGAAAATGCCGGTGACATCATCTGCGTTATTGACAACAGCTTGAAAATTACAACAGTTAGCCCCCCTGTAGAAGCCCTGCTTGGCATTAGTGCCCAGAAACTTCTGGGCTCAAGCTATCTGACAATTCTAGATCGCGAAAACAGTGAAGTGGCTATTAGTACTATTGCGCGCGCTGCCAGTGGTGGCACTACTGACTGTCGTTTTGAAGCGACACTAAAGACAAGCGCCGGTAAGGCCATAAATTGTCTTGTATCTTTGAGCTTTGTGCCGCGAGAAGAGATTCTCATCCTGATTTTTCACGATATCAGTAAACTCAAGGAAGCAGAGCGCTTTAAACAACATGTCGTCAGCATGGTCAGCCATGACTTGCGCTCGCCCCTGACGGCAGTAAGCCACATCCTTGAGATGTTTGAAGAAGGTATGTTCGGCGAACTCAACCAGGAAGGCAAAATTATGCTCGGCCGGGCTGATCAGTCGACAAAGCAGATGTCGCGGCTGATTACCGACTTACTTGACCTAGACAAGATTGAAAGTGGCAAACTCAACCTTTCAATGGGTAATTTTTCCAGCAACGAACTTCTAGAGCGAGCGCAAATGCTAACAGCAGATCTGGCTCAACAGGCAAAATGCACTGTTCGTATAGAAAAAGGTGAAGGGCATGTTTCTTGTGACGTTGAACGGGTTAGCCAAGTGCTCACTAATCTCATTGGCAATGCCTTGAAAGTATCGCCACCTGGAGAAGAGATAGTTCTCAGGGCAGAAATGAAATCATCTCTAATTCAGTTTTCAGTGCGCGATTGCGGACCCGGTATTGCACCAGAGCTGCATAGCCTAATTTTCGAACGCTTCAAAGAAGTTAGAGTGGATGAGCCAAAAACGGTTGCAGACCTTGGCCTTGCAATTTGCAAAGCCCTAGTGGAACTACATGGAGGCACCATTGAGATAGAAAGCGATGGCCAGCCTGGTAACTGCTTCAAATTTACTCTGCCTCAAGCCAGTAGCTAGCAGCTCAAGATTTTGACCGGACTTAGTCACGGTTTTTTACTATCGTCTAAATATCTTTTGAAATTTGAACAGTTTTCTTTCTTGGCATCACTAGCAGTTACAAAGCTCTGCTCGGCAATTACTGCCGCAGAGCTGGAGCCATAACTTTCGGCTTGAGGTGATTGGAAGATGGAAGCTGATCTAACGTCGATTGAAAATTGCCTTGATCAGATGTTTGATGCAACATCAGCTCAGCAATTTGAAGACGCCACCGCTCGTTTTCAGCAGGCCTTGAAACGTGCCAAGGTAGTCGCTGGTGAGAACGGCCCACTGCTTATTTCACTATTATGGTTGGCGCGTTCATACGAATCACAAAAGCGAATTGCCCATGCCGAATATTTTCATAGAAGAGCAAAACATCTACTAATCGATTCACTCTTTTTAGATTCTGGTTGTCACTTTGAGGCTAGTGAAAATAAAAGTTGAGCATTATCTTTGAACATTTGTCTATTGAACGATGGCGTCAACAGTATGCAAAATCTTCTCAATAGATCTAGCTTGGGCCATGGCAGACTCTGAGCCATAGCCACCGGCCAGAGCCATGGCGATTGGTATTTTGTACTTGAGTGCTGTCTGAACAACAAAATAGTCTCGCTCAATTAAATCTTCCGGCCTCAACAGCAAAGTTGCCAACGGATCTGTTGCAAGCACATCAGAGCCAGCATTGTAATAAATCAAATCAGGTCGATATTTCTCGATAGCCTGTGGCAAGATCTCTTTCAGTTTCTTCAAATAAGTTGCCCCGTCAGTTCTCGCTCGAAGTGGGACAGACCAACTCTCCTGTACTTTGGGTCGCGGATAAACCGACTCATCATAGAAGTCGAGTACGTATACATTCTTGAGACTGCAAGCCACCTCTGAAAAGCCGTTACCTTGATGAGCATCAGTATCGACTATCAAAGCCGACTTAATTTTGCCTGCGGTTTGCAGAGCTTTAATTGCAATTGGTGCATCGCTATAGACGCAAAAACCGCCACCCTGATCTGACGCTGCGTGATGATAGCCGCCACCAATATTGATTGCCACACGAGTTTTCAGAGCAGCATCGCATGCGACACTGGTGCCTTCTGATGCTAAGCGCATCGGACGCAAGATGCGCCAATCAAGCATAAAACTGGGAAGTCGACCCAAGATAGAAATTTCAAGTATGCGCGCCAGAGTCTTACTCTCTTGCAAACTTGCTATGTAATGCGGAGTGTGAACCGTCAATAATTGCTTGTCAGTTATTTCTTGAGGCCTGATGAAGTCAGAGGCAACTCTCAATTTCTGAGCTATCAGATAGTCGTGAATACGCTTATACTTATTGCCATCAAAACGGTGCAATTTTTCAATGCCAAAGGCATTGAAGTTGTAGTGCTTTGCATAGAATAGTGGCACAGTGGAGCCGTCAATTTTTGCACCCGCAATAGGCGTGCCATCTAAGTCGACCTCATCGAATGCGATACAGGCGCAAACAATTGCTGTGATAGCTGTAAGCGTCAACAATATTCTGCGGCGGCTTACGTTCAACTGCTCGACCCTCGAAATTACATTGCACCTACAAAAGAACCAAAGCATGGCTAGTGATAGCGAGTAGTTTGCAAGGTCTCATGAAGGATAGTATTGCATCAATACGCTAGATAAATCGCTAAAGTAACTTCGTGACAAGGTCGAAGTTCGATTAGGGGGCTTCCATTCGCTGAGAATCGCGATACTATTGGCTTCAGCAAATAGGAAGATTTCAATGCCGGTTCGTTTCAAAGCAGAATTATTCGCCTTGCTCGTCTTGCAATTGGCACTATCTGGCTGCAGTGCCACCAAAGAATCGACACAGCCTCAAGCCAAGCAAGAACAAAATCAGAAGACTGAAAAAGTTGATCTAAAACAACTAATAGCAGAGGCAGATCTATACTACAAAAAAGCTAACTACCTAGCAGCAGAACCGCTCTACAAAGAAGCTTTGCTTCGTCCGATGGCTTACAATTCAATACTCGATATTACAGACCTAGTCGAGACCGCAAACAAACTTGCCAAAATATATGAAATGCGCGAGCAATATGACGCCACCGAATTTTGTCACAGATTTGCCTTAGAAGCACTGAAGAAATCGCCCAAAGCTAGTGAGCGAGACAAAGCTATCGCTATGTACAAGTTAGGTTGTTCGCGTCAACAACATGGTGACTACAATGGAGTAGAACTTTTATTTAGGGAGAGCTATCAAATTCTGAAGAAGGAAGTCGCTAAAAATCCGAAAGATGCTGAAGTCCTAAATCTGATGGCCTCTCTAGTTTTCCAGAGCGATAACGACAGTGGCGCACACGATCTGTCGAGTCGAGCCCTCAAGGCAGCACTAGCACACAACGGAAAGAAAAAGTTGCAGGCTGTGGAGGCTCTAAATTGGTTGACAGGGACGAGTCCTCAAGGAAGCACAGCCTCAGATCTTAAGCAAACAGAGAACTTGCATAAGCAAGCAGTCCAAATCGTTGAAAGCGTTTTAGGAAAGAACGATCCTGAAGTTGCCAATCAGCTTGATGGCTTAGGTCGATTCTATGAAGACGAGTGCAAAGACTTTGAAAAAGGCTGGCAATGCTATGCCAGTTCACTGAATATACGAGAAAAGGCACTTTATGAATTCGCGCCTGAAATTGGCAGAAGCCTAGATGGGCTGGCAAGCTGCAAATTTGGACAAGGTAAAATCGACGAAGCAATTGCTTTAGAGCGGCGTTCCAATGCCATTAAAACCAAGTTCCTAGTTCCCGGAGATAGATGGTTTTCAACTAGTGACAGCAGCCTAGCATTCTATTTAGAGCAATCCGGCAAACATAACGAAGCTCGATTTCTCAGAGACAGAGCTAGTTTGGTCCCGACCCACGCCTATGCATGGGGTCCTAAATACAAACTAGAATAGTGGGTCATACCCAGTTGACGAATATCCCATACCTAATCATCCCTCTCACTGTAGGGTAATCCACCTACCTGCGCCATCATGCCGACATGCTCTTCACACTTTCCATTTGTGATTGTTAGTTCGCAATAAGCGTTAGGGGCCATAGGATAAATCATCTTCTGCTGTTCGCCTGATGCTTCAATTCTTTGCGGCTTGCCATACAACTCTACAATCTCAGTGATGGTCTTGCCCTGCGGTCCAGCAGGTGGTAGAGCACAATGGGCGAGATTTGCAGGCACATTAGAATTCTTGGAGCCGTGAAATTGACAGATTCGCCACCTCATCAACTCAAGTATTTGTGCATAAGTAATAATGCCAGCATCAAAGCAAATATCACCTTTGTAAGCTAGGCGCATAGGATATAACGGCCCGGCCCAATAAAACCAATTTGCCGTGATATCTCTCCTGCAATCCCAAATATCGTTAAAGCCCAGTTGCAACGGAGGTTCACCACAGAGTCCAACAATCTCGTCTTTGCTCTTTCCAATTAGCGAATCGCGCAGGCTAACTGATTTCTTAGCTCTATCTCTAAGAATTTGCTCGACGCTGTTCTGATCCGCAGGTTTAAACTTACCGGTACCAAATATTCGCCAACGAATTTCTGCTTTTGTGATTCTACCGTTGAGATACGAAATGCGCACAGGAATCTGATTATAGCCAAAAAGCACGTCGTGCCTGCGCTCAGAATTATCGCTATCTCCCGATGACCGGTATTCAGAAAGACTGCCACTCAATACAAGGTCGCAGAAAGTTTGCGCAGCAGAAGCTTCTGCTTTGAAGTGTTCGAAGTAATTTGGATCAGATGTTATGTCAGCCAACGCACGACAATCGGCAATAGTTGGCGGTTTAGCAAGAGTGGCACCAGCTCTACTGCCAAGAATCGGATGAACTGAATAATCGCGTTTGAACAATCGGACATTGTTTTCAACAACACGCTCAGGTTGTGTCTTCAATGGCAGGGTGCTCGGCACGTTGCCCTGCAATATTGGCACCTTAGCATTCCCCATCGACGCTTCCTCTGCCAATGCTGGCAAGTCCAAAACGGAGGAAGTACAAAAACTGCACAAGCAGAACATCACACTAAGAGCATTTTTCAATGGCTTTATAATAACGTTGCCCTCACTCGAAAATTACTCTTGGTAAATATCCATGGAACCAATAATTGATCATATCCAAATCACAGTCAAAGACATGAGCATTGCCGTGCCATTCTACGACAAACTTCTTCCGCTATTGGGCTTCGATCCGACAAAGCGTTCAGAAGGTGTGATCGACGACCACGAGTTTCATGTTGTGGAATGGCAGCATCCACGCTTGTGCTTTGCCATTACTTCACCAAGAAAAGCTTTCACCAACGAAACCATCAATCGCAGAAAACCAGGGGCGCTGCATCATCTTGCCTTCCAGGCGTCGTCTCGCGCTGAAGTCAACAGGCTACATCAGGAGCTAACGAAAATAGGAGCAACGATAGTCAGTGCCCCAAGGGAGTATCCCGAATATGTTCCACCGGGCTACTATGCTCTGTTTTTCAAAGATTTAGAGGGTATTAAATACGAAATCGTCTGCCATGAGCAGGCAGGCTAGAACCCAATGAACTTAGTTGACTGCCACTTTCACGTGTCTTTCACAGCGTCAACCCAATAATAGAGAAGTACAGATTAATAAGCCCAATGGCACCCCCCACTTTTACTAGTCTTACCAGACTTACCAGGCCCCAAAGAGTCAATTTATGGCAGCAGCGACCGATGCGCGCATTGATGCTCAGCAAGAGAATCTCCCTAAAGGTGATGCTCCAACCCAGCACATCGACCGCATAGAGCTGTTTAGATCGGAAAAACAGGAAGGTTCTTCAGATAGTTCTCCAAGTAGTTCTTCAACTAGTTCTCTTCAGTCGGGCGATGGAGTTGGTCTAAAAAACAACAATTCACCAGCCGTCCTCGATTTTGCCCAGAACGATCCCTTTGCCAAAGTTGAGTCTGTCGCCGGGACCGATGGCGAAGAGGCCGACGTCACCCGTGGGCTTAAAACCGGCAAGAAGCGACCCCCAAAAGAAACCAGCCCTGAGAAATCAGAAAACAAATCAGAACCAAAATCTGAAGCAAAAGCTGATGCAAAATCAGACGTAAAGCCAGGAACTGACTCTAGTCAGAAACCAACAGAAGAGCCGTTCAAAGTTCTCAATGATACAAGCAAGCTAGATGCCAACAAGCCCACTGTCTTGTTCTTGGACGAATTCAGGAAGGATGCCCCCAGCTTGCGCAGTGACCCTAAAGACAAAAGCTTGGTGGTCTCTCAAGGTAGCGAAATTGCCTTAAATGAAGTCACCACTGCGCCAAACCAAGGTATAAAAAAGCAGACAGAAACAGGCTTTACCCATGGTGAATTCAGCGCTCGTCTAGCCGAAGCGAACGGCTTCAATGCCATTAGAGTTCAACAAAATGGCATGGAAGGCAAAGAAATCTCAGACTTTTCAAAGTCTTTGAATGGCATCGCTGATCAAATAGATTCAGGGAAACTCAAACTAGGAAAGGGAGACGTGATCAACGTCAGCTTGGGGCAACTAGACCCTTCCTTCGAGCAAATCAACAAGCTCCTTGGCTCTAACAAAGACAACACTATTACTCCAGAAAATGTGAAAAACCCAGAGACACAAAAAGATATTCTTGACCGCCTGGGCAAAGTCGCCGACGATCCAAATCAACATCAAGTGCTGCGAGACTGGAGCAAAATCTTAGTAGATACAAACCAGGCAATTCAAAGACTGCAAGGCAAAGGCATAGAAGTGCTGCACTCAGCGGCGAACGAAGGCAAAGATACATTCAGCCTAGAATTTCTGTCGGCAAATCACGAATTGGCTTCAGCAGAGCCCAAAACAGGCAAACCTGACAGCTTTGCTCCGGAACACTCACGCACAACACCAGCTAACGGTGTCTACCCCATTCGCTTTCAACCGGGCAGCGAAATGGGCGGAGGAAGAGAAGGCAAATATACAGTCGAAGGCACGGGTGTAACCTTTAGAGGCGAAGAGTTTGGCAACCTTAACATGCAACAAACAGTGAGCATTGCCGGTCAAACAGTTCACTCAGATGCTAAAGCAAAAGAAATTTTCGATAAAAATATCGGCCGCGAGAGCCCACCACGAAACAACGAAAACGGCTACTTGGTGGCTGTGGCGGCGGGCAATTCGTTTGCCAACATAGATTACCTCGCCAAAAACCGAGAACGGCTTCTGCAACAGAAGCTGGGTGCCAATACTCCCGGAATGCCATAAACTCACTGAACTCGCTGA
>CALROJ020000107.1:0-14050 GCA_943369735.1 bacterium Ga0077546
TAGAGATTCCTCTAAGCTTAATTGCGGCTGTACCCGGCACTTACACTGGACCAGCCAGCCGTGCGTATCTCTATTACACCGATGAGAACAAGCAGTGGGTTGATGGAGTAGCAGTGGAGATCGCAGCCAAGTAGGGGCGCCACAACGAAGACGGAGCTGGGAGCCAGCAGTTTAAAAGCGTAAGAAATTCTATCTGAATTTCTTACGCTTTTAGCTCACGGAAGAAAACAAGCCTGAACTATCAGCGGCTCGATACAGTAAACTCTGCAGTCATATCTAGACTTAGCGGAAGGCACAGAGAAATGCAAACACATATAAGCTGTCAGACATATAGCGGCGGTGGCGGCAACGACATCTTTGAAGGTTTGAAGTACTTTATTGGATTCGATAGATTACTGGTGAGCGATAATGTGTTACAGCTCGACATAGACCTTCTCTTTTCAGCTCGCAAATCAGTAAGTCATTTACAAACATCACAAGAACACTTTCAAGCCAATTTACCAAATAAACCAATCTTGGAATATTTCAAAACGACGAAAAAGCTTTCCATCAGACTAGCAAGCAAAGTCGATGCAGCAAACTATGATATTTATTCATGCAAAACCCCAAATATATTGGAACGCCTTCTTCCATTCATGAAAAAAAGCATCGATAAACACAAACAATCGATCGCTAGCGATCAAGCAATGCCACGCCATCAGGAATTTGTCATTCTGTTTCACGAACTCAATGAGCTATTCAATGAGTACAGAAGCGAAATCAAACAGAAGTGGAGCCTCGATTGCCAGCCAATCTTAGAGGAAATGAGCAGACAAGAAAACAACCTTCCGACTAACCCGGAAGAGCTCGCGAAAATAATTAGTGATGCGAAAGGAGCACGTGCTGCAACTCCTCAAATTGACATTGAAATGCCGATATATCACGCGGCACCTTTGCCAAAACTTTTTCCCGTCAATCGCTACGAGGGTGGCTCAAACTATATTGGCAAAACAAAAGATGGGGAACAGTTCTGGGCTCAGGTAGCTGCTCAGATAGCGAAGCAAAACGAAACTAGCGAAGATGATTGGCAAAAACGAAAAACCTGGTATGCCATTCTACACAAGTTCAACAAAGACGGAGCGCACTTGAACACCATCGCAGAACGTATAGGAACCACCAGCGAAGGTGAAGCCGCGATTCTGCAGAGAGCTAAAACTCGCATGGAAGAGCTAATTACAGAACTTGGCCAAATCAAGTACGAGAGAATCAAAATTCAGCTGTTCCAAACAGTCATTGAAGGTTTCACCTTCGGCTTGGTCGATACATCGACCGAAGAATGGGGCGACACCGTTACGATGCAACCAGGAGACCTCGTGTTCTATCCGCCATGGAACGGCGACTACGACACTTAGGAAGTTTGCCAATTAACAACTTCACGGAGAAGCCTAACCGTGCCCACCGGCAAGCTCATTTAGCAATTATCAATTCGTCGCAAGTGAGAGCTCGACCCTCTTTACATCAGACAAAACTCAGGACAGCATCGGGTCTTCTAGGTTAAACTTGCTCCATACCTAGAGGGCCCGATGCATGCGCAAGACTTTTGCCACCTTAATTTCTATAGCATTAACTAGCTGTTTTGCAGTCAACAGCGCATCGGCTCTTGATTCAGATAGCAAAGATTCTAAGCGCCCGAAAGTCGGACTAGCTCTTGGTGGAGGCGGCTCACGCGGCTCAGCCCACGTAGGTGTTATTAAGGTTTTACTTGAGGAAAATATTCCGATAGACTTAATTGCTGGCACAAGTATTGGTTCGGTAGTTGGCGGATTCTATGCCTCTGGAATGCCCATGGAAGATATCGCTGAAGTATTCGAAAAGAATACCTTCACCAAAGAATTTGCGCCGATGCCAATTTTGCGCTTGTTAATTGAGCCAACGGTAATGTCGCTAAGATTGTTTGGCTATCGCCCATACGACGGCCTCTATTATGGCTGGAAATTCAGAAAGTATGCTGACAAAGCTGTCGGTGATAAAAGAATTGAGCAATTTAGCATCCCCTATGCTGCTGTCGTAACCGATGTTGTTACTGGCAAAAGTTGCAGGCTAACAGAAGGCGACCTTGGCGTTGCCCTAGTCGCGAGCACTGCCGTGCCAGAACTGAGAAAACCAGTACAAATCGGTGATCACCTTTACTGCGATGGCGGTGTAATCAATAACGTCCCTGTCAACCACGCTCGCGAGATGGGAGCTGACATAGTGATTGCAGTCAACATTGATGAATATCTAAAAGACCGACCAATCAAAGACTTCCGCGCCCTCGGTTCTATGGCCCGGCAAGCACTGCGCATTCAACTAGCAACCTTTGATGCCCCAAGCGCCGCCAAAGCAGACATCCTAATTCACCCTGATACCACTGGTATCAACCTAGTTTCCTTCAAAAAATCTGATGGCAAACGTGGTATCGATGCTGGTATCGCAGCAGCAAGAGCAGCAATGCCTGAAATTAAGCGCAAACTAGCTATGGCTGGCATAACTCCAACAAAGCAGATTGACTCAGCTAAATAAACCCGGCCAAATAGGGCAGACATGTCTAGTGACGACCACGAAAGAGAGAAGCTCGCACTAGATAGGCTAACTATTGACCATTTTACCTACCTGGAGATCTGGGGGGCACCATGGCAAAAAGCGTGGCTAGACCTTGCGCTGCTTGAAAATCGCTGGGACGGAAATGAGATCGGCCGCATGGTGGAAGAGCGAATTTCCTACCCCGATTACGCAGCCAAAGTAACAACGCCCTATCCGCAACCAGGTTGGCTTGAGGACCTCTTAAAGACGATCAAACCAACCTCCAGCGACAGCCGAATGCTCTCCATCGTCATTGGCCACATGGCTGATGGCGTCTCTCAAAATATGCAGATACTTATGAAAACCATAAGAAGAGAAGAGGCAGCGCAAGAAAGCCAACTGGCCGAAGCTATTTACAATGAAGCCATTGCGGCTTTCTCGAACTACACTCCCGCCGAGCTCGATCAACCGGGCATAGAGCTTCATCGTTCGATGATAGATTTATCTATCCGCGCTCTCAGGCTTTCGCTGTCGACTCATCTTATGCTTCAGGGCCGAGAGGCGGAGGCAGAGCAATCGTTTCCTGGTATTGGCAAACTAGCTGACCCCGCTCAGAACAAGGCTTTCATGTCAGAGTTGATAGGGGAGACTCTGTCGTCCCTTCAACCGAACCCTGAGATTGCCCAGGCACAATGGCCCGCCGACGAGCATGACCGCTTCTATCCTGGTAAAGAAACAGAAACCGACGACAATGCCAAGCATCTTGTTTGGACCGGGAACAGCGAGTTTCATCAAAATCACGATGGCGTCGAAGCAAAAAGGAAATGGCAGGCAGCGCTAGATATTTTGGGCAATTTTATCGACACTGAAACAGGGGCGGTAGAACAAGAGCAGTTGGCTCGTGCCGCCGCTTTGTTTGACAAGACACCATATTCAATACCATTAATTGGCTTGGTATCGCAAACGGCCTGGAACTTACTTGAACTAGATGCCTTTGACCTGGCCCGCCGCTATCTACTGCTAGATCAGGCCCTTAAGTCGCGTCAAGATTCGCCAAGCTCCCAGGCGCATGGCTATATGAAAGACTTAACGGCAATGCTCGATCATCGCTACATGGGCATAGCCTTAACTGGCCTGGGTAGGCTAGAAGAAGCGGAATTTCATCTACTGGCGGCCATAGAGATAGCAAAGAAACACGCGACGCCGCAAGATGTTACCGGTCGAAAAATTGAAGAAATCGCCCTGTCTGGAACAGAATTATTGTATTGGCTGCTGTTAACACAGGCAAATAGAACAGCCGACGCCGACAAACTCTGGCAAGAATTTGAGAGCAGACAATCATCTGGTCTCGCCATAGAAAAATGGATAGCCGCAAGAACGAGAGCCGGTGATTTACAGTCACCGCAGATAGTGCAAGCAAAACTATTGTCTCGAGAAAACAAGAATTCCACGTAAGCGCTCTCTGCGAACTTAGCGCGCAGAACTTGCCTATGCGAAAGTAAGTCAGGTAAATTACGTAATCGAATCTACCTCTTGACACAATCAACTTGCTTGATAGAATGGTTGAAGGTTCGAGGTCGAACATTGACGGTTCAATGCTTACGACCACTGCCATTTTTTCGAGGTTAAGATCATGTATTCCCGAAGTATGTCGCATAGCAGGTTATAGATTTAAGGGCTCACAGCCCCTGCTTTGTACTTGGGACACTTGATCTAAAGAAGCATAAGAAGCCTACCGAAGCCTCACGAAGCCAATGAAGGCTTACGAGGCCATACGAAGTCTTACGCAACAACAGCTTCCTTAGTTTGTCGTATCCAAACGGCTCAGCGTATCGCTCCTGCGCATATGTATGTACCGACGCATACACTCTAAGCATCCCTTTAACTCGCTGGCAGCGAGTTACCTTGCTGCGAGCATTTGGAGAAATATATGTTTGCCAACTTGCAAAAATCGTTCGAAAAAATCGGTGCCGATGTCTCTATACACCTTGCAGTAGATGAGCTCGTGCGCCACCGCAGAATGCGCCAAACAACACCAGTGAGACTCGATATCATCACAAAAAAAGGAGTAGAACTTTTCGAGGTCTCAATACGCAAAGAAGCGCTAAATAATCTGGAACTCTCGATAATTGAAGTGCGTCCACAAGACAAGCATTTACTGCTGCTCTCTAGACAACTAGATAGCGACGGTGTTGCAGTCAACAAAGAGCACTTCCTTTGCGGCCACGATGAACGTCATCTCTTTGTTGCTTCAGTAGAGGGTGTCTCTACAGTAGCTGCCGCTAAAGCTTCACTCAAACCCAAAGAAATCTTGCACAAAGAAGTAGGCTTGAGTGACGAAAAACGCAATCGTCGCAAGACAAAAGCATTCAGGCGCCAAGGAGAATGGTTCTTCATTCCAGCATCGCTAGTGGTGCCAGCAAACCTTGTACGCTCACAAGAGCCCCTTGTGCGCGGCAATGGTAGCAAAGCCCACATCGCCCAATATGCCTATCGCACACGCGGTGAGATGGTGATGGTATGCGGCCGCTATCCACAAGGACTGACCGAATCTCAGTACAAGGCACTAATAGCTAGAGACAAACCAGCAAGATTCCTCAACTGGAGGCAGATGGTAAGAAATGCTGGTGTATTTGTCAGAGGCACAATCAGACACCCTGATCACGCCACAATCGTGCTCGAAGACTGGCACCGTGTCTTGATGAATACTGAAGCCAGAACAGAAGCAGTTGCTTTTCTTGATTGAATGGCAACCTATAAATGGGAATAACCGATCTAGCAATTTAAGCTAGAAAGAAACAGGCCACATATGACAATCAAAATAATTGCTTCGCCCGAAAACTGGATTGAGGGCAATGCCATCGAACAGCTCAATCAGACAGCCATGCTGCCTGGCATGAGCCAGACAGTTGGTATGCCCGATCTCCACCCAGGCAAGGACACACCAATCGGTGCTGTCTTTGCCTGCCAGGGGCTCATATATCCGCATCTTGTCGGCAACGACATCGGCTGCGGTATGGGCTTCTGGCAAACTAAACTGCATAAGTCGCAATGCAAATTAGACAGCTGGACAAAGAAACTCGGCGCACTAGAATCAAGCGAAAACAAGAGTAGAGCCGCAAATGATAGCAATAGCAGCAATAAAACAACTGGCGACTATGAAGAAATGCTCGCCTCAATTGGGCTCGTATCATCAAACTTCGACAACTCACTGGGCACCATTGGCGGCGGCAATCATTTTGCTGAACTACAAAAGCTACAGTCAATAGTCGAGCCTTCTTTGTTCGAGGGAATGGAGCTCAGTAAAGACTCACTCTACCTCCTCGTGCACAGTGGCTCACGCGGCCTAGGAGAGCACATTCTCAGGGGCCACCAAAAGCATTTTGGCAACGGCGCCCTCAAGGCCAACTCAAAAGAAGGAGAATATTACCTAAGCCAACATAACGACGCTGTTAAGTGGGCTAAGCTAAACAGAGAAATTATTGCCACCAAGTTTATGAATGCACTCCATACTCATGGAAAATCCATACTCGATGTCTGCCACAACTGTGTGCTTCCATCCACAACAACTTGGCTACACCGCAAGGGCGCAGCACCATCAGATCAAGGCCCTGTAATTATCCCCGGCTCACGCGGTACTCTCAGCTATCTTGTTGTGGCTCGCGGCGAACAAAGTGAAAATCTCGCCACACTGGCCCACGGCGCCGGACGCAAATGGAAGCGTTCCGAATGTCGAGGCAAATTAGAGCCGCGCTATACAAAAGAGAGCCTAAAGCGCACCGAGCTTGGTGGTCGCGTCATCTGCGAAGACCGCGCCCTGCTGTACGAAGAAGCACCACAAGCTTATAAGGATATAGACATTGTGGTTGGTGACTTAGTCGATGCCGGTTTAATTACTGTGATTGCCACCTTCGCCCCACTGATTACATATAAAACGGGAGCTATCAGACGATGACATGGTTACAGATAAGTGCCGGTCTTGGCCCCGATGAGTGTTGCTTAGTGGTGGCAAAAGTCGCAAAGCTGATTGCGGCCGAGGCCAGGCAGAAAAATACAGAACTGCAACTAGTCGAAGCTGTAGAGGGGAAAAGAAGTGAGACTTTTCAATCGCTACTGTTCTCAATGCCAGAAGGCGAAATTCCCAATTGGCTACACGACTGGGTAGGAACAATCAAATGGATTGGTGGCAGTGCTTACAGACCAAATCATCGGCGCAAAAATTGGTTTATCAGCGTACAAATTATTGAGCCGCCAGCAGAGGTGAACTTCCGCCAACAAGATGTGCGCATTGACACTTGCCGAGCATCAGGCCCAGGAGGACAACATGTCAATAAAACAGAATCGGCGGTAAGAGCCACTCACATTCCTAGTGGTCTGGTTGCTGTTAGTCAAGATGAGCGCTCGCAAAGTGGCAATCGTAAGCTGGCAATTGAACGCCTAAAACGTAAGCTGCAAGTGGCAAACGAAAGTGAACAAGCTGGTGCGCGCAAACAGCTACAGCAACAACACACTAACTTAGAGCGGGGCAATGCCGTAAAGATTTTTACTGATGAAAAATATTACGGATAAAATCTTGTACTTATTTGATTTCAACGCCACCAAGATAGAATGCCGTGCCACGTCCAACACCATATTTCAAAGTTACGTCCAAACCTTTTCCTTTTTCCTCGTTGGCAGATACAGACTCAAGGAACTGTTGAAACTTGCCGGAATTAACAAAGAGGCCAGTAGATTCCACACCGCAGTCTTTGATCAATCTTGAGGCATCAGGCAATCTATTTTGATCGAGGGCGGTGGCAGCATCGATAGCAAATAAATTGTCACACCGGTCTAATGTCTCTTTCTTAGCAGCCAGTTCTTCGGCTTTCTCTTGCTTGGCAGCAGCAGTAACCTGCGCAAGCTCTGGATGATGCTCCGTGTCCCACGAGGCAGACAATTCATATACAAATCCAGTTCCAGCAGCATTTTCAAGCCAACGAACTTGGGCCTTAAACCCCAACGCTTCAACACTCTTAACTTGTGCATCCAACTGCTCGCTTTCAAATTTGGGAAGAAATGCTCCGACCATCTCTCCACTGCCGGTACCTATAAGAACAGAGCTCTTACCATTAGCTGCTGCTTCTTTAGCGGCATCTGGTAGTCTATCAAGAATGGAAACATCACCGCTCAAATCAGCGTGGTCTAAACGCTCACTGCGCTTCTCCAGCGGGCTGCGACCATAAACTTCCTCAGTTAGCTTGCTGCCAGTAGAGTCGGGCTGTTCAGTTACGATTTCAACGTTGTCTTGCTGCTGAATTTCAGAATGCATAGAAAGACCTCAAATAGAAGAAAGTGCCAGCGCCTCATGCAACTAACTTAAACTCGAAGTCAAACCGATTGGTGACGGAGGCGTGACCAAACTGTGACTACTTTGAACCCGAGGGCGTGAAGCAAGCTTTCAATTGATATAAAGCAGAATGAGAATTCTCTTCGCGCTTACCACGCCCTTGAATAACCGGTTCAAGAACGGCAGTGAAACCTTGGGCTTCAATTGCCTCAGCCACTCGCAAAACCACAGCAGGAGAAGGATAATTTAGCTGCGGATATGCAAAATTACGATAGTAGGCCCGGCAATCAATAACTATTGTGTTTTCGCCCCGAGCAGATGCCTCTCTGACCATATTTGGCAATTCAACAAGGACCTGATCGTGCCTGCGAATGGTGGCTACTTCAAAAGAATCTATCCGTCCATCGACATACCGCGACACGGTTCCTGCTGGACTTGTTGGACTTGTAGTATTTGTTGCACTTGTAGTACTTGTAGTACTTGTTGCATCTTCCAGCTCTCCGACGCCTAGGCAATAAGCTATTGCTGAGACACCAACTGCAATCGTCGGTAACTCTGTCTCACCGGCTGTGCCAGTCGCATTGATTGGGAGACTACCGTCATTGCTTGTGCTCACAAATCTGCAGCTCGCCTGAATCTCAGTTTGCATAGTAAAACCTCAAAAAAAAGGAAACGCATGGGTCTCATGCAACCAACTTAATCTCAAAGTCAAACTGATTGGTGACGAAAGCGGGTCCAAACTGTGACGAGGCGAATTTTACTTCTATTTTCGCGCCTGCTTCTGCGTGTGCATCGACTTTCGCGTCTGCTTCTACCGCTGCACACTCCACTCCTTGGCACCGTCTTGCAGACCTCGGTAGCCGTTGCCAGTGAAGCGACCGTTCATATTGCCGTACACATTTGTCACTTGCAACTTACTGGCAGAAGCTCTCATCTCAGCTACCCAGGCGGGCTCATCGGCCGCGGCTGCTGGCAACTGTAGAGGAGGGATAGTAACAGTACCAGTTACTGTCATGGCAATCTTGGCCGAAATCATATCAACATCGCCGCTCATAGCGAGCTTGGTCGTAGCCACCACACCCCCGGTGTTGGTGACATTGCTGAACGTACCAGTTGCCTTCGTGCCAGTTACGGTAATTGTGAGTCGGCCCTGACCACCCATTGTGCCGACAAAAGTACCCTGCATGTTTGTGATTTCTTTTATGGCCTCATCTAGACCAGTAGCACCATCGCGCTCTAAAACTCGCACGAGGCGATCAACCAGAGCCGTAGCAGTGGGTAATCCTTTAGCATTTAGTTTGGCAATAACGGTCTCACGGAGCTTCAACTCATTGTCAGTCGACTTCTCGCGAGCAACCTGTTCTTCTTTGTTCGCTTCCTTTCTCACTTCTTTTTTCTTTCGATCACGCAAAGTTTTCGCTCTTGCTTCGGCAGCTTGCGCAGCGGCAAGCTTGGCTGCTTTCTTACCATCTAAAATTTTATTGAGACGCTTAGCCTCACTAAAATCACCTTGCAAAACTCTATCGGCGGCTCGTTGGGCACCACGAGTAGAGGCACCTTTCTCAAGCAGTTTGTCACGAACAATCTTGGCACGCTCTTCGTTGGTTTTCTTCTCACTTTGAGTGTTCTTCAGCCAATCATAGGCAGCTTTGCCCGCTCCAGCACCCTCGCCAATGGCTGTTCCGAGCTGCGTACCACTCTGCTTAGCGGCATCGTAGGTAATACCTTTAGCAACCCCGAACAATCCACCGACTACAGCCTTGGTCTTCATCACAAAATAGGGAGTCCAATCTTTACCAGATATCTTCCCAGAGGCAATGCCTGCCTTATATTGATCGTAGGCCTCTTTACCGGCCTGTTCTCCCGCTTCGGCAGCCGCACCAAAGCCAAGGCCATGCCAAACTGTCCGCGCAGCTAACTCGGCCTTTTCTTTCGTCCAACCAAGGGCACCACTTGGCTCGCCTTTCTTCCTAGCTTCCATTTCTTCAACTGCTGTGTTGTAGCCTTGGTAGATACCGTAAAGACCAAGTCCAATTCCGGCGACTTTCATTAAGCCACTGCCAGCGGCAGCCTTAGGCTCTGGTTCAGCAGTAATAGCTGTTGATGAACCTGCCACCTTTGTACTTGTGGCTCCAGACTTATTAGCACCACCAGGTAAAACTTCTTTCGCAGCATCAACTTTTGTCCGATAGTCAGATAACTCTTTGCGCAACTGCTCAGCCTGAGAATTTTGCCCCTGGGCCTTCAATTCGGCAATCTTCCCTTCTATCTGTTTTACTTCCGCCGCTGCGTTTCGATTGGCCTTAGCTTCTGCCGCATTCAAAATATCGCGGGTCACACCTTGCAGTTTAGCCGCTTCATCAGCATTGGCAATCGGTGTTTGGCGACTCTTAATCTCAGCTAGGCGATCGAGTATTTTCTCAGGATTCTTTATGCCATTCTGCCGGGCTATGTCAGTGACAGTCTTCGCATCTAAATTCGTCTGATTGGCAGCCTTTAGCGCACCCTTAGCCATGGCCTGCCCGTCAGCAGCCCCGCCCACCAGAGCTTCTGGCTTGGCCGTCAAACCGTGGGTTGCTTTCTTAGCGTGATCGAGAGTTGCTATATTATCTTTGAGCACTTGCGACTTAACGGCACCGCCGGTCTCAGAAATATAAGTCTCACCATGGGCTGCACTCATTTTTACTTGAGCTTGGTGCCCAGCACTACCGATGCGGTCTGTGCCTGGTGCAGCGTTGACAGTCATGCCAAATTCTGGAGCAGTCTCAAGCACGCCACCAGTCATCTTAACGCGACTGCCGTCTGGTGCTTTTACACCCATTTCATTGAGAATTTTTCCCACTTTCTCAGTGGTGCGATAACCACCGCCAGCATCAAAATCGCTGGTCATACCACTGTGGCTGGCGCTTGTAACTGGTGTGCCTGCCGATTGACGCACACTATTGCTAGCATTGGCCGTGCCACCCATAACGTCGCGATTAGCCTGCCGCAGCACACCTTCGTGCACCACTTGCCTGTCTACGGCAATCTTCTTGCTAGAGGTGCGGTGAGCAGCTTCTTCAGCAGCAATCTTGGCAGCTTTGTCTGCACCTTCAGGTATTTTCTCAATTTGTTTTACCGCGGCATTGTGGCGTGCCACCTCGGTCTTCCAATCAGTATCAACTTTAGTCCACTTTTGTTTCAGATCTGATACCACCTGCTGCCTGGCAGTCTGCTGCTGCAGAGAATAATTCTTCATTGCCTCTTGGTGGCGCTGAATCTCTTGACGCAATTGACTGTTTCTCTGTTCGCCAGCGGGAAGCTGTTCAAGCGCTTTCTTGCGACTATTGAAAGACTCTTGCTCTTTATTGCGAGCACCGTTTATGGTGTAAAAATCCATCGATTGAGCTAAGGCAATGTTATTGCAGCAGCTGGATATGGTTAGCAGCATAAAGATTCTTTTCATGGCTTGCTACTCTCCCATTCACTGATAAGGTTAGCTAAATAGAAGCATTCGGAAGCACTGGCCTGCTGGCCATTAACGAGGTCACGAGCTTTAGCCAGAGCAGCTTTTCTATCGCCGAGGTAGTTGAGCATAAGCGCCTCGCCCACACCAAGCGCTGTTACCTCGGGGTTAGCCTCGTACTGTTCTTGAAAGAAATCTAGGCCACGAAGGCCTTCATCGTTGGTGGCATAGACAGTGCAGAGTGGACCAACTGCATAACTAGCGGTAGCAGCCGGGTCAACTTCAAGAGCACACTCCAATGCTGAAATAGCTTCCATGCCTCGTTTCTGCGCAGCCATCATCAAACCCAACTCTAACCAAGCAGCACCGTATTCAGGGTCAAGCTCAACAGCCTGGCTCAACATTCTCTCTGCCATCGGCAAAGCCCGGGCATCTTCTGCGCTTAGTTTTTCATAAAGCAAACCAGCCAAAAACCAGTGGGTGGCATTTCGTGGCTCTAAAGTCGAGGCAGCCAAGGCATTGCTTACGGCTCCTTCAAGAGCTGCTTTTGTTGCCTGACTGTTACTGAGAACAGCAAAGGCCTTGTCATGCTGCTCAGCAGCAATGCGCTTGCGATCCGCCGGTGAACCCGCCGGGGCTGATTTGCTAACCGAAGTTTTACCGACTAGGGTAGATTTGCTTGCTTGCACTTTGCTGACGAGGCGACTTGGCGCCTGGGCAGTAGCTCCTGTACCAACGTTCGAGAAAATAATTGATACAAGCAAACAAGCCTGAAACCGCCAGCTAAGCGGAGTCCACAGACCTGCTTCTATCAATTGATGGGAGCTGTGAATATCTGACAATGACAATTCCTCACAAGAAATCAGCCAAGTTTAAATCAAGGTATAGATGGCACTGTTAGTATCGCCCTTTCTGGCCAAAGCAGAATCCTTCGCAAGAGCGATTACCAAAAGTGAGTGTTGCCAATGTCAGCAGCTGATCACGAAACTACTTCATCCTTTAGATGGATAGAAATCGTAGCAAAGACAGAATTGCAAATTTCGCAATTGAACTATTTCCGGCTTGCGAGCGTATTAGAGAAAGACGAACGCACTACAAAATGCGAGTGAACTTTGCTATGACTGACAAACTACCTATTAACCTCCTAGATTTGCTCCACCAACGCACGGTGGAAGGCGAGCGAATTGAATACAAGGCGGGATGGAATCCTGACCCTGTAATAAGAACACTGTGCGCCTTTGCCAACGATTTTGAAAACCTAGGCGGCGGCTATCTGATTATTGGGCAAGACAGTGATACTAATGGACAACCACGATTCCCACCGATAGGTTTACCGAAGAATCAGCTTGACAAGATTCAGCAAGAACTTTTAACCCACTGCCACTTAATCCAACCCTCATATTTTCCAGCCTTAAGCATAGTTAGCGTAGAAAGTCGCAATCTAATGGTGCTTTGGGCACCTGGCGGACAGAACCGCCCTTACAAGGCACCGGCTGCGGTGACAGCACGGCACAAAACGTGGCACTATTATGTTCGACGATACAGCAGCACCGTTGAAGCCAAAGGCGAAATAGAACAAGAGCTACTAAGTTTGACCGCAAAGGTGCCGTTCGATGACCGATTCGCGCAAAGGGCATCCGTCGGTGATTTGTCACGAGCCTTGATGCACAAACACTTGCATGAGACAGGTAGCGCCTTAGCAGAAGACGCCAACTCATTGACACTCGAAGCGTTGGGGCGACAGATGAATATAGTTGGTGGCTCAACTGAATCACCAATGCCAAAGAATGTCGGGCTTTTATTTTTCAATGAAACACCAGATCGTTTCTTTCCCGGCACACAAATAGATGTGCTGTGGTTCCCGCAGGGTTCGGGCGGCGATGTCTTTACCGAAAAGACATTCAAAGGTCCTATCTCCCGCATGACAAAAGAAGCATTAGACTACATTCAGCGCAACTACTTGCATGAGACTGTTGTCAAACATGCCCATCAGGCCGAAGCGCAGCGCTTTTGGAATTTCCCTTTCGCAGCGCTTGAAGAGGCTCTGGTAAATGCCGTATATCATCGCTCTTACGAGCAGCGCGAACCAATTGAAGTAAGAATTGGGCAGGATGAATTGATCGTAATTAGCTATCCTGGCCCAGATCGATCTATCAAACTAGAGGACTTACAGGCGGGTCGTGCAATCAGTCGCCGCTATCGCAATAGACGCATCGGCGAATTTTTGAAGGAGCTAGACTTGACTGAAGGTAGAGCCACGGGGGTCCCCAAAATCATCAAAGTGATGATGGCCAATGGCTCACCAGCGCCAGTCTTCGAAAGCGACGACGAACGTAGTTCTTTAGTCGTGCGGCTCCCCTGCCATCCGCAGGCTACCGGGGAAGTTACCGCGGAAGTCACCGCGGAAGTCACCGCGGAAGTCACCGCGGAAGTCACCGCGGAAGTTACCGGGGAAGTTACCGCGGAAGTCACCGCGGAAGTTACCGGGGAAGTTACCGCGGAAGTCACCGGGGAAGTTACCGGGGAAGTTACCGGGGAAGCTACCGGGGAAGTTACCGGGGAAGTTACCGGGGAAGTTACCGGGGAAGCTACCGCGGAAGTTACCGCGGAAGTCACCGCGGAAGTCACCGCGGAAGTCACCGCGGAAGTCACCGCGGAAGTCACCGCGGAAGTCACCGCGGAAGTCACCGCGGAAGTCACCGCGGAAGTCACCGCGGAAGTCACCGCGGAAGTCACCG
>CALROJ020000108.1:0-12815 GCA_943369735.1 bacterium Ga0077546
AGAAAACAGAAGAGAAAGTAGCTCTAGCTACTCCTGTGCTAGTAAAACCAACAAATACAAACAAAGTAGCACCCTCAACAGACCATGATATTAAGGTCTCGTCTAGCTCAGGAATGTCATACTGGATTGAGCTCAACAGAGGCGGCAAAATTTATCGCTGCAACAACAAGATGGCATTCAAGTCAGGAGACTCCATCCGCTTCCATATCATTCCAGACTCTGCTGGCTACGCCTATATTGTCATGAAAGAAGGAAGCAGCGGGAAGAAAACAATTCTCTTCCCCTCTAAAGATACAGGCACCAAAAACTATCTGGCCGCCAAAACTGACTATCCGCTTCCCAAAGACTGGCTCACATTCGACAATAACCCCGGTATTGAAAAAATGAGTTTGCTTTTTTCGACAACCAAAATAGCCAACGATCAAGCTCTCAATCCACCGGTTTATCTCACAGCCTATGTATCAGATGACATGTCTGGTTCAAAAGACCTTGTACCCACGCGCATGCAACTATCTTGGGATGATCCCACTCCGGTGATCTTGCCAGACCAAGTGCCAGGTCAGGACAGATTAGCTCGCAGTTTTACTTCAACAACTGGCAGCCTAGTCAAAGTTAGCTTCAACGACCCTGGTGGTCTAATGGCTGTCGATGTCGCCCTAGCCCACCAATAAATAATGCTCTGGAGAAATTTGCATGGACATGAGAGATCTACCTATTATTGCTGCGGTCGCCTTGGGGTTATCGGGCAGTGGCAGTTGGAGCGGGGCTCTAGCCGTCACACCTGATGTGAACAAGGCACCAGCTAGCGGTGTGCAATGGACAAAGATTCAAGACCTAAACCCCAACGCCACTTCAACCAATAGACCTATTAAACAAAAGTGGGCAGTAGTAATTGGTGCCGCCAAATTTAAAGAAAAGCGGCTAGATGGCGTCGATGCAAAAATGGATCTTGCCGCTCGCAACTTCGCGGCCTATCTCAAAGATCCAAACGCCGGACGCTTCCCTGAAAGTCACGTCAAGACACTAATCAACTCAGAGGCAACTAGGCAAAATATTATTAACAACCTGGGCAAAGGCTGGCTAGGAAGCCTTGCAGGACCAGACGACCTGGTGGTTGTATTTATTTCCACCCACGGCTTTCCCACCACCGACGGTACTACCTATTTGAGCGCCTATGATTGCGCTCTAGACAACGTTTATTCAACTTGTCTATCAATGCAGAACTTGATGGACACATTGAAGAAAGACGTCAAAACCGATCGTATCGTCATGGTTCTAGAATCACCTTACAGTGGTGCAGCCGAGCTAACAGCGGGCGCCAAGGCTCTGTTTATGGGTAGCAATATCGACTTAAACAAAGTCTCTCTGGGCAAGGGCTATATTATTCTCACTTCCAGTAAGCCAGACCAAATGACCTGGGGCAATTCATTCTCGAATAACCTGATTAAGTCATTGCGTGAAAAAGATGGCATGCCCTCTCTCAATGAAGCTTTTGCCAAGGCGCGCTCTCTAACCGAAAGCGATACCAGTGGTGCTAACACTAATTCGAAGCGTCAAACTCCGGTAATGAAATCAGACTGGACGGGCAATGATATCGTGCTCGGTGCTCCAACCCTTGAGCAAGTAAAAGAAATTCCTGAAAATGTAATGACTTTTGTGGCCGCAGAATCTCACTATCTTAAAGCCAACAATTTCGTAGGCGAGGGCAACTTTGATGCAGCCATTAGTGAGTATCAAGCTGCCATAGCTACAGATCCAGATTATGCCGATGCCATAGCCGACTATGGCGCCGTTCTCACCATTAAAGGCGACTGGGCCGGTGCCGCTCAAAAGTATAAAAGAGCGATTGAACTGAAGCCCAATGATGCGCTCTTCCACTCAAATTATGCCCGAGTCTTAACCAAGCTAGGCCAAGAAGATGAAGGTATTAAGGAGCTAGAACTGGCTTACCAGCTTAATCCCAAAGACAAAATTATTTTAGGGGCTCTGGCACACAAATGTATAGTTGCCGGTAATTTCGACAACGCCATCAATCTTTTAGAGCAAGCGGTTTATCTCTTCCCCCAATCAGCACAAATGCACGACCGCTTGAGCTATGTCTTTGCTAGAGCTGGCAATGTCAGCCAATCATTTGCCCACGCCAAAGAAGCCGTAAAGCTTGACCCAAAACTAGTTTCGGCCAGACTCAACCTAGGCTCAGCCTTGCTTCTTAAAGGTGATGCCAGTGGTGCCAAACAGGTCTATCAAGAGACAACATCTATTGATCCAAAAAATGTAGACGCTCACTTCTTACTCGCCAGCACCATGGAAAAGCTTGGCGACTTACCAGGAGCAAAGAGCGAGCTTACAACTTTCGTAGAACTAGCTCCAGCACAAGACCCTAGAGTAGAAAAGGCCAAAGCTAAAATCAAAACTCTAGGAAACTAAACTCTCGCATGAAAAAGCCGAGAGAAATTTGCGTTGTCATTGGTACCACAGTACTTGCACCAGCGGCGTTCATTGCCATTTGTTCAGCTTGGGCCTTCATTGGCTTCTTTGGTTGGCCCGTTGAGCTATTCTCACACTTTCGCGTTCAATACGCCGTATTGCTAGCCATGGCTATTCCATACTTACTATATTTGGAACGCACAAGAATAAATCGCTTTTACCTCATGAGCTGCATAGTGGCACTCATCGCCAACATAGTAGTGGTGACCCTGGCGTCCACGAGGTTTGGCAGTGATCAATCGCCACTTTTAGCCCAAAGCCAGTTAGCCAAAAACCAGATAGCCCAAGGTCCGACCCCCCTTTCACTACTGCAATTCAATGTCAATTCAAGCAGCACTAATTATCCGGCTTTTGACAAACTGATTGAGAAACTAAAGCCAGATGTTGTCTGCATTGAAGAAGTCAGCGAAGGTTGGCGCGAGCATTTTGAAAAACTCAAAAGTATCTACCCCTACCAAAGTGTAAGGGCCAGGAGCGACAATTTTGGCATTGGCATTTTGAGCAAATACAAAATTGAGCATGAAAGTCGAGAGCCAATAGGTGGTATTGGTTTGCCGACCGCATTTGTCGACTTAAGTCTGCCTTCGAACTCCGCTGAGAATAGGCATATTCAGATAATTGCCAGCCATCCACTGCCACCGGTATCACCCGGTGCTACGACAATGCGCGACAAGCACATGCATGAACTAGCCAAGCGAATTACTCAAAGCCAGAAGCTAACAATACTGGCTGGAGATTTCAACTGCACTCCCTGGAGTTACATATTCACCGACTTTGTCAAAGAGTCAGGCTTAGTAGATAGCAGGCTAAACAAAGGCATACAGGCCACTTGGCCGACGATGTTACCGTACCTGGTAATTCCTATCGACCACATTTTCATGTCACCTTCAATAAGGTGTACCGAGCGCCAAGTGCAAGAAAACTCTGGCTCGGATCACTATCCGGTGTTCGCCAAGTTTGAAATTTAGACGAACATAAAGACAATTGAGCGAAATCAACCTCACTTAGTGCTCTATATTTGGCGCTTCATGAGAAGACCAACTAAACCTCAGACTTGGCGAGTGCTCACGAAGGTAGGCGATGTCTTGATTCCTGAAGCGTCCCCTATCCACACAAACAACTTTTAGTGAAGGAAACTGTGCAAGCTCTCTTGCAGCATCACCGGCTTTCAGACGGACATTCATCAATGACAATTGCTCCAGATGCGAGAGCCGAGAAAGGCAATGCAAGTCGGCACACGAAACTTTATTTCCGTTGAGCATCAGCGCCTTCAAGTTTGGAAGATTAGAAATCAAGCGATAATCTCTGGGACCAATACCTGTATCAGAGACATAAAGAGTCTCTAGCTTTTTCGAGCCGCTTACCGCCATCAGAATGGGCGTTATATTGACGCAGCGCGAGAGGACAAGCTGGTTCAAATTTGGCAAGAACTTAAGCTTTGCCAGGTCTGCGCCATCTATGGTCGACTTAAAGGCGCTGAATGATTCTAAACCAGACAGTGAATTTAGCGCTGGAATAATACGAGTAGTAAGCTCAGGACAATCGCTAATACTGAAACCTCTAATGCCAGGCACTTTTGTGCAATCAATTGCCAGCTGATCAGTGGCAAAGAAAGACCAAACAATAACTTCATAAATATCGCCTTTGCGAAATTTAGTTAGAAAATTCTTCTGACACACAACATTAGGCGAAGGAACCAAATAAAGCTTTGCACTTTGCGGATATTTCAATTTACCCCAAGCTTCTGCTTTGTCGTTGAGAGACGTTCCAATCCAGGCCACCGGGCGGACCTTGGGATGAGAAATAGGTTTGACGGGAAAATCAAACTGAATAAAAGGCTGGCCATCGACTTCTACCGCTTTAGAAAAATATTTCTCACGGGATAGCACAATCGAGTCAGCACCTACATCTGGGTCCGGAGAAACATTGTCCAAACCCAGCTCATCACTCAAGCTTTTTGTCTCGACATGCAAATCCATAGAAGGAATTCGATAACTTTCAACAGCCTTACTTTCAGATGGGCTCAATGGGGTCTGCAACTTCATGGCAAAAAAGCATACCGCGCCGACGATACCAACTACCACAAGTGAAACAAGAGCGACCTTAACCTTACTAGAACTCCGCCCTCTCTCATCTTCAGAATCGTCGTCGTCATCTGTTTCATACTCACCAGAAGCCTCTTGCTCACTGCTATAGCGCCGATCGTCAAAAAGCGCAGAATTGCGATTACTAGTAGTGCCAGATACCTTGTTGTCTCTTCCTAGAGAAAGCGTGACTGCCCCCTCAGACTGACCAGCCACACCAAATTGCGACTTAGCAAACGGCTTAGCTGCCATAGGACTGGCTGCCAAAGGCTTGCCTTCAAGCACGTTCCTTAGATCTTGAGCCACAGCGTCCATTGACTGATAGCGATACATTTGTTCTTTAGCCATCATTTTAGCGATAACATTTTCCAGATCGTCGGAGTACACTTTCTCTGGATTCTTTTCAGCTAAAGTTGGCGCCGGGCTGGTTGCGTGCATCATCATTGTGTCTGAGGCACTGCGACCGCGAAATGGCACCTTGCCGGTCAGTGCCTCGAAAAGACTGCAGCCTAAAGAATAGATGTCAGAGCGTGGGTCGACCTTTTGTCCCATAGCTTGTTCTGGACTCATGTAACTAGGACTGCCACAGACAACACCCATGGCCGTAAGCTTTTGCACTTCAGGCTTTAGTTCTTCAGCAAATTTGACGATACCGAAGTCAACGACTTTTAAATTTGCACCGTGTACGTCTGGCTTTTCGAGTATCAGAAAATTTGCTGGTTTAACATCGCGATGGAGAATGCCCTTGCGATGCGCGTAACTAAGGCCTGCACAGGCCTCAATAAAGAGCGGCAAAGCAACTTCTGGCGTCATTGGCCCATCGCAAAGAATTTTGTCTAGGAGGTCTTCGCCTGCAAGCAAATCCATCACGTAGAAAGGCAGAGAACCATCATGTACACCGAAATTATAGATGGCAACGATATTGGGATGGTTCAGCTTCGCTATCGCTTGGGCTTCGTTTTGAAAACGTATGACAGAGACTTCGTTTTGCTTGTCATCGGTAAGAATCTTCAGGGCATACTCTGTCGACAAAGTCACATGTCTCACCCTGTAGACCATGCCCATAGCTCCACGACCAAGAAGCTCAATTACCTCATAGCTGGCGCCTACGATCGTCCCCGCAGCAAAGACACCAGGTTTTTCACTGTTAGCTTGAACGGGAACCTGGGCGTCAGCTTGTGCACTGGCTTGAGGGTTAGCCTGAGCACTGGCCTTAACGTGAGCCTGAGAATAAAGTTCAAAGGACGGTGCACTAGCCTGCTCCGCAGCACCTGAAACAGGAGCCTGCCCGGGAACTTGCACTTGGGCGTCGTGAGAGTCAGTTGAGTCCATACGGTGAATACCACAACAGAGCTAAGCTGTGCCAATACATTTATAGGCTATTCTACTGATTTTTTATCACTTTTATAATCTAATGGCAAAAGAAAGTAACTGGAAGCTCAGTACCAATTACCAATTAGCTCCAATTGCTCAGCTCCAATTGACTAGCCGTTTCTATTCGTCAACAGGGAAATTGACCGTATTGCCCCCAGACCTAATTCCCAACTGCAAAGCTTCTACAGTCAGAGCAATCAGCTGATCTGGTTTGTCGATACCCTCTTCTAGACTGGCACCACCAACGGTGACAGTGAGAAGAATCTGACTGGCCTTGTAGTCAACTGAAAGATTTTCAAGCCTTGTGCGTATGCGCTCTGCCGCGATCTCAGCACCACCACGTGGGGTCTCAGGTAATATCACTCCAAAACAATCATCACGGCAGCGTCCGGCAATGTCTACATCTCGCACACTACCCAAAAGGCCACGCCCAGTGCCTAGAATGACGGCATTCTCACCTTGCAGACCGAAGTTCTCGACCACATTTGCCAGTTTATCAATAGTGACAAACAATAGTGAAAGAGGGCGTTTATAGCGACTAGCTCTTCGCACCTCATAGTTGAGCCGCTTATAAAATGACCAAAAATTGAAGGAGTTAAGATCTAGCAAGGCTCTGCGTTCTACTTCTTCATCAGAAAGAGATGGGTCTTCAATGTAACGGTCGGCAAAGAGCTTTGATTGTTCAGCCGGAATTTCGAAATCTGGCTGTTCCTTCATGTTCCAGGGAAACTGATTATTGCGCGCCCGCAGTTCAGCTAAGCGTTTTTGAAAAAGCAGTTCTTGCTCTTCTCTCTCAGTCAATCTTTTGCGCTTGTCAGACATCAGTTAACACTCTTTGGCTTCTTTATGGATTTGTCGGACATCTGGCCAGAAAAAGTACCCTCTGTTTTCTCATCTTCCATATATTTCGCAACCATATTTTGCTCAGTATCGTGCACAAGCGCCAAGACTGAGTCAATCTTGCTACCAAATCTCTTCTCGGCCGCACGCCACCATAATTCACTACCATCGAGTAATGATTCGTGAATCCACGCTACTTGATACTTTTCCTTCTCATTCTTAAATTTCTCGCCCGAACTTGAAGAAAGCCAGTATTGACGGGCAAAGGCAGCCCGAGTTTTGTAAGGAACATAGGTGGCCAAGTTATTGCCAAGGTCTTGATGAAATGGTTCCAAAAAATCATGATAGGCCAGAGCGAATTGCGCCTTGTCATGGGCACTTAAAGTCCGGTAAGGCGATCTAAAGAAGCGCGCCTCTCGACCGGCTATCCAGCCATCTTCAAAGCCCAAATCAACCTTCTTGGCAATGGCAGCAACATCATCAATCGTTACTCTCTCACTGCTGCCAGAAATATTCTCACCAGAAACCTCACCAGAAACAATCTTTCCCGGCTGAGGCTGAGCCTGCGGACCCGCACAGCATGTCAAGGACAAAGTCGCGACCAGACCAATGGATAAACACCCAAACCAAAGCTGGAATATTGAGATTAAGTAGCCACCGCGAACGCTGTTCATTTGGTAATGATAAACTACATTTCTGTTAGAAGTTATTACTTCCCGACCTAAGACGTAGTCGAAGGTACAAGCGTTATTGGCATGCTATGACAGAAATTGACAGCACAAGCACCTATCGTCCCGGTCAGAGCGTGATGTGCAAGATAGAGAGCGCAGAACCAGGTGGTTACAATGCTGTAGTAATAGGCTCAGGCCTACCACCTCTAGCAGAGCCAGCCAGTGACGTTGAAAGCCACCATGTTTTGAAAGCGTTTTTGCCAAGTACTGAACCGCTCAAAATTGGTCAAACTGTGCCGGCAACATTTGTTTGCATGCATAACAATAGAGCCCTGATGACCTTTGCCTTTATGCTCGGCACCACAGAAAAAATTCAGCTCAGCACCGACTCTGACCAAGACAATGCCTTTGCCATCTGGGTTGATTCATATCCAACCAGCCAGCGCCTGCGTCGTGCCATCGACTTAATTATGCCAGCCGTATCAGGCAAACTCTATCTTGAACTAAATTGCTCCACCGCTGACTCTTCAAAGTTGCTCTCTGAGCTTGAGCTAGCAAACTTTACCGGCTGTGTTAAAGCCCGCTCAGAAGAGCAAAAATCACGCTCTGCCATGCTTCTCTATGAAGGAAGAGTGGCCGGTGCTATCTATGGCCGCAAAGATGCTCAAGAAACTTTTGCAGTAGAAAAAGCAATAAACCTTATGAAAGGAGATATAGCTGGGGCTGACACATTCTTGCAAGTTTATGAACTACCGCAAGATGTCGTTCTTGCCATGTCTGCGCTATTTCTCGGTTGCCCGCTAGCGAAAGATGAATCGAAAGCGATGCTTGACTATTTCGACACCACCCTGATGTCGATTTCACTGACAGGTGAAACCGGCTGCCTGACTTATAGCGAAGTAAGTGGCAGCCCTGACATTTTAGTGTTCATCAGCAAAGGTCAGCCTTTTGGCGGATATAAAATCGCCGCTCAAGAGTATATTGAGAACGCCGAGGCACTGCTCTCTGAGATACGAAAAAACGAAACCGGTTCAATTGAAGCGCACATATTGCCAGAACAATTGCTGTCAGAGGCAATGACGTTTGGCTACAAACTTCATGGTGCCAAAGCCTGAAGAAAAAAGAGGATTCATGGAAACCCTGAAACATCAGCGAGATATCAAACTAGAAACCTTACCGTCTGGCGTCGCCATACTCTGGTTTAACTGTGCAGGCAAAGTCAATGTATTGGGCAATGATGTTCTTTTAGAACTAACTGAACTCATCCCTCAAATTAAGGCAGACAGAAAAATCAAAGCCTTGGTGATTGCTTCTAGCAAGCCCGATACCTTCGTTTCTGGTGCAGACCTGCATGAAATTATGAGCTTCGACTCGCAAGAACAAGCTCATAAACTCTCACAAGCAGGTCAAGCTGTATTTAATCAGCTAGAAAATCTTGGCAAACCTACAGTCGCCGCCATCAATGGTGCCTGCCTCGGTGGCGGGTTAGAAGTAGCATTGTGTACGAATTATCGCATCGCTTCAGATTCGGAGCTGAGTATCTTTGGCTTGCCAGAAGTACGACTTGGCTTAATTCCGGGTCTTGGTGGCACCCAGCGCCTACCGCGTTTGATACCAGTCAGACTGGCCCTTGAGTATATCCTCACTTCCGAGATAGTCTCGGCAGAAAAAGCACTTGAGCTTGGAATAGTTGACAAAGTAGTACCTTTCAGCGAGCTCTACAAGGCTGCTGAAGAGCTTGCTCTAGCTATTCTTGATGGAACTGCAAAACCTCGACCAGCTAAAGAAGAAGAGAGCCCAGAAAAGCTCAAGAAGCTCTTTGCCACCATGGAACGCTCTATCAAAATTCGCTTAAAGGGCAACTATCCAGCACCACACAAAGCAATAGAAGCAGTACAGCTTTCGACTACAGCGACCTTAGAAGAGGGGCTGGCTCAAGAAGCCAAATCGTTTGCTGAGCTTGCAAACGATAAATCATCGAGCAATCTGATTCAACTGTTCTTCTCTCAAGACTTCACCGCGCGCTCTGCAGCCAGAAGCGCTGAAAAATCTGGAGCGAAACCAGTAAAAACACTTGGTGTTATTGGCAGTGGCATCATGGGCCTAGATATCGCTAAACTAGCGGCGGTGCACGGTATCAATGTAAGAGTCAGAACCAGCTCAGAGGCCCGTGCACACGAGATGGCCGACTTCGATGCAGCCCACGAAGAGGCTCACGCTTCGACCCTAGCTGGTGGAACAACAGAACGGGGCAAAATTACTTTTTCGGAACAGCTCTCAATTTTGAACGACTGCGACATGGTTATTGAAGCGGTACCAGAAGACAGCAAACTCAAACAAAAGCTCTTAGCTGAAGTTGAAAAGCATGTAACTGATGATTGTGTTTTAGTCACGAATACCTCTGCCCTAGAGCTTATCGAGCTGGGACAAGAATTGGCTAAGCCTGAACGCTTTGTCGGGCTGCATTTCTTCTATCCCGTAGACAAAATGCCGCTAATTGAAGTAATAAGCCATCCCAGCACAAACGCCAGAACTAACAGCCTCGCTTTAGGTCTGGCAACCAAGCTAGGCAAGGTGCCAATCGGCATCAAAGACTCAGTTGGATTTTTGGTCAATCGACTTTTGACCACCCACCTGATGGAAGCTTCGAGGATGCTT
The DNA here is from genome assembly GCA_943369735.1 of bacterium Ga0077546. GTDB lineage: Bacteria > Cyanobacteriota > Vampirovibrionia > Obscuribacterales > Obscuribacteraceae. The sequence goes on from CALROJ020000108.1 coordinate 10,115, forward strand.
GACGAAGGCTATCCATTTAACTGGATAGAAGACGCAGCTGTTCAGTTTGGGCTACCAATGGGGCCTTTTACCCTAGTTGACGAACTCGGCCTTCCTCTATGTTTCTCAGTAGCAAACAAATTGCATGCAGCTTTCGGCGCGAGATTCACCCCACCAAAGGCCATGAAACTCACTGCTGCAGCTGGCTTAAGAGGCAAAAGTTCAGGCTCGGGTTGTTACCACTGGGACGGCTCTGGACGCAAACTCGAGATCAACCCTGAATTCACAAAAATCACAAACATGACTATTAGTGAAGAGAAAGCTACCCCTGAGCAGATAGCAGAAATTCAACACCGCCTAATATTTGTCATCGTCGACGAAGCGGCTCGCTGTCTTGAAGAAAAGGTTGTACGCAAACCAAGAGAGCTAGACTTGGCTTTGGTGATCGGCTCAGGCTTCCCACCATTCCGCGGTGGCGCACTGCGCTACGCTGATAGCTTTGGCATTCCACAACTGATAGAAGAGCTAAATAAGACCTACACTACCTGTGAGCCGAAGAGACAAGTATCTAGCTTATTGACCTCTATGAGCGAAAGCGGAAGGCGATTCTACTCATCTGGCGCTAACTAAAGCTTCAGCGCAAGAAATCACCTTCGTATTCTCCGCTGGAAATAACAGAAAATACATTTGACAGTGCGCTCGGACGCGCCTAATATACGACTATCGAAATATAATGAAAACCTTAAGACGGGCTAAGGCATGGCTCTACAATGGCCAGCCTAGGCATTTAAGATGCCGATGCAATTCTCCGTTCCAGCGCTCAGCATATTAGAGGATTCCTCACTCATCCCCCGGTAGGTCGTTATGGAAGAAATTCTCTGCATATTCTCAATTCCAGTGTTCTATGTCATGTCGTTCAAAATTGGCACCTTCATCGACGGCATGCTCGAAAAGCGCTGGCCAACCGAAACTTAAAGCCTAGCTAACCTGAATAACTATCTTGCCTTTCTGCTCGTTCGACTCCATGTAGCGGTGCGCTGCCACGATTTGGTCGAAAGCAAAAACTTTGTCTATGACCGGCACCAATGAGCCGTCCTTCAGGCCTGCATAGGTATACTCTTTGCCTCGAGCGAATCTTGCGGCATCATCAGTTACTTGAAACATCGTATAACCCTTGACAGTAAGCCCTTTCTTAAGAGCCAGCTGCAGAGGAAATGCAGTAGTCTCAAGGCTAAGGGCCCCATAGATGAATATTGATGCCTCATAAGCAGCGGCTCTGGCTAACTTCAAAAGCAGTGGCCCAGCGATAGCATCAAAAATCAGATCGGCTCCCTTGCCGCCAGTAGCCGCCATTACTTCCTTTACTAGATCACCGCCATCGGTGACAACTACATGATGAGCGCCAGCATCAAGGAGTGCTTGCTTCTTTGTATCACCACGAGTGGTGGCAATCACTTTTGCGCCCTGCCGTCTAGCAATTTGTATCGCAGCAAAACCAACAGAGCTAGAAGCCGCAGTAATAAGAACAGTCTGCTCACTTGTGAGGCCGCCTAGCTCAATCAAGGCGCCATACGCTGTTAGATACTGCATCCAAATAGAAGCCGCCTCTATATCACTCAAATTATCGGGATACTTAGCCAGCGCCCGCGCAGGCACAACTGCCCACTCGCCATAAACGCCATACTTGGTCTGAGAGAAGCAAGGCACAGTGCTAACTTTATCGCCAACTCGAAACCCTGCTACTTGTGCACCCAAAGCCTCGATCACACCACTTGCCTCATAGCCAATGCGCGAAGGTAAAACTGGCTTTTCTAAATAGCGCCCTTCTCGCAAGAGTACCTCAGCTCGATTTAGCCCAAGGGCGTGTACGCGAATACGCACTTCATCGGGGCCAGGCTCTACCTCCGGTATTTCTTCAATTTGTAAAACCTCAGCAGCACCAGTTTGATGAAAACGTACAATTTTTGACACAAAATTTCCTTTAAAAGCCAGTATGGAACAGGAATGCAAGAGAACGAGAAAAAAGCCAGAAAGAAGGAAAGAGCGCCTGAGCGAACGAAGCAGACAAATACAGAAAGAGATAGAAATTACAAGCGACAGTAATAATAGTACGTTCTGCTAAAATAGCGGCGCCTAAGAAGCACCAAAAACGAGGAAAAGATTGTGGCCACAGAATCAGGCACAGAAGTAATTGTCATTGGCAGCCTCAGCATGGATATTGTCATCCGAGTGCCTCGCCTGCCTGGCCGCGGCGAGACTCTAAAAGGTACAACCTTCGATACTTTTCCGGGCGGCAAGGGCAACAATCAGGCCTTAGCAGCAGCACGCTCAGGCGCTTCAGTAGCCATGATTGGCAAAGTCGGCAACGATGCTTACGGGCAAGTTCTGGTCGACACTTTGAAAGAAAATGGCGTCAACATTCAAGGTATGACAAAAGACCCAGAACAAACTACTGGCATAGCCAACATATGGGTTGGCCCCTCTGGCGAAAATAGCATTGTCATCGTACCGAATGCCAACAACTCAATAACACCAGATTACGTTGCCTCAAAAAACAATTTGCTATCAGGCGCCAAAGTACTATTGCTCCAGCTAGAAATTCCAGCAGAGACAGTCTTAGTGGCAGCCAAAGCAGCCCGTGCCAAGGGCCTAAAGGTCATCCTCAACCCCGCGCCTGCGCCTGAAAACGGTTTATCAGCAGAGCTTCTGCAAAATATAGATG
>CALROJ020000109.1:0-11997 GCA_943369735.1 bacterium Ga0077546
TTTGCTCTACTCATTTCAGCTAGGCGAAGCTTGATTGAGCCATGCGTAGAGCGGAGAGGCACTTGCACACCCATGCTATGATAAGCCGTTGCCATGAAGAATATCCTCACCAGAAAGAAACTTGCCATCACAATCGCCGGTCTCACGGCCTTAGCTGGCTGTTTCATTGCCTACTGGAATTTGCCAACTTATGGCGGAATAATTGAGCCCTTAACGAGTGAGCAGAAGCAACTCGAAAGCCAGCTACGCGCCCACATAAAGATGCTATCTAGCGACATCGGTGCGCGCAGTCTGACTAAAAACCCTGGCGGTTTAGAGCGAGCGGCTATCTACATTGAAGAGAATTTCAGCGCGGCTGGTTTCAAGCCTTCGCGGCAGACATTTTCTGTTAGCGGATACTTCAATGACGGGCTATGGGGCGCCACCCATGCCACCCAGAGTACTGCTAACATTATCGCGGAGATTCCCGGAACTACCAAAGCTTCAGAGATCATCGTCATCGGCGCCCACTACGACGCCGTGCAAGATTGCCCCGGTGCCAACGACAACGGCAGCGGCGTTGCGGCCCTGCTTGAAATCGCCAAAGACCTGGCCAAAGACCGAGCCAAAAACAAGTTTCCGCGCACCATTCGCTTTGTCGCTTTTACAAATGAAGAACCGCCCTTCTTTCGCAGTGATGACATGGGCAGCTATCGCTATGCCAAAGCCTGCAAAGAGCGCGGCGACAATATTGTGGCTATGCTTTCGCTAGAGACCATTGGCTACTACAGCGACAAGCCAGATTCACAGCGCTTCCCAGTGGCAGCCTTGGCAATGCTTTATCCAAAAACCGGAAACTTTCTCACCTTCATCGGCAAGTTAGACTCACGAACTCTTTTAACAAAATGTGCCTCGTCCTTCATTGCAGCTGCGAAATTTCCCACTCAAACACTGGCTGCACCACCTGAATTATCCGGTGTCGATTTTTCTGATCAGCTGAGTTTTTGGCGCCTGGGATATCCGGGCATCATGGTGACCGACACGGCTCCCTATCGTTATCCGCACTACCATACCAATGAAGATACAGCAGACAAAATCAATTACGATTGCCTGGCGCGGGTAACTGATGGACTGAAAACAGTGGTGCGGGATCTCGCTAAATAGCAATCAAAGACTCAGCAAGTAGTGAAGTCAAATAGTTTTTTTTGACTCAACTTCTCTCCTCAACCAAAGAATAACTAGTACTACGGCCACCCGCTGGATCCTGCTTTAATATGCCACGCTCGACTAAATCAATGATGTCGCGATGAGCAGTATCTTGAGAGCATCTAGCTAGCTTCGCCCATTTTGATGAAGTGAGCTTGCCCTCAAATCCATCAAGCAATTTGTTGAGCACCCTGGATTGACGATGATTTAATGGTTCTCTCGTCCGTGTTGAATTGCCAGTCTCATTTAGATCGGCCGAGCCTGCTGAATTAGCCGACTTTGTTGAACTCACCAAGACAGAGTCCCAAAAGCGAGCTTTGCGAAGTATCGACTGATGTACCCGCTGCGCGTTGGCTATGGCGCGACCTAGGCAAGCGATGTACCACTGAAGCCATGGCGTTACGTCCATCGCCCCCTTTTGGGTTCGCTCGAGAATATCATAGTAGGCCTTTCGCTCGACTCGTGTCTGTGCCGACATACTGTAAAAGCGCTCAGCCATGCGGTCAGAACGCGCCAGGGAGAGATCGGCGATTGCCCGGGCAATCCTGCCATTGCCGTCGTCGAATGGATGGACAGTGACAAACCAAAGGTGTGCCAATCCAGATTTCAACACAGGATCTATTGCTGACCCACCTTCAAACCAATCAATAAACAACTTCAGTTCGTTGTCTAGTAATACTGCTGCCGGTGCCTCAAAATGGATCTTCTCTCGGCCAATTACACCTGATACTACTTGCATCGGGCCCGAGCTATCATCACGCCAAGCACCCAGCCGAACTGGAAACAAGCCACTCATGCCAGAGGGAAAAAGCCCTGCATGCCAATCAAACAGACGCTCCTGAGTTAACGGCTTACTAAAATTTTGCGTAGCATCGAGAAGCATTTCAACAACACCATCGACTTCCCTATCTGACGGCTTCAACGCAGCAATGTCAATTCCCAATCGCTGGGCCAGAGACGAGCGCACAGCATCTTGGTCTAAGACTTGACCTTCAATTGCGCTAGTTGTTAGTACGTCCTGAGTCAATGTCTGAAGATTAGCTTCTTGGCGCAAGTTAAAACCAAGTGATTCCATGCGGCCAACCAAACGCCCTTGCTCATGACGAACGGCCGCTAAGGGCTCCGCTAGGGACTCGGCATTCCATTTAAACATTGGCCAATCAGGTAATTGGTGAATATACACAGACATTCTCCGCATGATATGCGGAGATTATAGACCAAAACAGGCACGAAACGCAAGACATTCTCCGCACAAGTTGCGGAGAATAGATAGTCTATTCTCCGCAAAGTCAAACTTCGGAACTTCTCGAAACCCAAACCAAAGCAGCGACAAGAAGCAACAGCTGAAATCTTCTGTGACCCCAGCCTTCTTTAAACTAATTCTAGACAACGAAGATGCAATCTTACAAAAGCCAGAATACTTTTTCTGCCAGCCTGCATTTAGTTACTGTGTTTGCTACTCTAATTGCTGAGCTTTCTCGATGAGCCCAATGTACCCCAGTAAAACAATCAAGCAATACAGCGAACGCGCGGAAGAGTTCACAGCTACTTACGAGTCGCTCACTTTTGAACAGGTGCATCAGCAATTGCTTGATTTGATGCCACAAAAAGGCAGCGCTGTTTTAGACATCGGCGCTGGCAGTGGCAGAGACGCAGCCTGGTTCGCCCAGAGGGGTTGCGATGTGGTGGCAGTTGAACCAGCCCAAGGAATGATTGAGCAGGCGCGCAAGACGCATCCAGAGCCGCAAATCAACTGGGTGCAAGATGGCCTACCAGACTTGACCGAAACTATCAAACTTGGCCTTTCTTTCGATCTAATTTTGTTGAGCGCAGTCTGGATGCACATCAAACCAAATGAAAAACCGCGGGCCTTTAGAAAACTCGCAGCACTGCTAAGGCCTGGTGGTAGGCTCATCATCTCTCTGCGCAGTGGTGAGTTTAGCGATGGCAGAGAAAGTTATCCTATCGCTCTGGGTGAATTAGAAAAACTAGCGCGAGATCGGGGCCTAGTGCTAGTGCGTATTTGTCAAACTGATGATTTGCGCCAGCGCACCGATGTCACCTGGCAAACGGTCTGCTTTCAGCTGCCTGATGACGGCACTGATGCACTGCCACTGCTGCGCCACATAATTATCAACGATAGCAAATCTTCCACTTACAAACTAGCCTTATTGCGCGTACTGGTGCGCATCGCCGATAGTGCTACTGGTATGGCGAAGCACAGCGCCGACGAAAAAATATCGATACCACTAGGACTGGTGGCACTGTATTGGCTACGGGCCTACAAACAGCTAATCGAATCTGGCATTCCCCAAAGACCTTCTGACAAATCAGAGAAAGGTCTCGGCTTTGTTGGTCAAGCCTTCCGCAATTTAAGACACCTGTCGCCCTACGACCTTCGTGTGGGCGCCACGTTCACAGGAGTGGATGCTGCAAATTTGCATCAAGCGTTGATTGATGCAAAAGATACGATTCGCAGAATGCCAACGCAGTATATAACCTATCCCAATAGCAGCGAACAAATTTTCAAAACTACTGGCGGTCGCCCGATCAAGAGCAATACATATACTCTCAATGAAAGTTACCTCGCCACTTTTGGCGAATTGACTGTGCCAAAGGCCTTGTGGAACTCAATGAGCCGATTTGCTTCGTGGATTGAACCTGCCTTAATTGGCGAATGGATTCGCCTGATGCAGCAGTATTCGCAATCTGCGGAAAAAGCAATCACCTACGATCAGCTGATGCAAGCGCTCGTGTGGCTTGATCCCGAACGAGACACACAAGTTGTTCGCAAGATCTCCGATGATATTCTCAAACTAGAGAAACCACTGCTTTGCGTTTGGAGCGGACAGAGACTAAAACTAGGCAACTACGACATTGATCACTGCTTCCCTTTTGCTGCCTGGCCCTGCGGCGACCTGTGGAATTTACTGCCGAGTGATAGAAAGATCAATCAAAAAGAGAAACGCGACAAACTGATATCAGCAAAATCTCTCGACATAGCTAAAGAACGAATGCTTGAGTGGTGGCACATGGCATTTTTAGAAGAGAGTGAGACCAATCTACAGCGCCGCTTTGTCAGCGAGGCTAGCGCGGCATTACCAATGCGAAATACAGAATCTTACGGCAGCGTATCTAGTGCTAAGTCTTGTGATACGTCTAGTGCTGTTTCTAGTGCCATATTCAACGGCGTAGCGATTAAGCGAGCGACATTGAAAAGTAATCTGCAATTGGATGACTGGGACTGCTAGCTGTAATAACAATTAGTTTTTGGAACTCTCAAACTGCTTCCACGCCTGACCCAACTCGGCAACACTTTGGTAGCGCTTGTCTGGATCACGCTCTAGACAATGTTGAACTACCGCTTCAAGCTCATCAGAGAACTTAGTATCTTTAGCGATAGAACCCATGAGCGGCGGCTTGTCACGCACCTTTTTCAGCATGGTCTCCATGGCGTCTCTTCCTCTTAGCGGTGCAGCACCAGTAAGAATCTCAAATACCATGCAGCCAAGAGAATAGACTTCTGAGCGGCAATCGGCTTCTTGCCCATTGCACTGCTCAGGGCTCAGGTAAAGCGGACTGCCAAAGATTTCACCTGGCTGAGTCAGGGTCTGTAGCAGCGCTGCTACTTCTTCTGTGGGCTTGTCTGCTGCCCAGTCCATCGACTGCAAGATGGCGACGCTTGTTGGACAAATTTCACCAGTGGACGCGCAGGCTTTAGCTATGCCGAAGTCGACAATCTTAACTTGTGGCGGGGTGGTGCCAGCCACCAACATGATGTTGCTTGGCTTGATATCGCGGTGCACGATGTTTGACTCGTGGGCGTAGCTAAGCCCTGCGCATACCTGAGAAAATATTGGAGCAAATTTTTCAATTGATAGCCGTCCACTCTCTTCTAGCATGTCATCTAAGTTTTCGCCTTCCAGATATTCCATTACCATGTATGGCTCTGATGCTTCGGTCAATCCGAAATCAAAAACTTCAACAATGTTGGGATGCTGCAAGCTCATGGCCAATTGAGCCTCGCGCTCGAAGCGCAGCACATTAGCCGCGTCGGCTTTAAGGTGTCGGTGCATGACCTTAACAGCATAGGTTGCCTTAGTTTCGCGCTCAACCGCCCTAAATACGGTTCCCATGCCGCCTACACCAAGCTCGTTGAGCAGTTTGTAACGCTCAGATAGATTCTTCAGATTAGCTCCGATAGAGCCGTCTGCCTTCGGCTCCGAGCCCTCAGGCGGCGTCAGAAGTTTCTTGGTTGCCTCTGTGTTTTCAATCATGATTACTTGGCCCATCGAGAACTAGTTAGACAGTTCATTATTCCCGAGAATCGAGGATCTGACAAATTGAAATTGATCGTTAAGCCAACTGGGCTATACAAATTAAACACCCCACGCGAAACAATTCAACGACTCACCAGCTGGCCGGTTTCTGAATCACGGTTCCATCGTTGGCCACAACCTGGTCTGGCATTTGGTACTCTTCATAGTGCTTTGGTTTAATTTTGAGAGCAAAATGCGCCACGGACTTTATGTGATTGTTGCCTCTATAGGCTGGCATAAGAACACCAATACGCTTCTCCGGAAATAGTAGTTTTGCAGTTCTAATTGCAGCAATGAGATCGGTGTCACCAGACACTATCACGGCACAATCAGCGGCTTCCCCAACGAAGGCTTCCACCATACCCATTGCGACATTAATATCGGTCTCTTTCTCTTCGTACTTAATAAAATCGAGCCCGCAAACAGCACCACATTTAATTGTCTTGCTTTTAAAGTTGCCCAGCGTCACTTCAGCACCACGTGCCTCAAGCGCTGAATTTAGAACTCGATGCCTTTCAACTACCCCCGCCTTCCGTATATGAAATGCAAATGCTGAATAGAGCCGCACAGATGAGACGCTTGAACCCTTTGCGAAATTGGGATTTACTGAGACCAACCACTCAAAATACTTACGGTAGTCGAACCACTTACCGCGCCGAATATCGCCCATTGAAAGACAAGCTAACACAGAGTGATAGACATTAAAACCATCAACAAGAAATGCAATTCTCTGTGCCATAACTTCCCCACAAAACAGTCCGCCCGGCAAACCTCTATATGAGGCCTCCCGGGCGGGCCCAATCAACTCACGTCAACTGGGGTAGACAAATAAAACATACCACAAAAATAACCACCGAACGCAAACGCCAAGCCACTTCCGCCCACTTTTCATAAAACTTCGCCGGCAAAGAGCGCGATTTTTACTATTTAAAGAGTCGAAGAACGGGGATAGTGAATCGTCCTCCCTTGACAATCTTAAGCAAACCTAATGGTACGAAGACTGGCCAACGGGTACTTCTATGATGGGATGACGTGCACGTTGAAGGCCAATCGGAGCCCCAACCGCAACCTTGCCCTGAAGCACGAACGATAACCCTAGAGGCCTTGACGCTGATGCAGAAAATTCTCGTAATGATTGGTATGTCTGTGCTCCTTATCTTTGTTATTGGCCACAGAGGCGGGGAAAGCAAAAGAGCGCTAGTCAACAATTCAGACATAATTGGCTTTGCTAATCTGCTGCGCATAGACCTCCCTGCGGCCAATGCCTGCGCAGTGGGCGGCAAAAGTAACGTTCACTACGCCACAATCAACTTAGCTAGCGGCTCCGACATCAAGGGGCACATGCCCAAGAACCTGGCCATCAAATATCGCTACACTTGAAGCCAACCTCAGTACCACCCCGGGCGGGTGTTAGTCATGCTTAAGAAAGTAAACAACGAGTACGTGCTGACCCATAGCTACTTTGGCCTGTTGCAGCTAGAAGACGACCACGCCCTTTGGCCCACTGGCGACAGCTTAAGCCAGGTCGAATCAAAAAGCTCCTGGGAGATTTTCAAAGACATCGATAGAGTGGTAGACTCAATCGCGTCTAAGTAGAGTCATTATCTAGGGGAAAATTATGAAGATCGTTGTGGCAATTGATGGCGAAGATAGCGCCAAAAGCGCTCTCGATGAGATTGCAGCGCAAAAATACAGCAGCGAAACCCAGATTCACCTTGTACACGTTATCGTTCCAGGATTTGCCGACGTCTCAACCCCAGGCATTCCCGATACCGTTGCCATAGAAAGAGCCGAAGAGAAGGGTGTCCTTGAGCAAATGGCCAAAGACCTCAAGACTAAGCTTAATATTGATGCAACGGCTGAAATTCTTGAAGGGGAAGTAGCCCAAGCAATTGCCACTGCTTGCAAGAATTTTGGTGCTGATGAAGCAATTGTTCCTAGCCATGCCCGCCACGGCTTTAGCCGCTTGTGGTTCGGCAGCGTCGCTGATGAAATCGTTGATGCCGCACCTTGTACTGTGGTTGTGCTAAAGATGTCTGAGAGCAAAGCCTAAAAACTATTAAGCGAGCTTTGCCCGCACTTAAGTAATGCAGCCGGCGTCCAATAGTGGAGCCGGCTCTGCTTTTCAAGGTTATCTGGATCTACCCTGCTGTTTACCCTGAAGTTTTATCCGCCTTTACCGTCTTATTTGCCATATTGGCCGCTGCCATAATCGGTGAGTCTAGATTAAAGGAGCGCTGACTATGTCTCGCCAATGGATTTTCGGTGGCCTCACAATCGCCGTTATCGGCTCACTATTCATTAATAGAAGCTATGCCAGCCCGCACGGCGACGGGCTCTCTCTCGGCAATTTACCTAAAGCAGAAAAAGGCACGGCGGAGCAGATAACCATGCACCAGAGTCAAACCACGAGTGAAATTCTTGGCGGCAAAGACCGCTACTTGACCTACGTTAGCACTGACAAACCTATTTATAGGGCTGGCGAAAATGTTTATGTGCGCGGAGTCTTGCTCAGCGCCAATGGGCACAAACCAATTTCCGACACCCAGGGTGTCAACGCCACCATAGAAGTTACCGGACCAAAAGGTGATGTGGTGGCACGCGGCACAGCAAGTGCACAAGACAGCAGTTGGGGCTTTAGCTGGAAGGTACCAGAAGGGCAGGCCGGCGGTCAGTATCTGCTCAAGGTCACTTATCCATGGAATGGTCATGCGCCCGCCGAGCGCAAATTCGATATTAGAGCCTATCGCGCACCGCGTTTGAAATCACAAATTACATTTTTGCGCGACGGCTACGGACCAGGCGAAAAAGTCAGCGCTACTCTCGATGTCAAACGGGCAGAAGGCGGAGCTCCAACTGGTGCCAAAGTCTCAGTTACAGCCGTTGTCGATGGTGTGGCCATCAGTGGTGCAACAGCCAAAGTTGATAGCAACGGCCTTTGCTCAGTCAGCCTAGAATTACCCCACGATATTCCACGGGGTGAAGGCACCCTTGCTCTCATCATCGAAGATGGTGGCGTAGTTGAAACGGCCTCTAAGACTATTCCTATTCTCTTACAAACAGTTGATCTAAAGATGTATCCCGAAGGCGGCGACTTAATTGCGGGCTATCCCAACCGCCTCTATATTCAAGCCACTCTGCCCAATGGCAAGCCCGCTGACTTAGCAGGAAAGTTAATTGCCAAAGGCAGCAACGGCAGCATAACAGATGTAACCGTGGCAGAGTTTGCCACTGAGCACGAAGGGCGAGGACGTATTCAATTTACACCAGACGCTAACAAAGAATATTTCCTCACAATCAATGAGCCTGCAGGAATCAAGACAACTTATCCATTGCCCCAAGCAAAAGCCGCTGGTGCATTGATTCGCGCTGAGCAAGACACCTTCGCCAAAGGTCAGCCAGTCACCGTACTTGTGGGCGCGAGCAATCAGAAATTCAGTGTCACTCTAGCCAAGCGTGAGACTGTTATATCAGAGTGTCATGTTGATTTGAGTAAGCGCAGCGATGTCAAAGCCGGCACACTATTGCCGATAACTTTTGTGGTGCCAGATGATGCTGAAGGTGTTTTAACTGCCACCATATGGAGTGACAAAGACGTACCACTGGCAGAAAGGCTAATTTTCCGCGCACCACAGCACCCCCTAAAGGTCAGCATCACCCAAGACAAGAAGAACTATGTTCCTGGTGACAAAGCCAAGCTGACAGTTAAAGCTACTGACGAAAACGACAAGCCCGTAGCAGCAGTTGTTGGTGTCACTGTAACTGATGACAGCGTATTAGAGATGATTGAAAAGCGCGAGCAAGCACCGCGGTTGCCAGTTATGGCTTTTCTTGAGCCGGAAGTATCAGACCTAGCTGACGCCCATGTCTACCTTGACGATAAAAATTCAAAAGCAGCTCTGGCCACAGACCTACTCTTGGGCACGCAGGGCTGGCGCCGATTTGCCCTCATGGACCTCGCCAAGTTTATTGAAAAGAACGGCGACAAAGCTCGCCGAGTGGTAGCGCTGAAGATGCAAGCGCAACACGAAGTTAGGAAGGCCATGAAAGAAGGCGGACAAATGAGATTCCGAGGCGGCGGCATGGCATTTGGTGCGCCAGGCATGGCCATGGAAATGGCTAATATGGCCATGCCAATGGCTGCGCCTGCACCGGCAGGCATGGGCGGTGCTCGTCAAGAAGTTCCAATGGAAGATGAGGCAAAAGACCAAGCCCCGCAGGCAAGCGACAAAAAAATGCCCGCCAAGCAAGAAATTGCTGCGGCCTCAGCTAGACCAATGCCAGAGCTGCAGGCAGCTCAAAACAAAATACAGATGGCCATGGGAAAAGCCGACCAGATGGAGCGCAAGGCTAGATTTATAGACGGCGACGCCATGCTTGACAATGAACTTGCCTTTAGCCGTTCGGCCCAAAACGATCTAGTTATGGTTCGTGAGTTTGCCTATGAAGTGCGCAAAGACAGAAACCCCACCGACAGAGTCGACTTCACCGAGACTCTATTCTGGAATAGTGGTGTAAAAACCGACGCCAAGACCGGCGAAGCAACTGTTAGCTTTGGCTTGAACGATAGTGTCAGCACCTTCAGAGTCTTTGCTGATGCCTTCAATAGCGATGGTGCCCTCGGCGCCACCAATATCGGTGTAGAGTCAGTTCAGCCGTTTTATGCCGAACTAAAAATGCCACTAGAAGTAACCGCTGGCGACCATATCTTACTTCCAGTCAGTATGGTCAATGCCACCAGCAGTGAGCTTGTCAGCCCTGATATCTCTATCAACTTGAACGGAGAATCCAAAGAAAGTTCAAAAGCACAATTTAAGCTTTTGCCGCTAGTTAAGAATGGCTCCGCCCTTGGTGCCGGAGGCAGAGTACGCTTTATTCAACCAATAGACGTGGAGGCGCTACAACTAGGAGCCGCGAAATCAGGCGAAACCACAGTTGGCGTGGGCACCTTCCCCTTTGTACTTAACGCTAAGTCAGGATTATTCCAAGACAAAGTGACAAGAACATTAAGTGTAAAAGCGAAAGGCTTCCCCATTGAGAAATGCTTTGGTGGCATGCTTGAACCAGGAAAAACTGTGGTGCACACAATCACAATTCCTAAAGAGGTTATCAACGGCAGCATTGCTTCCAACACGGCTGTTTATCCCACTCCGCTAGCCAATATGACCGAGGCCCTAGAAAGACTGATTCAAGACCCCTGCGGCTGCTTTGAGCAGACATGCTCTACCAGCTATCCACTAACGATGGCTCAGCAATACTTCCTCTCTCATACAGGAGTAGACCCTAAGCTAGTCGAATCGTCGCGCAAAAAGCTTGATACCGGATACAAGATGCTGGTCGGCTTCTGGTGCCCCGATAAAGGCTACGAGTGGTTCGGTGAAAACCCAGGCCACGAAGCGCTCACAGCATTCGGTCTAATGCATTTCAGCGATATGGCTCAGGTGCGCGAAGTTGACAAAACAATGGTCGCTAACACTCGCGCCTGGCTCTTCAAGCAAAAAGACGGTAAAGGCGGCTTCTCCCGCAAGCGCCGTGCACTTCATACCTGGATTGAAGACAAAGACTGCTCTAACGCTTACATCTTATGGTCGCTACTAGAAACCGGTCAGCCAGCCTCTGATCTGAAGCCCGAAATCGACTCTCTCAAAAGTGCCGCAGCTAGTAGCCCGAATAGCTATGTGCTAGCACTAGCGGCAAATGCTCTCTATCTTTCCGATAACAAAGCTGAAGCCAAAAAGCTCATGGATAAACTAGCAACCAAGCAAAAAGCAGACGGCAGCATTGGCGACACCAAGAGTTCAATTGTTGGCAGTGAAGGCGAAGCCCTGGCCGTAGAAGGAGCCGCTCTAACCACATTGGCCTGGATGCGCGAGCCTCAGTACGCTGCTAACGTAGAAAAATCGGTGAAGTTCTTAGCCGATTCATGCAAGGCCGGACGCTATGGCTCTACTCAATCAACAGTGCTAGCCTTGCGCGCAATTGTCACTTACGACAAACTGCGGGCCAAGCCGAAAGCACCAGGCAAGGTGCGCCTCTATGTCGACGGTCAATCAATTGGTGATTGGGCTGACTTTACCCCAGCAACAACTGGCGCTATCAAACTGCCCGACCTCAGTGAACTACTGACACCTGGCGACCACAAGCTAGAGCTGCGCATGGAAGGCGGCGCACCAATGCCCTACTCAATGGCAGTCAATTACAATGCCATTAAGCCAGCTAGTTCAGAGCAATGCAAACTAGATTTAAAAGTGTCATTGGCTCAAACTAAACTGACCGAAGGTAGTGCCACAGAAGCTAACGTCACGGTGATCAACAAAGAGAAGGCAGTGGTGCCAACTCCGGTTGCCATCATCGGGCTGCCTGGCGGCCTTGAGCCACGCCACGACCAGCTAAAAGAGCTAGTGAAGAAAGGCAAAATTGATGCCTACGAAGTACGTGGTCGCGAAGTGGTGCTCTACTGGCGCACCCTTGATGCCGAAGCAAAAGTAGAGAT
>CALROJ020000110.1:0-11918 GCA_943369735.1 bacterium Ga0077546
CGGTGCGAGTAAATTGATGCAGTCTAATACCTGAGCGGAATAACAGCTTAAGATAGGTTTGCCAGATGCCAATAAAATATGGAAACGAAGTCGCAGTTGGTGGCACATTGAGCTACCAGGTTTGCATAGTTGGTGGCGGTGCAGTTGGACTAACAATGGCTAAGGAATTTTACAAGAGAGGGAAATCTGTCGTAGTTTTGGAATGCGGCATAGAAAACCGTTATAAGAGTTCCTACGAAACTCCACGTAATTATGATCCCCTAGTAAGGGAACTGGATGAAGGCAAAATCAATCCATTCATTATGAGAGCTCAACTGGATTTCCTGACCTTATCTCGCACGCGTTGCTACGGTGGCAGTACTAATTGCTGGGGCGGTTGGATCCGACCGCTTGATTCCTACGACATGAAAGATTGGCCAATCGAATGGAGTTTTTGAAATTGAACTGAAAAACGCTTCTAGTGCTCGGATTGAGGTAGTATTAGACCGGTCTGATTGTAAATGAACTTTGTTGGTCTTATCGCACAGAAAGTTCAGTTTTCACGTACCTAAGAACGCTTTGGAGTATTCATGAACAACAACGGTAAAATAGCATTGGTAACCGGTGCAAATAAGGGAATCGGTTTCGAAATCGCCAACAAGTTGGGCGCAGCAGGCTGCACCGTCATATTGGGGGCACGCAATGAAAAACTCGGAAAGGAAGCCTGTGAAAAGCTCAGGGCCAAGGGGGCAAAAGCTGAGTATCTTAATCTCGATTTGCTTAAACCAAAGACAATCGATGAAGTGGCAGCAGCGATCGAAAAAAAATACGGCCGTCTCGACATTCTCGTCAACAATGCCGGCATCATCGAACGCAGTGATGGCAGCCCCACTAAAGCAAGCGTTGACTCTGTCGAAGTGACGATACGTACGAACTTCATTGGGCCACTGCGCGTCACTCAAGCTCTGGCACCACTTTTAATGAAGTCTGAACAAGGCTCTATAGTAAATGTATCGAGTGCTCTGGGTTCCTGCGCCTTTAATGGCGACAGAAACTCGCCTTATGCCGATACTAAGTTTCTCGGCTATTCAGCCTCAAAAGCAGCACTGAATATGATGACTGTGCAACTCGCCTATGAATTGAGAAATACTAATATCAAGGTAAACTCCGTTTGTCCTGGCTACTGCGCCACTGACATCAACGACAACCAAGGTTTGCAAAGCGCGGAGGAAGGAGCGCGCGAGCCAGCACGTCTTGCACTGTTGGATAAATCTGGTTCAACTGGAGAGTACAGAAACACTGAAGGAGTGATTCCCTGGTAAGTAAACCGGCGATAGCCTCTGCGACAGCCGAAGCCAATAAAGTTTAGCCTTCGAAAAGGCTAAACTTTATTGGGGCATTTCTTCGATCCCGGAGCCGTGGATTGCGCTCGCTTGTTATCAGTGCTTGGGATTATTGTGGCCGAGGCTGTACCCCGTTGGTAAGGCGCTCCGCTTCTAGACAATCGCGGGCAGTTTCATTTTGCCGTTTGCTGGATCATCAAAGGCTGTTGAGATTGAGATGTCTTCCAACTGTTTGTAGTTTTCTAAATCCACACTTAATTTAGTCGTAATCATCTCATATGCGTCCGCGCCCAGAGCCAGTTTTTTAAGATCAGCACCAGTTTCCACTGCATGGATCATTGCTTTTGCTGCTTTACTTGGATCGCCAAAAACGCTGTTTTCCATCATCTGCATAAGGTCTAAATAAACCGGCATGTAAGCCTCAGATAGCTCTGCTTTGTCCACATTGCTGGCAAATTCAGTAAGAAAAGCCCCCGGTTCTACAACGATTACTTTAATTCCGAATGGCGCAACTTCCTGAAGCAGCGCTTCGGAGAGCCCTTCGACAGCAAACTTTGTACTTGAGTAGATGCCGATTCCAGGAAAAGCAAGTCTTCCAACAGTAGACGCGATGTTTAAGATATAGCCCGAGCCCTGAGTCCGCAGAGTCGGCAGTACCGCTCGGGTAACCCGCAATAGACCGAATACGTTGGTCTCAAACTGTTTTTGAATGAGTTCTTCGCTTGCATCTTCGATAGAACCAAGCGAACCATACCCAGCGTTGTTAACCACTACATCAATTCGACCAAAGACCTTAAGTCCGCTTTCCAAAGCGGACTTAACACTTTCTCCGTCAAGTACATCAAGGTTCGCCGCATGAGCCTGCTTTGGATACTTCTTCTCCAAATCCTTTACTTTGTCGATATTACGGGCGGTGGCTATTACTTTGCCTCCTGCCGCAATTACTTCTTCAGCTAGGCTTCGGCCTAGGCCAGTGGAAGCTCCGGTAATAAACCAGACTTTATTTGTATTTTTAATCAATTCAACCATGTCAAAATCCCACCTCTAGTTTCGGAGGCTTAATACTAGATCGAACGTTCATTCTAGTCAATGAGAAATCCGATTAATCTTCGCTGTCGATATCCTCGAGTACAGCCCGCCAGCATATTTCAGCCACACGGTTCAAAAGTTCTACTGGGTAGACTTCTGGCTGTTTGGCTAAACGTGCAGCCAGGCCAACGGTTAGTTCGGCGCTCACTTCAAAAGGTAGGTCCTTAAGGAGGCCACCGTCTTTCTTTGGTCTAAAAAGGCTTACTAGTAAATGATAGTTGGGATTATCACTTGTCAAAGTGGACCTACCGCTTTTCTCGTAACACGGCAGATTCTCATACTGACTCAGAAATTTGGTTTCACGGGGATGACTACGGTAAAAAGTATAGGCATTTTTCCAGACTTGCAAAAATGCTTTTTTAACAGGCATATCGCTGACCAAATCGGCAATCAGCGATTCAACCATCCGCGCCTTAATTGATAAATAAAGCTGATTGATGATGTCATCTTTGTTGGAAAAGTAGTGATAAATGATCCCTGTGCTGGCGCCAGAACGCCTGGCGAGTTCAGCCATGGGCGCGTCGTTTATGCCCCGCTCTACGACGAGTTCGAGCATGGCATGCAGTATTTCCTCTCTTCTGTCTTGTTTAACGGCCATTCGAACAACAATAACACGAAGTCGGCTGTGGCAAAGTCGGATTGCAGTTAGGAAGAGCTTTGCCGCCTGTCTGTTGACAAAATAATACGTTCGAACGTATTATTCACCGATGGGACGCTATTCTTATCGAGATAAAATCATCGCTTCCGGAATGAAGACCGTTCACGAGCGCGGATTCGGCACTGTGGGCTTGCGCGAAATTACAGCTGCTGCAGGAGTTGCTCAAGGATCGTTTACTAATCACTTCAATTCAAAAGAAGAATTTGGTGTTGTGGTGCTCAACTACTACTACAATCAGATTCGGGTAGTCATGGAACAAACACTGAAAGACGAAAACAGAAGTCCTAGAGAACGTCTTTGTGCATACTTCGAAGTGATTATCAATCTTTTCGCTGGGGCTGATTGGCGGTATGGATGCTTAGCGGGAAACATGGGGCTTGAGGCTTCAGAGCACAGTGAGGTTATCCGCATTCGACTTAATGAAATTTTTGATGATTGGGCAGCAGCTTTCGCAAGAGTTGTATGGGAAGCTCAATTGATTGGCGAAATAGATATGGCCCTTGATTCGGAAGAGATTGGCACCGCTTTATTGGAAGCGTGGCATGGGGCCATGCTCCGTATGAAGATAGAGCGTTCTCCAGCGCCGCTAGAGCGCTTTCGCCGATTGGTTCTTCCAGCCTTGCTTTCGCCCTGTACCACAGGGCTGCCAGTTGCCACAGGCGCCGTTGCAGTTCAGCTAGCAAAGCGAAAGAACCCACCTCAGCAAAAGGAAGTTTTTTAGCAATCTAAATCTCTAACACAAAGGAACGAAACAATGCCTGAACAAAAAGTGAAAAAATACGAACTGTTTGTTGCCGCTTAGTCTACAGTATCTGACGGCAAGCGAGCTCAACTGCTTCACGAAAGTCTTTCTGAACGAATCGTTGTTAAAAATCCAACTCAATCACGAGATGGACTTGCTGGGGTGGCTGAACATTTACAGGTGTTCCAGTAAAGTAATCCTGGTGATTCGTTTTGACTGAATAACATGGTCGGTTTGGGAACTTCCGCATTGGCCGAGTGGCAGTGGCTTGACTCAGTGGGTATTGCTGGAATCACTGGGTATGATGTGCTCACACTTTGATGAACAAAGGCTGATATCCGAGATTCTTATGTTCGTAGCTATTGAGCCGCTGAAATTTACGTGGCGTCGACGAGATCCGGTTTCACCTGAGCTAACAGAGTAAACTTAGGCTACCGGAATGATGGCACTTCTTGTGCGCAACTACCAAGATCGCGTGGCTCGTAAGGCAGTGCCTCTGTTTGACAGGCTTGTTCTATCAGTGAAGTGGGGCAAACAGAAACTTCGTAGCGCTATCAACATTACTGCTGTCAATAATTTTGGCGTCTGGAAAAATCATCTTTAGTTTGCGTTTCTCTAAGTCTGAGAAGCAATTTCCTGAAACAGAAAGAGTTTTGATCTGCGATATTCGGATTTCGTCAAAATCGCTTAGCGTAAGTTCACAGCCGGTTACATCTAGAGTCTTAAGATATTTGCAGCCCTTTGGCTGCAGCAAACACTTCCCTGTGATTGCAGTGTTGCTGCTAATCTTGAGAATTTTAAGATTCTTCAGTTTGCCGATCTCTGCCAGTGCCTTATCGTCGGCCGAAGTTAAGGTCAAAACCAAGCGCTCTAGTTAAATCATTGTGCCTAATGGTGGGATTATCGATTCGCAAAGTACAGCTGGCGGAACAATAGCAATAGTCAATATTGTAGTAACTGCCAGGACACTCTGGTGTTTACTCATAAAATTGATTGGGACCCCAAGTACAATAGTAATCACAAATTTGAACGCAGACCTTCGAGCAAAGCTCTAGCGGCAGCCAGTTCGGGCGACGAGAAGTCTTCGGAAAAAGCACTGCTCACTGTGGCGAGAGTCGCACAGGCCTCGCGGCGCAGTCCTTGCTTCTCTAGAAGTCGGGCCAAGCTGATTGTTGCCCGCAACTCGAATGGGATACATTTTTGATTGTGCGCAGTTTCAATCGCTTTCCTGAAACTGGCTTCAGCAGTCGGTTGATCGTCAAGGCAGAGGGCCAATTCTCCTGCTATTCGGTGGAGTTCGGCTTCCTGCGCGCGATCACAATTCTTTCGAGCAAGATCAAGGCCTTCTGTTAACATCTCAGTCGCTTTAATGATCTCACCGTATGTTATGTAAGTTCGGCTCAGAGCGCATAGTTGAGCGGGGAGCGTAAGACTAGCAGACAATGCGCGAAAGGAGGCCAACCCTTCTTCCATCTGGTTGACTGCCTTCTCAAGTTCACCTTGCGAAAGCAGTAGCCCAGCCCCTTTGTGAAATACTCCAGTTGCATGCCAGAGGCCAAAGCCTTGTGCCTTAGCTAGGTCGGCCTCTTCAACACCAATCGCTTGAAGGTCATTCCCCAGCCCGAGATGATACAAGAGCTGTCCACGAAAATACAAACCATGTGCCAGCGTGAGAGGGTGACCAATTTGATAAGCTAGAGAAATCATCTCCTTACTTAGACGCATAGCTCTCTCTGGGTAGCCTAGATGCCAGAGCGCTAGGGAGAGATAGCAGCGAACTACGACAGCGGCGTTCTGACCGGTACTATCGCACCAGAGAATGCATTTCTCTCTGTCTTCGAATTGATCAATAGCTTGCTCGCACAAAGTTAGACAGGTACTAAAGTCTCCACGATAGAATAGAGTGACAGCGCGAGCTAGGCAGGCCTCCATTAAAATGCCAGACTCGTTGGTTTGCTCTGCCAAAGACATCATTTCAGTAGTGAGTTCGAGGCATAAGTCTAGTTCTGCACGAACTAAACACCATGTCCAGTTACCCCACATGATCGCGAACAAATGGGTTAGACTTCCTATCTTTTTGCACAGTTCGCGAGCGCGTGTATTTATATGGCCTACATTCGGTGCGGAGTATCCGAAAACAGCTTGATAGGTTGGTCCTAGCTGACTAAGCAGAGACAACTCTATGCTGTCACGTTCAGGAGTCTCAGGCAAAGTCGCTAGCAACTCCAGCCCTCGTTCGAAATGGCCGATTGCCTCAGTGTTGGCGAAAAGAGCTTTCGAGCGAAGTCCAGCCTTCTTCCAGTAATGAATTGCGTTTTCGACCTGCCCAGCTTCATGGCAGTGAAAAGCCAATAACTCTGGCTGCACTTGCAAAATTTCAGAAAATCGCGCTTCCAGGGTCTCTACAACTACAGCATGAAACTGCTGTCGCTTACTCTTTATCAGCGTGTTGTATAGCGCCTCCTGTAGAAGTGGATTTTTAAAAACAAAAGTTGAACGTGGTCGACGCCCTTTCTCATGCAATACTTCTGCCTGAACTAGTTTAGTCAATTCAGCACTAAGCGCCTGAACCTCTGGCCCGGCAGCTGTAGATATCAGATCATAGCTAAACTCACGACCAAGGGTGGCTGCAAACTGGGCCACTTCACGGTCGCCCTCTATATGGTCAAGTCGAGCCATAATCAAATCTTGGAGAGTGGCAGGAATGGCGCGAAGCATCTCGGTCTTCAGGTTGTCACGAGTATCGTTAACTTGATTGAGGATGCCAGATTCTTGAGCGAGTTGCGTAAATTCTTCAACGAAAAGTGGTACTCCGCCGGCCCTATCGTATATTAGGTCTACTACGGACTGCTGCAAATCAAAACCAGTTTTCTTGCGCAAAAGCTCTCCAACTTGTAATTTAGTCAAGTAGAGTAGAGGGAGATTGGTCTGATTTGTTAGTGGCGCCCATGGTGCCTGAAACTCAGGACGAGACGTCAATACTACAAAAAACGGTTCGTACATAGACTCGTTCAAAATACGAGTGAGCAATTCTAGAGTCGTCGAGTCAAACCACTGTAGATCTTCTACGATCAGCAAAAGCTGTCGGTCCTTACTGTATGCACGGAGCCAGTCACCGAGCGCTCTGAAAGTCTCTTCTCTTTCTCTAATGGGCGACAAACCCAGAGAAGGAAACCGACTATCGTGCGGCAAGCCCAACAAAGAGCTAAATAGTGGAACGGTATCTAGTAGCGCCAAACCGTACTTACTGAGGTGATCAATTAATCGAGCACTGCGAACGCTAACTTCTTCTTCTCCATTGAAGCGCAAGAGCCTATGGAAGAATGCCCTAACGGGATCAAGCGCGGTATTTCGAAAGTGCGGTGAGCCATACCAAGCTAAAATTGTTTCGGTTTTGTCGCTGTCGAGAGCCTCTGACACGTGGCGTTTTAGCTCGTGCACTAGTCGTGATTTACCAAGACCGGCCTCTCCAATCAAGTGAACTACTTGGCCACGGCCCTCGATCACTTGCTCCCAGCGACCTTTGAGCAGGCTCAATTCCTGCTCTCTCCCTGCCAGTGGTGTCAGTTTCTCTGAATCGAATGACCTATTTGAGCTAGCAGTTGCCACTACTGAGTGAATTTGAAAAAGCATTACTTGCTCGGCCAAATTCTTCACTTTGAATTGGCCTAAACAAGTACAAGCAAAATTATTTGACAACAGCTTGTGTGTGGCTTCAGTGCAAATTATTTGCCCAGCTGCAACCAAGGTTTCTAAGCGAGTAGCAAGATTTCTTGCTTGCCCGACCAGTGACACTCGATTGTCCTTTCCTTCGACCGTCGCGGGCCCGGTGTTTATAACAATCCACATTCCAAGGCAAACATTCTGAGCCAGAAGGAGGTTGGCTTCGATTGGTTCAAAGATTCGAAAAATATCTAGTGCTGCCTTTGCCGCTCTAGCACCAGCGTCTTCATATGCGACCGGAAAGCCGAAACAGGCCAGGATGCGTCCTTCGCTCTTTTGAATGAGGATGCCATTGAGTTCATTAACCACGTGCTCGCAATTTCGATAGAATGTTGTAAGAAGTTCTCTACGCTCGTCGGTATCAAATCGATCAAGATAATCTTCGTTTTCGAAAAGCTCGCAGCCGCACACAAGAACAGTTACCTGTCGGTGTTCTGCGTTACGAGGAACAAATGCGCCCTGGCCAGAACCAGAAACGGTGGCATCCTTGAACGGCCTTGCGGCAACAATCGGCTGCCTCTCAATAGGGTTTGGCTTTGGCGTGTTGCCTCGCTCTAGGCGCGACTCCCTATTCAGTGTTGGTGACACTTCTTTTTCAAGATTTCTTAGTCTTGCTACCACATCATTTGCTGATTGCGGTCTGTTATCTGATTCTTTTTCAAGAAGATGCATAATCAAATCATCGAGATCTGGCGGCAACTCGATATTATGGTAGCTCGGCGGGCGCGGTGTCTCTTGTACAATCGCTAGCATTAGCGAGAGTGAACTCTCCGCGTAAAATGGTGGCACGCCGCAGCTCATTTTGTATAACAGGCAGCCCAGAGAAAATAGGTCTGTTCTAGCGTCCAGAGGCATTCCACGTGCCTGTTCTGGAGCCATATACGCTGGCGTACCAAGTATCAGCCCTGTATTTGTTAACTTGTGGTCGATTGATTGCGGGCGAGCTAGACCAAAATCGAGAAGCTTGACTCTTCTACTTTCACCTTCTAGCCAAACATTAGCAGGTTTGATGTCGCGGTGAATCAGACCCGCGCTATGCGCAGCGGCAAGGGCCTGCGCTATTTCGCGGCCAATACGCATGGTCTCACTGGCAGCGAGTTTTTCCCTCCTCTCAACGAGGCTATCAAGCGATTCGCCGTCCAGCAACTCCATCGCAATGAAGCAGGTATCTTTCTCGCGCCCAACCTGATAAATCGTGACAACATGCTCGCTTTTGATCTGGGCCATAGCCCTTGCCTCACGATCGAAGCGGAGAATCATTTCGCTGTCTTGACCAAATTCCGGTTTAATTACTTTGAGAGCCACTGGTCTATTGAGATGTACGTCTTCACCATGTAAGACGATTCCCATGCCACCTTCACCAAGAACCCTAAAAATTCGGTAGTGAGCAAGGCGACCAAGCTCATCGGCGTTAGCTGGTGGTGAAAGGAAGGCTAGCGGGTTGTCTGCCAAAGCTACAGGTACTCTAACGGTCTTTCCGTCAGCTTGCAGTTGCATTGATTCGGAATGTGGCAAAGCTGCGTGCTCTAGACTTTCTATATGGACAAAGGCGCGAGAGCAGCGCGCACAGCTGTTAATGTGCTTGGACAACTCTGCAGCTAGAGGCTCAGGCGATTCACCGCGAACCAACTCAGCAATTTTACGCGGGGTAGGGCAAATGATTGTATCCACAGACGACAAGCGATAAACCTATAGTCAGACGAAGACCATGATTCCCTGGATACCCTGAACTAGTAAAATCATAGCAAATCGGCTGTAGTTGTATATGCTACGCGCCCCCCTTGGAAAGCCAAAAGATCCTCTTTTTGAAGCAACTGCGCAGTCTTTGCCCTCAACCCAACCGTTTAGTTCGCAGCCGAACACTATGGAAGGGCCAAGAAGGCGGCTAATTCTCTCTCTGCTTAAAAAATGAACCAAGCAGTGGTTGTAAGCAGTATTAATGACTGTTGCCGTTCGCAAATATTTTCAGAAAAATGTGACAGCCCTTTCATGACTTGGCAGGAGCCGGCCACGGGCAGAGGTTGGCCAAACCGACCGTACTGACATCGGGTGACGAATTTGTCGACTTCGGCGCTGGCACTGGTTACTTCAGCATAAGTGCGGCCAAGTGTGTCAAAGAGGGTCGTTCACATTACACTACTGTACGTCAA
Source organism: bacterium Ga0077546 (assembly GCA_943369735.1). Classification (GTDB taxonomy): domain Bacteria; phylum Cyanobacteriota; class Vampirovibrionia; order Obscuribacterales; family Obscuribacteraceae. The sequence goes on from CALROJ020000110.1 coordinate 9,685, forward strand.
TCGACTGACCCGGCGGCCGAGCGATTGACAACGTTGCCGTTGCTTAGCATCCATGTCGACAAGCTATCGAGCGGCTGCTTAAGTGTTTTGCCTAGTTCCGAGATTTCATATTCGACACGAAGCGGCATTTCGGAATAGTCGGTGCGCTTGACCAACCCTTGTTGCTCGAATTGACGAAGATTTCTGGTGAGTTCTTTTTGCGTGATCGGCGTCAATTCACGCTGCAGCTCTTTGAAGCGCACGGGGCTATCTCGGAGAATAAGTTTGTAGAGAATTGGAATTGCCCATTTTCCTGATATAAGAGTCACGAACGCAATGATTGGGCAAGGGCGATCTTCGTGCATTATCCAATCCTTTGTGAATGTTTCAGAAAGACATTTTACCCGATGTACTTGGTAGCAATGCGGTGCCTACTATTCATTTGAATCACAGCAAATTACTATTGCCAGGACTGAAATCGGAGGAATAAATGGGCAGACTCGATGGCAAGCATGCTTTGATTACTGGTGGCACGGCTGGAATTGGATTGGAGACAGCTAGGCAATTTCTGGCGGAAGGGGCGAAGGTCGCGATCACTGGTCGCTCGCAGAACGGCCTCGATCAGGCCAAAAGCGATCTCGGTGACAGCGTCCTGACGTTCAGGTGCGACGCTTCTGATATAGATAATCAGGAGAAGCTGGTTGGCGAACTAAGACGGACTTGGCCGGCCATTGATGTTCTCATGTGCAATGCTGCTAATGCCACGCAGTTGGCGATTGAGGATTGGACTCCCGAACTTTTCGACGCCTTAATCGCAACCAATCTCAAGGGTCCCTTTTTCCTTATTAGATCTTTACTGCCTTTGTTTTCTCGACAATCCTCAATTGTCGTCGTTGGCTCGATCTCCGCGATGATTGGGCATCGCCACTCTTCGGGCTATGGTGCCTCCAAAGCTGGGTTGATGGCGCTTGCGTGCGGGTTGTCATACGAACTAAAGGAGCGTGGCATTCGCGTGAACGCGATAAGCCCGGGACCTATTGTCACCAATGCCTTCAAACTGCTCGGACCCGATGTAGCGGCCTCGCTATATAAAGAATTTGCAAATCAGGTTCCGATTAAAAGAAATGGTCAAGCCGTGGAAATTGCCAAGGCAGCGGTCTATCTCGCCTCAGACGAGTCTGCTTTCACTATCGCCCAAGTTCTGCGCGTGGATGGCGGACTGGGCAAGGTTGCTGTCGACTGACCGGAATAAATGCTAGAAACACTGAGTTTAGGCGTTCTTTGGACTTGGACGAAATGATTGAAGAACGCAGCATCTAAAGTACACCATTCAACCATTTGTCGGTGGGTTCGAGAATTTGCACCAGCAAAAGATAAGCAATTGAGATGGAGCTGTCGTCTGTGTTTTAATTCGCTATGGAGAACTGCCAAATCCGCATGAAAACGAAGACGACTGAAATATGCAGGCTAGAAAGTACTCTGGTGTTACCAGCGATTTCTATTCTAGATGCCGACGGACCATGAAGGCAAATTGCGAGTAAAAAACAGAAGCGAGCACCAAGAAGGGTTCGATAAGTTATCTTAAAGGGCTGGTTTCTTGGCAAATCAAGAAACAAGAGAACATGATTTTGCTTTGAAAAATGGCGTCGACTCTAGTTCGATTAGAAGCACGGGCCTCTGACATGGTCTAGATACTCGCGCTCATCCGACAAGACCGTGGCAGGCGCCCGGCAAGAAAGACAGAAATAGTGACTGACAGCTAATCAAATAGTTTCACCGGGAGTGTGTAGCTCTTTTCTATGGCCAGCCTTATACGGTTTCGACTATCATTGGCCGATAAGTTATAATCTTGTTCAATCTTGCTAGCTTCGCGCGCTAGAACCTGATCTCGAATCACGTTCTTAAACCAAGTGGAATAATCTCCTCGGCGCAGATGAAACAGCCAGGTATCGTCGTCTATCCCTTCGCCAATCTGCATGAATAGAAAGAGATTCTGACACTTTATGTTCATACGACCATCACGACTCGTAAAATAAAAACTTCGATGCGGTCCCAAATCACCATCAGCGTATTTTCGCAAGTGCCTTTGTCTCTCAACTGGTGAAGAAGTAAGTTGCACCCGCCTGGAATATGCATAAATTGCAAAATGTGGCCGTTAATTTGTTGCTAGAAGTGGCTCAAATAAATGCTCTTGCGGCCTGGTCGCTTTAGTCTACTAATTTAAAATTCGCCAGCAACTAAAGCTCGAAACCAAG
>CALROJ020000111.1:0-11382 GCA_943369735.1 bacterium Ga0077546
GCTCGCTGTCGCGAGCCCGGGCAGAAGCGTAACTTCGCACTCACCCTAAATCTAGCTCGATTTCTTGACTGAAATTAAACCCTGACTAACCAAGAGTCCAATTCTGTGCGGTTCACAAGGGCTATACTATATGAGAGCATAATCCAGGCCCGCTTAATAGCACCATCTTCGCGTCTAAACCATGCCAGTAGTTCTCCCCAACCAATAGAGCCAGGATCGATGTGCGGTAGTTTCTGGTCAACCGCTGTACTAAAAGTACCAAGTGTTAGCTGCGAGTCAGGGCCAACAGCAATCGCAAGATCAATCCCTGCAAGGACAGTCTGGGCTATTTCGGCTGGATTAACTGTCACAATCACGACCGCTCCGGGCTCATGCCACATAGATTCAACTGTGTGATCCCAAAACGGATGAAGCATATGGTGTGCCTCGTCTATGACCAGCCAGTGCGGTCGGCCCTTCAGTCTTCTCATATTCTGAATGGCTGTGAAAACTATCGCGAGAAATGATGCCCGCTCGCTTAGTTGCACGCCCAGAAGGTTTACTACTACATTGTCATCAGAGTTTTCCAACACTCGAAGAATGTCTTCTACATTTGGAGCATAGTGCTCATTACCAACACTGACGGATCTAGGAGCACGATCATAGTCACCTTCTGGATCAATTACACAATATTGATACCCCGCAGAAGCAAACTTTTCAAGAATGGCCATTGAGACTGTTGACTTACCGCTTTGCGACGGGCCTGCGATCAATACTCGGTAATCATATGGTTGAAAGGTTACGGCTCGATTGCTATCTCCACACAGCGCTCCAAGCACTATGTCATGACGCTTAACGAGTTGCGCGCAATCTTTTAGGTCATTTATCAATAAGCGATCAATCAGTTCTATTACGCCGGCACCACGCTCACGACTTACAGTGAAATCAGCGTGTTCTTTAACCACTGGAATAGCGTTAGCAACAGCAACAGAGCATTCGCTGGCAGAAAGTAGGGCGTGATCGTTCTCTGCGTCACCCACTCCAACAAGATTATGCTTGGACAACCCAAGCTCACGCAGTGCTGCGCAAACACCCGTTCCTTTGTCAACACCCGGCGGCAGCACCATCACCGCACCTTTGTTGAAAGAAATGTGCAGATCGAGACCAAGTTCTTGAATCGCCTCCACGATTTTAGTCTCCGACGGATGCCAGGCCGCTACTATAACCCGACCTAACTCTAGTGATGTAACCCCTTTTTCTCTAAGCATTTCAGTGAATGCCAAGGGCGCAGGCTCGCAAAGAAGCCTGGCCACCTTCGAAGTTGGCCGATAGAGAAGACCTCCGTTTTCACTGACAATATAGTCGAACAAACTTAGGTATGGAAAGACTTGGAACAAATCTTCTAACCTACGACCGGTTGCTAAAATCAAGTTTCTGCCAGAGGCTTTCACCCTTGCCAAAGACCGAATAACGCCCTCTGGTACTACACCGTCTGACGCCAATGTATCGTCAAAATCACAAGCAAGACAAACATAGCGCATCGCCTAAAACCTTCAAACTTTCAACATCCCGCTTGTGAAGCAACCTACATAGCCTAGCGTACTCCAGTTCCACAGGGAATGTTGCGAGGCAACAGTCGGCGATTGACTTAGTCAATCGCATTGGGGAAATAGCCTGGCATTAGAGCGACCAGGTTTGGGTATGAAGTTTTGAGTTCGAGAAATCTAACACAAGGCATCTGTAAGAAACCGGGCTCGTGTTTTCAATTGTTTAACGGAGCATAGTTATGGGAAATGACTGGCGCAAACTTTGCGAAACTGCTCGTCAAGCTAGCGTAGCTGCCAATTTCAGCTATGCTGAAACTCTTTGGGTTGCGGCGCTGCAAGAAGCTGAGGAGTTTGGCGAGTCAGACGAAAGATTGATTCAGACTCTTGAAGGGCTAGCAGAAGCATACAGAAAGCAGGGAAAGTTTAGACAAGCTGAGAAACCAGCTCGGCAAGTGCTTGAAACTTATCGTCAACTTCACGGCAATGATCATCTTAGAACTGCGATGGCAGCGCACAATCTAGCTGCCATCTACCACATGCAACAGAAATACGGACAGGCCGAACCATTGTACAAGCATGCCTTGACGGTCAAGACAAAATTACAAGGGGCGAGAGAGCCAGAGGTTATTCAGCTTCTATTGAGCTACTCCGACTTGCTGCAGAAAACGCATCGCGAGGCTGAAGCGGAAAATCTAATCAAGTGCGCGCAAGCAGCTACTGGAGTGGAGTCGCCGAAGAAGCAACCATCAACGGCATCTATTCACGCACAGATTTGGGCACACAATTCACAGGCAAGTCAAGAGATTCTTCAAGACCTGACGCCGAAGCCTGAAGCGCTGACCAGGCCCAGCTTGAAGGTGCGAGCAAACAAGCCGATAGAAGAACCACAAAACACAGTTGTTTCTCCGACGCCAACACCGATGGCTTCAGAGACAAAGCAGCCTTGGGAAGACCTACAAGAGACTGCAGATCTGGCTTTTTCACGCGGGGAGGTAGATGCAGCGTTGAGTATCTGGAATCAAGCTGTTAACGTTGCCGAGCAATTTCCCACTCGAGACAGCCGCTTGGCTCGTTCTCTAGATCGAGTTGGTGAAATTCTGTTCGGCATAGAAAAATATGGCCAGGCTGAGATGGCATGGTGGCGTTCGTTGCAAATTAAGTTAGGTGTTCTTGGCACATTCCATCCGGCAGTTGCCTATACCGCCAACAATCTGGCGAAACTGCATTATTTACTTGGAAGATACAGTGAAGCGGAATCTTATACAATAAAATGCAGACATATTTATCAGCGTTGCTATGGAAGCGAGCATCTCAGCGTCGCAACCTGCACGCACAATCTAGCTAGTCTGTATCACATCCAAGGCCGCTATGTTGAAGCAGAGGAGCAGTACAAGAGTGCCCTTCGAATGAGGACGAAGCTATTGGGCAAGGAAAATCCAGAGACCATAAGCATCACGAAGAGTTATGCTGATTTGCTCACAACCTTAGGGCGCAACGCAGAAGCTTACGAGCTGAATTCAATGGCTACCGGCTTAGTTAGCGGTAGCTGGAAAGCAATTATTATTCCGAAGAATCAGCAACTCGCTGAAGCCGACGATACTTGCATGTTCTGCGGAGCTGATTTGAAAGGGCAGAAAACCTGTCCTGCTTGTGAAACAGGTCGGGGCACTCCTTTCTGATGACTGCCAAAGTAAAAAGAACTGCAAAAGACTATCTTTCAGCTTCAGTTCTTCAAACTTGGGGTCGGACCAAAACTACACTAACTGGGCAATGTTCAACAACATAGTGAGCAATTGGATTGTTTTCCATCATGAAACCGGCGTTGCGACTTACATCGCAAGTTCCAAGAAAAACCATGTCCGCCGACAATTCTATAGCTGCCGAGACGATGCCCTTTCCGACTTCGGCCACTTTCCTTACGTCAGCCGCTACGCTAAGGTTATCACGATTCAGTTCATCCGCTAGTGATCTAACCTCGTCGGATGCAAGCATAAAAGGCTCGTCAGTCGCGATCAATTCGGCCACAATGCCGACATAGTGGGGGTCAGCAAGCACCTTCAAGAGCGTAATGCGCGACTGCGTGGCCGTTGCCAGCTTGACTGCCAAAGCTAAAGTGTTTCTACTCTCATCGCGGTCGACGAATGCCACTAGGAAGTGCACAACAGATTTCCTCTCCGCTTCTCTTGCTCGCTCTCGGCCAGTATAAGATTGACACTCGTCTGATTAAGGTCAGGTTAAGGTGCAAAGAACCATGACTCATTTCCCTTAACCACCCCTTAGTGGCAATAGATGGAAACTTCGAAAGGTGACATTTTGAGGGAATATCGATGACTGGAGTGAGAATACGAGATCCACTAAACCTGACAAATGCGCTTTCCATAAACATTGCTGGATTTGAGTTTGAAGGACCCTTTTTGTCTCACCTTGGCTGTGAAGAAGCACCGGGCATTTTGGCTATTGTTAAGTTCAAACCTGGTAAGAATCTAGCCGTCATAAACCTCTATCAATCAGCCAACGTCCGCTCATCTGCTTACCTTGAGCTTTCATACTATGCTCAGACCGAGAACAGAATTCTCGTTGCAGCCCTGTATACGAAGGACTGTAGTGCGCAGATCAGCAGCAATTTGGCAACAAGGCTGTTGGAGTCTATTTCGTTATTGTGACTACAGTTTTTCTGATACCAAACTTAAGCCAATATCTGCGTGTTGCTGTCAGCGCAAATTTTTATGAGATACTAAGAAAATAGTTCATATAGCACATTAGTATTTTATTGTTGTTCACGTGTTCCAGGGCCAACGTCATCAATATGGCCTCAATAATGACCATGAAGCTCTACCATCGGACAGTGCTAATCGGAACAATCACGAATGTATTAGCCAATAACCTTGAGCTACTGGGAGCTATTGATCTGCTTCCTGCCGCAGATGCTTTTCGGCCTGTCTTTGCTTGGATTATTAGCAACTAGAAGACTTCAGCTGAGCCTCCATTTAGCGAAGAATTATTATGGAACTGGTATGTGGAGTTCGAAAGAGGATTGCGAACGGAAATACTCCGACCTCGTATTTATGCAGAGCGGCTAATAGTCTGGAGAGAGCTCTAGACGAAATCAGCTATATAGCTTGTCGGCTCTCTCTATTCACTCATTCAAGGAAGGCCTACACGCTCCGTATTCGAGCGCGCAACAACTCGGCGCCTGCGTCATCCATGTTCTCAATTTCCACGAATCCAGCAGCTCCGAATGCGGCATAACAACTGCGAATGCAGTCGACGATTTCAGAGGCGGCTGGATGCAATTGCACACAGAGGAAGGGAGTTCTTACTGGTTCTTTCTGTAGCTTAATAAACAGGAGCAGGCTTATCATTTGCGAATCGTCAAAATCAATGGTGCAAAGTATTAAATTGAAGTGGCTGTAGGAAAGCGCTTGAGTGGCTTCAACATAACTAGTTACACGGCGGAACTGAAATACATTTTTGTCCAGAGCTGATTCTATAAAATCGGCATCCGCAGAGGGCGCCGCAATTAAGGCAGTTTTAGCGTCAATTGACACGAAGCGATAGCCTCTGATAACTGCGAGATCAGGCCTTGTCCCTCTATACGTTTGTATCACGCGCGGGGATCTCTTCACTAGCATAGCGGGTTTTGAATGTATAGGGTATTGTTTTGCTCACTCAACGCTTAATCACCGTGTAACCGGTAATCATTCTTCGGAGGTCTCCAGCTAGAACAAGTCGAATTCGCTAACAGTTGAGCACCAGCCAAAGATCAAACATTTTTATGTCAGCAAGCTTGAAGTTGTGGTTAAAGCGAAACGGACTAGGTAATTGAATAGTTACATCAAAGCTATAGCTATTTTCAGGGATCGCCACACGATGTGGACAATAGGTGAAATGGTGCAATCAATGCCATAATTTTTCAAAGAGCCTTCTCTCCTCGCCGATCTTGCTGGTTCCCGCGACAGTGATTGAGTTAATACTATCTGCCAGTCAACGATTGACTACCTTGACAAAAATCACCAGTGCAATTCGGCCCGCTATTCTTCATCGGCTTTGCTCATCAAGTTCTGAACTACAAACCAGTTGATACCTCAGCCGGTGTCGCGATGAAAACAGCTTGGTCATTTGTATTCGCTTCGTGTTTTAGACTCACAACAAGAAGCCCCTGCTTAAGCGCTAGTCTATATAATTTGCCGGCTTCTTCGCCCTTTCCTTCAGAATCCAGCTTTCTTGCGAGACAAAGCAGCGCTCGGCCAGTGATTAAAAGATCGTCTATGTAATTCACGGGGTCACCTGTTGTCACTCTTTGAAATTTTGACACATTAAAAGCCAAAGCAAAATCAACCGAAGTGCTTACTCTTGGTCACCAAAAGGACGATAATTAAGGTACGTATATCTATGCGTTTAATCATTCAAGCTAGCCACTCAAACGCTAAGCTGTCCGGTTCGCCCTTTCAAGCATTGAGTTTCACTTCGGGCCATCTACTGGTTTTAATGCTAGACGGGCGTTAATCATTCCTCCAATTGCCCCATACCAGCTCGATTTCAATCCTTAAAAGCCCTACCACTATGCAGCCCAGAACTATGAGGTCAACGACTACATATCCGCAGTGAACATAGATTGCAAATCTAGGTACAGGCCAGGACCGATAAGCACACCGCCTTGCACCATATGCAGTGACAATGCAAAAATCGGAACCAAACCAGTAACAAAAAGGAAATGGGTTAAAGAGTTGATCACAGATTCCCTAACATTACCCGAGCTGGTTGATGCTGTAGATAAGTTCTCGATTGGAACTGTAGCATTGTCGAAGGAAGAGGCAGACTACCTCTTGCTTTTACTTCAATCTTACGCACAGGACATATTAGGAAACGGCCAACGGATTCGGCTAGGCTCCGTAACATTGACAAAGAGCCTTAGAGGACAAGTATTGATAGGCCTAGTAAGTTGCATTGCAAGCAACTAGTGGTTCTCCCCTCAATCGAGAACATACCGGCAGTAGTGCGGCCGCAGACCAGGCAGAAAGCGCTTCATAATTACAAAGCTGTACTCAGCGCTGTGGTTTCTCGACATGGACGCGGCCATGATCGTGGCTAGGTATTTGTCCACCTTCATGTGCATGCGCACTACACCTACAGGCCAAAAGCCGCTTGTTAAGCCAAGTGGCACGTAGTAAAAGTATGCTCGCCAAAGCAGTGAGAGTCATATGGAGAACAAAATCAACATGCTCGCCTAGTAAATTCGTAAAGAACATGAGGCAAATAGCCACAGAAAACATGACGAGTACTCTCTCGTCGCGATGCTTCATTACTCCCGGGATGATGACAGGCAGGGAAATCGACAAAACAATAGCTGTAATCACCTGGTCGCTCAGCCCGTGGACCATACGCTGAAAACCAAGAAATGGCAATAAAGCATTCATGACAGGCAAGACAATGCAGTCAAACAAACAAAGCACAGGAGCGGCGACGGCCAAAAACTCTCAGGCCGCCTTGCAATATTGTTGAAACGAAGGACGCACAGTAGTCAAGCAAAGCTCCGAGTTCTGGCTGTAGGTAGAGTTGATAATCGACTATCAATAAATATAGCCCAAGTTTGTAAATACGACCATCTAACTAATTTGAAGGAAATGCGCAAATCGGGCTCTAGCGGAGGCGCGCTAAGTTCAAACGCTTCCACTTATCGATAATGAATTATCAATAAGGATTGCTGGTTGCTGGATTTCACGGGAAAAGTTAACGCTAGCGATGCAAATGAAAACCGTTATCGTTTTTGCAATATGCTTACTCTTCAAAAATCCAACATACCCCATAAATACCAATGCCATTTGGCTGTATTCTCCCTCCATTGAGAAAAATTGGAGTTCGCATTCAGTTGAGGATTACGCTCTCATCACGTAGGCTGAACTAGTCATATATAAAACTCTCGACCTGGAACTCAATCACACCAAAACAAAGCAATAGCTCCAAACCTAGCAACCAGAACGGCTCAAATGAGTCGCTAGGGTTGAGTTTTCAAACAAACGGCCTTGTTTTGCGAGACCCAATTTAGAAAAACAGGCAAAAAAACTACAGCAACCGGTCCAAGCACTTCGCTTAGTTTGGCTATACAAGCTTGCGTAGCCATTTGTCTTTACGGGCTCCCATCTACAGCATCGAAGAGAGTCGCGCACCTTTAAGTTGCTATTTTTCTATCGCTTTATTTTTTCTCAAACTCCGAGGAGCCCCAAAAGCACCTTCGGCGTCTTTCCGCCAGGAAGTTCTTGCTGAACATCCTGGCCAACCTTTAATTTGATTGGAACAGATCATGAACATTGACACAATTTATCTTTTTGCCTGGACAACGATTCTGCTCGGGGTTCGACACAGTCTCGACATGGACCATATCGCAGCAATAACCGATATCACCGCAGCTGAATCTGACAAAAAGCGCTCGTTGCTTTCCAGCTTTGGCTACGTGGCCGGTCACGGCGCAGTTACGTTTGTCCTTGGCGCACTCGCCTATGCAGTCGGGATGTCACTACCGTCCGGGTTCGAAGAAATCATGGAAAAAGTTGTGGGCTCCACTTTGGTCATCCTCGCAATAGCCGTCATGTATTCGGCAATCCGGTATCGAGATGGAAGCAAGGTGCTGAGCCGTTGGAGAGTCTTCTCCAAAATCTGGGCAAACATCTCTGCTTTAATTACCAGGCTCTCTGGCCACAAACACACTCATGGGCAAACCCAGAAGCATGGTGGTGATATAGGGTTTTGGGGTTCTCTAACGATTGGTGCTATCCATGGCATTGGTGTTGAATCACCGACCCAGCTTGTCTTCCTTGGCTCAGCGGCTGCACTTCAAGGTTCTTCTATCGGCTTGGCGGTGATATTTCTTTTCGTCTTTGCCATGATGGCCGCGAACATGCTGCTTGCGGTACTGCTCGTAACTGGCTTTCAGAGCGCAAAGCACCGCGATCGCCTTTTCTTGATTCTGAGCATCGCCTCAGCATCCTTCGGTGCCTACATAGGCATCAACATGCTGCTCGGCTAAGAGTCTCAGCCAAATCAACCCAAAGCCGCTTCGGATCCCGAGGCGGCCGCCTGCTGTATTGGAGATCAACTATGTGTATCAAAACATGGCTAACCAGACTGATGTCCAGCCCCAGAAATTCGCAGACAAGTTTCTCTGTCATTGAGGTTCTCAAAGCATCGATTGATGGAGACGGCGTCACTTTAGAGACAACGAATGCATCATTGCTTTTCAGACCCAGTAAACGCCCTCAATTCAGCCCAGGACGACTGCTATTTACCGATGACTTGCACCGCAGCCACGCAAAACAAATTCAGTCACTGTCGGCAAAAGAGCTTCTAACGTTCGAATCATCTGAGCTTCGAGAGCTCATTGTTCCGGTGCTGGTTGATTGGTCCTCCACAAAGAGCAAAATCGACGTATTGGAACTTGGGCCGGCTTATACAACAGTGATTGCGGAGGAGTTGGAAAAGAATCTAGGCTCGTACTGTGGAGTTGATTTCTCTCCGCCCTATCTACAGAAGCAGCAAGAGCGACTACAGAGGCATCTGTCTTTGCGCTCTCGATGTAGAACTATCGTGTCAGATACATTCAGCTTGTCTGTACCTGACGAATCTGTCGATCTGGTTGTCACCAGCTGCCACCCGCCTCTGGTATCAGCATCAGTTATAGACAAGCAACTAGTGCTGACTAAAATCCACCAAATGCTGACACGTGGAGGAGCACTGGCGGTCTTCCCTTGGTCTTTCCATGAACAACCGCGCGAAGTGAATGAGCACTTACTGCAATTGTTTACCGTTCAGCGCTTTGCTCACCTTCCTGGCGAAAGCCACAGAGCGCTTCTCATTTTGGTGAAGCGCTGATTACTTTGCAGCACCCCTTAACCCTCAACAAATAACTTCTACGAGGAATCCCTATGAACAAGCAAATCAAACGCACGCCAGTCACCATCGTGACTGGTTTTCTCGGCTCTGGCAAAACAACTTTGCTGAACCGCCTTCTTAACGAAACTCACGGCAAGCGCATTGCCGTTATTGAAAACGAGTTCGGCGAAGTCAGTATTGACGATGCCTTGCTTGTCGACACCAAGCAGCCTGTTTTCAAGATGAGCAATGGCTGCCTTTGCTGCACAATCAATGGTGACCTTGTGCGCACCTTGACAGATCTTATCGAACGCCGCAGCGAGTTCGATTACGTCATTATCGAAACAACCGGTTTGGCCAATCCGGCTCCTGTGGTGCAGACCTTCATGGTTAACGAAGACATCAACGAGGTTTTCGAGCTTGATGCAGTAATCACAACAGTCGATGCAAAACACCTCGATTTGCATATCGATAGCAAAGAGTGCAAGGAACAAATCGCTCTTGCCGATATCGTGATTCTGAACAAGTTGGACCTCGTCGACGATGCCACAGCCGCTGCTATCGAACTGAAGATCCGCGCACTGAACGCAATCGCCGTACTTCACAAGGCCGAGCGCAGTCAAGTCGCCCTCGAAAACATCCTCGACCAGCATGCATTCTCTGGCGCAGAGCTAATGAAACATGGCTCACACAGTGGCTATGAACACAGCCACGAAGAAGAAAAATGCGAACACGCCCATGAGCACCATGGTGATAGCCGCAATCACGAGCATGGCGACGGCGAAAGCTGCAGTCATGAGCCTGGTCAGGGGCATGGACACCTTCACAGCCATCAGCACGACGAAGATGTTCAGTCTGTCGGTTGTGAGCTGCCGGGTGACCTCGACAGAGCAAAGTTCAATACTTGGTTTGGCCAGCTTCTTCAAGATAAAGGAGACCAAATCTATCGGTGTAAAGGCATTCTCAGTATCGCCGGCGAGCCCATGAAAGTTGTTGTTCAAGCTGTTCACCGCGTAGTTGAAGTGACTACTGCCTCCACCGGAATCGACGGTCAACGGTCGAGCAAAATTGTATTCATTGGCAAAGCCCTTAACCGAATCGAGCTTATCCAGGGCTTCAAGAGCTGCAGCGCCTGAAATAGCTAACAGAATTTCGCGTACTTAAAAACCTTTCTTCCACCCCCATTACTCGCGGAAACTCCACCCACGGGCTCGTCGGACCATTTCGCCTAGAAATACCGACGGGCCGACAAGAAGGAAACACATCATGATTAACTTCATTCCCAAAGCTTTTTCCGACGAGGAAGACGCCTGCCCAGTTTGCATTGCGAGGACTCAGCTTGAATCCGCCCTAGAAGTTGAGCGCAAGACACTCGATCAGTTCAAGCTGGCTCTTGCCAATAGTGCGCTTACAACGGAACTCCGCTTGTTGCAGTCGACCGTTGCTCAAAGTTTCTCAGGCATGCTTTGCGACTACCGGGTAGCTTTCGCTCTTAACCTAGCGATTTGGTTCTCAGCAGAACGCTATGGAAGGGTCAAGAAGGTGCCTGATTTGCTCCTGGCCTATGACGAGTACCGAAAGCAGTCGGAAGCATCAGTAGAAACCTACAAGGGCCACCTGGCAGTTTTCCAAAGCGCTTTGACCAGCTCAATAATAGACCAGGCAATCCTAAGCGCACTCCAAAGCTCGCATGAAGCGCTTAAAACTGCTATTGGCGTCTTCTTCCACGAAGTGAACAACTGGACAGAGAAACGCCGCGAAGAAGCTTTCAAGATTCTCTGATTGAAGAGCTTAGACAAGAGAGGTAGAGTCAACGGTGACTCTACCTCTTTCTTTCCCTTCTTAATTTATTAGAACTCAGAAAAAACCGAGACAGCCATTTTAGATGTATAGTCAGCCCAAAGCCCTCCACAACCTTCCAAAACCACACGCGAGACTAACGAACGTGAGAACAGATAGTCGCCTTTTCCGAATGCTCCACGTCCTTTTG
>CALROJ020000112.1:0-11377 GCA_943369735.1 bacterium Ga0077546
TCTTTGAAGCTTTGCTTGGTCAGTATGCCGGATGAAATATTGGGATAGTCTCTCGGTGCCATTTCAAACCCCACCTTAGAATATAGGCTCGCCGAAAACGACCCGCCCCGCGCTGCCAATTATCCCTGATTTGGGCCAAAGGCTTGCAAAGAGAATATAAGTATTAGTGGGTATCAACGCTAATATCAGCGCAAAATCAACTAACTCACAGATTAACGAAGGTACAAATGAAAAATTTAGTCAGTCTCATGGTGGCATGTGTGGTGGTGACCCCAATGTTTACTTGCTTGCCAGCTTTCGCTGACAGCATCCAGCATACTTCAAGCACAACTAGCAGCAGCGAAACTATAGATGTCAAAAAAGGCGTCAAGTTCAAGTTCCGTGAACGCCTGCACAACATCCATGCCCAAATTAGCACAGCCGTTGTCAAAGGTTGGATCAATGGCTCGCAGGCCGCTGGTTTTAGAAATATTGCAGACTCACTCGTGCGCAAGACCTCATCGGCAGAGGCCGCTGGCTGGCCTGAAAGTGAAGTGGATAGTCTCGAGAAAGCTGTGACTAAATTAAATGCTGACCTTTCAACGGCTTCAACTACAAAAACAACCACTAAAACATCGACTGCGAAAAAATCTACAGTTAAGACCACATCATATAAATAGTTAGTTTTATCTGGGTTTTTCTAGCCCTATCGAGCCCTATTTATTTCTGCTTCTAATTCACCGGGCAGCAGCTTGGGAAAATCGTAAGAGACTAACTCTGTTGTCGATTTTACTGGGCCGCTCTCGGTGATAGATTTTACTAGGCCGACATTTGGGCCGTACCAGTAGGTTTTTGTCGCCTTTGCACCGGCCGTACTAACTTCGCTGACCACTTTCATGGCATTGAATTTACCGGCTGGAACTATTATTTCTTCTGGCCCACTTACCACATAGTTTTCTTTTGAGGCTGTGTTCATCATGCCAGTGCCCGCCCACTGCCAGCTGTCGCCGTTTTCTAATGGGTGTTTCAACGTTTGCTTGGGCGGCACGTAGTCAGCTTTCATACCGTTAGATTCGTATTCGAGGTGATGGTCGAGCACTAGACCGTTGCCTTTGCTGTACCAATCGCTAAATTTCTGAGTGGGTGAAGTTTCAATCTGTAGTTGATGCCAAATGGTGCCATCGCTTTGTTTATCGTCGTGAATGTCTTTCATTGAAAAGTTTGTTTTCTTGCCATCGGCTGTGGTGGTCTGATATTTCCACGAGTATTTCCAGCGGGCTGGAAAATAGTCAGGTGGTGGTGGCTTCTTAGCTGTTTTAGCTGGTGGTGCCGCTGAAGCTGCTGTACTTGTTGCTGAGAAAATGATTGAAGTGCACAGGGCCAGTAAATAGAATTTCTTCATTGCACTCCTTCGATATGTCGTTTCTAACATGATGTCCTCACTAAGCTGCCTGAATCAGGGAGGCTTAATGAGGACAATTATAGCTAATTACGTGGGTGTAGTGGCGTGGGTGGTGACGCTAGACGGACTGAAGGGAATAGACGCAGGGAGGTTTCGTGTTTGTGTTCGTGTTTGTGTGTAGTGTGTGGTGCCAGCCAGAAACTTATGCTGAACGAGCTATTTGTTGTTGGAATGTATGAGTGATTGCAGGATTTATTTGGCGATCGACGTGGCTAGTGATTTCTGCTACGGCGCAGATGTCCCAGATGATTGATTCGCGATAGAGAACATCATCTTGGAATAACCAGTCAGAGCTTTTCTTTGTTAGTGCGATGTCGACAAAGTCGCTATCGCTATATGTATTGCTGACAAATGCTAGGCGTGGTAGTTTGCCTGTCTTGTAGCGGTTTTCGCGGTTCATTCTTTCTATTGATTGCAGCACTTCAACGCGATCGACTGCATTAGGTAAGCTATTGAGAAATTTAGTTAGGACGCCATACTGCCCGTTTTCGGCAGCTTCCGTTAGTTGACGGAGTTTTGCTTCTGGCACATTCGTGCTGGAGGATTTTTCTTTCAAGAGCAATCTCCTTGTTTTGATTTCTTGCCTTCGCCCGATGACAATTCGATATTAGTTGCATCTCTTTACATCGTCACTGGTAAAAATACTAATGAAGGGTCTAAACCCTTACCAGTCATGAAAAAGAAATTTTTTGCCACTATTTTTCTTAAGCTTTGCGCGAGGTTAAAGTGGTCAAATAGGCAGCTATATTAACGGTAACTCAGAATAGGTAGCGGCGAATACTATTTATAGTTTTCAGATCGGGTTCAAAGGGATTCTTCGGATGCAACGGCAGCGGCAGCTTGTGACTGTTGCTAAACGGGGTGGACGAAATTTTTTCGTTGTAAGCTAGTACGAGCAACGTTTCCAGATTGAGAACATCCAAAATGTTGTATGCAAGAAGAGTTTCTAAAGCCTTTTGATTCTTGTTCTTCTTGTAGTCGCGCCAGAGCAACACGGCAGCGTAGCCGTCAATCTCAGCTAGATCTTTGCGGTCGATGCCTAACTTCTTTTCGCAGCCTTTCAAACCGCCTTTGTATCCGAGACTATGCAAGATGTACCGCAAGTCGATATTCGGCTGGTTCACTTCGATTTTGAAATAGCGTTCTATGAACGGCACATCAAATGGCTTTCCGTTGTATGTGACAAGGAGCTTGTACTTGTTTATGTCGGCTTTGAAATCGTTGAGATTCTCACCCTGCACGTAGTGGAATATTGATTTGCCGTCGTAAAGTGCAATGGTTGTGATAATGTCACTGCGCTCCAGGCCGGTTGTTTCAATATCGAGATAAGCTATTGAGTGGCGAAAATCGGGAAACAATCGCCAGTGCAGAGAAGACGGGAGCTGCTCTGCGAAATATGATGGATTGTCCTTTTCGATATGCTCCAGCGATTTCTCTATATGAGAAGAGACAGAGGCTGGGCCTTTGCGTTTTTGGGCAAAGTCGGTTTCGAGCAATGAGTCCCAAGAATGGCAGCCTGAGTCCCACAATTTTTGCTCGCGGGCGGCCGTGATGCCGGGGAGATGGCAAAATGTATTTTTCATCATAAGGCTAACAATGGTATCAGAATTAGTTCTTACGCTAATCCATCAGTAAAGTTAAAGAAGACACCAGTGGGGTCATACTTTTTGCGCAGCTCAGCCAAGCGCTTCCAGTTGGCTTTTGAAAAGGCATGAACTGCGTGCTCTGGGTAGGCAACAGTGTCTGATTCAGCCACATAGTGACCAACTGTAAATGGCTTAATTAGAGTGAGCATTTCTTTGTGCCACTTCAAATTGGCGCTGTCGTCTGCTTGATCTTTCCACATTGTCCAAGGGCCGCCATAGAGTTTGCCCGTCATTGAGAATGCTGTGTCGGCCGGTGGTTTGCTTGGCACATTGGGGCCAGTAAAAACAGCGAACATAAATACAGTGGCTGGCGATGGACATTTTTTGAAATGCTCTGCTGTTGCGGCAAATATTTCAGAGGGATTTGTATTCGAGAACATTGCTTCTACTTGGTTGCGCATGTTTTCTGGCCATAGAGCGCCAGAGGCGTCAAACAAACCTTCAAAATCAGACGGTTGGTTGACTGACTTTGATAAGCATTTGTTGATTACCGGGCAAGTATCTAGCAGGGCCATGGCCGCTTTGCCTTTCTGTTGGCTATCGGTAAAGGCGGTGCCTGTCACCATGCAGACTTTGCCGCCCTGGGTTTTAGTTTTTTCTGCTAGTTCTGGCGGGGCAGTCACCATCCATAGTGACAGTTCAACGCAAGGGTCGAGCTTTGGTGCTGTATCTCTAATCCACTCTGCCACTTCTTTGTAATCATCCATCGAGTAATGATAGGCGCTGCAAGTAAATGCTTTAGGAATGTCATAAAGTTTGAGGTGGTAGCGTAGGCATACGGCAAATAGGCCTGGGCCCGCGCCACGAGCGGCCCAATAATAGTCTTGGTTGTGATCTTTGTCAGCGATAATTAGTTCACCATCGGCGGTGACCATCTCGATCTTTTCAACACTCTCCACCCCGTGACCCCAGACTCCTTGATTCCACGACATGCCACCGCTCAGTAGATAACCACTTAGTTTCACTTGGGGGCAATGACCTGATGGAAAGGCTAAGCCGTGAGGTTTGAGCTTTTGTTGAATTTCACGGTTGCTGATGATTGGCTCTGAGACACAGATTTTGTTAACAGGATCAATCGAGATCACTTTATTCATGGCGGTGAGGTCAATCATCATGCCGCCGTTGCGCAGTGAAGGAGAGCACCAGTTGTGGCCGCCGCCGCGCACTGCGACTTTCATGTTATTGGCTTTGGCAAATTTGACAGCGGCAATGACATCTGCGTCGGTTTTTACTTGCACTGCTACTTGCGGGGCGCGACTAGCATAGTATCTGTTCCAGAGGCCGCCATAAATTTTGTCTTTGAAATCTTTATCGGTGGGTAGAGAAATATCGCATTTGACGGCCTGGCGCAATGCTTCGACGTCAAAATTGGCTTTTTTGCTTGCCGCCAAGACTCTTTCAGGATTAATAGTGCCGACAAAAATTGAACCAGCTGCCCAGAGGCCACCTGCCATAAAAATGCGACGACTGACTTTGATCTGGGGCTGCCCTTCTCTGTTCTCGGTCATTGATAGCACCTATGGTAGTTTTGCTGTTCTGGGATTGCCTGGTCTGATTGGTTGCTTGCCTAATTGGTTGCTGGTCTGATTGTTTCCTAGCCTCATTTGCGCTTTAGTACTTTTTCCCCGGCTTCGTCATAAATAAAGGGGCCACCGTCGTCGTTGACGACTAGTCTTTCGTCTAAGGCTTGCAAGTCTACAGCTAGTTGCCTTACTGCTGGTGAGAGGGCCGCCTGGGCCTGGTAGCGCAACAATTGAGCGGCGATAATAGAAAGGCGCTGTTTTAAGGTTGGCAGTCTGTTTGGGGGCAGTAGCGGCGTTTCTAGTGAGGCGCTATCGCCTCTTTGAAAGCTTGCGGCAATGCTGATTCTTGAGTAGGTACCGTGCTTGCTGCTGCGGCCGCCCCAGTGATAGACCCCTTCGTTCCAGCCTAGGATGTCGCCGGCTTTAGTGGGCAGGGCGCGAATGTCTTGATAGTTGGTGACGCCATAGGTGGTCAGATTATTGGGAAAATTGGGGTCATATTGCACAGGAAGAATGTAGATGCAGCCGGTGTCGGGGCTGGCATCGGTGAGCGAGATCCAGATGTTCATGGCCACCGTCTGACCATCGGGCCTGAGAAGCTTGCGTCGTGAGCGATCCCTGTGAGGGAGGAAACCCGCGCCAGCGCCACCTGGGGCCACACAGAAGGTGTATAGCGTGGGCATCATTTTGTAGTCGGGGCCGAGAATGACGCTCAGTACCGATGATAATTCTTGAAATTTCATCCAGAATTCGTCGTAGACGAAAGAAAAGGTCACTGGCCATTGGTCATCGCGAATTTTTTCTACCGCTTGCACCATAGACCCTAGGTCTGACTGGGCAACGGCATTTTCGATTTTGAAGTAGCCTTCGTGCTGCATGTTCTCTTTGGTCAGTTGTCCTAGCTCGGAGCTGAGCTTGTAGCGGGCAACGGCCGGTTGCGAGCCTTTTTCGGTAATATGCATCTGCGGATTGAGATGCAACCAAAAATTGCGGTCAGTGGCTAATTCAAAGAAAGTCTTGCCCTGTGTGTTGTACATGGTTTCTATTGTTTATCCGCTAAATTCAGACCATATTTTACCCGTTATTGATCATGATCTCTGCTTCTACAAATTCTCATATAGTTATTTAGCTTTGTTATTAGCCTGCTGATTACCTTGTCTTCGGGCTTGGTATATAAAGCTGATGCTAGCCAGCTTTCTCAAAACCTTGGGCCAAATAATCGCTACTTGAACTGCCAGAGACAGTGAACGAACCAATATCCGACGATTTAGTTTTACAGCCGCCCGCACAGCCTAGACCGCTGCCACCGGGTGCTGAGTTTAAAATCGGCGACATTGTTGGCAATAGTTATCAGATTGTCGATTACATTGGTCGTGGGGCCATGGGTTACGTTTATCACGCCCATCATGTCAGGTTGCCCAAAGAGTACGCTCTCAAGACTTTGAGCACTGATCAAATCACAGAAGTTGCTTGGGTGCGCTTTCAAATTGAGGCCCAGGCCATTGCCAAAATGTTTCACCCCAATATTGTCGGTTTGCACAATTTTGGTTTGCATAAAACGCCTGATGGCTTCGACCATCCGTTCTATGTGATGGATTTTTTGCGCGGTTGCAATTTGATGGAGCGCTTGCGCGACTATGATCCCCCGCCTGTAAATACTGTCTTGTACATATTTTTGCAGGCTGCCAGCGGCTTTGGCTACGCCCATAGCAAAGGAGTTATTCACCGCGATGTTAAGCCGGCCAATATTGTTTTACTTGATCAGCCGGATGCTACGGGTTCAACTATCAAGATTGTTGATTTTGGCATTGTTAAGCTTACTTTCGATGCTGAAATTGACGGAGACCACCTCGGTCATGACGAAGAGAATTTAGGTAGTCCATATTATATGAGCCCTGAGCAGTGTCTAGGTCGCACTGTTGATGCTCGCAGCGACATCTATTCGCTAGGTGTAACATTCTTTGAGACCCTTACTGGTGAGCCGCCTTTTGTCGCCAGGAGTGCTGTTGAAATTAAGCATATGCATCAATCGGCTCCCACGCCCATTTTGAACGAAGTGGTTGAGGGTGGAAATTTTCCTGATGCGGTGCAGGCTGTGTTAGAGCGGATGATGGCTAAAGACCCAGACATGCGCTATCAGACAATGGAGAATCTTTGCAGCGACTTAATAGCCATTTTGCAAGGCGATGAGCCGTTCTATTGCTACAGCGCGCCGGTTGTTGAAGGCAGTGGCAATATTTATCTGCAGCATACCCGCAGTACTGTGGTGGCACCGGCCCTCAATCCCAATTTAATTCCGCCGAGCCGAACTGTAAACACAGCCGCTCAAACACCTGATTTTAAGCCGCTGTATAAGCCTCCTGTTGGTCAGGATAAAGCCACAGACTCGCTGATCACTCCCTCGCTGGCTGAGGAAGGTAAGGCTTTGGTGCGTAGCGCACTGGCGCGCAACGGTATCTCGCTAAGTGAAGAGGCGGCCAATATACAAGCCGATCAGCGGGCCCGCAATAGTACCGACTCGCAGGCCTCAAGAGAGCAAGTGCTGAAGGTGAAGAAGCTTTTGCTCGGACTTGGCGCAGGGGCTATTGTTCTTGCAACTGTTGCTTGTGGTTTTCTTGTCTGGCAGAACTTTCAAGCTGCCAGCTCTAAGCCTAAGCCGCCTCCTCGGCGCGTCTTGGCTGTGGCTAAGCCTAAAGTTGAAAAGGTCAAATTTGACGGCGATGAAGACATTGAGCCGACCACATCGTTGACTGATACTAGTCCGTATCTTGACAGTAAATCAAAAAGCGACAAGGCCCGGACCTTCAATTTCCCCACAGACTGCTTGATTGGCAGTATCTACTCTTATGATTGGAAAACAAAGAAAGAGAGAATTGTCAAAGCTAGAGGCACTGTAGAATTTGCAGAGAGTGAGTGGCTGATGTATTTGCCCTCCCGGCTTGTGGCTGTGCATCCCGGATATGTCTTGCGTTTCGGCAAGGGTGATGTAACTGCTGTGCGCCTAGTCGATGGCTCCGATAGCGACGCTGTGCTTGAGGCTTGTACAGCCATTCCGGCTATCGATGAATTGCAAATTTATGATACCCATGGACTTACGGCTAAGTGTATTCCGTCGCTTAGTAAGTTTACTCAAATCAGCAAGTTTGACGGCAATAATTGCACCCTAGATGGTGCCATGCTGGCTCGTGCCAATTGCTGGAACCATATACGTGATTTTCAGCTAGCTGCTGGAGAAAACTGCACTGCTATTCTCGCTAAGCTTAAGATGGCTAAGCGTCTTGAGTACGTAAATTTGCAGCGCTGCCAATTGCAGCCGCAAGATTTCAAAGCTCTTTCTGAGTTATCGACATTGCAATATCTGAACTTGAGTTATTCCAAAGTTACCCTTAGTCAGCTGAAGCTATTGAGTAAGCTCAATAGACTGCACACCTTAAGCGTCGTTGATTGCGGCTTAGATAGGCGAGCTATTCCTGTACTGAAGCAGTTTAAGGGCCTAAAAGTGCTGCAGGTGCAGCCGAGCAATAAGGCCATGTTTGCTGCCGCTCTGCCTAAGGTGACTGTGAAATAGCAATAGCTTGAGCTAAGCGACTTTATGCTTTGCTGCCCATGCCACTAAAAAACTTGATCAAATCTAGTCTAGAAATACCAACCATGATGTCGTTGCGAGAAATTCCAGCCGGAGTGGGGCCATCGTGGTCGTCGTGGGCGGCACTAATTTTATTAACGTTAGTGCAGAGAAAGCGCACATAGCTCAGCTCGCGGCCAGAAAGTTTGAACTTAGTTTTCGCAGCTTCTAATTCTTCTTTTGAGATAAAGCCGTTGCCATTGCTGTCCAGCCTGTCAAAAGTTAATAGGGCAAACTCTTGCACTTCGGTCAACAGCCGAGAGACGTCAATGCCGCCGCCCATAGTCTGCGCTGGCCAGAACGAGCGGACGTCTTCAAGCTGGGGGGCTAATCGACTCATAATATTGATTCTACCTGAAAATGCTACAGGTAAAACCCAGGCAAATTAAAGTCCTAGCTTTTGCTTGATGTATTTAAGGGTGTTGGGAAAATAGGTAGTAAGCTCTGCGGCATGGCCTCGCTCATTACCGAGCAAAATAGAAGTCAGTTCAGCACAACTCTCAACTTGGCCGGTGTCAGACTTTTGCAGATAATAGCTAATTTTAGGAGCAACGCTGTCTGGCACGTGGGCGATGTCTAAATAGTAGTTGTGTCGGTATTCTTTTGTACAAGAATAATTGTTGAGGCAGGCGTCTAGGGCATGGCCGGTTTCGTGGAGAAAGGTGCCCTCTAGGTCGTCTGCATTGATGGCTCGATTGACATTATTAGTGTCTTCATTGACGGTGCTTTGGGCCAGCACAATGGTGTCTCCATCAAAAAGACCTGGGCAGCTCTTGCTTGTGCCGCCTTCATAGCCACGTACTGTCTGGTAGGCGCCCTCGGGATATTTATCAATCATTGTTGGGGTGATGACAAATTTTATATTGTTCTTGAGCAAGATTGCCTGTACTTTGGCTGGTATTTTATCAAAACAGCGATTGACTGCCGCAATTGTTCTGGCGCTGACTGGGTCGTGACCGATTACTGGTCTAGTTATTGTTATGCGGGCGCGCAACTCTTTTAATACTTTTGCCGGTGGCAGAGGCGCTTCGGTATTGGTATTGCTCGCCGTTGAATCGTTGTTAGAGTCGTTGTTAGAGTCGGACTTATTTGAGCCTTCTGTCTCTTTTGTTGCGCTACTAAATCTTTGCAGGTATTGTGCTGCGGTTTGTGCTTGAGCTGTTCCAGCAAAGCCGCTCTTTATGCGTTGGTAGGTATCGAGAGCTTGTTGTTTGTTGCCCGAAGCATACTGGGCGTTGGCCATGTAGAGCCAGGCATTGGCACCAGCTTTCTCTTTGACAATGGCATCGTACATAAAGCGAACAGCCTCCTTGTAGCGGCCTTGCTGATAGGCCTGCACACCTTGGTTGTAGAGGCTTGCAGTCAGCGGAGTCTTCTTTTCGCTGCCTACTAGAGCTTGGTTGGGTAGGGCTTGGCACGGCAGGGCTTGGTTCGGCAGCAATTGGATAGAAATTGCTGAAGCAATCAAAGAAACAATTGAATAAACAAAGAAAGTTTGGTTGTGGCTATGAAACAATTTCAATTTCGTGCCCTCAATGACCCTTTCTCTTATTACTCAGGCAAGTTCTTGCTTACTTCTTTCTGCTCTAATTGTATCTGTTCTAGCTCTAGCTGCACCTGCTCTAATTGCACCTGTCCTAGCTGGATGCGTTGGCGGCCATCCTCGCTGATGAAACCTTCTTTTGTTAGTTCCTTTAAACAGTCTTTTTCTAGCTCTGCCAGGCGGTGTCTTACTTCTTCTATTTCTAGTTCTTTAACTGATATGTCTTCAATGTGCAAATTTTCTATTTGTTTTTTTAGTGACTCTTTTTGTTCATGCAAGTCGGCGTTCAGTAGCTCGAAGCACGCCGCTGAGACAGCACCAGTCTTGAACTGTTCGGCCAGGAAATTGGCCGCCCGTTTTTTTGTAATTAGCCGTGCTTTCAATTCTTTGTATTGCTCTTTCACTGGATCTACTAAGTTCATGCCCAGCAATTTTACTAGAGGCTCGATGGTTAAACCGGGCACTAGCAGGGTGAAGAGAACCACGCCAAAGGTAGTGATTGTAATCATCTCTTTGGCTGGCAGTGAATCGGGTAAGCTCAGGGCTAAGGCCATACAAATAGAACCGCGCAGTGCCCCCCAGAAGAGCAAGTGGCGCCACTTCCAGGGAATCTTTTCATTGTGCTGCCTGAGAAATGGTGTCATGCCGTAGACGACAATTATACGAGCGACTATTACTACGGCTATTCCCACGCCTATTTGTAGAGAATATTTGCAGAGCAAGTCGTATTTTACTTGCAGGCCAATGAGCAAAAATATCAGTGAATTAACGAGAAAGGCTGTGTATTCCCAGAACGAGTTTACTGCCATACGCGTGCCGACTGACATAGAATTGCGGCTGCCGTAGTTGCCGATTACCACGCCGGCTGCCACCACGCTTAGTACTGCTGAAAGATGCAATTGCTCGGCCAAAATATATGAACCGTAAGCAACAATAGTGGTGAGAGTAATTTCTAACAGATGGTCGTCAAATAAGCTGGTTATGCGTGAAGCGGCATAGCCAATGATGGCGCCAATCGCCGCACCTCCGACTACAACCAAAATGAAATTACCCAAGGTTGAAGCTGCTGAGAATGAAGCGCCGCTTAGCACTATTGCCAGTACCAACTTGAAAAGCACTACTGCCGTGCCGTCGTTAGCCAAGCTTTCGCCTTCTAGAAGCATAGTCAAGCTGCTATTAATTCCTAGTTTGCGAAATAGCGCTAGTACTGAAATCGGGTCGGTCGCTGCAATCATGGCGCCGAAAAGAAATGCCGGACCTAAAGCCACTCCGGCAAAATAATTCATACCATAGGCCACCACCACTGTATTGACGACTACTCCCAGTGTCGCCAAAACTGTGATAGGAAGCCACCCTTCTTTAAGCTCACGCAGGGGAATATTCCAGGAAGCTTCGAATAGTACAGCTGGTAGGAAAATCAGCAAGATAAGATCAGGTGTAAGTTCGACTGGTGGCAAAAGATGGCAGACGCCAATTAGTAAGCCAACAATTACAAGGGCAATAGAATAGGGCAGCTTCACCCACTTTACTGACATGGCGACAGTCGCTGTCACCATGAGTAAAACTACAAAAAGGTCAACGTGCAGTGCTTCGTGATTC
>CALROJ020000113.1:0-10189 GCA_943369735.1 bacterium Ga0077546
TCGAGTCATCATAAATTGGGTCATGCAAAAGTTTCTGGATTCATGAGTAAGCCAGTGATTTGTGTATCTGAAGACACTCCCTTGAGCAAGATTCAAGAACTTATGGTGGCTGAAGACATAGGCAGGCTCCCGGTTCTTGATCAAGACAAGAAATTGATTGGCCTTGTCTCGCGCCGCGATGTGCTCAATAGTTTGTTTGGTGCGCAGTACGCTCGGCAAGAAGATGCCGCCGCTCAGAGGGGCTCTTCTGTCGGCGCTGAAGCTCTCTCGGGCTCGCTCTCTAAATCAAATCGGACGGGCACGAGTCTCGCCGATAAGTTGGCTCAGGTCGATAGTGATACTGCATGGCTCTGTCGAACCATCGGTGAAACTGCTCAAGAGCTAGGCATGTCGGCCTACGCTGTGGGTGGCTTCGTGCGCGATCTCTTGCTCAATGTACCTAACTTTGATCTTGACTATGTCATTGAGGGTTCAGCTCAGAAGCTTGCTCATAGACTGCTTGAGCTTTATCCCAACAAATTGGAGATGGCAGCCACTCATGATCGTTTTCAAACTGCCACACTAGTTTATCACTCTGAAAACGCCGTCGAGCGCGAAGTTGATTTATCCACTGCCCGCACTGAATTCTATGAGTTTCCTGCTGCCCTGCCTGAGGTAGAGGCCTCGATGTTGGAACAAGATTTGCTTAGACGCGACTTCACCATCAATGCCCTGGCTGTTTGTGTTAATCCTAATCGCTTTGGCAATTTGACCGATCACTTTAACGGCCTGCAAGATCTTGAGCGCAAGATTGTGCGCATACTTCATCCCTTTAGTTTTATCGAAGATCCAACCCGCATGGTCCGTGCTGCACGCTTTGCTGGTCGCCTTGGTTTTCATCTTGATGCCAAAACAAAAGAGCAAGCTAGGCGTGCCAGTCAAATGGGAATATTTGATGACCTCGGTGGCGTGCGCATCAAAGCTGAATTGAAGATGATATTAGAGTCTCCCCATCGTCTGCGCGCCCTTAACTTATTGGCTGAGCAGAGTGGCAATCTCTGCTATCTAGATTCGCGCCTCGAATATGGCGACGGTGTGCGCAAAACCATTAGACGGGCCGAACGCTTGCTCGGTCGTTATAGCGTCGATGAGCCTTGGGTGGTTTACTTAGGCGCACTACTTTCGGAGTTGCCACCAGAACGTGTTTCTGGTGTGCTAGAGCGTTTGATGCTCACTAATCACCAAAAAGAAGTGATTGAAAGTGGTCTTGAATTGCATCGCTTTATGCCTTCGAGCATTGGCGAAATGAAACGTTCCGAACTCTACGACATGATGCACGGAAGGGCTCGTGAAGCTCTCGCCATTGCTGCGGCAGCTGGAGAAGTCGGTACTGATTTGCGGCGCTCAATTAAGCTCTATCTAGAAGAGTTAGCTGATACCAAACTCGATATCACCGGTGCTGATTTAATTGCTAGTGGTTTCAAGCCCGGCCCAAAAATTGGTGAAGCTTTGAAGCACGTAATGGCCGAGCGCCTCGATGGCCAAGTGAGCGGCCGCGAGCAAGAATTGCAAGTAGCTCTTAGTTATATTAAATAGCTCTTGGTTGTATTAAGTAGCTACTAGAAAGTTCCTTCTAGTTGAGTTAATCCCACCAAAGACTAAGAATTCTCTGGTTCTTAAAAACCTGCAAATCGTATCCATCCGCTGCGCTCGGGCAGAACTGTTTAAGTTCTTGCTCAAAGGCCGGCAGATCTGTCGGCATCTTCCCTAGCCTGGCCCTGACTAAGTCCCAGTTTGCTTGCAAGACCGATAGCCTGTATTGTTTATCCCAGCGCTTAAGTTGTGTTATTACATCTTTTCCGCTCATGCCATAGTTAATGGCAGTAATTCCTTGCGCGACAAGGTACTTATATTGATCGAGATCTTTTGCGGCAAAAGCTTCTCTGACCTGGGTCGTAACCGCGAATCTTGGAGGCACAGTAATTTTCAATTGACTCTTAGGCAGCTTTTCAATTTTTGCCTGCGCTGGTATCCAGTTGGTTGGATAATTGTTGAATTGGAAGCGAATGCCAACGAACTTGTGTGTATTTCCGATGTCCTTCATTCCGAGAAAGCTTAGTATTTGACCAAGGAACTTGCTTTGATTCTCAAGTTCTTCACATCGCTTTTTCGCTGCGGCATCTAAATCGCGCCGCACGACTTGGCCGCTGGTGCTGATGACGTTGGCTTCGTTGTCTATAATTAGTTCTGCTGGCCCTTCTTGAATTACTGTTGATGCGGTGCCCGGTTTTAGCTTCTTAGCATATGTTTCTGCTTCGATACGACTAGAGAAGAATGTTCGTCGACATTCTTTCTCTAATGCATAAGCTTCGTAGCCTAGCGGCTGAAGCTGCTTTTTTAGGGACGAGAGCTTATCTTCCCAATCATCATCTGCTAGAGCAAAGGCCCAAACTTCCCGGGGTCTGCCTTTTTCTCGCTCTAAATTTGAGAATATTTCAAGAACTTTTTTTGTTTGAGCATCGCCAAATGTGGCCTTCCATGTGGCGATTTCAAATCGTTCTGAGTGATTGCCTTTAATTTTATTTACTCGCTCTGCTACAGAGTGCCAAGATGGTGGCATGGCGGCCAGTAGTGAGCCCGCGTTGTCTGGATCAATGTTGATAGACTCCGTATCTTGATATGTTTCTGTGGTTTTGCTCTTTAGATCGGTGAGCATGCCATGTTTGTTAACGCCTCCCAACTTAGACTCCATTGCCATAAGTTGACTGATCGGTAGCTGTCTAAGTGGCTCAGAGAGGCTTTGCAGTGCAGCAATTTCGTGATATTGCTGTACAGTCCAAGCCGATATCGGATTCTCATTCTCGTCGTATGCGCGTGGCCGGTAGTCTGGAAATATTCTCTTTGCCATTGGCACAATGGTTATTTGTGATATTAGAGCGATAGCTTGCTCATCATTTTTATTGAGTTTTGCTGGAATTCGCAACAGTGGTAGCGCTTGAGACGACTCCTCTTTCATGCTTTTGGCTGCTGTGGGTTTACTAGGTGCGCACTGTGCTGCACTGACGTGACTTGCCAATACTAGAGCAAAGCAGAGGAATATTGGTTTTGGTTGGATTGCTGTTGATCGGTTGCTTAAACTTTCAAGACCTTCTCTCTTTGCTGGTTGCGTGGAACTGGAGTGCAAGTTTCGAACCTCGAGGAAGCGTTTTGTTATGGGCTGCATAATATACACTACAGCAACGCTATGTTTGGAAGACTAAGAAACAGTGCATTACGATTCAAAGATAATTGAAGTCAATGACATTTCCATAAATGTTGTGGTGGCCGGAGAGGGGCCGCCGGTGCTTTTCCTTCACGGTTTTCCTGACTCGTTGCACCTCTGGGACGAAGTGCTACCTCTCTTTGTCGCGGCTGGCCATAAAGTAATTGCCTATGATCAAAGAGGATTTGGTCTCTCTGATGCACCTTCCGCAGAAAGTGCATACAAAGTAGATGCCATTATTGACGATGCCATTGGCGTTTTGAGCGCGCTAGATATTAGCGAGAAAGTGATTGTCGTTGGTCACGATTGGGGCTCTGTTATTGGCTGGCTCTTTGCTATTCGTCACCCGGAGCTTGTGGAGTGCTTGGTGGCAATTTCAGTCGGTCATCCTACTGCGTACCGAAACTCTGGATTGGCTCAAAAAATCAAAGGCTGGTACATTTGGATGTTTCTTTGTCGCGGCCTTGGTGAGTTTCTAATTAGCAGAGATAATTTTCGCTCGTTTCGAAAAATGGGTTCCCGGCATCCGCGGCCAGGCGATAGGGAAAACACAGATCGTCGTGTGCGCGATCTCAGTCGTCCGGGCCGTTTGACAGCTGGTCTTAACTGGTATCGTGCCAATGCCCGTGATTTGTTTCTGTCTAAAACTGGTAATTGCACAGTGTCTACTCTGGGCATTTACGGCCCAGATATAGCCTTAACTGCGGAGCAGATGATCAACAGTAAAAACTATGTTGATGCCCCTTGGCGATACGTAGAAATGACCGATTGTACTCATTGGATACCGCTAGACAAGCCAAAGGAGCTAGCGGAAGTTATTTTAGATTGGTTGGGTGGGGCTCAGGGTGGTAAGGAACAAAAGGTCCCTTAATTGATGAATTTGAAAAGACGCCTACTTGTTCAATTGGCATCGCTATTTTCGCTACTCGGCCTCCAGGGATGCGGTTTAAATCCGCTGTCACCAGTTTTCGACAGTGCTTTGAAGAATACTGATTCTGCGCCCGTTGCGGAATTCAAGCCTGGACGCTGGGCTTTCATCTTTGAACCAGGACCAGAGGCTGTAAGGAAGGAAGAGACTGTCAAGAAGATTGATAGATTTTGGGCTGATTTCAGAGTGAACAAAGAAAGACTGGCTTGGAATTCGGATCCTAAAATTGATAGGTCTTTCGTCACCGATTGGTTTAGTCGCCACGTCCATAGCTTTGACCCCAGGCTTGAGTGGGAAGCCGGTGGTAACAAAAATGGCGGCAGCGATCTTGATATATCAGCAGCAGAGAATATTGACCTTATGCCGCTTTTAACCACTATCGTTGAACGTGCTGGCAATATTCCTGGTTGGCATTTTGGCTGCTTTCGGCAGCCAACACCCAGTGATTTGGTAGAGCAAACTTATAAGGCGAGAGTGAGAAAGGATTTGCCACCTTTCCGGGCGTTAGTGAAGTGCAATAAGTCTAGTGGCATTGATGTCACAATAAGTTCGCCCAATTTCGTTGGCACGGATAGGGCCGAGGATCTTGCAACAGCCATCGTTTTATCTGAAATCGTTCTTGGCGAGGAAGCTGCCGAGAAATGGTTGAATCAATTCAGTACAGTTCAAGAATCGCTAGCGAATGTTGAGCCATTTGACTTTACTAAGGAAGCAAATAATTTTTCAAAGTCGTTTGAGGAGCAGAAGGCGTCTATCACTTCAAAGCGGCCGAAGAAATCCCGATGGCAGATTAAGTATCCTGATAGAGTTGTCCTGCTCACGGCTAGTAAGGCCGCGTTCAAAGATTCAGATAAGTATGAACGATATCGTTTCAGTTGGATGTCTCCTGATGCCGAACTTGCCCAGGCAATGTCCCATAGCTCGCGCTTCTTTTCCGAACACTTCTCTGCGCTAAATGAGAAGTTCGCCTACTTGCATGTGATCTCAAAGCCCGGGGACGATATTGATAATAGGCGGCCTGACATCGAGGATGCCCTAGATAAGTTGCTTCGAGAAAAACAGCTTGGCTCAGTTGTTGCCACAGGCAGAGGTAAGCCTGAAAGTTACTACTTTGATCTTTGTCTTACTGACGTAGAAAAGGCCGTACCAGTTCTGAAGAATTTTTGTGTAGCGCAGAAATTACCGGCGAAAACATGGCTGCGATTTTACGATCTGTACTGGCGCAATGAGTGGGTGAAAATGCTGCCATCGACGCCAGAACTTAAGAATCCACAGGATATGTGGTAGCCGATGCGCTCTGCTAATATGCAATTTCTGTTTCTAAAAATGTCAGATTTTTAGGCCAAAAATCTGACATTTTTGAAACTAGTTTGAGCACTAATCCGTTTGGCGGCTACGATTTATTAATCGCGTTGATTTCACTCAATTACTTCAACCACGATCTCTTCGCCAATTGCGCCGCTGACGGCACAATCATTTGCACAGCATTCGGAACTGCTTTGATA
Organism: bacterium Ga0077546; assembly: GCA_943369735.1. Lineage (GTDB taxonomy): Bacteria > Cyanobacteriota > Vampirovibrionia > Obscuribacterales > Obscuribacteraceae. Next base: position 5,675 of record CALROJ020000113.1, read on the forward strand.
TGCATGGGCGTCATGCCACAGGCGTCACCGTCAATCATTGCTAAGCCCTGGTTTTGTTGACTGCGGCCATCGGTTTGACCAGTTAGAGCATATTTGATTTTGTGATAGCCCTGCTCTATAAAAGAAAGTGGTTTTCGCCGTGGTACCACTTCGATAACTACTTCTTTCACCTTCTTGATGTAATAAGGTGCAGTGTTTCCTGTGATGTTTGGGCTCAAGCCTGTGGCAAAATGAAAGCCGTATTTCAAGTAATCGCCGAATTCTTTCGGTGCCAAAACACAGAGATCTAGCAAGCCGTCATGCATGGAAGCCGATTCGGACAGCATGCCGACGCCAAGATCGGCAATATTAGTAATGAAGATACCTGAGGCAGTAACTCTAAATTCTTCACCATCGGCGGTGACTTTGAAAATTACTGGCGCTTGGGCCAGAGTTTGCACCATTGAACCTGCATATGCCAACATCTTCCAGTTTTCTTTGTCGGCCTTGCCTGGGGTGACGATAGCATCTGACAGGGGCCCCACTCCAGCGGCAGCGGCGAAGTAGTTGCCGTTCATTATGCCGAGGTCTATTTTCTTGGCCTCGCCGTTCAAAATTACCTCGAGGGCAATGTCCACAGGGTCTGATAGTAAATTTTCTTCAAATATTTTGAGATTGCGAGCAAGTAGGTTGCCGGTGCCTAGAGGCACGATTCCTAATTTTGTATCGAGACCCTGGCTGGCTAATGCATGAATAACCATGCGTACTGTGCCATCTCCACCGGCGGCGACAATTATGTCGAAGTCTCGATTAAGACCTTCTAGCAGGTTGTCATGGGTTGTGCTAGCAGTGGTGGAAACCGTAGTGACCTCGTAACCACCCTCGGTGCAGAGACGATGAACGCACGCACCCAGCCACATCTCGGGGCCGGCAGCAGAGCCTGCTGTGGGGTTATAGATCAGTAAAGCTGCGGGCATATTTGGGGCCTTTGATGCGTTCTCTCGTCTCTTATCTCGTGTACTTTTAGTGCAATTTAGATACTTTCTTTCATAGTTTCTTACATTCGTTACCTATTGAGCAATCTTGCTTGCGATAGAAGTCAATAGCAAGTAGAATCATCGCTCTTGTTGCTTGTGCGGCAGATAACAATTGTTCTCGTTCACTGCTTGTATCTCTCTCGTGGTAGGCTTCTATATCTTTCTTATCGCTACCTAATCTGTAAGTAATGTGATACCGTTCTCAATGGCACGGTTGACAATTAAATGGATTTCAGTATTGTATTCCAAACAAAGATAGTTCGGCACGACGGCAATTCGACACAGCGGCAATTTCCTCTTCGCAAGACATTTGGTCTTCCGATTAGAAAGGCAGGAATCTAGTGAAATTTCTCGATAAATCGGTAGCTGCTTTAGTTTCAGCAGCAGCCTTATCTATGTCGCTTTCGCTTTTTGCAGGTACATCTGACTTGGGTCAGGCAGCCTTTGCAAAAGGCCATCATGAAAGTAAGCATGAAAATATTTCTGAAGAGCTGATGCACGGCAAGACTTACACAGTTGCCCGTGTATCCATTAAAGCAACACCTGACAAAGTCTGGCAAATACTTTCCGATTACGATAATGCACCAAAAGTTTTTCCTCAGCTTAAGAAAAGCAAATTGATGCAAGACCATGGCTCCAGCAAGATCGTTAAGCACGTCTTAGCTCCCTCTGGCCTGCCTGGTACTTATGAGTACATTGTGGAAGTGAAAGAATCGGCTCCTCATTCGTTGGAATGGCACCGCATTTCTGGTGCTTTCAAGCAAGTTGATGGCTATTGGAAGTTAGAGCCACTAGATGGTGGCCACACTACTTTAGTTACTTATGCTAGTTATGTTGATGGCGGATTCTTAATGCCGCAGCCATTAGTTCGTCGCCAGTGCCGCATTGATATGCCTGAAGTGATGACAACACTAAAAACTCAAGCTGAAATTCATTCTGGTGTTCAAATCGCCGGACGGCCACAGGCTCGCGGTCAATAGAATATTGCAGAGCTACTATTTAACAGGCACTTCAAGTAATGAGGTGCCTGTTTTTTGTCGAGAATTTGGCTTCGAGCTAAATTTAGATTCAATTTTGACTTTAGTGCTGAAAGCGGAACTTTAGTCCCACCAGAAGGTCCACAGGCTGCTATTGAGAAGTTCGTAGGCATAGGGCGCTAGTTCGCCTTCGGCTTGCTCTACCCGGTCGCTGCAATAGCCGTAGTGCTCGCGGGCAGCCTTCAGTGCCTGTTCTTTGGTCATTGGCGGCTCTTCGACAAAGCATTCAATTACGCTTGGCTCGATTGCCATCAAGCTAGCTCCATAGATTTCGCTCCAGCGCTTGAGCATGGCGCAGTGTTCTGGCGAAATTGGGCAATTGGCTTCACCGCCAAATCGCAACAGAATAGGAATCTCGTAAGATTTTGTCGTCGGTAACAAGCCGATGTAAACACGCTCGCCAAGAGTCATTTTGTGTTGGTCTTGGTCCCAGTTGTTGATGGCAAGCGGTTGATCATTCATCTCAAAGAGGTCTGGCTCTGTCACTAGGCCTACTTTGATAGCAGAGGGCCACTCGCCGGTCGGGCAAACGAAGCGCTCAAGTCGTTCGGCAAGCCAGTTTTGACAATCGATATTGTTCGCTTGGGCGATTAGTGCTTGGGTGGAAGCCGGTGGCTCTTCGCTCAAGTCGCCTAGGTGCTCCATCAAGAGTTCGAACGAATGATCTGTGCCAAGAATTACTGGAGTGAAATGCAGTACATCTTTGTTGCTTTTGTTGCCTTTATCGTCGGCTGATGCTTTGGCGGTCTTGGAGAAGACGTCGCGTAGTCGATGCCAACAGTCTACTGCTTTACTACCACTGGTTTGGAAGGCGAACATAGTTTGTCCATCGGCCAGCGCAATTTCTAGAAGTGACTGGTGGTCTACATCTTCTTCATTTAATAGAGTTCTAACTTGGGCAAGCATATGGTTAAGTTTGTGAGGAGGAGTTCAGATTAGCCTTTCCGAATTATCGCACTTTGCTGATAGAATGACCTTCTTCTGATGAGGAGAGGTACCGAAGCGGTCATAACGGCGCCGCCTCGAAAGCGGATGGGCGCAAGCCACGTGGGTTCAAATCCCACCCTCTCCGCCATTTTTGAGAACTGAATAGTATTGTACCTTTGAACAGTCGTAATCTGTGCAATTGAAACGACTTTTGCACCAAGTTGGGGCACCATTTGCGCCACCATGGATATTTACTGATGGTCTTTGATTCATTAGTAGATAGTGATTGATGTATGGATGTTATCTGGAATAGTGATCGGCATTTTGGCCGCCAGATTTGTCTACAAGATCGTTGGCCAACTTCTTGTCTGCTTTTGCTAGCTCTGTTTTACCGAGTTTCTCGTAAATTTGTGCTCTCTGAAAGAGATATGGAATTCTCTCTAGTGGCCCGATTGTTGGCATGAGCTTGGTCAAGCTCACTACGGCCTGTTCCGGCTTGCCGTTGCGTTCCAGAACTCGTGCTTGATCTTTATATCCCACAAGGCAGCCCAATTCTATGCCTTTGTTGTAGTCGGCTAGGGCTAGTTCGTCTTTGCCTTGGCTGTCATAGATACGACCTCTGGCGACTAATGGCCATCCTATCTTGGGTTTCAGCTTCGCTGCAGTGGTAAAGTCTGCTTTTGCCAGTTCGAGCTTGTCTAAAATTAAGTAGGCATCTGCCCGCCTAGCATAGAACAGTGACTCTTTAGGGCTAATAGCAATTGCTTTAGTGCACAGAGCGACTACGGTATCGAAGTTTTCGTTCTTATACTGGTTGTCGATTTGTCTCTTTAGTGAGGCCAAATGAGGCGGGCAGTACCAGAGCTCACTTTCGTCCGCGGCTTTTTGGCTAAATGCGGTGTTGGTACTTAGTAAGAGAGAGAGCAGAAGAGGAATCGACCAGGGGAATTGGCCTGAAAATGCTCGACTAGCGCTCTGTAAAACTTTCATAGAAATCTTCGACTGAGTGGGCCATACAGCCATCCTACCCGAAATGCTGGGGGTAAGTACGTATTTTCCCGATTGCTTGACTACTTGGCGAAAGGTATTGTCATTTTATAGATGGGCAAGTTGAGGCGTTAATGCAAGGCCAACCTTTCGAATCAAACAGCGAATCAAACAGCAAAAAAGCTGGCGAAAGAGCCCCTGAGCGGCCCGTTGCACAGTCACTAAGTTTTCTCGACGTCATTGCCTTTGATGACCAAGCAAAACAATCAAATCAGTCCGAAAAATCGGTTGCTTCCCCGGGTAGCGCCAAAGCTCCTCCGGAAGGTGCTGCAGCTGCCTGCCCCACCTCGGCTGAATATGAGCAGCGAATCAATCAAGTGGCGCGCCGCATATTTGACCCGACTACGTTGGGCGATTTGAATGAGCTTAAAACTAAGTACAACTGTGACATTCAGCGTACCAAAGACCCAATCAAATATGTGAAATTGGCTCTAGATGTAGATGACAAAGATCCCTTCACTAGCTACTTAACGCCCGATGCCTTTGCC
>CALROJ020000114.1:0-9513 GCA_943369735.1 bacterium Ga0077546
CGGCTCATAATCATCATCAATCAATAGCTGCAGAGAAGCCGAAAGGGCTAAAGCATCTTTACTACCGGCCCTGAGTTTCTGCACAAAGGTATGACCACCAAGCTTTTCGGTCAGCTCTTGAGCGACTGACTGACGCTTGCCTTTGGTTCCCGAGACAGCAGATGTGAGGGAACTAGAAAGACCAACAATCTGCGCAATCGGACCAACGTTCTGTTCTATGCGATTGTTCAGGGGCACAACCTGGCAACGGCTGACAATTGTAGTGAGCACATCATCTGCAGTTTGACTGAATAGCAAAAATAGTGAGGGCGACTTAGGCTCTTCGATAGTCTTCAGTAGGGCATTGGCTGCCGGGCGGTGAAAAGCTGCTTCATTTGCCTCTTCGACAATTACAACCCGAACATAATTTGAAGTGCGAGCCAGTTCTTCTGAAAGATTACGGGCCGCCTCTACCGGTATTTTGCCACTCTTACCGGCTTCAGCTGAGAGGACCAGCCAAGCTTTGGGATGTTCATCTTGAAAGAGCCAGCGACAGTTCTGGCAAGCATTGGCCAGGTCTTTTTGAACCGAGCCATCGAATTCACTTAACGCCGATCCGTCTTCATCGACACAACTAGCTTGCCACTGCAGCATGCAGGCGCCGCGGCTAAGCTTGTCTTCCTTCTCGCAATTGAGATAGGCGGCCAACTGTCTAGCAATCAACCACTTGTCTTGGTGGGCGCGACCAGTGAGAAGCAGAGCATGAGCAAGGCGCCCCTGTTCAATGCCGTTAGCGAGCAATCTGGTCGCCACTGCTTGTCTTTCTGTCAAATCGGCGGAGAAGAGGAAGAGATTTTGCATGTAAGTAATATTAACGTGTATTGACCCCGAATAAATTGACAGCTCTTGGCGAGTCGAATACACTATCTCCGGTCAAAAAAAACGTGCGCGGGAAAATTCTGACTACTAAGATCAGGTCCCTGTGCTCTTTTGCGAAAGCCGCTCTAGCGAAGATTCCTTTTATTAAGGTTTACTCAAGAGAAAGGCGCGCAAAGCAATTCTTTGCTGACCATTTCACTTGGCTTTCTGGAGAGTAACCCTTGGCTAACGTAGTTGTCGTCGGAGCGCAGTTCGGAGATGAAGGTAAGGCAAAAGTAACAGACCTTTTGGCCAACAATGCCGATATCGTAGTGCGCTACCAGGGTGGGGCCAATGCTGGTCACACTGTGGTGGTAGGAAAAGAAACCTACAAATTCCACCTTATTCCTTCCGGAATTCTATATCCCGGTAAGATCTGCGTGCTTGGACCAGGAATGGTAATTGACCCCAAAGCATTCATAAGCGAAGTAAAGTCGCTAACAGATCGTGGCCTTGACGACTCTCGCTTAAAGGTTTCAGCCTCGGCCCACGTCACTATGCCCTACCACTTGGCTCTTGATGCTGCTGAAGAAGAAAGCCGTGGCGATAACAAAATTGGCACCACCAAGCGCGGTATCGGCCCAACCTATGCCGACAAATGTGCAAGATCTGGCATCCGCATGGAAGACTTGCTCGACCGGGAAGTGCTCAAAGAGAAATTAGAGTGGATGGTACCGCGCAAAAATCTGCTTCTAGAGCGCATGTACAATCACCCACCATTTAACACTGACGAAATACTTGAAGAGTACGCCTCTTATGGCGAACAAATGCGCAAGTATGTCTGCGATACATCGCAGTTGATCTTCGAAGCCGTAAACAACAAGAAGAACATTCTTTTTGAAGGCGCCCAGGGCACCATGCTCGACCTCGATCACGGCAGCTACCCATTCGTCACAAGCTCCAGCCCAACAGCTGGCGGTGCGTGTATCGGTGCTGGTATTGGTCCTACCATTATCGACCGTGTCATCGGCATTTCAAAAGCATTTATGACTCGTGTTGGCGAAGGCCCATTCCCCACAGAACAAGACGGCGAAGAAGGCGAAATGCTTCGTCAAACCGGCAAACCATGGGCTGAAGTCGGCGTCACCACAGGCCGTCCCAGACGTTGTGGCTGGTTCGATACTGTCATTGGTCGCTACGCCGTACGCGTCAATGGCCTCGACTGCCTGGCGATCACCAAGCTCGATGTCATGGACGAATTTGATGAAATCAAAATCTGCGTAGCCTACAAAGATAAGAAAGACGGCACCATACACAAAGAATTGCCATCTATTGGTTCACAGTTCAAGCGTATGGAGCCTGTCTACAAGGTTTTCCCTGGCTGGAAAAAGCCCACATACAAAATCACTAGCTTCGAAGAACTTCCGGCTGAAGCTAAACGCTATCTAGACTTCATCGCTGAAGAATTAGACTGCCCAGTGGCTATTGTTTCTGTTGGCCCAACCCGCGACAAGACAGTGGTAATTGAAGATCCAATTCACGGACCGAAGCGCGTTCTCTCTAAAGCCGTAGTGCAATAGACTAGCTAATAAACCAGCTGTTATTTGGCACCGTATGAAGTATCGGGCGTAAGCATATTGCTTACGCCCTCTTCGTCTTTAGCCGGACCCAGGGACAAATTAAGAAGTCTACGGATGAAATTGCGCAGATTTAGTGCTAGGTCTCCTTGCTTGACCAAACAGCGATCTATGCCGGCTTGGGCTGACGCACTGTCGGGTAAAACGCCAAGAATTTTGCGATAAGACTCACGAGCGGTCATGTAGTCATGCAAGCAAAATTCATCAAGATGGGCCAAGCGCTCCAAACCTTCTAACGACTGCGGCTCCCTTCGCAAAATAGCGGTAAGAACACTCCTAGCTTTCTCATAATATTGATTGGCAATATAGAGATCAACCAACTCTAGTTGCCACTGAAGCTCAGCTGGTCGAGCCTCAACGGCCTTTACGAGTAAGTCGATGGCTCGTTGATTCTCACCGAAGGCTTGAGCAACGCTGGCGAGGGCGTGGTCAACGTCAGGATCGTTGGGGAACCTTAGCCCTAGGGCCGTAGCTTGGGCTTTGGCCTGTTTAACCGACTGCTCTGCCAGCAAGGCTGAGACGAGGGCTAGCCGCGCATCACGAGAGGAAGGGTCCATCTGCACAGCCCTGCGCGCAAGCTCCACAGCCAGCTCGGTCGAGAGATTTTCAAGATGCAGCTTTGAGAGAGCAACCAATGGCTCCAAAAGCATGGGTTTGGTCCGTCTGGTTTTTTCATACTGCATGATGGCGAAAGCCGAAAGACCCATTCTCTGATAAAGCCTGGCAGCAGTGAGGGCCACGTCGCTATCATCAGGATAGCTATTGAGGAGGGTTTCAATCTTAGAGCGAGCGGCCAGCAGTGAACCATCAGCAATAAGCCCATCAACAGCCTTAAGTGCGCTCGCCAATGACGCAGATTGAGTGTGTTTCGCCGGTATAAGCTGCACTACCACCCTAGACTTTGCTGTCGGTGAATCTGCTTCTCGGGCGTAAGCGACACCCGTTTGGGCAAGCGCGGCCAGCCACGGCTCACAATAGAAGCCGAGGAGAGAAAATATTACAACTAGCCTTTTCGATTTCAAGAGAATAACCACACCGGGCATGGTACCAGAGTAACAGAATGTTCTAAGAACAAAAATGCTAGGATTAATTCAGTTATCAGCAACTAGCGAAAATGCCAAAAACTAACAACTGGACATCAGTCGGCTCACTCTGGCTATCAACCTTTGCCGCTAGCTTACTAATTAGCGCCTATGTCCTTACCCTTGCCTGGTTCAATATCGGCAGCGTCGTTTCTGACCCTCTTGAACAGGCCGCTAAACAAGCCTGTGAAAATCTTATCAGCACAACTGTCTTTGATCCCGCCTTCGGAGAAATTGGCATCCGAGACTTGGCCGCTGAAAGCAGGCCTAAGATTCGCAGCTTTAATACGGTTTTCTCGCTGGTGCGCCAGGGCATCTGGAGTAGTGAGCAGTACCACTTACCAGCCATGCAAGAACAAGCGAAATACGATCTCAATCTTCTGAGGAAGTTACAAGAGGAATTGCGAGCAAAGTTTAGCGCCGAAGTTAGCAAAGATGGGCAGACCTACAAGCAAGTACAAAAAATATTGAGTCGTGGTGCCCACCCGGGCAATCATCTCACCGCTATGTCAATAGAACTCGGTGCGATAGACAATCACACTGAAGCATGCTTCGACAGCGAAATAGAGGCCAGACCTGATGAAAGCACTTCAAAATATGTAAGAGCCGGAAAATTACTGACAATGGCACCTGTAGCAGTGCCATTTTCTACTCCAATATTTCTTCATCAGCAAGCAACAAACGCAACTATTACGGCAGCAAAAGATTTTGCACCGAGCAAGGACGCACTCCCCACAGCCATCTTAATAACAGCAGAATACCAGAGCAAATCAAAAGCTAAGAAGCGTACTCAAATCTGTGTAATTTGTGGCAACACTGGGCGCTCCCTACGCCTAAAAAACGAGCAAGCTAGCTTAACCAAGAACAAGACCAAAGAGTCAACATGCATGGCCCTGAGCTTTCCACAAGGACGGCCACGGTTTTTCAATTCACTGGCTGATCTACTTACAAGCAATAGATTCGATGGCCACGGTGAATGGCAGCAAGTGGCGAATGGTTCTGTTCCAGGAGCGGGCAGACTAGCACCACCTGTAGCACCAATACTAAGCGACATGGATAGCCGAAACGCTCTCGGAGTAACCTTCTATCACTGGCTCAGACAGTTAAACCAGCCAGTCTCACCCCGTAATTTGACAGCCACGATTGAATCTCCTTGGGCCAAGCCTAAATTTCAACCTACTGCAAAATCTAGGCCTGACTCAACCAGCGATTTAGGGACGGAATCCACAGAAGAAAATCTATTTTTGCAAACTCCTATCAACAGCTGCCTAGCCTCCGACAGTGATGCCCGCGCTACGGCTTTTCTGCACCAAACAGCGCCCCAAGAAATTGGCCAAAAGGCCATTACAGCAGGCTTCTCCGCGGCCCCTCTCAGCTACCCAAGCTCTGCCATACCATTGATCGTTGACGACAAAGGCTGCGCTATCACAGCCGGTCGAAATCACTTCGATAGGCAACTAACGATCGACTTACTTACAGAGATTTATGGCACCAATCTTAGTGCGCAAGAAACCATAGCTACAGCCCAAATTTCTGAGATCAATACTATTAAGGCATTGAGACAATCACGCAACCGCATTGTCCTCACCCAAGCCGATCTAGCGTCACTGCGAGATCGCATGCGGCAAGAAAGTGACCCAATCAAAGACAAATTTCTCAAATCAGAAATCGATGCCATGGAAACCAGCCTGAGCTACGAGCAAGCAGAGCAAAAACGCATTGCAACGGCGCTCAACTTAGCACACACCGCCAAGCTAAACGGCATCTCGGTAGCGCAGCAATCTTTTGATTTAAGTCGTCGCCTGCTACAAGTTTGTCGCAACGGTATCGATCGCCTAGATAACATACCTGGTGCTTTTCTACTAGGTAAACGCTTTATTTTCAAACCCCAACTAGTAGCTCTGTCTGAAGCCGAAATCGCTGGGGATAGAACTCACCCTGAATGGCTAACCGGCAATCTCAAGATCTTCGGTAAAGTGCAAGACATGACAGACTTGCCAGCTACCAAAATTATGGCCGAAGGACGAACAATCTCAGAGAGATTGGCTGAAGAAGCACCAATCTTGCCCGCAATCGCTGAAACAATTGTCTATGATTCGAGCCTGGTATTTAGGACAGACGAGCAGCTGCCAGAAAACGTTGGACAGAAAACCACTAGTCTAAGCAGTTCTCTTGGCCGTCCACTGAGCCGCCCCGTAAGTCTCCCGATAAGCCTTTATGACTACCCGTTTAGAGGGCTGCCTGTCGGGGAGAAGCAACTAATCTACTATGCCCAGAAAGCAATGACTAGTGGCGAAAAAATGGTGCTGTGGTCTGCACTAGCCCGCGACTATGTCGCCTATCAAGATCAAGGAGAGCCGCAGAACAAAGGAAGAGTTGGCCTTGCAGTCGCGTCCAACACTCACGGCTGGTTTATTCGCAGCGAACAGGAGCAGGACAACGATCCCAAACTCGCTTGCGAATGGCAGTTACGAGCGCCCATAGCTCTAATAGATAAGCAAATGAAAGACGCACTAAAAGGAGCAACGCTGACCAATCCGAAGACGGGCCAGCGTATACCATTGGTGCCACCAATTGGCCCTAACTTGATGTAAATCTAGGCTTCAGGACGCTTGTTCTTTTTCTTCTTCGAATTAGTAGCGTCACCATTGCCTTCATTATCGTGGTTGTGGTTGTCTTCACCTTCGGCAGCATCTTCATCGCCGATATGTTCAGGCTGAGTAATGCCAGCATGTTCCTCAACTAAGGCTAGACGCTCAAGCAGTTGCTCATACTGTTCCATGGTGACGAAGCCGAATTCTTTGGCTGCTTTCTTCATTGTTTTAGATACCTTGGCAGAAACCTGCTTCTCGATATCCTCGGTGCGCTTGACAGCCTCGTCTTTGAATCCTTTAAGGAAAGATTCAGCAGACTCAGTTTTTACTTTGCCTTTCTCTTCAAGGTCTTCAATTAACTCCTGACCTACTTTAACGAGGTCTTGCATGGCATCTTTTAGGGCATCTTTTACGCGATCAACGCTCGATGTTGCCCCGACACCGGTCAATACAGCTTTTTTCAGTAGTTTGGTACGGTCGCTCATTTATAGCTCCTGAGATGGATGTTGTTCTAGGTTGGCTTGCTGCCTGCTCCATATTGTATTGAAACTGGCAGCAAGCATGATTTTCTTCACAAAGATCTCAAGATACACCGTTACAAAAGAAGCCACTATTGAGGCTTAAACTTCCCCGCTAGAGTAGTCAATGCCAGTAAAATAGGTAACCTAGCAAGCAAATCTAGCAAGTCGAGCAAATCATGCAAATCGAGCGAGAGTTAAGCTTGCCTTGAGCAATTAGCAAAGCTTGAGCAGTTAGTAAAGAAGGAGCGACAGGTGGCAGCTGTGAGAAGAGAAAAGAAAAACCGATTCGAACTAGTGAAAGAAATGGCTAAACCAGCAATCTTATTGGCTGTATTACTAGCAGCCCAGATTGCCCCTCTAAGCCCACAGCTGACCTCATTTCAACCGTCCGCTCAAGCTCAAATGCAAGGCCTAGCCGCCAAACCAAAACTAGTTGTCTTGCTAGTCGCCGACCAACTTTCATACAACAGCTTGATGCGGTTCCAAGACAAGCTTTCTGGTGGCGGTATTCGCTATCTCAGCGAGTCTGGCGCGAACTACACCAACTGCCGCTACCTACAAGCTACCACCCAGGCAGCTTGTGGCGATGCCACTATTGCCACAGGCGCAAGCCCCTGGGCAACGGGAATCGTCGGCGATCTGTGGTTTGATCGTCGTAAAAACAAAGCAATCTCTGCCGTGGCAGATGAATCAGCACCTCTGACCGGTGCCAATAGCGGCGGCGCCAGCTCAAAGTTTCTTCAAGGAACTACCATTGGCGATCAAATGAAACTAGCGACCAATGGTCGCAGCAAAGTCTTTTCCTTAGCCGTCAGAGACTCACAAGCTCTTTTACTGGGTGGACGACTTGCCAACATGGCAATGTGGTTTGATACCCGCACAGGTAATTTCGTCTCATCCGCCCAATACAGCCGCGATTTACCCACATGGGTAAAGGGCTTTAACGACCAACGTCAAGCGGAAAAATATGTAGCTAAACCCTGGCAACGACTACTTCCAGAAACAGCATATGGAGCGTCAAGCAGAGACGATTACACAAATGAACGGGCTTTGCCATCAGATGGCAAAGCATTTCCGCATATGATCAGCGGTACCACTGCTGGTGAAGGCGCTTACTCGACACTAGCCATGACACCAATGGCCAATCAAATGGTTTTAGATCTAGCTAAAGAGGCAATTGACAAAGAAGGCTTGGGTACTCACAGCGATACAGATTTGCTCTCAATTGGCCTATCTGCCGGCGGAGAACTAATCAATAACTTTGGGCCTTATTCTCAAGAATCACAAGACCTCGTATTGCGAATGGACCAAGGCATAAGTGCTCTGCTTGGACATCTAGAGCAAAAAGTCGGTCTCAATAACTGTCTCATTATCTTCACCGCCAACCGTGGCGCCCAGGCCATACCTGAATTTCTCAAAGAACGCGGTTTAGATTCTGGCAGAATTGATCCCAAGACATTTAAAACCTTCCTCGACACCAGCCTAGACAACAGGCTAGGTCAAGATGACTGGATCGAAGCCTTTGAGCCACCAAACCTCTATCTCAACTTCAGTGCCATTGATAAAAACAAGTATCGCCAACCTGATGTCGAAGCTCTAGCGGCAAAAGTTGCCCACTCAGTACCCGGTATCGCCGAAGTAATTACTTCAGCTCAACTCTATTCAAATCAGCTGCCGAACGGACCTTACTCTGAAGGAGTGCGCAAGAGCTATTACTGGGGCAGAAGCGGCGAATGCTACGTCATTCCCAAGCCAGGCTATGTCTTCTCATCAGAGAGCACTGGCACCGCCAGCGGTGCGCCTTATTCATACGACAGCCAAGTCCCTCTGCTTCTCCACGGATTCGGTATAGAGGGTGGCAAACACTCTGAGACCGTCAGCCCCTCTGACATCGCTCCTACCATTGCTGCGTTGCTTAACATCGAAACACCAAGCTTGTCCGAAGGCAAAGTGCTAGTCACTGGCATTGCCCCAATCCAAGGCCCACCGCGGCCAAGAACCATGGCAACAGAAGCAGCCCCGCAGTAGCTAAAGAGAATTTGAATCATGGCTGAACAAGAGACACTAGTGCTAGTCGATGGAAGCTCTCTAGCCTTCCGTTCATTCTATGCGCTCATGAGAACGGGGATGAAAGCCAAAGATGGCCGTCCGACCTGGGCCGTACACGGTTTCTTTTCTTCGCTTTTCGATCAGATTGAAAGACAAAAGCCTGACATGCTTGCTGTTTGCTTTGATCTTTCAGATCCCACCTTCCGCCATATTGAGTACGATCAATACAAGGCCAACCGAGCTGCCATGCCCGATGATCTTGCCGTACAATGGCCAATTATCAAAGAAGGAGTTTCTACCTTTGAAATTCCTCTTTTAGAATTGGCCGGCTACGAAGCAGATGATGTCATCGGTACGGTGGCCAAACAGGCAGCTGCGCAGGGTAGACGTGTAATCATTTTGACCGGAGATCGCGACGCCTTTCAGCTTGTCGATGGAGATGATTCTTCAATTGAAATTCATCTCACTACCAAAGACGGGCTAGTGAACTGCGGTAGACAGCAAGTATTTGATCGCATGGGAATCTGGCCCGAGCAAGTCGTCGACTTCAAAGCACTTTGCGGCGACAGTTCTGACAACATTCCTGGTGTAAAAGGTATTGGCGAGAAAGGAGCACAACAGCTACTTTCTGCTTACCAGACTCTAGACGGCGTATACGAGCATCTTGAAGAAATTAAATCAGCGTCATTGAAGAAAAAGCTGATCGATGGCAAAGAAATTGCCTACATAAGCCAAAGACTTGCCACCATACGCCTTGATGTGCCTCTAGATTTCGACTTTGAGCATTGTCGCT
>CALROJ020000115.1:0-9329 GCA_943369735.1 bacterium Ga0077546
GATTGGGAAGGCCACCCGTTGCGCAGAGACTACAAACAACTAGTTGATGCTTTGAACGACAAAAATCCACATAGCATGCGCTAATTCTTCTATATAACCAGGAATTACTAGGGACGGAAAAATGGCTACGGAAATTCAAGAGATTAACCTTAAGACTGATGAGATGATCATCAACATGGGTCCACAACACCCGGCTACCCACGGTGTTTTGAGACTTTTGCTAACTCTTGATGGTGAGACTGTCAAACACGTTGAGCCCGTGCTAGGTCACTTGCACCGCGCTCAAGAATGGCAAGGACAAAACCGCACATGGTTTCAGTATCAAGCTTTGATTGACCGGGTTGATTATCTCTCTGGTATGTTCACTTCATGGGCTATGGCCCGCGCTTGCGAACAGCTTGATGGCGTGACAGTTCCTGAGCGTGCTGAGTATTTGCGTGTAATCGTTTCTGAAATGAACCGTATTACTTCGCACTTGCTCTGGTTGGGTACCTATTTAATTGACTTGGGCGCCATGTTTGGTTTCCCTTTCTATCCTTTCCGCGAAAGAGAAAAGCTCTTTGATCTCTTAGAAGAAATTGCTGGTCAGCGCATGATGTTTAACTACATCAGAATTGGCGGCGTTTTGCGTGACCCAAAGCCAGCCTGGTTCGACAAACTAAAAGCTTTCCTCGATGAATTTCCCGATCGTATTGATGAATATGAAACCATCGTTACCCAGAATCCGATTTTCTTGAAGCGCACAAAAGGTGTGGGCATTCTAAAGCAGTCAGTTGCTACCGATTACGGTGTCACTGGTCCTTGTTTGCGTTCTTCTGGTATCGCCATGGACTTGCGTCGCACCAGACCTTATTCGGTCTACCCTGATCTCAAATTTGATGTCATCTCCTTCGATAAAGAAGGCGATACCTGGGACCGCTACATGGCTAGAATCTTAGAGATGCGCCAATGCGTCGACATCATTCGTCAGGCAGTGGAGAAAATTCCTACTGGTGACATCATGGGCAAAAAGCAAATGGCCGGTATGCGTATCAAAGCTGGCGAAGGTTTCGCCGCTGTTGAGTCACCACGCGGAGTGCTTGGCTGCTATGTAATTTCTAGTGGCGGTGAAAAAGCCGTGCGCTTCCGCTGGCGCAATCCTTCATTCTGCAATCTGACAATTTTGCCAGAGCTTTTGAAGGGCTGTCCACTCTCAGACATCATGGCCATCTTTGGCTCGATTGACATAATCCTTCCTGATGTAGACCGCTAAATTCCCCTCGAATTTCGAACTTTCTGTCTTTCTTCAACAAGGTAAAACTGGATCTCATGTTTGCAAACGGCGACGAAATATTCAAAATCTCAAGGCTGACCATAGCCTGGCTCACAATCATTTTCACCATCGTTTGGATGGTCTGTTGGGGTGTCGGCATCGCCATACCGATGTTGCTTACTCAGCAATTAGGCGAGCAGGCCAACCTAGCCAATGAAATTTTGAGAGCAGTGACACCCGTTATTGCTATTTTGGTTTTCATTCCAATCAACGCCATGTTCATGGTTCTGATTGAGCGGCGGGCATTGGCTCTCTGGACAGTGAGAAAAGGTCCAAACCGCGTTGGTCCAGACGGCAACCTGCAAACTGCTGCTGATGCTGTCAAATTGCTTTTGAAAGAAGACATTACTCCGACTGGAGCTGATGCAGTCATGCATACTTTTGCTCCGATTTTGTTCTTCGCTCCTTCAATCATTGGTGCCGTTCCGCTTCTCGCCGCCGTGACCAATGACCATCCGCTATTCCATATATTGAATCTACCAACTGGCATCTTTTATGTCTTGGCTGCTGGCGCACTACCGGTGGTTGCCTTGGTTATGGCCGGTTGGGCTTCGAACAATAAATATTCTTTGGTAGGCGGCTTGCGCAGTGCGGCCCAAGCAATCAGTTATGAAATTCCCTTGGTTCTTTCTCTAGTTACTGTCTGTCTTATGGCTGGCACTTTAGACTTGGTAAAAATTGCTCAGCAACAAGCCGGCGGTATTCTCAACTGGAACCTGCTTGGTGGTGGTGCCTTGGTTGGTCTCAATCAGGCCATTGGCGGTGGTGGGGCAAAGGCTCTTGAAGCAGCTTATCCGATGGGCGCACTTTCGTATGTATGCGCTGGTCTTTTGGTCTGTTCACTAATAATTTCATTCTGGCTCTACTTAACAGGAGCTTGCGCTGAAATTAACCGTATTCCTTTCGACTTGCCTGAAGCAGAATCAGAACTAGTGAGCGGCTACAACACTGAATACAGTGGCATGAAGTTCGCTATCTTCTTCTTGGCAGAGTTCACCAACTTGTTTGTAGTGGCCAGTGTCACTACTGTGATGTTCTTAGGTGGCGGTGATAATCCGATACCTCCATACATCCTCGATAAAATTCCTGGCATCCCCCAGATGGTTGCTGCCATTAGAGATTCATTCTTCTGTCAGACACTGCACATAATCAATCCAGAAACATTGTTCGCCACCCTTTGGGTGATTCTGAAAGTTTACGGCTTGGTTATTTTTGCAATTCTTATTCGCGCCACCCTGCCGCGTTTCAGAATTGACCAGCTCATGGCTTTTGGCTGGAAGCGTTTGATTCCACTTTCATTGATCGTTTTCATCATCGTTGTCTTTGCACGGGAGTTCGTAAACATTCATGGCTAACCTCATCTCTAGAGCGTTTGGTGGACTGAACGAAGTGAGGCGTGGTCTTGCTACAGTGTTCAAACACACCTGGCGCGAGCCAATCACTAAAAACTATCCTGACGAAATGCCAGACATTACTCCTCACTTTAGAGGACGTTTGGCACTCACCGTCAACCCTGAAACTGGCGACCACCTCTGTATTTCATGCAGACAGTGTGAACGTGTTTGCCCCGATAAGTGTATTGAAATCACATCGCACAAGAGCCCTGAGACAAACAAGCTTGAATTGATCGATTTTAAAATTGACCACGGCCTCTGTATGTTCTGCGGTCTTTGTACTGAAGTTTGCCCTACCCTCTGCATCATTAACACCAATGATTTTGAGATGGCTGACTACACTCGCCAATCACTTATATATGACTTGAAAAAATTGACATTGAGTCAAGAAGAATCGGCCTTCTATTTCGAACGCAAAGAAATGCCGTTGCCTAAGCCGAAGCCCGCTAAACCAGCCCCAGCGGCTGCCGCTGCTAAACCTGCTACGGATGCGGCGAAGCCAGCAGATGCTGCTAAACCAGCTATAGATGCGGCAAAGCCAGCTGCTGAAGCGAAAATTGAGACTAAACCAGCTGAGGCTAAAACCGAAGCTAAAGCTGAGGCTAAACCAGAAGCTAAAGCCGAAGATAAACCTGCCGAAAAGGCCGAAGAAAAACCTGCTGATTCCAAATCTGAAGAGTAAGTCGTAAACGTAAGAAACGTTGTAAACGTAATAGGAAATCAAGAAAATGGGCCAAGATCTGCTCTCACCTCTACTAGCTGCACCAAACGTAGAAACCTGGGCGTTTTATATATTGACGACTCTGTCGATTTGTCTGGCTATCGGTGTGTTGGCCGATAGAGTGGTTATCCGCAGCGGTTTCATTTTGATTGGTGTATTCGGAACGATTTCAGGAATCTTCCTCTTACTCTCCGCTCAATTTTTGGCTCTAGCTCAAATCATGATTTATGCGGTAGGTATCACTCTCATGGTTGTAATTGCCTTGATGTTGACCAATCCACGTTTAGAGCGCGAGCAAGCTGTCGTCTATTATGATGAGAGCTTGCCACCACTAGCTAAGATTTTTGCTTCTTGCAAGCGCAACTTGAGTTTGTGGACTGCAGTATTGAGCTTTGTCACTCTCTACGCTGCTTTGATCGGAGAAAATCATTGGCCACTTAGTGATCAGCCAGTTAGCCCAGATGCTGTCAAAGTATTGGGCGAGGCTTTAGTCACCAACTATTCAATTCCGTTTGAATTCGCATCAGTTCTACTTCTCGCTGCTCTGATGGGCGCGATCATGTTAGCTAAAGGCGAACCAAAGAATTCAGACGACGACGACAACTTAACTGTGGTCGATGAAGCTAAGAAGCAAGAAAACAATCTGGCGCTGCAGAGGTAGGAGATCAAAGTGCAAAATGTAGTCACGGTCAAAGAACCGCAATCTTCAGTAAATCTGGCACTAGGCTATGCGCTTTTCGCAGCGGCTCTTGTCGGCGCTTATATCGGGGTGCTATCCACATCCACCGGTATAGATCTCATTCTAGCCAATCACTATGACTTCTGGGCCTGCGTTGGCCTAGCTCTAGTTGGTTGGGTTATTCGCAGTGTTGGCGGTCATAAAGGCGTAATTGTCACCATGACCGTGCTGGCATCGTTCATCATTTTGACAGTGCACCAACCAATGCTTCTGCGCTACCTCACATTTGCCGCACTGCTTTTCTCGATGGGTCTGTACGGTATGGTGCAGTCACGAAATGCAGTACGAGTGCTGCTTTCAATTGAATTGATGCTTAACGCTGTCAACATCAACTTGATTGCTTTTTCTCGTTATGTTGATCCAGTGGAACTGAAAGGTCAGCTTTTCGTTATCTTCGTGCTAACTGTGGCTGCCGCTGAAGCTGCTGTAGGTCTAGCTGTGGTCCTGGCTATTTACCGCGCCCGCCAGACAGTTGATATGGATAAATTCACACTGCTTAAGTGGTAGAAGGGGTTTCTCTTTCGCGACTTTTGTAGAGTCTGGATTCTTTGAAAAGGCTACTCAGAAAGTAGCCTTTTTTTTTGCTGGTTTACCGTTCATAGTCTGCCGAAGGGGTCTTGCGAATCGTGCTCGGTATGCACCGCATAGACCCCTTGTGATGCACCGCTCTCGGTGTCCAGCAGCCACCCGTGGGGAGCGGTGATAAAGTAGGCATGATCTTTACCGTAGGCAAGTCCAGTGCCGCATTCCGTTTTCTCTGCAAGAGTTGGCAGCTGAAGCCAGAGCATCAGAACTAGGGCCAATAGAATTTCGGCTAGTGGCACGGGCTGCCTACCTCTTTGAAGTAGGTTAATTGTAATACCTTGTGCTATTCCGCTGTATTTTCGTTGTTGTGGCTTGCCAAGCTTAACAGCGTGCAGAGGGGTCCCAACCTAAGCTTCTACGGCCAGCCAGCCGCCTTCGGTGAGGCCTTCTGATATTGCATCACGAAAAGTTCTGGTGGCATCCAAGAGGCTCTTTGTTGGCACTTTGATAGTCTTCAAAATGGCACCACTTTTTAATTCGGCAAAACCGATTGTTCGACTATCGCGAAAGTCGACAGGGTCGATAGTTTCATCACTAACAGTAATCTGAAAGCGGTTGTCTAAGAGGCTCTTAGATATGCCAGTGCCTTCAAGGGCTGTACTTAAGTCAACTATGGTCGTTAGGTCCGTCATTTTAGTATCCTGATGCAACAAAAGATTTGGCGGCGCGATGTGCTCGCCCACTCAGTATAAGAATGGTGCAAGTCGATTTTGCTGTTGATTTTTTTATGACCGCTCAAAAGCCTGATTGCAGGCCGTAAAACAGCGATGCATAAAAACGTAACTTCACAGAACTTCGTTGATGCTCAATTGTAACTATCTCGTCACTTACTCGTCAGCAGCTCGTCGCCAATCAGCCTAGCGCCAGGTGAAATGCACTTGCTTGGCCGAGTCGCTCTGAATGGCAATCATCGAGCAATGTAGTCTTTCCAAAATGCTAATAGCTGTGCTGCCAGCTCTCGCTTCGGGGCTGCGATTTGCGCCCTGAGCGCCAGTTACTACTAGCTCTGCTTTGCAATTAGTGGCTAGCTCAAATATTGCTTCTGCTGCTGAATCGGCCATGACCACGTCGGCTTCTACTCTGTCGTAGCCGTGTTTTTCAGCTAATTGCTGAGCCTGTCTTTTGAGCTGTGCTTCAATTTGTTTTAGGTGCAATTTCTCTTTGACATAGACGCTGCCACCGCCGAACCAATGGGTTCTGACGTCTTTGTGATTGGGTAGCATCACTGTAACTATGCGAAATACTGTGGTTGGGTGCCAATTCATACCGACCACCCAGTTGAGGGCAAATTCAGCTGCTGGTGAGAGATCTGTCGCTACGATAATGGTTTTGGGCGGGGGTGTCGCAATTCGCACAATTTCTTGTTCTGTGGCCGATCCCTTTTCTCTAAATAGTTTTCGCAGTTCACTGCTGCGCACTGATTCTACAGAGCATGGTGCATTTCGCAATACCGCTGAAGCGATGCTGCCCAGAGAGCAGCGGCTGGCTAACTCTAAGTCATGAGAGCCTAAAATCATGTAGTCGGCTCCCCACGAATAAGCAAGTTCGCAGAGCTTTTCGGCCGCTCGACCGAATTCAAGGCATGATTCAACTTGTGGATGTACCTTGGCAAAATCAGCGGTCATTTCGCTTAACCAAAGCCGCATTTCGTAAGTATAGGCTTCTTGTTCTGCCTTCAATACTTGGTTGTGTTCACTCTCGTAAATATCGAGAATTGAGCTAAAGTCTTCGACCACCTTGCAAAGCATGAAGGTAGTATCAGGCTCCCATTGTCGCGCCAGAGCCGACTGAATGGCTGCATCTGTACATTCTTGATTGTCCACGGCTATCAGTATTTTGCAGGACAACTATTTCACCAATTTCGTGTCGCCAGATTCATCTTAGATTGCTTGTCGCCATTAATGCAACTACCTTGGGCTACTGTGCAGCCGCTGCTTTTGACGATTGCCAGATCTATCATAATAGCTGGGCAAGGCATTCATTTCCTTATTTTTATAGCGCGAAAATAAGGAAATGAATGCCAAACATATGCCATAAAAATGTCCGGAGAATTACAAACCATAGGATTAAGGTTGAAGCATGCAATTTACTACATTTATTACAGAGGTCTGCCCATGGCTGATACTAACGCAATTGACTGCTCTAAGCCGCAACCATTAGTTGAGAAGTTCGACGCTGAAGCTGTAACCAAACAGTTAGAAGGTGGCCACACCGCCATGCTCGAAGCGGCACTAGGTAAGACTCAATCGTTAAGTGAGCGCACCGATATGCTGAAAGTCGTACAAGGTATCAATGCTGCTCATCGCCTTGAGCAGCCAGATAAGCATCTACCTGCCTTGAGTGTCGATGTTGAAACTGTTGGTAATTGGGCGCGTCCAAGTTTGCAGCTTTCGCTGAAACGCCAAGAGTATAAGAACTTCGCTGTGCCTGAGTCAATTTATGTAGAGAAGAATTCAGGGTTCGGTACGCACCAAAGTCGCGAAGTGGTGAAGACTAAACATTAGTGATTGCAGGCGCTCTATTGGCGTGGATCTTTGCACCTGCTAGTTTAGTTTTCGGTAGTGTCCGTGTGGTAGGCCGGTGGCGGATTCGGGTAAGTCTAAGAAGAGACTGAAAATACCTGAATTGGTCCGGAGTGGTTGATGCCCAAAGATTCCAGCGGTTCAAATCAAGCTGGCTTTGACTTGCACGAGAAAACTCAGCAGACCGGTGAAATATTCAGCAAGTCATACGAGGCCACTAGCGGGTTTGCTCTAGACGAACTTATTGGTGGTACTTATCGTGTACTCGAATTTATTGGCGAAGGTGGTATGGGCCTCGTCTATAGAGTCGAACACGTCCACATGAATAAAATTCTTGCTTTGAAGGTATTGAAGACCGAGCACCTCTCGGAAAACCTTTGGAAACGCTTTCGTCTTGAAGCTCAAGCGATCTCGCGGCTCGATCATGCCAACATAATTAGAATCTATGACATGAATCAAACGCTAGATGGACGGCCGTTTTATACCATGGAGCTGCTCTCTGGTCAGTCGCTGGCGGACTATTTGCAAGAGCATCAGAGGTTGGCGGTGAGCCAAGCTCTGCCAATTTTTCGTCAAGTTTGCTCAGCTCTAGCCTATGCCCACGAATGCGGTATTATTCACCGCGATATTAAACCGGGCAACATCATGCTGCTAAATGAAGGTGGCTCAAGTCTTGGCCCGCGGGTAAAAATTGTCGATTTCGGCATCGTCAAGTTAATGGATAGCGGCGAGCAGATTGGCCAAGGACTAACAAGGCAGGGCGAAATTTTCGGCAGCCCTCTCTACATGAGCCCCGAGCAGTGCGCCGGTAGTAAGTTAGACGCTCGCGCCGATATGTACTCAGTCGGTGTCACACTGTTTCAAGCTCTGGCTGGTAAACCGCCTCTAGTTGGCCGCACGGCTGCGGAGACAACGATTATGCACCACACTACAGTGCCCCCATCGATGGCTGAAGTAGCTGGAATAGACTTCTCTAGCGAATTAGAAGCTCTGGTGGCTAAGATGTTGGCTAAAAATCCCGTCGACCGATATCCTTCATTATCTGACGTAGCAAGTATTTTGCTCACTTTAGAAGGGAGTTGCTCTAAGCCGACATCGCCAGTTAGCGGAACTTTTCAACGTCGGCTGATTAGTACAACCCCGCCCATTAGAAATAGTTCTGGTACTAGCACTGCTAGCCGTACTGGGAGTAGTTTCGCTCCTAGACAAGATAGCGAAACCGATGAGGTAGGTCCTCTCCGCGAAACTCACGGACTCAAGACGCTATTGGCTTTGGCCGCTACTTTTACTGTAATTGCCGTACTTGTAATTGTCTTGTTAGACGCCAATTTGTTGAGCAATAAAGCCAAACCAAAAGTCGCCCGTCCCTTGGCCAGTTCAATTAATCATACGCAAAATAGAGCGGTGATTAAAAAGGAAGAAGCCGCGGAGTTAGATGCCGTTGAGGTCTCAGCAACCACCGAAAGTGAAAGAGAGATCGAGTGTCTGCTTCGTGAACGAACAGAGCCTTATTTTATAACGGACAAAAATGGCACAAGCCGATTTAGTTTTCCTAGTCAGGTTTCTATCGGCACAATTGGCTTTACTGTAGGCGCGCGAAAGCTGTTCCGCGAGGCACAAGGAGACTTTCGGGTGGGCAAATGGAGTGAACTTTCTTTTACTGCCAATGACATAACTTTGGCTCACCCTGAGTTGCTCAAGTTTTTTCCGGACAATAGTTTAAGTACTTTGAAATTTCTGAACCGAAAAGGACGCTCTGCCACTCTAATCAATCAGATTGTGCGGCAGCCGAATTTAGGCGTGTTAGATTTAAGCGACACTGCCATCAACGAGAGTGACTTTAAGGCAATTGCTGGCCTGAAGAAGCTAAGAAGTCTGAATGTTGATAGCCACAATATTAGTCAGAAAGCGTTATTTGAGAGCAGGCTCTTGCCCCGGCTTGAAGGTGTAGGCCTTCTGGGCCTCAGCAACTGCACCCCGGTATTGGAGATCTTGTCATCATCGAAAAAATTGAAATTTCTCACACTTACTAGTGCCAAGCTGACAAAAAAAGATT
>CALROJ020000116.1:0-9274 GCA_943369735.1 bacterium Ga0077546
CAAGCGCAAATCTAGCAAATTTAGTAAAGATGATGGTGTGACACAGCTCCAGCTGCCGCTGTTGTCTGACGCTTTGAAAGAGTCTGAAACCTTGCGTGCCGAACTTAATCATCTTCGACAAGAAAACGCTTCACTCAAGGCTGAAATTATCCAATTGAAATCTGCATCGAGCACTGTGCAGGTTGCAGAGAACACCGCTCGATATTCGGTAAGCGAGTCAATCTCGGTAAGCAAGCCGGTTTCGACAAACGAACCAATCTCGCCAAGCCTTCCAGTGAATGGCGATTCACGCGTTAAGCTTTTTCTCAGTCTCTTTCGTGCTCGTGATGACGTGTATGCTGAGAGATGGCAGAAGAATGACGGCACCACTAATTACTCACCAGCAAAGTCTCATGATTGGAATAGCCACACGAGAAATGAGCGGGGAAAATTACAGTGTGGGCAAAATTGTCAGCTCTTGCCGCTTACCGAGAAAGTTTTGCAAGAGCATCTGAATGGTCAACGAACAGTGGGTATTTATCCGCTGCTTAAAGACGAAACGTGTTGGCTACTTGCCGTCGATTTTGATGACGCCGAGTGGAATGAAGATGCATTGGCTTTTTTGGAGACATGTGATGCTCAAGGAGTGCCAGCTTATCTTGAGCGCTCTCGATCTGGTACCGGCGGCCACGTTTGGATATTCTTTGACAAGCCCGTTCGAGCATCGCATGCCCGAGCTCTTGGTGCCTTTCTTATCTCTGAAACTAAACAGAGGCGATATCAACTTAGCTTTAGTTCCTATGATCGAATGTTTCCGAATCAAGACACCATGCCGCGAGGCGGGTATGGCAATCTAATTGCTCTTCCTTTGCAGCTAGAGCCGTGTAAGGCTGGTAATAGCGTTTTTGTCGATAGAGATTTGCAGCCCTTTGAAGATCAATGGGCTTTCCTTGAATCAATCGTGCGCTTGCGTGTTGCCGATCTCGAATCAATTGTAAAGGCTGCATCAGCGCAAGAGGCTATTTTTACAGTTCCATTGTCTTCAGATGATCCCGATTCGGACGAGCCATGGAAGAAGAAAAAGATTCACGACAAGAAACTGCCGCCGTCGCATCCGACTGAACTTCAAGTGGTACTCGGCAATATGGTTTACGTGAGGAAGGAGGGATTTAGTTCTTCTGCATTGTCAAAAGTAATGGCAATTGCGGCATTTCAGAATCCAGAGTTCTATCAGAAGCAAGCGACGAGGCAGTCAACTTATGACACTCCGCGAGTGATTTGCTGTGCCGATAGTCTTGAAAAGTATATTGCCCTGCCGAGAGCGTGCTGGAATAGTTTAGAGGAGCATTTGCTCGAATCAGGTATCAAGTTCAAGGTAGACGATAAACGATGTACTGGCAATCTGATTGATGCGACCTTTAAAGGACAGCTTCGCGATGAGCAAAAAGCTGCAGTTGGCAAGATTCTGAGTAATGACCTGGGCATAATCTGTGCTTCAACTGCCTTTGGCAAGACCGTGGTTGCAAATTACATTATCAGTGAACGCAAGACCAATACACTGATTCTAGTTCACACACTGGCTCTGGTCGATCAGTGGAAAGATAAGCTTGAGCAGTTTCTTGATATGCCGGCAAAGAGCATCGGTCAGATCGGTGGTGGCAAAAACAGGCGAACCGGAATAGTGGACATTGCTACAATTCAAAGCCTCGTAAAGAGAGGGGATGCCTCAGACATTGTGTCTGAATATGGCCAGATAATTGTTGACGAGTGCCATCATATCTCAGCTTTTAGCTTTGAGCAGGTGATAAAGAGAGCAAAGGCAAAGTATGTTCTAGGACTAACGGCGACACTCGCCAGAAAGGATGGCCATCAGCCAATAATCATGATGCAATGTGGCCCTGTCGTGTTCAAAGACTCTTTTAGAAATCGAAAACACTCTGGTGTGAGTCATGTTGTAGTTACGCGTGAGACTGGATTTCAGCTGCCAATCTCTTTAGGAGAAGGCACGAATATTCACGAACTATACGATGCACTTGCAAATAACAAAGAAAGAAACGATTTGATATTCGACGATATCTTGAAAGAGCTTGAGAAAGGTCGCTCGCCGCTGGTGATCACCGAACGTCTTGAACATTTAGATGGACTTTCCCAAAAGTTACAGGGCTTTGCCAAGAATATTATTGTGTTGAAAGGTGGCATGACTAAAAAAGAAAGAACAGCAGTGTTTGCAAAATTGAAAGCTATTCCAGACAGCGATGAAAGAGTCATTCTAGCAACTGGAAAGTTCATTGGCGAAGGCTTTGACGATGCTCGTCTTGATACTCTATTTCTGTTATTGCCAATCTCTTTTGAAGGAAGGGTGGAGCAATATGCTGGGCGACTTCATCGAGAGCATACTGAGAAAACCGATGTTCGTATTTACGATTATGTTGATTCAACTCATCCAATCTTGAAGAAGATGTTTGAGCGCCGTTGTGTGAAGTATCGAAAGTTAGGCTATGAAGTTGGAAGTTTGAAGTGATTGGGTTAGGTGGATAAACGATGAAAGACTTA
This sequence comes from bacterium Ga0077546, assembly GCA_943369735.1. Lineage (GTDB taxonomy): Bacteria > Cyanobacteriota > Vampirovibrionia > Obscuribacterales > Obscuribacteraceae. Next base: position 2,533 of record CALROJ020000116.1, read on the forward strand.
AGACCGCAATTGAAGAAGAAGTCTAAAGAATGGCTTATCAACCAGCTTTTTGAGCTGGCACGTGCAGACGATGCAAACACTGATCGTATTTTGCTCAGTCTCGCTGCGGATGATGATGGTGATACCGAGTGCGCTGCTAAGTTCAAGAATCAGCTCGACAAAGCGGCAGAACAGATGGTTGAACATGGCCCTGGTAGTTGGAAATCTCAACTTCCTACTTCTGGATTTGATATGGTAGCTGATGCTTTGGCTGTGATGCTGCCGAAAAAATTAAAGGTTGTAATTGAAACCTCGGAGCATGCCTTGGTCATGCTGGACAGCATATTTGAACTTCAAGATGAATGCGAACTTGAGTATCTGGTTGATGCTTTTCGCGATTTGCATCTTGAGGCTTGTTTTCGACTCAAGCCCGATCCGCTTATATTGGGTGCTCGATTAGCGGAGCTGGTTAATGAAACTGAGTGGGGCTTCTTTGATGGGCCTCCTGATAAATATCGCCACATCTTAGGCAAAGAGGGTCTGGCTGTTTATCTGTCAAATATTTCGTGAGCAGGGTGAATACGATTCAAGTGTCGGTGCTAAATGTTGGAGTTTTTCAAATGGCCAAGGCAAAGAAAGCAAGCGTAGGAAAGAAGGATTTTGATCCAGCCGAACTTAATCCTGCAATTGCACATAGAGTACTTGTTGCGCTCCTGGAGCAACAACCAGAATTGAAGATTGCTGCAGCCGTATTGGCCGATGAGGCTATAAGGAACCCTTGCATGGAGGACCTCGCCGCGGAGATAGAAGATGCGCTAAGTCGCATAAGCGAAGGCGATATCTACATGAATTCTGGTCGAAGAAGAGGTGGGTATCGGGAGCCTGAGGAAGCGGCTGCAGATGTCTTTTCTGAAGCGCTGCAGCCATTTTTTGAGCGCGTCGAGAAAGCTTTTTACAAGAAAGACGAGCAAATGGCTCTCATTGCTTGCGAAGCCATAATTCTGGCTCTGTATCGTATGAAACATAGCGATCAGTTTTCTGATTTGGAAGAGTATGCGGAAGACCTGCCTGGAGAAAGTGCCGATTGGGCGGCCCGACTTTGGCGTTCGGCTGGAAATGAAGAGTGGGCAGCTATTCGGCGATTTCATCCGGATAGAGCTATTCCGGCTGACTTCGTAAAGCAGTATGTGCCTGAGTGGCAGTGGCTTTTAAGTGAAGACTAGTGTTCCATGATTCGTGCGCCGTCTGCCAACCATTGAACAACAGTCTTAGAACCACCCGTTGTCCATAACGTTTTAGCCAGCCGCTTGGGCGCTAGCGTATTTCTTGGTTCTGTCTTTGTCTTCAGAATGCCAGGGTTTGCGTGCGATTCTGCCTGCCGATTGAGCTACCGCATAGTCCATCATCTGCATGCGAACTAATGCAAGAAGCTTGCGCTCAAACGGTTCTGCTGCACGCTTTTTTCTTGCCTCAGCTTTTGCCTGGTATATGTCTTCGTTGGATACATTCTGATAATTCGTCATTCTTCGATTTTTCGCCTCCATTTCTCCAAGAGACCATACTTGGTCAGAATTGCATCAAGCTTCTCTTTGCTCGGTGTGGCTGATTCTAGAGCTGTAGCTATATGTGCCCAATCCTTTGGTCTACCAGCTTCGGCTTTGACTGCAAGTGAGTATTCATACTCAAATATGTGTGTCTTCACGTTATCAATCGTGACGGATGCAGCATTCTCTAACGCTTCTTCAACGAGTGGCTGATTCGCTGGCACCAGAAACTGAACATCTACACCCCTGATGTTAATGTACAGATCGTTGATTTTGCAGCCTAGCTCTTCTAGACGTCTATAGATTGGTCCCAAATCGATAAGTAATCCTCGATTCGGGATGTAGCAGAACATATCTAAGTCATCGGTTTTCACTGGCTGTGCGTAATACATGATTGCTACAGAACCGCCAATGGTTGGCTTCTTAATGATTCCTTCTTGCTCCAGCTGGTTAATTACTTCCAGTGCTGGTCCCAAAATAGGGGGCATCTCTTCAAACAACTCTTCAACCCTCGTCCTCGGCCGTCCCCCTTTAGTCCCGTTCAACCGGCTAGCGTTAGCCCGAGCAGCTGATGTGGTTTCTCCACCCAACTTCCCAAGCAATTTAGCAGCCTTTGTTGACTTCTTCATAAATGTCCCGAAACTGTTGCCTGCTGGTCAGCATAACCCAAGCGCTTGGTTCTGGCAATGCTTAGATTAAGCAGGCGCAGGAGTATCGAGCACATATGACGGCGCCGACATTATGTGAAGGTCTTTGTGAAATAGGTATCATCGCGCTGTAAATGTGATCATGGTCGAAACCTACTGGCGCATGGGGAAGCGCATCGTGAGCAATTCTCTACGCACTGCGGCGGGAATCTGGCGTGGACGCATATCCGACTCATCATGAGGCTGGACTTCGTGGACGAACGTAACAATTACCTGCACGAAGCTGCCGAACAAGGCTGGAGCGCGTCTGCTGGAACGCAGATGGTTTCCACTGCGTCCAGCGGCATGGTACTAGGTCTCTTTAAGCGCCAGCGCCTCAAGTTCGTCGGGTGCAATGCCGACCATGCGCGCTAGCTGTTTGAATTTGCCATCAGAAATTTCTTCGCGACGAAGCGCTTCTAGTGCTAGGCCAACGAAGCGATGATTAGAATCTAAATGCACCATATCTTGTGGGTCTTCGTTCAGGCCCATCAGGCGCGCATATTGTCGCCCAGCTAGCTCATTCTGCTGGGCTAAGCTCGCCTGCTCGTTAGAAGTGATAATTCCCAAATTCAATAGTCGATAGAGAACCGCTGGCCGACTAACTCCAAAATGGCTAGCTAGTTGAACGACATCATAGAGTTGTATGGCGCGGTTTGGAGCGGAGCGAACATCGACGTTGACAGAACTCTCGCCGTCAAATATCTGTGCTTGTGTTCGCGTCACGCGCTCTTTTCCTAAGCTAGCTAGAAACTGGCGAACACCTTTTTCTGGCATTAGAAAATTTGCGGCAAAAGAATTTGCACGCATTTCGAGTAGTTCGGCATGCTGCGACTGGCGGCTAACTACACCGAGGAGTTGTTTATCCATCAAAACGTGTGCGTATTCATGCGCGAGCGAATAGCGTTTGCGAGCGGCCTTGTGAGCAGCGTTAATAACAATGAATGGTCCGACTTTGGGATCATTCATTGTGAAACCAGATACTTCTTCAGCTAAGCTAATCTGCCTCGTGCGGATGCCATCGCTTTCTAGCAACTCTGGTAGGTTTTCGATTGGTGCTGTTCCTAAACCAAGTCGCTGCCTTTCTTCCTCAGCTACTCGTTCGCCTTGGCGAATGGCGTCTCCTTTTCTCGTTGGCGTCGTGCAGGTGTAATTTGCGACTGCCCACCGGTCGATTTCTAGAAGCTCTTCTAGGTTCGTCTGCTCACGCGCAATCGCTACGCAGTCTCGCAGTGTCTTGGCGATGTCTTCGCGTTCGGCCATGCTGGGCTCTGCGCGAAAAAGTGCTGCCAGTGCATCTTTGTCTGAAAACTCGGAAGCGAAAAACTCAGCCATGTCTCGGCCGTACAAGTATGCAAGTTGAGACAATTCGGTGCTGCTTACTGCGCGGTCGCCAGATTCTATCTGCGTGACCGCACTTCTATTTAGTTTTAGTTCTGTGGCGACTTGCTGCTGTGTCATGCGAGCACTCTCCCTTGCTGCTTTTAGTCGTCGGCCAAGCTCTTCTTTCGCGACCGGCATGATTACTCGGGCTCCTTGCCTAAAGTGCATAGAGGTTCCAACTAACCCAACGCTTAGTTGGCATTATTTGGAAATATATGTTCGATTGTAGAACATTTTGCGACTTTCGGCAATGGGAACGCTCTCTTTCTGCCGACATCGGCTGTTTACCCTTGTTCGTTTCGATAATGTCGCATAGAATCGAAAATATCGAAACACTCGAGAGGCTTTTTGAGATGAATACGCTGCTAGAGCCAATAACTGCCGATGGTGAACGTGCTGCTGTGGAGGCCTTTGGGCGAGCTTTGCGCGTGGTTCGGCCACATGCCAGGCTGGTTGGCCCTGACGGTAAGGAAATACCTGTGCCTGAGTCTATTTACAGAGTTCTTGAGCAAGTCATTCCTTTGCTTGGTTCTGATCAGGCCGTCTCGATAGTGCCGATTGGCCACTTACTTACAACCCAAGAAGCTGCTGAGCTCTTAAATGTGTCTCGACCTCATTTGGTCAAACTTCTGGAGTCTGGTGCGCTAAATTTCGATCGACCTGATGGGCCTGGTAGTCATCGTCGTATAAAGTTCACCGATCTTATGGAGTACAAGCGCAAGCGCAGCTCTGAGAGAAGGAAGCAATTGAAGAAGATAACAGAATTAAGTCAGGACGCAGGTTTGTATGAATAGAAAGGTCTTTCAAGTACCCAGAACCAAGGGGGGGGGGCCGATTTGAATCCAGCATCCAGATCGGTGTTGAAAATAGGTTTTTATGTGATGGCTATGTGATACCCAGATTAGCAATCGCTAATTTTTTTGTTTATCGCACCAGCAGCGGGCCTCTTGTGCGGTATGGCTGGATGCCTTAGTCTGGAGACATAAGACTCTATCGCGAGGTCAGCTGTGGCTACCAAGCTAACCAAGACAAATGATGAACTACAAGTTGACTGTGAAGTGGCCGCAGAAATAATTGCTGCCTATTTCGCGCGTTGTGCAAATCGGTTGGCGGCGGAAAAACGCAAGTCTTTGCCGAATGAAGAAATGATCAGTGCTCTTGAGTCGCAGCTTCGTGAGCTTCATCAAGAGAGGATGTTGCTAGGCGTAGATAACACTAAGCTGATTGAAAAGGCTCTCTACATTTACTCTGATAATCTTGGACGCGCAAAGGCTTAGTAGGCTAATTGATGGAATGAACACCATGGTTCGTGCGCCAAACAGTGAGCACTGTCCGCGGTATCATAAGTCTGCCTCGACGCGCTCATTGATGTGAAGCAGCCAGCGACGATTCACGGGCGATTCTTTTGAATTCAAATCTGTTCGCAGGCTGGTCACCCGAGGCGACTTTTGGGAGAGCCATTTGTGCAATGCATCTGCTAGCTTATTTTTCTCAACCAGCTCAAGGAGATAGCCTAGTCTTTGGATGACGGCGAGTTCAACACCTGCCTGCGCTGCAGCGACGACGCCTCGCGCTGTCATCGAGTTCGCCAGTTCAGAAAGAACCGTCAAGACATTTCCATAGTAGCCGGCGTCTTGGTAGTACCGCACAAGATCTAAGGCGGTAGCTTCTGGAGTCGAAACTTTCATGATGCCGGTGGGTGTCTTGTGGTTACTTACCGGAACATCGCCGATATTCCATTTCTTGAAGAAGCGAATTCGATAACGGGCGATATCAATTGTGCGATGGGCGCGGTCGCACATGACTTGAAATTCTTGTGGGCGCTGATGCGCGGCTTCGTGCATTTCAGCTGCGCTAAGCAGCCCGACGTAATAGTCAGACTGCCAATCTTTCATGAGGGCATCGATAAACCACGCCGGTGGCGGGGCTCCTGTGAGTTTGTATTCCTCTGGTACCACGACATAAAATCCGCGTCGAGGGCAGAAGATTCGGCCCTTCTTTTGAAGCCGAAGCAAAGAAAGTTTTATCGCAGCGTCAGATACTGGAAATTGTTGTTCAATCTCAATCCGATTGAAAGTGTAACGGCCGTGTGCTGGCAGCTCATTTACGAAGTTCGCAATATTTCCTCGGCTCATGTCCTAGCCTCACGTTTGCGGTAAGTATTAGTTAGGGGCACTATTTGATTGCTGTACCAGTTGCTAATAGTATTATAAAGCGATACTTTTCGCGAACGATACGGTCAAGTTTAGCGGCACGTTGCTGCCAACGTTTGCAGTTGGATTGGATTATCGCAACACTCTAATCAAGCGGCATCCCAGATGCATCCTGGCGGTTTGCAGCGAAACCAAAGTCTTTCGGCGCCCTTTGAGCGCGTGGCGTGGAAACCGAATTTATCGACTATCTCGCGGTTGAAGAGATGCATGGCTTCTTCGCACGGTATGTGATCTCTCTCGACTGCGTGTTTCAGTAGTTTGCAAGTCCGGACGTGTGGCACAGAGTGACCGAGGCCCCGCAATAGTTCGATGGCCGGTTGATCATCAATCAGTAGTGTCCAGTTTCTTTTTACTGCGACGGCACAAGCTTCCGCTTCTCCGGCACCAAGACCGCGTTTGGTGAATCGAGGCTCCACGTCCTTTGTCTCTTTCCAAATCTCTCGCAATCTCATTCGTCGAGCTAAGAAGAGTTCAGCTTCTGTCAGTTCTATCGGTCGCCATAGTTTTCCCTCGGAGCTAGCGAATGACTCGATGAACGGTGCTGCTGCTTTGTATTTTTCGCTGAATGTGCCATGGATTTCGTAGAGCGGCTTGAGAAACTCGCATCGAGGCACAACTGTTTGATTGATCGGCAACGTTATTTCACTCGAATCTAGCACTGCTGGTGCGATGAGCACCGGCCCATTGACGAGCTTTTCTAGCAAATGTGCATAGCCCGTAAAGACGAAGTTCGACAACAAGCTTGTGTCGATTATGCAATTGCGCTTTAGCATTTCGTCAAGTGGCATGGTTGGCGCACCTTTAAAACGGAAATTCGCAGAGTTCCCTCTGCTCAGATTCTGTTGGGCTAGTCGCTTCATTCAACAATAGAGACTGCACTTGGGCCTGGCTGACGTTGAGCAAATCTGCCGCTTGCGAAATATATAGCTCGTCATCG
>CALROJ020000117.1:0-8603 GCA_943369735.1 bacterium Ga0077546
GTCGTTTTTAAAAGAGAAATAGAAACGCGGCTCTAGCTTGAAAGAGCCGAGACAACCTTTTCGAGCACCATTTCTTTGGTCATCGAATTGGTTGGAACAATCAGAGCAAACACACCGGGGGCGGTGCTGCTCTTGTAGTAAGTGCTGAGCGGTGCAGACTCTTGCTTGTAGGTCTCAAGGCGCGTGCGAATGGCTTCAGGAGCATCGTCTTTGCGCTGATAAAGAGCACTGTTGCAAGCATCACAATGACCAGCCAGCTTCGGCGGTTCGAAAGTGAGATGGTAAGAGCGGCCGCAAGTCTGGTTAGAACAAGTGCGGCGCAAAGACAGCCTCTCAATCAAGTCAGCCTCAGTCAGCTCCAACCAAACGGCTTTCTCGAGAGCAACGCCCCAAGAAGCCAGAAGTTGGTCGAGCATCTGAGCTTGAGCCAGAGTGCGGGGGAAGCCATCGAGAATGACACCACGACTATTGGCCGGCGACTTGAGAGCGCGGGTGAGAATTTGCATGACGAGATGATCGGGAGCGAGTGCGCCTTTTTCAATCAAGTCTTTGACCTGCTTGCCGAAATCTGTGCCTTGAGCAATCTCGTTGCGAATCAAGGCACCGGTGCTGAGATGGGTGAGGCCGAGAGCCGGAGCCAGTTGACTTGCAACTGTGCCTTTACCAGCTCCAGGACCACCAAGAAGAGTGATAAATCGCGGTTTGCGAAAAGGCCAGACGAAAGTCTGCGTCAGCCAAAAGCGCAAATCGGTTATACCGAAGTGTTTCATGCTTTACCTCCAGGTAGGTTAAAGCTTCCATCCGGATTCTGCCTGGGTCTACATCTGATCGTCTTCCGCGCACAAACAGTGAGTTCGCGCAGAGGGAAGAGAGAGGTAGAGGGTTGGCAGGGTTATGGATTTAAAGCGATGTTTTTAAATTTTGGTGAAAAGAAGTAGTTGATAGCTCATAGCCTAGTGAACGGCCTATCTCAAAAGCAATCATTGAAATCACTGCTGACACCACCACCCGCCGGGTAGTTAAAACGAAGCCAGCAAAGACATTCCACCAGCAGGGGTTGCCAAGAGATTCAAGCCTACTGCAAAACTTCCGCAGAGCTGGCTCTATTGCCAGACTTATTGCATAGCGCAGGCTCACTCACTTCGCCAACAAAAGCTCGCGAAAGCAGCGCTGGTTGCCAAGGTTTGCTAGCTAGTTGATTTGCGATCTATCAGATAGGCCATAGACCCGTGCGGAACTCTAGTGATCTTCAAGAGCTTGTTGCTAGGTTGAAATTAGCTCTCATCAAAAATATCAAAAATAAAACTCCAAGGAAACACTCAGACACCCGGCAATCTCTTTACAGTTCATGCTTTACTTATCAAAATGACGCATGAGACTGGGTCTTGGTGCAGAGCTACTTACTAGTTACTTCCAAAATCTAACACTCCAACAAAGGAACTATCATGACCACAAATCTCCTTTCCCGCGGAGAAGTGCCCCACCGCAGCCAGGCAAAGACCGAACTGACCTGGGACCTCACTCCTGTTTTCCCGTCTGAAGCCGCATGGGAAGCCGACCTCACTCGCGCTGCCGACCTCGTCAAGACTCTCCCTCAGTTCAAGGGTAAGCTCAAGCGCTCTGGCAAACAGCTGCTCGCTTACTTCCAGTTGCGTGACAGCGTTGCCCAACTGGTGGAAAAGCTCTATGTCTACTCGCACCTCAAGGCCGATGAAGACAAGGGCAACAGCCACTATCAGGCCATGAACGAACGCGCTCTGGCACTCTACACTCAGTTCGGCGAAGCCATTTCTTGGGCTGACCCTGAGCTGCTGTCGGCCAAGCCCGAGCGCATCGAAGCCTTCGTCGCCAAGACCAAGGGTCTCGAACTGTACAAGCACAAGTTGGCCGAGCTCATGCTCCGTCGCGACCATGTGCGCAACCCTGAGGTGGAAGAGCTGCTGGCGCAGTATTCGCAGGTCTCCCAGGGCCCGAGCAACACTTTCTCGATGCTCGACAATGCCGACCTCAAACTGCCGATGGTCAAGAACGAAGAGGGAGTTGAAGTTCAGCTCACTCACGGCAACTACATCGTCTTCTTGCAGAGCCGCAACCCCGAAGTGCGCAAAGCTGCCTATCTCGGCATGATGAGCGCCTTTGATGGCATGCGCAACACCATCGCTGCCAACTACTCCAACAAGGTCAAGGGCAACATTTTCGAAGCCCGTGCTCGCAAGTACCCCTCGGCTCTGGCTGCTGCTCTTGGCCCCGACAACGTGCCACTTTCGGTTTACAAAAACCTGGTGGCAACAGCCCACGAATATCTGCCTGTGCTGCGGCGCTACCTCGATCTGCGCAAGAAAGAGCTGGCCCAGCGCAATGAACTGATCGACGGCAAGCTGCACATGTGGGATCTCTACGTTCCCATTGTCGGCGATGTGGACTATCAGATCGATTACCCGGCAGCTCAGAAGCAGATTCTCAAAGCTGTCGCTCCGCTCGGCAGCGAGTACGTGCAGGCTCTCGATGGCGGCTTCAACTCGCGTTGGGTCGACGTGCACGAGAACAAGGGCAAGCGTTCTGGTGCCTACAGCTCTGGCTGCTACGGCACTCCGCCGTACATGCTGATGAACTGGCAGGACAACCTCGAGAACATGTTCACCCTGGCGCATGAAGCCGGTCACTCCATGCACTCTTGGTTCACTCGCAAGAATCAGCCCTACACCTACGGTGATTACACCATCTTCGTGGCCGAGGTGGCTTCCACCTGCAACGAAGCTCTGCTGGCCCATCACCTGCTGTCAGTGGAGAAGAGCGATGATGTGCGCCGTTACCTGATCAACCATCAGCTGGAAGCGTTCCGCACCACGTTCTTCCGCCAGACGCTCTTCGCTGAGTTCGAGATGATTGCCCACGAGGCCGCCGAAAAAGGCGAGGCTCTGACGGCAGACAAGCTCAACGAAATCTTCCTCGACTTGAACCGCAAGTACTACGGTGATGTCGTCGACGACAACGACGCAGTAAAGGTAGAGTGGGCGCGCATTCCCCACTTCTACAACAGCTTCTACGTCTACAAGTACGCCACCGGCATCTCAGCTGCTACGGCTCTGGCTAGCCAGATCCTGAGCGAAGGTGCCCCGGCGGTGAAGCGCTATGTCGGCTTCCTCTCCAGTGGCAGCTCGAAGTACAGCATCGACCTGCTCAAGGGTGCGGGAGTTGACCTCTCCAGCCCCAAGGCAATCAAGTCGGCACTGGATGTCTTCAAGGACTACCTGGATCAGTTTGAGCAGTTGCTCGACGCGAAGACGAAGTAAGAGTCCCAAGTGGAAGCAACTGACGTTGATTGGCGTCAGTAAAAAAGCAGCAAAGGCGACAGCCTAAGCGCTTTTAGGGAGGGCAGCTACGGCTGCTCTCCTTTTTACTTGCATCTATTATACAGGTTAGTATAAAAGGCGATAAAAGAAACGCATAGAGCCCACCGCAGTGCTCTTGCGTATTGTTTTTTTCGAGTTCAAAAATGTCCGTTTTTGTCGAGAAATTCGGACATTTGAAAAGCAAAACAGAACCAGTCTGCTGCTTTAATTCTCGGACTGATCTTCTAGCTTAGGCTGGGCATTATAACGGTCAAGCAAAGACCAACTTCCAGCACCAGTAAAGTTACTAGCATACTGCTCAACTCTGGCATTGCTGGCGGCAATGTCAGCCATTGACAGCCCCAAACCATGCGCCTCTCCGCCAGGGCACAGCGACTTTATGTTAGTAAATTGCCGTTGCAAGTACTTTATATCGTCTCGTTCAAAGTCGCTTAGATCTTCACGCTCTAACCCCGCAGCCAGAGCTTCTCTAGTAATAGTTCCATCGGAAGCCTTGTCCAGTTTATCAATCGTGGAAGACTCAACATGATTGACGTCAGCTGTAAAATTGTACTTAGCGATATCTTCACGCGAAATACCAAACTTACCGCCATCATTGTCGTCAAACTCTTTAGTTAAGTACTTAAAATTCTTGAGCATGTGCTGCACATCGTCTTTCTGCACTTCGTCTAAATTAGGATTTTGAGCCGCTTTTTTCAAACTCTCTCGCGTGACAAAACCGTCTTGATTGGCAATCAAATCAAATGTACTGGTCTCAATGCGGTTAAAACCTGGTGGCAGCCTATCTAAACCACTAGCCACAGATTGAGCCGAGCCCTTATCATCGGCACCAACGTCAAGAGACTCCAACTTATTTGCCTTCCTACTTCGGTTACCAGAAGTCTCTTTTTTTGTTCCGCGGAGTGATTTATCGACCATGCCAAAATACCTCTTCTGTACTACACAGCGGCACAACGAGATATACCCCGCTCCGCCCCCGCCAAATCTCAAAAATACACAAACCTGGCAGCTACAGGGGTAATGGTTGGCCGTCACTGACAAACATAGACAACCAAACCACTACCCAATGCTTTTTCCTAATAGACCTGCCCCAAACTAACTATTTCTTGGTTGTCCAAAAGCCGCAGAGCAAAATCAAGGAGCGACCAAGTAAGCGGGCCAATATAGCAGCGACTGACAGCGAAAGCCTAAACAGTCGCAACAAAATCTCGTAAGCAAAAGCACTAATTGTCTGAATTCCATCAGCTAATATGGCTCCCACAGCAGCACCAGCACTACCCATAATCGAACTCAATATTGCCACTATCATCAGTGGCAACAAAAGAGCATTGAGAATGGCACTAAGCAAGCCCCAAAGCGGGCCAGCACAAGCTTCTAACATATTCAATACCTCGCAAATAAAATGAACTAAAATAGAAAAAGACAGTGCCAAGCTCTCCCTTCTTTCAAAAAGAAAGAAACAATTTCTCAAAAAAGAAAAATAATCTGGGTTAGGCCTAAAACCTATGGAAAACTTTGCGCCGCTAGTTAAGCCCAACACTAAAAAAATTGGCTGGAAAAAGCCAAGGTCTGCGACCGCATTTATAACCAGCAAAAAACTGATCTGCAATTTTTCACCGGCTTTTTAGGGTGAAACCACTAAGTATCCAGTTTATTAAAAGGCTAGCGGCGCTCTTGAAAACACGGTAGCCAACAGGGTTTGATAAATGGATTTGACAAATATGTTGCATTTTCATAGATAGGCTTTTCTAGCAATCGGCTCAACCACATCTATCAAGAAAAGGCAGTGGCGCCAGTGAAGAGCCTATTGACTAGCTTATATGCCGCGCCAGCGAAAGCCTGTCACCTCTTTTAAACTTGTAAACTTGCTCAAAATCCTGTTTAGTTACAGGTCAGGGATTTTAGATCAGCATCCAACTCCGAAAGAAAAAATCATTGGCATGAATTACGAGGAAGCATTGGCATTTCTACAGGCGTTTCCAGACATGGAAAGAGCCACATTTGGCGCCCGCGGACCGACCATGGGCCTGCCTTCGATGAAATCTTTGCTCAATCGCATGGGTGACCCGCACAAGGGCATCCCCACTATTCACGTAACAGGGTCAAAAGGTAAAGGCTCAACCTGCACCTATCTAGCTTCTATCCTCAAAGCTGGCGGACAGCGCGTGGCTTTGTACACAAGCCCTCACCTGCACGACTACACTGAGCGCATCGCTTTCGACCTAGAGTCAATATCCGAAGAACTGTTTGCTCAAGGTGTTGCCGAAATTAAGACTAGCGTTGAAGCCGAGCGCGATGCTGGTAACGATACTATTTCCACTTTCGGCATTCTCACTGCACTATTTTTCCACTTAGCTAAATCTACCCCCACTCCTGTGCAGTGGCAAATCGTAGAAGTGGGCCTTGGGGGCCGTTACGATGTCACTAATGTTTTCGACGCCAAAGCGGCAGCAGTAATCACGCCAATAAGCCTTGAACACGCTGAAATTTTAGGCAGCACCCAAACCGAGATTGCCGCCAACAAGGCCGGAATAGTTGTCCCTCATTGTTTAACCGTTCTGGCCGCTCAAAAAGATGCCGGAGCGCGCACAGCCGTAGGTCGACGCTGCCATGAAGCAGACTCTGAATTAATTGATGTGGGCAAAAAGTACAAAATCAAACCAATCTCGCAAGATTTAGAAGGGCAGACTTTCTCCATGGAAGGCCTCGGTGCTAATCTTGAGCTGCGCATCAAAATGCTCGGGGCGCACCAGATCAACAATGCCGCTACGGCGGTGGCAACTGTTCTAGGATTACGCCACCGTGGCGAATTAGAAATCAGCGACGAAGCTATTATAAAAGGCCTTTCCACAGCTGTTATTCGTGGCCGTCTAGAAATTCTCTCTCATCCACTGTCTGAGTCCAACAAAGGGCCAGTAATTATTGCCGATGGTGCTCATAATCACGAATCAGCAGCATCCTTGGCTCAAGCGATAAAGCATGTTTTCAACAAGAAGCACTGCATTTTTATCGTAGGCGTCAACACTGACAAGAATATTTCAGCTATCTGGAAAGAACTTGCAGCCATGAGCAAACTGGTAATAACCACAAAGAGCACCAATCCAAGATCGATGGATCCAAACCAAATTGCTGACTTGCTCAATGTCTTTGAAATAGATAGGCCGGAAGTAGCCGTCACTCAATCGGTAGCTGAAGCCATAGACAAAGCTTTAGCAGTAGCCGAACCGGATGATTTGATCTGCATCACTGGTTCACTGTATGTGGTGGCTGAAGCTCGTGAACACGTGCTCGAAATGGAGAGCGCTAAGCGATCTGCGGCCTCTTTCTACTAACGAGCAAGAAAGCACTTATTAGGTCCACACCTCGCACCGTCTTTGAAGCCATCTCCCGCTTCCATCAAAGCCAGAGCTTAAAGGCTCGCTCACCTCGCGTTTGCACTTGACAGCCGACTGTTCAGGGGGTGCGCTAACCTTCGCCATCGACTAACTTCTCTTGGCATCCATTGTTGAGACAGCACTAACCTGTCCGATTTGGCCGGATCTCCTTGGCTCTTTCCTTGAAAAACTATCTACTTTTCCCCTTGAAAACCGTTTGCCATTTAAGAAATCAGCACTGAGCCCGACTGATGAGCTTTAATTCAATACTCATGATTACTTATCGACTATGAGTCTAGGTTTATATACGGGTCCATTATTTTTTCAAAGCGAATATCTGACCAGATCTTTGATTTCATTAATTTGAACTTCATGACTTCTAGTCATTAGGTTCAGTTGTTACCCAACTTTTCTTCTTCAGTATTTTCAACCAGAGCAAACAAACACGCCACGCACCTATAGAGCCATAGCAACTCACCGACACCTCGGTCGAATTGACACACCATGGCGCTCACTCATCGGTGACCGGCTGCGTTTGCTCTGAGCGAAACAGCTTTCTAACCAGTTCTTTTACACCGGCCGCATCAGCCTAGGCGTTCAACCATGTCCACTGCATTCGATGAATTCGATGCGGACGTGATTGAGCCTCTAGCTGCAGCCATTTCTATCAACCTTGCTAAAAGCGAGAGTATTCAAAAAATCGAGAATCGAGAAATGACATGAACATCAAACCGCCCCTCGCCCCTCCGGCGAAAACGGCTGGCACTTTCGGCCGCCTTTTTTCAGGAGTTTTCCTCGGAGGTTTCAACCTCTTCCTTCTGCTCGTCGCGCTGGCACTCTATGTGCTGCCGATGCAAGAGCAGGTCACCCCCGTAGAGCTCTACCACCGCACCTGGCAAACCGCCGCGGACAACGCCTACGACACCGCCAAGCTGAAAGACTGGGCAGCCTGGGAACACAAGTACGACAGCCAGATCAAGACCGACGAAGACGCCATCAAGTTCGCCAACGAGATGCTCGAGTCGACCGGTGACCACTATGCCACCTTGCTCCCCCCGGAAGCTGTCAAAGCCCAGGAGGAACGCTCGTCTGGCGAGTTCGCCGGAATTGGCGTCGGTGTCGAAGCAAAAACTGATGCAGACGGTAAGCCTGTGATGGCAGCGGACCCGAAAGACGGCCCTCTCATGCTCACCGATGACAGCGGCTACCCGCTCATCAAAGATGTCAAAATCGGCGGACCGGCCATGCAAGCCGGGATGCGCAATGGTGATGCCATTGTTTCAATCAATGGCGTCTCTGCCAAAGATGCCACAATCAAGGCCATGGTTGCGCAAATGCGTGGCAAGGTCGGTGAAGAGGTAACCGTTGTCGTCACCCGTGGTGGCAAGAACGTCACCCTCAAGATTGTGCGCGGCACCGTCAAGACCGAAGTGGTTTCTTCGAAGATGCTAACTGCTGCCAATGGCAAGCAGGTCGGCTACATTCGCCTGGAACACTTCATGGAGGAAGATGCTGCCGCTGAAATGGCAGACGCCATCAGCAAACTCGGTGCTACCGACAAGCTGATCATTGACCTGCGCTTCAACCCTGGCGGCAACGTCATGGTTTGCTTGCAACTGGCCAATCTCTTCATCCAAGACGGCAAGCTGGTCTCCATTCGTGAGCGTGACACTGGCGGCAGCCACAGCCTCAGCACTTTCTCAGTCACCCCGAAAGACATGGTGATCAGCGTCAAAAACGAGGCCTCCGGTCGCGTCAAAGAGCGCCATGTCGAGCGTCTGGCAGCTGTCGCCGCCGACAAGGAAATTGTCATTCTGGTGAACGGTCATTCGGCTTCGGCGTCTGAGATGTTCACTGGAGCCCTGAAAGACAATGG
>CALROJ020000118.1:0-8105 GCA_943369735.1 bacterium Ga0077546
ACCTGGCTTGTCTTTATAGAAGGTGAGGAAGAATGATTTCAACACAACCTCGCCTTCTTGCGGCTTAAAGCGCGAACCAGCAAAAAGAGCAGCAAATATTGCCGCGAAAACTAAAAATACTGACGCCCAAGCCGTCAAGAACATCCCGAGAAACTCATTCCATGACTCGTTCACTCGCAACATATTGGCCTTCAGGCCCTCAGCCATGGCACCGGGTACATCTCCGCTTCGAGAGAGAGCAAAGCCCAATTGCCCATGGGCAATAGAGCTTGTCGGCGCCACACGAACAGCATTGCGACAGGCCTCTAGTTGGCCCTTAGTATCTTTCAGCTTGGCATAGGCCAGAGCTTTGCCTAAATAGGCCTGAGTATATTTGGGGTCAACCCGTATGGCATTGTCGTAGGCATCAAGGGCACCCTTGTAGTCACCTTGCATGCCTTTGACGGCAGCTAGATTGACATAGCTAATTGGACTACGAGGATCAAGTCTAATTGCTTCTTTTAGCTCTACAACTGCAGCTTCGAAATTCTGTTTTCCCGCTAACGATCTACCCAAGACCGAATGGGCTGAGGCATAGTTAGGCATGAGCTTGAGACACTTTCGCTCATGATCTATTGATTCACTAAACTTGCCTTGTCGTCCTTGCAGCAAGCCTAAGAGATAATGAGCTTCTGCATTTTTTGGATTGGCAGTGAGTACTTCTGACAAATACTCACAAGCGGCCTCATAGTGACTATCAGCAGTAGCTCTCCTCGCCTTGTTCATAAGCGATAGTTCAAGAGCTCTTGAGTCAGTCACTTTAGCTGGTGCGTTTTTTGCTGTAACTTTAGGCTGGGCATATGCCGCTTGCAGAGAAGATAGCAATACTACCCCCGCAGCGATATGCAAAAGATAGACACCTTGGGTTGCCGTTTTTTTCTTAGTCATTAACTGCCTGCCAGTGCTACTACTGACTGTAGAGTATACGCAAGAACTAGCCAATATCCAAGTTTTTTTCGATCAATTTACTCGTCGTACTCGTCCGAGCCAATATTTGTCACGCAATTCTTTTTTCTTGATCTTGCCACTACCGGTCTTTGGCAACTCTGGTAAAAATTCCCAGTGGCGAGGCACTTTATATCTAGCTAACCGTTCGCGAATAAACTCAACTAACTCTTCTTCTGCCAGTTTTTGCCCTGTACGAAAGACTACCGAAGCGTGCACAAGCTCGCCCCACTTCTCATCAGGAATGCCAAAAACTGCACATTCAAGAATTGCCGGGTGTTCGTGCAAAACATATTCAACCTCAGTCGAATAGACATTTTCTCCACCACTGATAATCATATCTTTTGAGCGATCGACCACATTGATATAGCCATCATTATCCATAACGGCTAAGTCACCGGTATAGATCCAACCATCACGAATAGTCTGTGCTGTAGCTTCTAAATTTTTCCAATAGCCTTTTGTCACGTTCGGACCGCGGGCAATGATCTCGCCAACATCTATCCCGTCGCGTTTCACCTCGCTGCCGTCTTCTTTAACGACTTTCAAATCGACGCCAATAAAGGGCCGACCGGTCTTGCTACGAATCGCCAATACTTCTGCCTTGGAACGCTGTAAGTCTTTGCTCTTAGGCAAACTAATACTAAGAAAGGGGCTGGTCTCGGTCATGCCATAAAATTGCACATAGGTGCATGAAAATACTTCTTGTATTTGTTTGACAATCTCAGGAGCAATTGGCGAACCAGCTGTCATTATGGTGCTCAAGGCTGTATACGAATATTGCCAAACAACACCACTATTCAAGAGGGCGTTGACCATGGTGGGCACTAGGGCTGTGTGACTGACAGCTTCGGCTTCAAGCAACGGTAACAAGGCTTCAGCGTTAAAGTAAGGAATGAAAACATGCTTGCCCCCCACCCAGGTCAAGGCAAATACAGCCCAGGCATCGACCAGGTGGAACATTGGAGCAGCGTGAACCCAGCAATGACTGTCGTTTAATCCTAGCTCAGCTATGGCACCAAGAGCATTGTAGGTGACATTTTCATGGCTGAGCATTACCCCTTTGGCTTGGCCAGTGGTTCCGCTGGTGTAATAAATTTGTGCTAAATCGCTACCATTAGCCTGATTATCTATCAACTCTTTGTTCCACTGCGTTAGCAAGAAGGGCTCGTAACGAACGCTTTTGACTTTAGTATCGGGCAGTGAACCGGCACCGAGCCAAGCAACCAGCTTTATGGCCGAGATATTCTCAAGCGCCGCAGCCGCCTGCTCGGCAAAATCGGTATGACAGACCAGCATCTGTGTCTCGCTATGCTCGAGAATTTCAGCAATTTCCCCACTAGCCAAGCGGTAGTTGACTGGGCATAAAACTGCACCAATACAGGCTGCCGCGAAATACAATTCGGTAAATTCGAGACAGTTTGGGGCGATAACAGCGATGGTGGAGCCTTTACCCAGGCCTAGATTCTCGATTGTATGGGTTAGAGCTGCCACCCTCTTGCCAAACTCGGCGTAGGTTAGGCGCTTCTGACCGTCAACAAATGCTTCTCGGTCGGGCCATTGGCTAATGGCTCTCTTCAACGAAATGGCAAGGTTCAAGTTCGGTCCTCAAAATTAGCTATAAAAGTATATGGCCAAGTTTAGCCTTCAGCCTCATGACTACTGCCCAATTCTGATGATTAAGCACGACAATTAGTATTTGTTGATCTTCTGAGGGCTGAGGCAAACTCTACTGTTAATCTCTAAGTCGGACACCTGGGATACGGCGAAGGAGAGACATGGGACAAGTGATAGACAAGACCTACAACGGCATAACAGTTCCGCAAGGCGAAAAGATTACCTTCAAAGACGGCAAGCCAGTTGTACCAAACAAACCAATCATTCCTTTTATCGAAGGCGATGGTACCGGTCGTGACATCTGGAAGGCTAGCAGCCGAGTTATCGACGCTGCTGTTGCTAAAGCCTATGGCGGCAAGAAAGAAATTGCTTGGTTCGAAGTTTTTGCCGGACAAAAAGCCAAAGACAACTTTGATGAATGGTTGACCGAAGACACTATTAGCGCCCTCAGAGAGTTCGGAGTTGCCATCAAAGGCCCTCTCACCACTCCAGTAGGCGGCGGTATTCGCAGCTTAAACGTAGCTTTACGTCAAATATTTGACCTCTACTGCTGCATTCGCCCAGTGCGCCACTTCCCTGGCGTGCCATCACCTGTGGTGTCACCCGAGAAGCTTGATGTAGTTATCTTCCGTGAAAATACTGAAGACGTATACGCCGGTATCGAATTCGTTGCTGGCTCGCCTGAAGCACAAGCATTCATCGACCTTTGTGCCAAATATGGCAAAGAAGTTCGACCAGAATCTGGCATTGGTATTAAACCAATTTCTAAATTTGGTTCAGACCGCCTCGTCAGAAGAGCAATCGAGTTTGCCATTGCTCGTGGCAAAAAATCTGTCACTATGGTGCACAAAGGCAACATTCAGAAGTTCACTGAAGGCGCCTTCAGAGACTGGGGCTACCAAGTTGGCGAAAAAGAATTCGCTAAAGAAGTAATCTCAGAAGAAAAAATGTGGGCTGAGCATGACGGTAAGTTGCCAGCTGGAAAGATTCTTCTTCAAGATAGAATCGCAGACTCCATGTTCCAACAAGTACTGCTAAGACCAGATGAATACTCTGTTCTAGCTACTACAAACTTGAACGGCGACTATCTATCAGATGCTTGCGCAGCTCAAGTTGGCGGATTGGGTCTAGCTCCTGGTGCTAATATCGGCGACAATTGCGCCATCTTCGAAGCTACTCACGGAACAGCTCCTAAGTATGCTGACAAAGACGTAATCAACCCAGGTTCGGTCATTCTCTCAGGCGTGATGATGCTTGAATTCATGGGCTGGCAAGAAGCTGCTGACCTGATCACACAAGCAGTAACCAAAACCATCCAACAGAAGAAAGTAACTTATGACCTCGAGCGTTTGATGCCAGGTGCAACTAAACTGAAAACCAGTGAATTTGCCAATGCCATCATCGAGAACATGAACTAGGAAACAATTGACCTAGAACAAAGGAGGGCTCCTGATTGCAGGTATGCCCTCCTTTCTCTTTTCTGATATTTTGACACCGGAGTTTTATGTCTTTCGCCAAACTAAAAGTATTAGACTTCACCCACCTCTTACCCGGTGAGATTGTTTCCACTTTGATGAGCGACCTGGGCGCGCAAATCTTGCGCGTAGAGCGACTAGACTCAACGCTGAATGAGCGGTTACCACCAATTATCACTAATGATGGAATGGAAGACAGTCTCTATTTCTGGAGCTTGCACCGCAACAAAGAACGCATAAAAATAGATCTCAAAAGCACTCAAGGTATTGAGATTGTGAAAAAGTTAGCAGAGAGTGCTGACATTGTCATAGAAAACTTTAGGCCTGGAGTGATGGATAGATTGGGCTTAGGGCCAGACGCACTAAGGCAACTAAACCAAAGGCTAGTCTATTGCTCGGTCAATGGCTACGGCTCAACTTCTAAGTGGGGCAATAAGCCCGGCCACGATCTAAATTTTGTCGCTGAGACAGGCATCCTATATGAAGCTCAAGACCAGAATGGCAAGCCAATTATGCCCTCTGTTTTCGTCTCTGACTATATGTCAGGAACATATGCGGCACTGGCTATCACTGCTGCACTGTATGAAAGAGAAACTAGCGGAGTTGGCCGACGGATAGAAATCAGTATGTTCGAGAGTGCCCTATCAGCCCTAGCTGTAGTGGGCACCATTAGTCTCTATCTCAATCTTGAGCCATCTGAAATTCATGCAAAATATCCAGACGAATTGCCCAACCATAGGGTCTATCGCTGTTTAGATGGTCGCTATCTTGCTGCAGCTCCAATAGAGCCTGAGTTTTGGTTGAAATTTCTCACTATTATTGAGCGGCTAGATCTTCTAAAAAAAGATGTTATTCAAGAACGAGATAGCCTTAGTACAGAAATAGCCAAGGTGATTGCCGGTAAAACTCTGGCCGATTGGATGGTGCTCTTCTCTGACAGCAATTGCTGCGTTTCGCCGGTCAATACGGTGAAAGAAGCAGTCAGTTTTCTTCCAGAGGGTAGTGCACGGGTGTTGACTCATATGACTCATTCTAGACTGGGTGAGGTACCGCAGATAAGCAATCCAATCAGGCAAATTTATGGCAAGAAAGAGCTTGATTGGTCATGCACTGACACCGAAGAAAAGACCAAGCAGAAACTCCTGGGCCTTGGTATTACAGATAGTCAGATAGCAGCAATGAAGCAAGCTGGAATAATTTAGATTTTTACTGAATTACTTTGCCGCCCCAGCCATAAGGCAACCGCTTCTCGCCACTGGTGCGGCTCACATCAGTGAGAACCGCTGTATCTGCTCTAAATTGATGACTAATTTCAAGCATCAAACTGGCTCCTGCCAAGCCATAGCCGATTGCTCTTGTGCGCGGAATTAGTGACATTGCTCCACCGGCAAGACCTAGAAGCTGTTCACCAGCTGCAGCAAGATATTGACCCGCCCCCCCGAAAGTATTAGGTTTAGCCGCCATCCGCAAAGTTTCATTTAACTCAAGAGCTGAATGCACTCCCCAAATAGGGGCAACAACACGGCGCAGCAGGCCAGCACCCACAACCTCAATGGCACTAGTGCCCAAGACGGTCTGTGGGTCGCGATCGTAAGGGCTTTGGTCTTTATATGTGAACTCAAATTTTTGATTATTTTTGTGGTCGTTTTTGTGGTCGTTTTTGTAATCAATGCGCCCCAATAGCTCTTTTACATTTGATGATGGTTGAGCCATTGTCATATAGGGGTTAGATGGATCTATTGCAGTGGCGACACCGACAAGTCGGTTGTACTCATTAACCACGGGACCGCCAGAATTTCCGTGCCAGAGCGGCGTATCCATACCGAGAAGTGGCGAAAGCAGAAATTTTTCAGCGTCTTTAGCAAAGCTCGGTTCTTTCACCTGAAAAGCTGCAGTAGCTCTAATCGTATTTTGCACGATATGAGGCTGAAGCAGCGAAAGTTGAGGGGCTTTGGCAATGAACAAACCTTCCGAAACCACAATATCCTCAGAGCGAGCAGGATGACCGATGGCCACAAGCGGGTCGCCATTTTTTAGCGTGTTGTCATCGCCAATCTCAACCGATCGTTTTGGGTCTTTCTTTATGCCTTCAACCTTGAGGACAGCAAGGTCATTGAGATCATCAATATCAATTATTTTTGCTCTAAAACTTTCACCAGTGTTGGTTACGACTGTGGTGTGTCTGCCATCGGCAACCACATGAGAATTAGTAATTACAAGATCGCCATCTTTACCAGCAAAGAAACCCGAGCCGCTGCGAGCGCCAAGCGCCACAGGTGAAATGACACGCACGGTCTTGGGGCCAATTTCTTCAACTGCTCTGCGAGCTAGGGTAAAGTCACATTCAAGTTTACTTTGAATATCCAGCGGCTTGTCACCTAGCGCGTCGAACACTGCAAGATTATCTATGGTCTTTAAACTGACACAGTCATCTTCGAAGTCCATATACGGCCTAATCTTGGTGGGCCCCCAATGCTAATTGACTAGAACCCGGAAGTCATTGGGGGAAATACGAAGCGGCATATTTTAAGTTCGTTAGGCAGCCTGACGAGCGGCTTGCAAGCCCCTGTATGTTGGAATAGTTGGAACAGCCGGAATATGACTTCCACCTTTTTGAGCAACTAGCTTAAGCACGGCATTGGAGGCTAGCAGGTCACCAGCTTCATAGGCCTCCACTTCGTGAAGCGAAGTGCGATAGTTGACGAATCGGGTCATTTCATCGGCATTGATTTCGTCGATGCGCTGCACAAGAATGCGGCGAACTTGTTCCATAGCCGTACGTTCTTGCTCAGAAGTGAAACCCTCCATGACGCCTGAATTTTGCCAGTCTCCTGCGATTTTTTGAGCCTGCGCCGGCGCGCCCTCTCGGCCAAACCAATAGCCCTTTCCGCTCAGTTCACGCGCCAATCCCTGAGTTCTCATTAACTCAGCAAAAGGCTCATCACCAGATGCCTTCAAAATTTTGATCATTTCATGAGCATGGCGCCGGTCATTGTTGCCGAAATCGCTATCTAAGCCCTTGAAGCTCTTTGCCAGCTGATCAGCACGTTGCGCTTCTTCAGGAGCAAGGCGCATACCGTTGCGCAAGCGCAGTGACTCCAGCAAATAGTTGTTATCGCTGATTGTTACTCCAGCGTCTTGCTTGAGTGATTTGAGAAGTGCAGCTAATTGTGTTGAATCTGCAGTTTGGCCAATACCGAGCTTATCTGCAATACGACGAATTACAAGGTTGCTCTGCTCCGCATGGGTAATCTCGTGATAAGCCATATTCGGGATTTCAGCAAAATCTTTCGCCAAAGAAGAGGCGCTCATGCTCAGTTGATTTTGATCAAACTTAAAACTGGCGCTACCTCTTTCGTGATGGCTAATCTGAAACTTCGGACGAGGGATATGCAAATCATCCGCCAAACTTTCGATTACTGGTTTCAAGCGTCCGTGCACATTCCATACGGCGTCATTGAAGTCGTGCCATTGCCGGGTACCTATCATGGTATCGGTATAGGGCATGCTATCCCAGCCATTGGCCGCTTGCTCTGCCAGCATGTTGTCGAACGTTCCGGTCAAAGACGGATCTTTATCGCCAATAGCAGACTGCATTTCAAGCTTGAACTTTGAAGCACGCTCTACTGAAAAAGTCGGAGCTCGCATGGCCAGTGCTTGTCTTTTCTCAAAAGGAAGCAGCTCGTCTAAATTTACTTTGGAGTGATCGAACAGCTGCGGCACGTCTACAGTTGTTTTTTCCAAGCCTTTCGCGCTCTTGCCTGCGCTACCAAAAATCTCAGGAAGAGCCGCGCTGAATCTCTCAGCC
This sequence comes from bacterium Ga0077546, assembly GCA_943369735.1. Classification (GTDB taxonomy): domain Bacteria; phylum Cyanobacteriota; class Vampirovibrionia; order Obscuribacterales; family Obscuribacteraceae. The sequence goes on from CALROJ020000118.1 coordinate 7,885, forward strand.
AGACCAGGAGCTAGGTTGGCAGTTACTTTCTCTGCTGCCTTCTCTGCGGCAGCTCCTACCAATCGTCCACCAATTATGACTTCTTGAGTATTTACCACGGGACGACTCTCTTCTTTACTTTATAGAAGCATCATAAGATTAGTATCCAGGCGAAACCAGTGGGGCAATTCCCATAGGTTTCGTAAGAACACGAAAAACCGCAAACTTTAATGCTAGCGCAG
>CALROJ020000119.1:0-7485 GCA_943369735.1 bacterium Ga0077546
TCAACTCGCCAAAAATCCAGATGCCACACCAAAAGATGAAACAGCCAGTGCTGCAAACGCTACCGGCGATGGCAGTGGCGAACTAAAAGCAGAGGCTCAATCACTCTCAACAGGCAACAGCGAAACCGCCCCCACACCAGGTACTCCAATTCAACCAGAAACCACGGTGTCCACCCCATCCGCTCCTTCTTCAACCGCAACGTCATCCACAAGCTCTTCTTCTTCCTCCTCCTCTTCTAGCTCTTCGACGCCTGCTTTAGCTCCGGCCATCGGCAATTCAACCGTTGAACCCAAAGTGGCGCCAGAACCAGCAAAAGACAAACCTGAACCAGAAAAGCGCCTTCTACCTTACGCCGCACCGACCCTGTGGATGCCCGTCGCACCTAAGGAAGGCGGCACCCGGTGACAGCCATAGCTCCCACAGTAAGTGAGCAATATTTACCAAAGCGTTCGCAGGCACCCAAACTCTGGCTATTAGTGACAGCCATTGTCTTATTAGTGATTTTTGCCGAGACGAGAACAAGCGGCCAGTGCAACTCCAACTTGTTTCTTAATGGCGACTCAGAATCAGTGGGTGGAATCGTTTATGTAGATGGCACAAGGCTGGGCAAAATCAGCTCAGCCAACAACTCGGGCCTTAGCGGTGGGGCATTTTGGTGCCATCTTAGCAATGGTTCTCACTTGCTAGAAATTAAGAAACCCGGTTATAAGACATTTTCTAAATCGCTCGACTTCAAGCGCCAAGACTATCTAGGGGTCTCGCTAGAACACTAAGATGGCCACAGAATAAGCTTTTGCTGTCTGCGTTAAGGAAATTTATTAGCTGTACTTGATATCTTTGCGCCCTTCCATTGTAAGCTTGATGCGAAAATAAGCTTATGACCAATAAGAAACTGGGATGGCAATGCTCACCGAAATCGAAAGACACCGCAATACCGCTGCTGAAGTAGAAGTAAAAATAGAAGAAACAGTTGACACTTACGAAAGTAGCGACGGCTATGTCTCGCCCTACGGCAAGACTTTCACTAAAAACATGTGGTACTTTGCTGCTCCTTCTAAGGCGCTCAAGCGCGGTGAGAAAGTAGCGAAAATAATGCTCAATCAACCAGTCATGGTTGGCAGAGACAACGAAGGCAACGTTTTTGCCATGCGCGATATCTGCCCCCACCAAGCAGTTCCTCTATCAGCTGGTCACTTTGACGGCAAAGAAGTAGAGTGTCCTTTTCACGGATGGAAATTTGATACCAGTGGTGTCTGCACTTCAATACCATCACTTTGTTCAGATCAAAAAATCAATCTTTGTGGCATCAAAAGCCGCACTTACCCATGTCGCGAAGTACTAGATTGCATTTGGGTCTACTTTGGCGACAAACCTATTGCTGAAGAAGATCTACCAGAAGTGCCTCATGCTCCTGGTTTGGAAGGATGTACTTATGCAAAGACAACGACAACTCTGCTACTTCCCACTCATATAGACTACGCAGTAGCAGCGCTGATAGACACAGCCCATGTGCCTTTCGTTCACAACTCATGGTGGTGGCGCTCACAAAAAGTTTTGAAAGAAAAAGCCAAAACCTATGTTCCAGAGGGCACCGGCTGGACAATGGTGAAACACAAACCGTCCCAGGGCTCTATTTTATTCAAGCTAATTGGCAATTATATCGAGACAGAAATCAGCTTCCGTTTACCTGGCTGTCGCCGCGAATATCTAAGCTATCACAATCAAACTAAGATGGCTGGTATCACCACCCTGACACCAGTTGACGATACCCACACCGAACTCAACCACACGACTTATTGGACTTGGGCACCACCTCTGACTCAGATGTTTTCGCCCATTGTCGATTACTTCGTCACCACCTTCTTGATGCAAGACCAGACTCTGGCATTGATGCAAGAGCAAATCATCAACAAGTACAATCCGCGCTTGATCATGACGATCAAAGACGCTGGTACTCCCGGGCACTGGTATTTCATGCTGAAAAAAGAATGGAACGATGCTTACGAACAGGGTCGTGCTTTCGTCAATCCGATCAAAGAGAAAGTATTGCGCTGGCGCACGTAGAAAACCAAAATCTGTTGCTTAAAACTCGACCGACCAAGTCACTTGCCAAAAAGACCGTAGTCATCGCGAAGAGTGTCTAACCACTCGTCGCCAACATACTCACCCCCTCGCACAGTATTTGCCCATTCGTCCCCAACATACTCATCGGCCCCCCAGGCGGACGGCATGTAACTGCCGTGGCCAGTAGTCAGTCCTAGATTTCTTGTGCCGTAGATGCCAGCATCTATGCGATTTTCAGAGTTAAACCCCTCAATGGGCGGCAGATGACCCTGGTTCGCCATACCATAGGCTCCAGGGCACTTCTCGATACCTCCCACTCCTTCATTGCCATAAATGTCCTCAGCCCTGGCTCCGGCCTGATGCACAAAACTATCGGTAGAAACAGGCGGCAGGTGCCGCAGAGATAGAGGCGAAGTGAGATTTAAGCGCGGCACGACCGGGACTCTCTGAGCCAATGCAGGTGGCGAAAACTGCACGTTGATAGCTGACAAGGCGAGTAAAAGCACCGCCTTTGAGCGGAAATTATTTGACATAGTAAGTGCCTCGAAAAGAAGAAACTAGAGCTTAGTAGACACAATCCATCTTGCCCTGCATATCTGGCGAAACTATGGCAAAGGCATTAAAACAGGTCTTGCTGGCACCTGCATCAAGAACTCAATCGAGACTCATTCCAATCAATCATTTATTAACACGGCCAAGACAGGCCTAGCTGTTAGCCTAGTGTTCATTCAAAAAAGCAGTGCGGTTGCCGTGCTCACTAATGGCCGTCAAAGTGCTTCTTTGGCTTGAGAAGGAATTTTACTGATTGCAAATCAGTGAGCTCTATTGGCAGTTTTCCTTCTCCGTCTTTAACTCTAGTGTCGGCTCCCAACTTGATCAAATACTCTGTCAAACTCTGATCATTATTCAATGCAGCAATATGCAAGGCAGTTCTGCCTTCTCCATCTTTGGCATTAACTTTGGCGCCAGCGCCTACTAGAGACTGAACAAGCCGACGACTAGAAATCTTTGTGGCAATTCCCAGAGGGCGGTAAATATCGCCAGGGCGTCCATTTGGGTTAGCACCATTGGCGAGCAAAATATGACAGGCATCACAGTGACCAAGCGATATAGCTACTTCAAGTGGACTCAGGTAGTATGGTTTCTCCGATACTCTCCCGAATTTAGCATCGTCATCAACCGATGCACCTGCCTCAACTAATAATTCGAGCAAATCACTTCGACCAGTAAGCGCAGCCCAGTGCATTAGAGTACGACCGTTTTCGTCTCGCATTTGAATTGCCGCTGGATCCTTTAAAGCAAGCTTCAAACTATCAACCAATCCGAGAGCGACATCAGCATATGGGTCGGATTCAAAACCACTCGCCTTAAGTTTATCGGCAATGGCACACTCTCTCTTCCAAAGTGCATACTTCAGAAGCGAAACTCGCATAGTTTTTGTGGACGGTCTTAGTCCGCTGCTAATCAAGGTCTCTACGAGAGCTACAGAACTAAAGCGAATAACATTTAAATACACGGTCTGAAGCAAAAATGCGTTCTTGCTATCGCCCAGAGACTCCTTGTGTTCAGCAAGTAGCTTACTCGCCTCTTGTATTTGCCCACTCTTCACAAGCTGGCTAAAGTGCAGTATTAGCTGGTTGTCTGTAAATGATTTTGGCGGCTCTATTCCTTGAACTCCTAGATACTGGTTCACATCCAGCTTCCAAGGTGGCAGTTCACTGTCATTAGCGGGTGAAATTACAGGCCTCGCAGCTTGCGCGCAGTTGAATTGCCAGACATGGCTGATTAGGACAAGAAGCAAAACGATACTCAACAACCTCGAGAAAAACACTAGGTTTGGATTTTGCTTCACAATTTTGTCAAACATTACAAAAGATTCCGCAAGGTCACAAACGCTATCACGATAATTTTGCCATACTCGCCACTTTGCTGCCGTTCCTGATAATGAATCTGCCGCCTATTGCGACCCCACCACATTCGCCAATATGCCAACTGCTTCATTGATCTCATCATCGCTTACTGTCAAAGGCGGCAAAAACCGTATGACATTTTCGCCGGCACCAACAAGCAAAAGCCCTTGTGCTGCGCATTTTTGAATAATCGGCTTGACTGGAATATCAAACTCAACTCCCAGCATCAGACCCAATCCCCGAATTGCTTTTATTGATGGATGCATAGACTTGAGGCCAACCAGGGCCGCAACTAAGACCTCGCTCTTCTTCTTAACTGCCCCTAAAAACTGCTCGTCGCGAATGATATTGACGCAGGCTAATGCAGCTGAGGCAGCCAAGGGATTGCCGCCAAATGTCGATCCATGATCACCTGGATTGAAAGCACTGGCAATACTTTCATTCGCCAGAATTGCTCCGATGGGGAAGCCACCACCGAGGCCCTTGGCCAGGGCTACAACGTCTGGGGCGACGGCAAAATTTTCACTGGCAAAAAAGTAGCCACTGCGGCCGACACCACACTGTATTTCATCAAATATCAAAACAATATTGTGCTTATCGCAGAGCGCTCTCACTTCTTTGAGAAAACTGCTATCAACTAAGTGCACTCCACCTTCGCCCTGCACCGGCTCGATAATTATGGCGGCGACCGCATCTAAATCATTGGCCAGTATCGAGGCAATATTGTTGAACTCAACCACACTTACGTCCGGCACCAGCGGGTGGTAGCCTTCCTGATATTTTGTTTGAGCCGTGGCCGAAAGGGCACCATAGGTGCGACCATGAAAAGAATTGCTCATGGTGAGAATCTTCGTACAGTTCTCGCCTTTGTGCTTTTTTGCATACTTGCGACTGAGTTTGAGGGCGCCCTCTATAGCCTCAGCACCGCTGTTGCAAAAGAAGACCCGATCAAAAGCACTATTTGCCACAAGCTTCTCAGCTAGCTCAATAGACGGCTGATTGTAATAGAGATTGGAGCAATGGCTCAGTTTACTTAGTTGCTTAGTCAGCGCTTCAACATAGGTAGGATGGCAGTGACCAAGCGAATTGACAGCAATACCTGAGGCGAAGTCGAGATAGCTTTTGCCGTCGACATCCTCAATATAGCTGCCCTGCCCCTCGGTAAGAACCATAGGCTGGGTGGCGTAGGTTTGCATCAGTACTTTCTTGCCACGCTCTACCCAATCGCTTTGTGTTGAGGCTGAGGGAGCAAATTCGGCGCATATACTAGTGGTCATATTTATCTCCAGTAATGAGTGTGCCTGTGTCTTGCGGCGCTAAGAAACCACTGATAAGAGCGTTTGGTGCAAAGCTATTAATTATGGCAATGCGTCTAATACCGTTCTTGATGCCCATGACGCAACTTCTGATCTTGGGCAGCATGCCGCCACTAACGGTGCCCTCTTCTATAAGCTCTTGGGCACTAGTTGGTGTAACATGGCCAATCCTAGACTGCGGCTTATTGAAATCTTTAAGCACGCCTGGTACGTCGGTCATGAAAATCAAGCCGTCAGCCTCTAAACTAATTGCCAAAGCCAGAGCTGCATGATCGGCGTTGATGTTATAGAACTGCTCGCTAGCATCAATGCCAAGCGGCGAGACTATGGGTGTCCAGCCAGCCCACATCCAGCTCTCAATACCCTTAGAGCGAACATCAACTATTTCACCGACCCAACCTAGATCGGCAGACATTTTCTCGGTTTGAAAAGGTATTTCTGACTTAGAGCAAAAACTCAAAGCGCTAATACCTCTCTGCCGAAATTTTTCAGTGAGCTTTTTGTTTATCTCGCTGAATACCTTGACTGCAATAGAAAGGGTCTCCTCATCAGTTACCCGCAGCCCGTCTATCTTCTTCGTCTCTTTACCTATAGATGTCAAAGCATCGTTGACGGCAGTACCACCGCCGTGGACAACAATGACGTGAATGCCAGATTTAATCAGGACAACCGCTTCATCGATAAGGGCATCTAGCACAGACTCATTGCCTATGGCATTGCCGCCGAATTTCAAGACGACAACTTCGTAAGCGTTCTGTTTTAGCGTCTCTTTCGCCGTTGCGAGATTGAAGGGCACCAATGGCGTCGCAGTCGCGGGCACTGATTCAAGGTTTATTGATTTTAAATTTATTGAAGCTAAATTCATTGAAGCTACCATTTCTGCCACCTATGTCCTGTATGAGCCGTTGATGCGCACATATTCATAGCTGAGGTCGCAGCCCCAGGCGGTTGCCTGACTCAAGCCCGCTTTCATGTCAATGTGGATAACTATGTCTTTCTCTGCCAACACCGCCTTGCCGAGAATCTCGTTGACAACGACTGGCTCCCCTTCCTGCATCAAATCTAGTTTGCCGCCAGCACTTTCTATGGCGATTGAGACAGTTTCTGGTTTGAACTGAACGCCGCTGTAGCCCATGGCACAGATGATTCTGCCCCAGTTGGCGTCTTCACCAAAGAAGGCTGTTTTGACTAGGCTAGACGAAACAATAGAACGGGCCAGCTTGCGTGCCTCTACGACAGAGTCTGCGTGCTTGACCTGAACCTCAAGAAATTTAGTGGCACCTTCGCCATCCCGCACGATTGCTTGAGCCAATTCTATGTTGATTGTCTTCAGCGCCTGACAGAAGGTGAAATAGTCTTTGCCTTCGCTATCGATCAGTTTGTTTCCGGCCTTGCCGTTGGCAAGAATAGCAACCATGTCATTGGTGCTGGTGTCACCGTCGACACTAATCATGTTGTATGTTTCGGCTGTGCTTTCTTTCAGGGCTTTATTGAGAAGTAGCGGAGAAATATTCAGATCGGTGGTGAGAAAACTGAGCATGGTAGCCATATTTGGATGAATCATGCCGCTGCCCTTGGCCATGGCACCGATGGTGACTTTCTTACCATCTACTTCGAATACCACCGCAGTTTGCTTAACATAGGTGTCTGTGGTCATGATTGCCTGTGCCGCACTCAAGCCGGCTTCAGCCGAGCAGTCCAAATCTTGGCAGGTAGTCTCAATGCCCTGCTTGATCAGCTGAATTGGCAGTTGCACACCAATCACTCCAGTGGAAGCGATGATGATTTCTTCTTTGCCTACGCCCATGCTTTCGGCATAAGTAGCGGCCATGACCTCGGCATTGATCATGCCAAGCTCGCCGGTGCAGGCGTTGGCGTTGCCGCTGTTGACGACGATGCCGCGCACTGGCTTTCCTCCTGCCACAACCTTTTCATTCCAGAGAATCGGTGCCGCTCTCATGACATTGGTAGTAAAAGCCGCTGCCAGGTGGGCTGGAACCTCACTCCAGACTAGCGAAAGATCTTTGCGTTTGCGTTTAACGCCGATGTGGGCGCCAGCTGCCATAAACCCCTTAGGGCTAGTGACACCGCCAGTGCAACCGTCGGCACCGAGAGCGCTTATGTTCGCTTTCTGGCTGCCATGAACACTAGGGGCAGCCGCTACAGCTGTAGTAGCTGCATTTTGAATGGTTTG
>CALROJ020000120.1:0-6857 GCA_943369735.1 bacterium Ga0077546
GAAAGGCTAAGACCAGATTGGTACTTCTCCTAGGTCGATGTCTATGAAACTTAAGAAGTCGGAACACCAGTTCTACTCAAATACTTCTTAAGCGGAGACGACAAGGCGTCTTATCTTAAGGCTATTCAGTTATCAGGGTTCAACCTGCAGCAAGCAAGTTGAATCGATGAAGAAATCAAATCAGGCAGTCAGCAATGACTGCCTTTTTGTTTAGAGCGTCAAGTAATACCCACCAAGCCAATCTCAAAGGCGCCGTGCCGAAAGTTTTGTTTGCACGACCTTGCCGTCTTTCATGCGCACGTCGTAGGCGCTGGCTCGCTCATTAACAGAGACTACCTCGTGCAGTTCGTCACCAGCATAATGCACCGCAACTCCCTCATCAATAGCCAGTCCGTCGCCCAACTCACCATCCGAAATCAATTTGCGAAAGGTTTCCTGCCGTCCCTCTTCCCCATCGTAATGCGGGCAGCAACTGCCTTTAAGCATTCCCAGCGCGGGCAATGCCGTGTAACTGCCGGCCCATGAATCAGTGCAACACCCTTCAAACCAGCAAATTCCACCGGCACTTGAACCGCTCATTACCACACCCGCTTCCCAAGCCTCTTTCAAAATCTCGTCCAGCCCATATTCTCGCCAGACCGCCAGCATACTCTTTGTGTTTCCGCCGCCGACGTAAACGACGTCTTGTCCGAGAATCAAATCTTTCAAATCAGTCGGTGTGCGTTCGAACAGTGCCAGATGTGATGGCACGCAATCCAGTTGAGTCAGTCGCGAATACATCATCGCCAGGTAAGCCGGCATATCTCCTGTGGCTGTATTGATCAGTAGCACCTTCGGGCGCTTAGTCCTGGACCAACTCAACGAGTAGACCATTACGTCTAAAGATGTTTCTCCTCCTCCTATAGCGACGATGTGCCGATGGTCCTGTTTTGCTTTAGTGTCTATGCTCATAACCGCCCCGTTCATACCGCCTAGTCGAATCAATATTGTAGTGCACCGCATACAGTACCAGGGCTTGACATGCTGGGAGCCTTTCGGAAACTAACGGTTGCCCGCAAGTGAGCCTATACCCATGTTGTAATGGTTGGGATAATGTGATGCAATCCCGGGCCGATGACTGGGACGAAGTCGTAACAAGGTAGCCGTACAGGAAGGTGCGGTTGGATCACCTCTTTTCTAGGGAGTAGTCGGATACATCATCTCGGTGATTGATGGAACCTCCGACACTCCAATCTGCGAGCCGAAAGGCTAAGACCAGATTGGTGATTCTCCTAGGTCGATGTCTGTGAAACTTAAGAAGACGGAACACCAGTTCTACTCAAATACTTCTTAAGTGGAGACGACAAGGCGTCTTATCCTAAGGCTATTCAGTTATCAGGGTTCAACCGGCAAGAGCAAAAGCTCAGTATGTTGAATCAATGAAGAAATCAATTTAGGGAGTCAGTAATGGCTCCCTTTTTGCATTGGCAATTTATGTCAGAAAAACGTCCCCTTTTTCTGACATTCTCATTTCCGCTGATTTTATCGTGGTATCACCAGTTTCTTTTTAACCGGCTGGGTCTATAGTCTCAACATCTGATCTGAGTTGAGATATGGTCCTACGAATTCAGCAACTACAGAAATATTTCGTTTACTCAAGCCTGCTTGCAGTGGTCTTAGCTATTTTGTCTAAACTAATTCACTTGGGCAGCTTGCGCTCAGACCTCATACCGTATTTGGTTTGCTTATCTCTACTTACCGTTGCCACTATCTTGATGCAGCGAGTTTGGAGTGCAAAGAGTTCGCTCAAGCCGCAACTTTGGCACCATGTCTTTGCTGATAATCCGATTCTCGGAGTACTAAAGGTCTGCGTTGCTTGTGTTCATGCGCCTTTACTGCTCTATTTGTCATTTTTATCCTCAAGTCTAGTTTGGTTGTACGGGGGCACTCTTGTTGCCTATGGTTTTGATGCTCTAAGTCAGTATGAAAATGCAGAGCGTGTTTTCGAAGCCACTTGCGAGTCTGGAACTTGTTCTTTTGCCAATTGGTCCGGTCGTGCCTACAAGAGGGACAAGTCTTTATCTGAAGCTGAAATGGAGAGTACCTATATTGAGCTGGACAATGCTGTTTCGCGGGTCTATGGGCCAAACAGTGAGCAGATGTTAGATAGGTTGGAGAGTCATGCTTTTTGTATTTCGGCTGCCTTCAGGGACTCCAAGCTTGCTCGAGAATATCTCATTAAGGCGTTGAATCTTGTTCCGAAGAACCATCCTCCAGCGGATGCTCTGCGAATTCTCGACGCACTATGTATTGAATATTCAATGGATGATGACTTCAAATTGGAGGGCTTATTTGGATGCTTGACGTTGGCGCGAGAGTTAACCTCTGAGAAACAGCTTACTGCAGCTGAAGCTAATAGCTATGGCTTTATTATTGAAAGAGCCAGTAGGTGCGGTTTTGATGTAAAAGCAGAATTAGCTCAGTTGGGAGTTCCTCGACCATTCTCGCGGCCCGCTGCGCGCATTAGTTCGCGGTTCGAAATCGTGCCTTGCTATTTGCTTGTCATATTTTCTCTACTCCTGCTCAAGCCATTTGCTCGTCGGCTGTTGTTACAACTGTCTGAGAAGCGTTGGCGTAAATCACTTCTGACAGCAGACTCTGTTTCCGATGCAATCGAAATACAGGGAAAACTAATTGCTCTGGCAATGTATCGTGGCGAACGACAACAAGCTTATATGCTCTCTACTCGCTCGCTAGATATGGCTGAAAACCTAGTTCTTTAGTAAATTTCTCGTTCGCCACGTCTATAAATCTTGGCTTGATTCAGCAGCATGCGACCTAGTTTTGTAATAGCGTCATCTTCGTCTGGGCTTTGTCTTTGCACAATGCGGTAGCTACCGTTTTTGTATCCTTCCATAATCCAGAGAACACCGTCCTTCATGCATTCGCCATTGTCGTAATAAAACCGTCGGCCGAATACTTCGAAATCATAAAGGGGCGGACGGGTGTAGTTGTCGAACCGGTCTATTTGCCAGAATTTCGCGGCATCAAAATTTTTGATTAGCTCAGCGGTTTCACTAGCATCGACTGCTATTTCTTCGTGCGTAATTCCTCCTGTGTACAATCTTTTTTTCGGATCATAATCTTTATTGATTTGGCTTTTGGTAAGAACCGCTGAGACTGGATCGCCTTGGCTGCAGTAAAGCGTTACGCAGACTGGCGGACATTTTGAGTGCTGCCAGATAAACCGATAGGCTTCTCCTTTGCCGGCTCGTTCAAATAGTGGTCTTTCTTCTAAGCTTTTCAGCGTTTCGCAAAATGTGGCCCCGTTTTCTCGTGTCAGGCCGGCTGAGGGCGGAAAGTAGTTGGCGATCATTAGGTCGGCCAGCGGCGTGTTTGTGCTTGAGGGCTCTGGCCGATTTGAGGTGCACAGATAGCTGGTTACAAGCAGTGTGATGCTCAAGATAATTATCAGGAATTGGCGAGGCTTCATGATTGCTTTTACCGCTTCCTTCTCTGTTTTAGTAGGCTAGTTGGTCGACCTAGCTCACATACTTCGACTCAAGTTCTTCAATGGTAGGCCTATTTGCGTACTCATCATCGTTGTTGAAACAAATAAATGACAGACCTGCTACCCCAAGTGCCAGCAATATAATAGCCAATAGAAATTCGCTTCCCGACTCCTGGCGCAAGCCAGTCGACAGGCATGAGCGTGCTGGTGACTTGGGATCAAACCAAATTGTCACCGGTGATCCTTCGCTGTATTTGCTTTGAAATGATTTTGACTCTTTTAGGTTGTCGAAAGTGGGATTGGGGAAGCCTATTACATTCCCTCTGTAGTGATGGCCCTTGTAGCTATAACTGTAGGAGACGTGCGGTGTGTATGTGTCGATCTTTCTTGCCCCGCCGTATCTGCTTCTTTCTGTCGTATGAGATTCCTCCACTGTCACGACTTGCATTTTTCCTGTGACGCAGTACCAGTCTTTTGAGTTGACAGCCATGGTTCTGTGAGAATACCACTGGTTCCCAAACCAGGCGCTTCCTAGAATGCAGAGAATACAGAGCACTAAAGTGTTGAAGTTCATGGTTGAGGCAAAGTGTTTGGGGAGTTTGACATAGCTATTTTGCCACAGCCGCTTGGCAGCCCCCGCTAAGTTTAGATTGCTGTAATAAATAAGGCTGTTGTAGTATTGCTTCGCCGCGATTTCACCGGGAAGACTTTGCAAATGTTTGGCTTACCGATTGTCAAAGCTGCCTTGCTCGTTACCTCACTACTGATGGTGGCAACACCAGTTGGCGCCGAGACTAAGGCGATGGTGCTGGAGCAGAAACATTATTTGGGGGGTCGGCAAAAACTCTATCTCTCAAGTTCGGCATTGCGACTTGAGCACGTGAATACTGGAATCGTGATGGTATCCCACACTCCATTTAGAGACATAGTTGTTCTCAACAGCGCCAAGCGTAACTATGTAACCAAAACTACGGCCGTAGCATTGAAGCAGATGTATCGCAAAACTGCATTGCTACGTGCCAACGATACTCTTTGTGAAGAACCTTGGGACAAGGGAGTGCCCACAACGCTTGGTGATAGCAAGGCGATTCTCTATGTTAGGCGTTCACCCAAGCAAAGTTGGTATAAGGCCTGGGTATTGCCTGAGCCAAAAATACCAGCGCCAATTGTGCAACTGATGTGCGAGATTGCCAGCAGCATTCCGCCAACGCCTGGTGTGCCACTTAAGTGTGAGCAGTATCACTCACTTCAGGATGAGCGCCAAGATGACTATGAAACCCTTCCGCGCAAATCTACCGTCGTCTTTGAGACTACCAGCGCCAAGACTGTAAGTGTTCCAGATAGTATGTTTGAAACGCCCAAAAATTACGTGTGCGTCAATGGTACAAACAAAGCTCGGCCCGATACAGCAGGAGAGCGCTATCGAAAAGCGGCAATGAAGTCTCCAGACTTTATGTTTCAGTCGAGTAAATCAGTATTGCATGGTAGCAAAGGCAAGTAGCTAATAGCGTCTGCTCTGGGCCTGGCAGTGGTGCTTTCACCAGTGACTCAGTGTTGCTCTGCTGCTGGCGAGACTTCGGTGTAGCGTTCGAGTGACATAAAGAGTGAATAGAAATTATCGTTTACAGATTATCGATAATCGATTATAGTGATAAAAGTTCAAGAGCGAAGAGTAAAAGCCAGCACCCCCAAAGGTGTGTAGTTTGCTGTTCATCATTCGCCTTTCCTATCTTTAGAGGTATTTGAAATGTCAGACCAAGATTATGTCTACGGAGTTTTTGCCGACCAGAGCAGTGTGGCGGAGATGGTGACGCAAATGCACCAGGCTGGGCTCCAGACCTCCGAAATCTGCGTGCTCGGCAACAAGAGCGAACAGTTCAGCCAATTGGCTGGCAAAATAGAAGATCCAACTAGCAAGCACTTCATTGCTTTTGGTGTTGGCGGGGCAATCGCTGGCTTGATTGCTGGTTTAGTGGTGTCATTGCACATTCCAGGTGTAAACGGCTTTCAGCTTATTGTGCCTCTGATGGGCACCGTTGCTGGTGGCGCATGCTTCCCTTATTTCATCTGCCAGCTAGCTACTTTCCTTACGTCAAACCGGCCACAGCACTGGGCCAATGTCTTTGAAGGAACAGTAACTGATGGTTCGGTCATTGTTATGGTTGAACCACAATCTGCCGAGCAGCGTCAATCAGCCATGGAAATTTTGCTGCAGCATAATGCTATTGAAATGATCTTCCGCCGCTCACCATGGGGTGTCTCTGGCACTTACGAAGGTGTTGCACCCAAATTGGAAGAGGAGTTCGAGCAAGAGAAAGAAGACAGACGTCTTACTGCTGTCGCCTAACTAGGTTTGATCTATATAGAAAGAAGAACGCCAGGCACGACGCGCGGCGTTCTTCTTTCGCTAGTTGTAGTTGCGACTCAGCATCGGCTAGCGCTTTGGCAGCGCTGGGCTGGTCAGTCTGGTCCAATCTTTTGCATCGGCATTCATTTCAGCCGCTGCCTCCTCAAAATATTTTTGTTCTTCCACCTCGATAGCTGAGGGTGAAAGGGTTTCTTGGCTTTCTTTGTCTTGATTGCTTTCTGGTTGTTTGTTGTCCATGGCTCACCACCGCAATTTAGTAGCTCCGATGCCCTTGGCAAGCCGGACTCTTATACTATTTATATGGTGACAAGAGCCATCCTGCAAATATTTGGCTGCTTGCTATGTCCTCTTTATATAGATAGCCCTTACGCCTTCGAAATATTGTCCAAGCTCAGGGTTGGCAGAACATTGTTACCCTGGCAGTCTGCGGGGTTGGTCACAACTGAGCCGTCTTTGCACACATGGTAGTTGCTCAAGGCTTCCTTCATTGCTTTGTTTGGTGCTTCTGGGGCCTCGGTAGCTTTAGGTGCTGGGCTCTCTTGGATTTCTGCGCTCATGCTCAATACCTCGTGGGGTTTAGTTGTTTAAGTAGAATGTGCAATTCGGTTGTGCACCTACTATCTGATGACCATCGTGAAATACTCGTGACTGCAAAAATCGGCAGTTTGGGCAGAAAAGTAACGTTTTTAATACAGACTCTAAATAAATTTGGAATACCGAGCAATGTCGTCGCAAGTTTGGTATTCTAAATAAATCGAGCACGGCACACGCAAGTGTTGCCGGCCTGGATATTTTTCGCGTCGGCTCAGCAGCTATGCTGATACGAACGAAAAAATTCTGTCCCCTCGAAAACTTGAACCCTGATAACTGAATAGCCTTATGTACAAGGCGCCTGTCAAGAATTTTGAGTAGGCAAACTAAATCGTTTTAAACGCACTTGGCTAACGCTAAGTGACAACGGAGAGTTTGATCCTGGCTCAGGACGAACGCTGGCGGTGT
>CALROJ020000121.1:0-6631 GCA_943369735.1 bacterium Ga0077546
TTTTGATGCGCCATCAAAATCAAGTATTTTCGGCAGAAGCAATTTTAGAGAGAGTTTGGTTGGATGACGCCATGGTTTCGACCGATACTGTGCGCGCTCACTTCAAGTTGTTACGTCGCAGTTTAGGCATCTCTGAAGGCACTTTAATTAAGACTGTGCGCAACCGTGGCTACATGCTTACGGCTGATCAACCACTTGCTGCGTCAACCCCGTTTTAGGTCTATTTTCCGACTCTTCGCTTGACCGATTTTTCCTGATATCCGTCAATCTATTGATGTGGTCATTTGAAGGCACCTGGGAATAAATCTGTTTCACTACCAGTTAAGATTGAAGCTATCTCGTTTCTATAGTGATAGATGGGAGTGCCCTGGTCGGAAGGTTTTGTTCAACTAAGGTGAATTAGATGGCAGGTTTAGATTCTTTCGACGTCAGGTTTGCTCAAGTAGCTAGATTGACTATACAATCGGCAGCGACTTTGGCCATTGCCCTTTGCTCGATTGCTTCAATAGATTTTTTTCTTTGGCAAAATTCAGCAATGGCTGCTCCACCTGCTGACTTGACTAAGAGCGTCGTCGGTAAGTATGACGCACGTGTAGTGATGATTTATGATCATGAGTGTGCCGTTTGGTGCGGTCAAGTTAAGCCGATTCTTTCAGATCTCCAAAACGAGTACAAATCACGAGTACAGTTTGTTGAACTCGATACATCGAACGATCAGATGGCGAGCAGCAAAAGTAAGGCTAAGTCGATTGGTGTTTCTAAGTTTCTTAACGAAAATGCCGATTATGCCCCAGTTATTGGTGTTTTTTCTGCCAAGGGTAAACTGCTTAAAGAGCTAGTTGGCCCCAAGAAGAAAGAGATTTACACTGACGCAATAAGTAAGGCACTTTCATCTCAATAAATGACAATTGCCCAGCCCAATAGCTATCTCAATGAGCGCTTAGTTGGCTACGCCACCTTAGGTGGGCTGTTTTTGGCAGTTGCCAGCCTGGTTCTTGGAGCAACGGTGACCTTCGGTTGGGTGGCAGACAATAGCCTGTTAAAGCATATGTTTCTAAATGGGCCGGTTGTCTGGTCTAGTGTTGGTATCAATACTACTTTCCTTGGAATTTCGATTTGTCTATTGTTGGTGGCCCAAGAACCATCGCTTTCAAGGCCAGTTAGCTTGGTTCTGCAGGTTATTGCCACTTTGCTGTGTTTAATTGTGTTTTTAGCAGGATTAAGCACAGCAATTGAAACTCTTGCTGGTTTAGATTTAAGCTTGAACCATATCTGGTATCGTGCCAACGAAGATTCTTCTGGCCTGTCATTTCCTGGCCCAATGACACCAGACGTGTCGTTCGCTTTTATGGCCCTGACTGCTGCCGTGGCCATTCAAACATGGTTTTCCAGTAAACGTACTGAACTTGCGCAATGGCTTTGTGTTGCAGCCTTAATGATAACGTCGCTGCCATTGATAGGTGCGGTAAGTGGTGCTGAATCATTGTGCACATTCTTTGGTTGTCTACGGATGTCTGAAGGTATATCCTTTCTGTTTATAGTCATGAGTAGCGCCTGCTTTTTAATCAAATCTGATCAAGGCTTAGCTGGCTTTCTTTGTTCTAATACCGCTTCAGCTCTTGTTTCTAGGCGAGCCACATTGCTTGTGGTTTTCTTACCAATTCTGATTGGCGTGCGATTCGCTTTGGTGCAATACAAGATTGTAGACAACGCCTTGGGCTGGGCTATATTTGCTCTTGGTGCAATTGCTCTTGCCGTAGCGTTGGTAGTCACTGGTGTCAAATCAGCTGAGCAATTGATCGCATCAGCTGCTGGTTTAGCTCCGTCGCCGTTCTTTAGTCAAACTGGTTCGATGGTCTTGGGTCAACCTGATAATCTTGAATTTTCTATCAATGTCGGCCCTGGCATTATTCAAGATCAGATTGAACGCTCTTCGAGTCATGTGCGAAAAGTTTGTCTAGCTTGCGAAGAAGAAATTGCCAAAGAAGAAGAAGTCTGCCCGTTCTGTGATTCAGTTTTGATTCGCTTGATTAACAAGTCACTTGTCGGTCAAATCTTTGCTGATAAGTATGAGGTAATGTGGCAACTTGGTGGTGGTGGTATGGCCAGTGTTTATCTGGCTAAGCATTTGTATCTGCAGCAAGAATTGGCCGTGAAGGTTCTACATGCTGCCGCCTCAAGCAACATTCATGATGTGAAGCGTTTTCAGCAAGAGGCAAAGGCCCTCGGCACGCTAAACCATCCTAACATTGTAGGCGTGCGAGACTTTGGATTCACCACCAGTGGTGAACCATTTCTTGCGATGGAGTATGTCAAAGGATTCTCTCTCAGTGATTTAATTGAGAAGAGCAAAGGATTGACAGTGAAAGAGACTGCCGCAGTTATGTTGCAGGTCTGCGACGCGTTGCTACATGCCCATGGTGAGGGAATTGTGCATCGTGACCTTAAGCCGTCGAATATCATGTGCAGCCCTAATCAGAACGGCAAAGTGGATGTCAAAGTTGTTGATTTCGGTTTGGCCAAAATCACTGGTCGCGATGATGTGGATATGATCGAGTTAACTCGCACAGGTGAGTGCTCCGGCAGCCCACCTTATATGAGCCCAGAACAATGCACAGCAAAGCCGATTGACTTTCGTTCTGACATTTATGCTCTTGGTTGCATATTGTACGAGTGCATAGTTGGCCGGTCGCCCTTTCTCGGTGCCAGCATTTACGAGACTCTGACCATGCATGTATCAAGCCCGGCTCCTGATTTTCCCTCTGCTCTTGCGGTACCCTTGGAATATCGAAACATGGTGATGAAAGCTCTTGCAAAGGAGCCTGACGAAAGGCAAAATTCGATAGACGAGATTAAACAAGTTTTGCTGAAATTGGCGTGAGGAGTTTGTTAGTAGTTTGGAGTTTAGCCGGGACTTCTATGAATCTCAGTCGAATATTTGTATTTACTTTGAGTGGTGCCATTGTCTTATTTGTTGGTTCTGGCCTTCCGGCAGAGTGCGGGAACCCAGTTAGCACTAAGATCATGCAGCTTAAATTCGTTGAGGATCTGATCATTTCCAAGCCGACTGACCCCGGTTTGCGTGTTCAGCATGCTGAACTACTATGTTGTCTTAATCGATTTGATGAGGCGATTGACGAATCAGATGTTGTGATTCACATGAGTCCAAAGATTAGAGATGCTTACGTTGTAAAAGCTCGGGCACTAGCGGGAAAGGGTAGGTTCAAGGAGGCTGTTCGATGTCTTGATGAGGCATTTAAGCTTGGAGTACCCACATCGAAGCTCTTGTTAGCTAAAGGCACTTACCTGAAGAGAGACGAGCGCTACGCTGAGGCCGTTGTCATTCTTAGTCAAGTAATTAAGGCTGAACCGCGTTATGCCGAAGCTTATATGCAGCGAGCATATTGCTATCGAGAAATTTATGGGCCGACTGAGAAAAGTCTAAAGGATTTAGAGATGGTGGCAAAATTGAAACCTGCGGATCAGACTGTCAAAGCTCAAATTAAGGGCTTGAGGAACGCTATCAGTAAACAGAATGACAATCGCAAACAGCATGAGATCAGCAAACCGGCAGAGAATCTACGTAAGCCTATATAATGCATCTGACCGAAGTTTATTGAAAGGACTTCTATGATCTTCAATCGATTTTCTAGTATGGCTTTGAGTGCTGCGATTTTCTTGGCCTTCGGGGTTTCCAGCGGTCCTGTTTGGTGTGGGGAAGCGACACAAGAGCAGAATTTGGCTTTGTTGAAGCAGATAGATGCGGATTTGGCGAAGAAGCCTGGGGATGTGAATTTTCAGTTGCAGCATGCTGCCGTCTTGGGGCGGTTGAAGCGCTACGATGAGCAGGTTGCAGAAGCTAGCCGTCTAATCAAAAAGGACCCTAAATTAAGAGAGGCCTACATAATTCGATCCGATGGTGAGGCGAATCAGAAACGATATGCTGAGGCCATTGTCTCGCTTGATATGGCATTTAAGCTAGGCGCACCCACACCTAGGCTTTTGCTTTTCAAAGCCAGCTATTTGAAGAATGAGAAAAGATACAGTGAAGCCATCGACACGTTAAACCGCGTGATTGAAGCGGAACCGTCAAATGCTACGGCATATAATTTCCGGGCAGTCTGTTTTTTCCGACTTTATGGTCCCTGTGAGAAAGCTTTGCGTGATATGGAAAAAGTTGTTTTACTGGACCCATCTGATTCTAAAGCTCGGTTACTAGTTGCCGATCTAAAGCGCGAACTCAGGCCATCCCCTTCGACCAGTGCAATTCAGCCTAAGTAATAGTATTAGTTAGCGTCCATTCTTAAAGTGGCAGAATATTGGTATCGGGTGAGTTGTTCTTTAGGTGGTAACTCTGATGGCCGACCGAGTGGAAAATCAAGCTCCTAGGCCTGAAGTAGATCCGGTCAAAGCTGAAGCCTCAGGTCGCTCACTCGCTGATGCTTTCAGCGACCAGGAAAACAAAGCCACAGCAAATTTGGGTTCGCCTGATAATTCTACGGTGTTGAACTCAAGAAATGCTCCTGAAAAAGCCACTACTCCCGCCAAGCTCCCCACCGACAGCGCTAAACCAGAACCAGACGCGGCAGCCAGAAGTAGCCAGAAAGTCGAACCAGCCACGCCGGTTCCAGTCCCGAAAGACACGGAAAGGTCCCGAGACGCCGTCACACCAGCGATTAACCCGGGTGACAAGGCCTTAAATCCAGGAACCAATCCCGGTGTTACGCCGAAAGCAAGCGAGCAGCAGAGAGCCTCAACCGAGGGCGTCATTCCCCGGGGCCAGAACCTTGTAGACCAACCCTCCCAACGACCCGCCGATGCCCTCCCCACCCAACCGGCGACGAAAGCCCCAGACAGAGCCCCGGACAAACTCAACCCCGCTGCTGCAGAGCAGCATTCTGACCGAGCGCTTCTCCCTGGTCTAGCAATAGTTGGTCCCGAAGGCAAAGCCCAGCCCGGTAGCGTCGCCACTGTTGGCACATCCGACGGTAAAGTTCACGACCCTGTCGTGGCTAAGCCTCAAGAAGCTGCGCTCGCAAAAACCAATGATCCAGCTATTGTAAAACCGGAGGTCCAAGCTGGACGGACCAATGATACTGGTCTAAAAGGGTCTGAGCCCGGCACTGGCGCGTTGACAGGCAAGATACAAGCTGGTCCAGACCACACCAAGAGCGACGATGCCGTTAGACAACCGGGCGCTCACGGTGGTGACGGTCTTGTTCGGCAAGCCAATGGGGAATCTGTTCTTAAAAACTATTCCGCTGCTGACGGCATAAGGTCTGGTATTGACCACACTACTCAAGGACTTCTTGCCAAAGGCGCTGATGGTAAGGGCTTGGATGGTGTCCGGCTTGACGGAAAGTTTGTAGACAGTAAGGGAGATGGAATTCGCAGTGGTCCAGTGTCTTTGACTGATGGCAAGATCGCAGACGGGAAGGTTGATGGAGATCGAGCACAAACTCGACTACCGGATGGTCGAATTCCTGATGGCAAGATAGGTGATGGAAAAACACCCGGTGTTCGCCCTGGCGAAGTGAAATTGGGTGACGGCAAAATTGGTGACGGTTCGACTGCTGGTGCAAAACCAGGTGATAGGCTTCCTGATGCAAAAGTCGGAGGTAAAACCGGCGAGGGTGGCTCTTCTGGCCCATCCGCTTTCATCCAGTTTATCGAGAGTCAGGCTGGCATGCGCGGTTTCGGGTTGCCTGCTAAATCTGAAGGCAATAAGTCTGACGGCAAAGCCGACGGCACCAAGGCTGGCTCCGCAAACGCAGACGGCAAGGCGTCCGCCTCAGGTGGCGCTAAGGGTGATGTCAAGGCTGGAGTTCCTGGCGATACCAATGGCGGTGCCGGTATCACCGGCAGTAGAACCAATGCCATAGATGGTTTCTTAGGTTTAGTTGAGAGCGTTAAAGACAATATTAAGGGCTCGCTCAAAAACTTGGGAGACCGAAGCCAGCCTGCTGTGCCTCTAAAAGAAGGTGAGTTGGCGGCTGTAGCAATGCGTGGCAAAATGCCACCTGTTCGTGATGACATCACTAGCGAGCAGATACTTGCAGTCTTGATACCTAAGGGGTTTGTTGGCTGGAGTATTGTTCGGTCTCCCGGAATCAAACCAAGTGACTCACCTCTTCCAGGCTCACGGACAAAAATTGATGGCGGTAAGCTCGTCGATGGTAGGGTAAACGATGGCAGCGCAATTGACGGTAAATCTGTCACCGGTAAGTTTGCTGACGGAAAACCCTTAGACTCAAAACAGTCTGAACCAAAACCATTCGATATCAACAATCCAGACGCAAAGTCACGACCATTTGTTCAATTGCACGGTGTCGATAGTAACTACACAGGTGCTGGCGTGCGTCGCACCGAGCCGGCTTCACCGATTAAGAGTGACCAAGTCAAGGTCGATCCCGCAAAATCCGATCAGATAAAGGTTGAGCCGCAAAAAACAGAGCAATCCAAACCACTTCCAGTTAAGGCAGAACCACTTACTGATACAAAAGTAGTCGCGGCCACCACAGGCGCCCCTGCCACACCGTACCTTGATGTTTCTACGAGCAACCAGATCATTGATCAAAGTGCCACTAGGCCGACGATACCGACTGAGCCAAAGAGCAGGCGGCAGCTAATT
>CALROJ020000122.1:0-5840 GCA_943369735.1 bacterium Ga0077546
TTGACGTAGGCGGATGGAATAACAAAGCGATTACCGACGATCTTGATCTCAGCATGAGACTGCTTGTTAGCAATTGGGATATCACTTTCTGCCCTGAAGCAATTGTCTGGGAAGAGGCCGTGACGACCTTTAAAGCTCTTATCCGTCAACGTAGACGTTGGGCAGAAGGCAGTATTCGCCGTTATCTCGATTATATTTTCCCGTTGAACTCGCCGACGCGGCTATCGCTGGTTGAGCGTTTAGATACACTCGTCTTTACTGTCTATTTTGTCGTGCCCGCTTTAATGACCTTAGAAGCGGCCTCAGAAATAGTGCATATTGCCACTGGCGTGCCTACTTATGGAAAGTTCTTAGCACTGATAGTGATGGCAATATTTGGTATCAGTCAGGTCAACTTTTTAATTGCGATGAGAATTTATCGTGCGCCAATGTCTTTCATGAAAGCTCTAGGACGAAGTTTTTACGTTACAGCCTATGTCTATGCCCACTGGGTGCCGGTTATCGTCGTTTCTTTCTGTCAGATTCTTTTTGGTAAGCAAGTCTCAACCTGGCACCGCACTGAGCACGCTGGCGTTGCACCGGTGATAAAAGCCTAGATAATTAGGAAAAATTTTCGGACGGGAGCAATATTTTTTTGTTCCCGTCTTTTTTCTTGCGGTGATTTTCCGCTTGGCATCATATTTGATACCATCTTGATTTCGTAAGCACCCAAGACCCAGTAATATTCTTATATTCAGGGTGTGTCAACACTGCTTTGATTGTATATACCACTTGAAAAGTGGTGCTATTCCAACAAACTTTTTACAACTCATTTCAAAGCCCGAGACCAGGTATATTGCTGCAATACGTCTGGCGCGGTTGAAATAAGCCAGTCATTAAATATGGACCTCTAGGAATAATTGAGTAAAATGGAGCTTGTCTCGGGCCGTTGGTCCAGGATTGGTCGAATCATTCGAAAAATGATTTCCTAAATTACGATTGCTAAGAGTTGGAGATTTGCATGCTTAAAAAGATAGCGTCCTCTTTCATACTAGCCTCAGCTTTGGTTGGCACAATGGTCGCTCCGTCGTATGCCGATGACGACACATTCAAGAACATTTGTCTGTTCCCTGTCAAAGTGGTTGGTTCAGGTGTTGGAGCTGTAGTAGGAGTTCCTCTAGGTGCCGTCAAAGACGGAACTAAGGGAGCCATTAAATCCACTACTTGGGTTGCCGGTAAGCTTGGTAACGAAGATGGTGGATACCAGAAGTGGACAGGAGCCATCGTTGGCGCTCCGTTCGGTATCGTTGGCGGTGCAGCTTATGGTTGCTTCGATGGCGGTTGGCACGGTATGAAAACTGGCTTCGAGAAGCCATTCACCAAAGAAGCTTTCACTTTCAAAGAAGACTAACTTGTTGAGTAATCAACTTTAGATTCAATGAAACAGTGAACTTGTGTTCGAAAATTGTCGGGCAGAAAGAATGAGAGGGTGGCTCTCTTAGAGTCACCCTCGAGATCTGAAAATGATGTAGACCATGGTAAGGAAGATATGAAAAACAAAGCTTTAGCCTTAATAGCTGCTGGCGCTATCAGTATTGGTGTCGCAATGCCTTCGATGGCCGGAGACGGTCCTCTTAACAGCATGGCTTCACTTGCTGGTGCTACCACAGCAGTAATTGTTGATACTCCAGAAGGCATTATCGTCAATTCACTTTGGCGCACGCCTCACACATTGCAGCGTCAACTCGCCAAGCATTTTGGTGATGAGAAGGGTCTCGGACAAAACCTCGCAGCATTCGCACTTGGATGGCCTGTTGGTATGGTCTGGGGCGTTCCTTATGGCGCAATCGTCGGTGCTAAGCATGGTATGACTAGTGGTTGGGAAAAACCATTTAGTACTGATTCCTACATTGTCACTGAAGAAAAATAGTAAATAGTAATTGCTGCCCGGCACCCTAGCCAAGTGATGCCGGGTAGCTCTGAATTAGAAACGGTGGATAAGATGACAAACAAAATACTAGGTCAAGTTCTTATGTCGGCCGCTCTCATGGTCTCCGCTGTCGCTCCTGCGATGGCTCTAGATTATGAAGCGAAGCCGGTTCAGTGGGTTCTACAAGCTCCTATTCGTACCGTTGGAGCTGCAAGCGGTGCCTTGTTCACCGGTCTTGTAACCGGTCCTATCGCTGGTGGATACCATGGTGGTATCAAAGGTATCAATCACGTAGCTGAGAAATTCGGCGATGAGCATGGAACTGGACAACGTCTAGCTGCCGTTCCAATCGGTGGATCCGTCGGTATGGTAGCTGGTGGTGTCTATGGTGGCTACCACGGCATGGGGCATGGCTGGAAGAAAGGTTGGGAACATCCATTCAGCCGCTGGTCTTTCATCACCATGGAAGAGAAATAATTCTATTTGACTGAGGGATGTACTCCCAGTAGAAAAGGTTGAGGATAATGCAAAAGAAAATTCTTACGTCTTTGCTAGCAGCTCTAGGACTCGCAATGAGTCTTTCAGCTCCTAGTATGGCTTACCCAGAGCGTCCAGAATCGGCTCGGGTAATCTATGAAATGTGGTACTTCCCATGCAGACTGGTCTCTATGGCCGTCACGACTGCTTGGGATGTTCCAACCGCTGCTTTCTCAGATGGCATCAAGGGTGCTATCGGTGGAACCAAAATGGTTGCCCGTAATCTGGGTAAAGAAGACGGCGTTTATGAAATGGTCGCCGGAGCTATGACCGGTGGTCCAGCTGGCCTAGTTGCTGGTAGCGCTTATGGCGTTCTCCACGGCGCAGGCTACGGTATCAAGCATGGCTTTATCGGATATCCGAGCCCCCACAGTGGCAGCCACAGCATGATATTCCAGGGCAAAGGTTTCGTTGTTCCTTACGACGATAACTACTAAATTTGTCATCCTCGTTTCTAGTGTCTCTGTAATTAGGCGCTGACCTGGAAATACTTGGCTTCGAGAGCAAACACCTGCCAGCAATGGCGGGTGTTTGTGTGCTTGTAGAGATGTATTTCCTCTAATATTTAACCTACTGTGAAATGAATTCCTATCATCGGCCTGTTAGAGGCAAGCTCTTGATAGACTAATAAGAAGATTCAGTTTCTAGCAGAGCAGATAGCTTTTGTTGCAATTTAGGGCGTAACTTGGAAATCACCGGCAGGCGTTCATCACCCAAGAGAATTGGCGAGCTACTAGTAGCAGCCAACATCATCAGGCAAGAAGTTTTACTTGAGGCTTTGAAAGTTTCTAAGACTTCACAGACTCCTCTTGGGCGAGTTTTGATGAGTATTGGTGAACTATCTGAGTACGATGTCGAAGTTGCTCTCTATGTTCAGTCGCTGATTCGGCAGAATACAATCTCAGCCGAGTTCGGTGTTAAGGCGATAAACGTCTGTATCAAGGGCCGCATACCTCTAGATGATGCTTTTAAACGCCTTGGTTGGACGCCTCCGGAAACTACTGACGAGCAGAAAGCTTCTGCCGGAGAGCTGGGAGAGCTTTTAGTTCAATCCGGCCTGCTTGACCGCTCTATGCTGGAACAAGCTCAGTGGCAAGGGCAGGAGAATAACTTGCCCCTCGGTCGCTGTCTGGTCTTAAATCGCATGATTACATCGGTCCTGCTGCAATCGGCCCTCACAGCTCAAGTATTGATTAGAGACGGCAAGATTACTGAAGAGCAGGCTATTGCCGGTTTGAAGAAAGCTGTTGCAAAGCATCAATCGTTTGAGCAGTCTCTGGTTGATACTGGCGCCTTCCGCACCTCAGGAAAGGACACGATCAAGTTAGGTGATCTCGTCACCCAAGCTGGTTTGGTCACTGAAGGGGATAAGATTTCGGCAATTGAGATTGGCCTCTCTGAGCACCAAAAAATCGGTGAAGTTTTCGTTCAAACTGGCATGATTTCGTCTGAAGTGGTCGATGAAAGTTTGCGCTTGCAAGAAATGGTTACTACTGGTGCCATCAGTGGACTACAGGCCGCTGACATACTGAGGCAGGCTCATTCGCGCCATGTCTCTATCGATGCCATCATCGAGGAGAGGGCCTCTAGGCAAGACGATATCGCCAAAGTAAACACCGTAATGGAGATACTTTTGCAATCGGGCGCCTTAAGCGGCGACAACTTCAATCGAGCTCAGTCGCTAGCTAGACAACTAAATGTCTCCATGGCCGAAATTATCGTCACTAAAGACATGATCGATAAGCGTTTGATTAATGCTGCTCTGCAGGCTCAGTCGTTTGTCGCTGAAGGTATTTTGAAGCCTGTGCAATGCGCAGCTGCTGTCAAAATGTGCCAGCAAACAGGCCTTGAGCTTCATGAAGTATTGAAAGATCTTCCCCCTGATGCGCCAGTTGCTGCTCCTGCTCCACCGGCTCAGGCAGCGAAAGATGAAGGCGAGAAGAAAGGCTGGATCGGCAATATCTGGAATAAAGTCACAAAGAAAGACTAGTAGCGATAGGGATAATGACAGCAACTTTTACCATCGATGAAATTCTTACTCTTGATGGTGCTGTACTGCATGGTACGTCGCAAAATTTAGAATATGCAATTAGCACTGACAGTCGCGCAATTGATGGTAGCAGCAACTTATATTTAGCCTTGAAAGGCGAGCGCTTTGATGGCCACGATTTTGTTCTTAAGGCTTTCGAGAACGGTGCAGGTTTAGCAATAGTTGATAGCGATTCTCTAGAGGCTGTATTGAATGGTTTGTCGAGTGAGCCAAAGTCTTCTGCACCGCCTGTAGTGTCGGTTCCTAATACTTTGGCTGCCTATCAAGGCCTGGCTCGCTTGTATTTGCGTAAGAGCAGTGCCAAGGTAATTGCCATTACTGGCTCATCGGGTAAAACCACGACAAAAGAGATGACAGCTGCTGCCACTTCTGCTCGGCGCGTGCATAAATCGTTGGCCAATGAAAATAACGAGATTGGTGTGCCTAAAACTATTCTCTCAATGCCTGCAGATTCAGAAATTTTGATTCTTGAAATGGGTATGCGTGGGCTAGGACAAATTGCTCAATTGGCCGCTTGTGGCTTACCTGATATCGGCGTAATTACCTGTGCCGGTTCTGCTCACATAGAGCTTCTTGGTTCGTTGGAGAATATTGCTAAGGCAAAGTGTGAGTTGTTTGCCGCCTTAGATGCTGAACGCGGCTACGCCATCATTGGTGATGGCAGCGAACATTTGATATCTCAGGCCAAACGTGATTTCGCCGGACGGATTGAAATTGCTCCTTCCCTTGAGATTATTAGTGTTGATAGCCAGGGAACTAGTTTCAAAATTCCGGGAAGTGCGAATCTAGGGCAAGAGTTTTTTGTTAAGGCCCACGGTCGTGTTTTGTTGGAAGACGCTTGGTGCGCCGTGGCTGCAGCAAGAGCAGCCGGTTTGACTGACTCCGAAATCGCCGACGGCTTGGCAAAATTTGCCGCGGTTGAAGGTCGCGGTAATGCCCTGAAGTCTTCTCACGGCGCCACTGTAGTTGATGAATCGTATAATGCCAATCCTGATTCTATGCGCTGTGCTGTAGAAGCTATTCTCTCTCATGCTTATCCACAAAGCGCCAAAATTGTTGTGCTCGGTGCCATGGCCGAACTTGGTGACTTTACTGAGCCATTGCATCTAGATCTTGGCCGCTGGCTTAAAGATAAACCGATCAGTTTGCTTGTGACAGTCGGACCGGTAGCCAGTGCTATTGCTTCTGGGGCCACTGGTGCAAGCTATGAGATTGCCTCAGTCGAGAGCCAAGATGACGCTCTTAAGCGCATTCTGCCGCACTTAGGCAGCGACTCTTGTGTGATGGTAAAAGGCTCTCATAGCACTAATCTAGACAAGCTAGTGCAAAAGATACTGCGCTAGC
>CALROJ020000123.1:0-5720 GCA_943369735.1 bacterium Ga0077546
ATAATAAGCGCGGCATGGCCCATCCACCAGTCTGATGCGCACCCCGGCTGCCCGAATCTTGTCAATATCGTCAACTAGAGTGGGCGACATCAGCAGCGTTTCAACCATGCGGCGGCCGAACTGGCGCTTTAGGTTGCGCAGAGATGAGCTTTTGGCAGATGGTTTTTTGGCTGAAGATTCACTGGCCATGTACTTGAGGACTCCTAAGAGAGCATATTCACATATATTAATTCTATACTATGTTGTTGTCAGGCGGAAGGGGGCGAATTGTTGAATCTGTGGGCGATTGGGCCGCCTTGCCTTCTCCTGGCAGGCCTGGATTAATATTAAATCTTGCCCAGAGGGTTAAGGGCTTTGCTATTTGAAGTCTGCAATGGTAGGTGGCCCATACCTTCACCGGGGCGCGATTTTGTGTACTAAAAACGTGTAAATCGGCATCTTTGCTTGATGTTGCTAGCCCAACCTTGGTACAAGATGCGAGATCACCCTACTGGGTACTAGGCAAATTCCAGCTTTGCGATATGTTGGAGTTAGTGAGGCTCTTTACAGGCCTCAAGGCATCTCAAGGTATCCCAAGGCATCTCAAGGCTGATAGAAAGTCAGCAGCGAGAATTAGTAAATTGGCTTCCCCTGCTATAGGTTCAGTTAGAAAATACTTGTCGTGTGTTCGCAGGCTTGTCCAAAGCTATGAGTGGTTCTGAGAAAATTTCCGCACAACATGAGCATGAGATTCATCTCTCTCCTGTTGTAAAACTGTTGCAGCATTTGAGCGTATCAAGTGTTCGTCAGGCGCAGCCTGGAGTAGATGCTGAACAACCCGACTTCCAGGCCGACATGGGTGCCATTTGTTCTGCTCTTGAGTTGAACTCTTGCGCTCTATTTCGCGTCACCACTGACGCTTACTTCGATGGTTTGAAGCTAAGCCGACTGGCCCTTGTCTCAAGAGAAGGTAGCACTGACGAGCTGACAAAGGTTATTCCAAAGGGTCTAGAGATTGCTGGTCGCAGCGAGCTGCATAGTCTCTTGCGTCAAGAGCAATGGGTACCTCTTGGCGAAACCTCTCTCGGTAATGAAACTCCCCTGGCCCTGCGCCCTTTAGAAAAATTCTGTGGCGCGAAAAATGACAGCGCTGCCGTGCTTTTTCCAGTTATATTAGCCAACCAGATTATTGGACTCGTGCTGATGGAGAGAGCTGTTTCTGCTGGTGGATTTTCAGAAGAGCTGCTTGATCTCGGCCAAGTGATTGCCCGGTTGCTTGCTGTCCATCTTGGTCTTTGCCTTGCGTTAGATGAGACTGCAGTGGTGCAGCCAGCAAAAGAATCGACTTTACCAACGGTTTTGTTGAAGCGCCATTCGCTAGTGGTAGATAGCGCTAATACCAGTGCTCGTAATCTCTTCGCCAGTGGCGGCAAAAACTTGATTGGGCAACCCTTGGCTAAGGTGTTTCCAGGTTCCAAAAATTTCCTTGATGCCTTGCAGCAGTCATTGGGTCGTGCTGACGGGAGTAGCTGTTTTTCCGTTTCGGCTTCAGACTTGAGGCAGATCGGCTGTGCCGCGGCATTGGTTTCTCTAACCGGTGAAGGTGATTGTCTGGTGCGTTTGCAGTTTATACCGCGAGATTTTCTCGCCAGTGGAGATGGTGCTGATTCTGGTGCTGGTGCTAACCATGTTGGTCTTGCTAGTCAAGGCTGTGCCTCTGGAGTTAGCGAGGGCACTGATGATCTAGATGAGGCGACAAAGCGTATGGGCTTTGAGCGTTGGCTGCGGCAAACTGTCTGCAAGCTGCACTCATCACTCGATCGTGACCATTTGTTGCAGACGTTAGCCGATAGCCTTGGGCGCATTTTTAGAGCTACTCGGTGTCTGGTTATTCGCACCGATGGACCTTCTCATCCTATGGTCACCCATGAATATGTCGAGCCTGATCTCTCGCCTCTTGGTCTTGGTCGCACGGGGCAATTTCCAATGTTTGCTCTCTCGCTCTTTCAGCAGAAGACCGTCGCTGTCAACGAAGTAGAACAGCTGCGACAAAGTGGTCAGTTGAGTGAGCGCGACGTCGACTTGCTAATAGAGAATGGCATTAGAGCAATGGCTGGGGCTCCACTGTCGCACCAAGGCACTCAATATGGTGTCGTTATTCTTGTGGTGGGCGACCATAGTCGTGCCTGGAGCGAAGCCGATCTTGAAACGATTGAACTGACCGCCGCTCAAGCTTCTATTGCTCTTTCTCACTGCCAAACCTATCACCAAGTTAAAGACCAACTCTTTCATATGAATCTTCTCGGCAACCTTACTCAGCAGCTTACCAATGCTCTTGAGGTTGCGGCTAAAGCTCCGTCTCCTAAGGTTCTGACAAGAGCAGAAGAGCGGTCTAATGTGGATGAAGCGCCGCCGTTGTCGTCGCGCGAGATGGAAGTGCTTAAGCTTATCGCCTCAGGTTTTGCCAACAAGGAGATAGCTCAACGCTTATTCTTAACCGAATCGACTGTAGAGTTGCATGCCTCACGTATTCGCAAAAAACTCAACTTGAAGAGTCGTACTGCTCTTGTGAAGTACGCTTGCGATAACGATCTTGTTTAAGCACTAGGCTGCTCTTAACGCTAAAACTGTTTTGATGCTAAAAGGAATTATCAATCTTTTTAGCAGTGGCTAGATCTTTTTTTGCAAGTTCATTTTTGCCTAGCTTCTCATAGGCGACGGCTCGTTCTTTGAAAATCGAAGCCTTGAGCGGAGAAATTTTCATTGCGTGACTTAAGTCAGCCACAGCTTCTTCGTAGTGCTTTAATTCAATATTGGCTTGACCGCTCATTTCAAGGCAGCGGGCGTAAGTGACATGCTTTTCGGCATCGACTATAGCCTTCTTCAGCCTTTTGCAATCATTGACTACGGCCGGCCATTTTTTCATTACTTTGTGTAGTGAGGCCAATTCCTGAATGGTTGAGGCTTTGGCAGGGCCGATGGCCAGAGCTCTTTCAATGAATTCTTCGGCTAGACTTAGTTTGTTTAGTTTTCGAGCAACGTCACCAGCTTGTGCGTAAAGGGCTCCACTAGGTGCTTTCTGCTTGATGCCGACTTGGGCGACAGCTAAGGCCTCATCCCACTTATCGTAGTCGGTTAGACCTTTGACGATTGCCAGGCAATCATCGCTGTTCATATTGCTGCATTTTGAAGCGGCCCGATAGTCTCTATATAGTTTTTCTTCGTCGTCCAAATAGCCATAAACTTGAGCTCGTTCTGCCAGCAGAGTAGCGCTATTCGGATTGCTTTGAATGGCCTGGTTTAGGAGGGCTAGAGCTTCCTTAAAATGGCCCTGCTTGGAGAGCATTCGGCTTTCTAGCGCGAGGCCAGCCACAGCACCATTGGTAGTGCTTTTTAACAAGGCGATAGATTGTTTGCACTTGACTAATTGGTGGCTGTCTAGAGCCTCCTGGCCAGTGGCAAAAGTCATGCTTTGATTCTTGGCATTGTCGGCACGAGCAGGCAAGTAAAGATTGCTGACTTGGTCGGCGCTGCTCATATAAGAAAGAGCAAAAGCCATGGTCGCTACAGCGCTAGCTGTCACAAATTTATAGACGTAGATGCGGTCTCTGGCCATTGCATTGTCCTTCGTCGGCAGAGCGGGGGTCATGGCAGCGGGCTTATTTTACAGTCGCGCCCTCGATTTAATTTCAAGATATTTTTCTACTAGTTTGTCCGATAGATCTTGGGGCGGGCAATCGAGTACAAGACATCCTCGTCTTGTTAGAACAGAAAGAGCTAGCTCGCGCTGGCTAAGCAAATCAATTGCAATTGCTTTCTTATAAATAGCTTCCACTGTGTCAATCTTTTTCTTAGTTTCGCGTGCTTTGGCTTTTAAGGCTTCGGCATTACTATTAGCTAGGTCTACGACCTGGCGATCTTTCAAAGTAACACAAAATGGTAAATGTCTGGGGGCGAGGTTGGCCAGCCCGCTGAGAAGTGCTTGAGAGCCTGTTGGGTCGGTTAAATCGGTGAGAACTACCATAAGGGAGCGCCCTTTTTGCGCTGAGGCAAAGTAAGACAAAATACCGGCATAGTCTGGTTCTACCATGCGCGGTTCTACAGCAAAAGTTGCCTCTAGTATTCTGTTCATATTTAATTTGCCCCGCTTGGGCGGCAAGTAGAGTAGGGGCTTGTCGGCAAAAATGCCGATGCCCACTTGATCGTTATGAGTTAGGCCGGTCAGTGCCAGGCAAAGGGCGGCGTTGAGAGCCCGATCGAAGCGGGTGAGGCCATCGAGATCGCTCACCATCATGCGACCGGCATCAACTAAAATTAGAAGGCGCTGCTCTTGTTCGGTTTCGTATGTTCTTACTACCGGTCGATCGCGCCGAGCTGTGGCGTTCCAGTCTATTGCCTTGCTGTCATCGCCCACTGCATATTCACGAAGAGAAGCGAACTCAGTACCCTGCCCTCGTTTCTTTTGATGCAATTCGCCTAGCTCTGAGGAGTGCGAAAGCTTAACGGAAAGTTCATGCAAGGCCTTTAGGTCGCTGAATACCTTTACCTCTTTGTCTAAGTCAAATTTGATCTCGCGCCAGATGAGCCCAAGTCTGCTCAGATAACGTACAGATAGTTTGCCGAATTTGTACGAGCCTCGTTTTCGCGGTTGTAGTATATAAGTTAGGCGCGTGCTCTGAGCCGGTTTGAGCGCACAGCTAAAGACTGGAATGAGATTGTTACTATAGTTCGCGATGGCGCTTGGTGCATCATCTTTTACTTGGCAATTAAGTGGAATTTGGCCACTATAGTTGATTTCTATGGTTACTTTGTTTTCGCGGCCAATTGAAAGTCTCTCTTCGACGTTTCTTGTGGCGGCAATAGTGCTGGGGCGAGGAGTAATTTGATACTCAACAATTACGGCAATCAATACTAGTATGTCTATTGCTAGTCCGGCTTTTGTCAGTTGAGCGGCGAAAGTAGGCAACCATGCTGCTGCCGTAAATGGCACCATTGTTAGTATCAATATTAGGTATAGTCGTGCACTGGCGGTCAAATCTTTTCTTCCCGCTCTTATCTTGGCACTGGTACTTGTCGCAGCAGGTTGGTGATTACTTGATTGACAGTGACACCATCTAGTTCTGACTCTGCCGTGAGAATCAAGCGGTGCCGAAGAACCGGCTCAGCAACAAACTTGATATTGTCCGGTGTGACAAAGTCGCGACCTTCGATGGCGGCATGGGCCTTGGCTGCAGCGAGCCATGCTAGACCAGCTCTAGGACTGGCTCCTAGTGATACGTCTGACATATTCCGCGATTTACTAGTTAGGGCCACCAAATAATCGAGGATGCTTTCTTCGACTTTGACATGCACTAAAAATTGGCGACACTTGATTATGTCAGCTTCGCTGCAAACAGCTTCAATAGGTGATGAAAAGCGGGTGTAGTGACCTGATTGCCAGTTGCGCAACATTTGCTTTTCGGCGTCGCCTTCGGGGTAAGAAATCAGAATTTTAAGCATGAAGCGATCGAGTTGCGCTTCGGGCAGCGGATAGGTGCCTTCAAATTCCACCGGGTTTTGCGTGGCCACTACCATAAAGAGATCAGGCAGTTTATGGGTTTGGCCGTCTAAGGTAACCTGGCGTTCTTCCATACCTTCTAACAATGCTGATTGTGTTTTGGGTGGGGTGCGGTTGATTTCGTCCGCCAAGAGCATGCCTGTGAAAATTGGGCCCTTGCGTAATGTGAATGTGCGAGAGGTGA
>CALROJ020000124.1:0-3429 GCA_943369735.1 bacterium Ga0077546
GAAACCAGTAAAACGCCTATAAGTGAAACGCCGGATTTCGTTAATAGCATTATCTACCCTCAAGTATGTTTGTCCGCAACTCAATTCGCCATTAGCTAAGATACACAGGTCAATCGTCCCTCCTTGTTTATTGGGGCCTAACCACACTTAAAATGGCATCGGCAATCTGTTCTGCACTCACAGGTAAAACTTCAGTGCGCAAATAGCTAGATTGTTCAGCCGGCTTACCCTGAAATGGCTTACAATCCGCCTTTTTACCTTCTACCAACAAAAGCTCACCGTTTTCGCCAGAAAATACTCGCACGATTGTAGCAAAGTAGCATCGGCCCAACTTGTCAAACTTTGCTTCTTCTATACTGACAGTAACAACATATCGAGCCTTCAAGGCACGCCCCAGGCTCATCATATTTTCCTGCGATTCCATACCGCTGGCCGACAATTCAACAGAACCAAGGGCAGCACCTGACTCAAATGGATTGAGCAAACGTCGGCCAATAGCAGCCTGCAATTTATTTTGCACCATGTATTGCAAATGGACAACCGGATCGTTCATATAGTCAGCCGAGTGCCGCAAGTTCAAATATGATGGTGAAGAGAAGCCAAGCACAGCAACACGATCTGGCAGAGGAGGGCGTTTCACTGTACTCCTGGCGGACGCCTCTGGAGAAGCAGGCTTATCTTGTTCAAGCACGCGTAGATTGATAGCATCAGGCTCTATGTGAGAAAATAGATCAGACTTCTTGTCTGGCGGATTGACAGCTACAAGCGAATTCTCTTCACTGTCTTTCGCCTTGTCAGAGGTGTTCGAATTGCCGTCAGCGTTCGCTGCTTCGTCAGTCTTCACCTTTGCCACCGACTCACTAGCCACCACAGCTGGCACCGCCCGCGGAGAAGCAGGAGGAGCCGCCACAAGAAGATCTTTACCCTCCCAAACACTCTTGAGCACCGGTGTTTGCAGGGCTCCTCTTTCTCGCAGAACAGTGTCTTCAACCTTTTGCTTAAGATATGAAAATGCTTGGGCAAGAGTGGTGGCATTACCGTTTGATCGCAAGCCTTCAATTAAACTTCTAGTAAAAACGCTATTCGGGAGCTCCTTGTGCTCCCAAGAAGCTTGAGTAGGTAAGCTCGATGCAATTACCAATTGACCTGTTCCCTGGGCAATGACAGCGGCATCATAGTTGGCTTGACGTGCCAGACCTTTACTGCTGGCCTTAGCTGCACCGCTATGACAAGCATCAAGGACAAGCACAACTCTGTCACTACGCACCCGTGCTTTAATCACCTGCACCAGTTGCTGCATCTCTATGCCAGTGGCAAAAAGATCATCAGGATCAGTATCGTGGGCAACGATATAATTCGAGCCCTGAATATCCATCTGAGATGAACTACCGTGGCTAGATATGAACACAAGCAGCAGATCGTCCGGTGCCACCATCCTTGGTAGCCATTTGCTACCCATCTCAGACAAAATCGCTTTCTGAGTAGCTTGCTCGTTGAGCATCAGTTTTACGTGGTCTTTGGCAAAGTGAGCCTCGTTAACGAGATAATCATAAAAATCTTTGGCATCTTGATCTGAATACTTTAGATTCAACTCTGGCTTGGCATATTTACTTATGCCAATCACTAGTGCCCATTTATCTTTAACAGGGCGATTGACAGAAGCACTTGCTGAATCTGATGAATTCGGTGAAGCCGAAGACACAGAAAACGGTACAGAAAACGGTGCAGCCAGCGACAAAACCAAAATGGTCGAAAATACAACCTTCAATTTTGATAGCCCCACACGCATTCTATAATTCCTCAACTAGATCAAAAGTGCGCATTACTTGCTCCCTGTCGAACTGTCTACAGTACTAAGAATGGCTCTCCTGATAAAGCGGGCCGAAGCTGGCAGAACTTGAGTCTTTAGATAGGCGAGCTTGGCGCTAGCATCACCGGCACAGAATGCACCTGCAGCTTTTTGCCCGCCAGACCAGAGATATTCACCAGTTTCACCTGAGGCAATACAAACAGAAACAGAGAATTTGCAATCTCCTGATGGCTCGAAATGAGCATTTTGGATATCAACTTTTACTATATATTTTGCGTTTAAAGCTTTGCCCATGGCCGGTCTGGTATCTGCCGTCCACAAACCACCACCAAGGCTAGACTTACCCAGAGCAGAACCCACAGCATATGAGCTCAACAGCCTTTCTTGCAGAGCATCAGAAAGCTGGTAGCGCACCATTTCTTCAAGACGCACAGCCAAGCCATCAAAATCAATTTCTCCGATACCGTTCGAGCCGCCCTCACCAAAAGGAAGTATGGCCACTCGATTAGATAGAACTTTAGTACCATCTTCAGCCTTAACCACCGAGTTTGCCACCACAGATAGAGCTGAAGTGTCATTGTCTAATGCCGCCGTCGGTGCAGATGGACGTGCGGCAATGACAAGCCCTCCACCATCCCAAGAGCCTTTCATCACCGGCGTCTGCAACTCCCCACGTTCCTGCATTACAGTAGTCTGCACTTTTTCCTTGAGGTGACCAAAGGCTTGATCTAAAGTGGTTAGATTGCCTTTGCTACGCAAACCATCCAGCAAACAATATGTGAAAACACTCATTGGTTGCGAGGCGCATTCCCAGGAAGCCTGGTTCGGTTGGCTAGAGGCCACCACAATCTGGCCAGTACTTTCTGCTATTTTCGCAGCGCTAACATTGGCTTTTCGAATCGTATTCTGAACGGCTCCTGAACTGGTCTTAGAGACTGTCGTAGAACCTGTCGCGGTGCCAGCGCCGCTATGGCAAGTGTCTAAAAACAAGACCACCCTATTTGCATGAATCTTGGCCTTAATCATTCGCGACAGCACTTGCATGTCAATTCCTGAGGAGTAGAGGTCATCAGGATCGCTATCAGCCGCAAGCAGATAGTTAACGCCTTCAACATCAAGCTCTGACGGGCTGCCATGGCTGGAGATATACACCACGACTAAGTCTTCAGGTCCTGCAAGGCGACCAAGCCAGCCGCCACCAAGGGTTGAAAGTATGTTGCGACGATTGGCTTGCAGGTCTGTCACTAATTTGACGTGATCTTTAGCGAAATTTCCATCTTTTACCAAATAGTCATAAAAGCTACGAGCGTCAGCTGCGGCATATTTGAGGTCAAGATCGCTTTTGACAAACTTACTGATGCCAATCACCACGGCCCATTTGTCGCGAAATGGTCGATTGACCCCCGAATTATCGGCAAGAACAGGCCGGCTAGTAAGCACGAGCAGTGTGCTAGTTAGAAGAAGGGCCCCAAAAGTGAGCTTTCGCATACAGTGTTTTCTTTCCAGTTCTCATAGCGGGCAGTTCGTTTTTTCTGCCGCCCGATCTAATGCCGCTCGTTCCATTACAGGGCAACCAACGTCACGTTCTCACAGAATCAACAAAAGTCGCATCGCTCCTG